>JBILYP010000027.1:0-42617 GCA_044377675.1 Crocinitomicaceae bacterium
TCCGCAATTTAAAGCCTATTCTAAGGATCAATTGTTTAGCGAAATGAAGAAAAGTCCTGAAATGTTCTTCAGTGCTGAATTCACAATGACTCTTTCTTTATTGGCTTTAATGGTTTATGTAACCTTGAATAGTGTGTTAATCTCAGTAGTATATCGAAGGTTTATTTTTAGAAATAACTTTATCGAAGAAAAATAAATCTCGTTTGAAATCAGATAAAAAAAATAAAGAGAATTTCTTTGTTAATTGGTACTTACAGATTGTAGGTTTAATTCCGATGAATTAATAGCATTATAGTACACCAAAATTATTCAGCAATAAAGGCTGTAATCACTTCCAGCACAGAAGCATCAACCAACCTCCAACTAAAAGTAATAAACTAATTAGAAGTACAACGGTTTGTAAAGGACTAACTGTTATTTCTTTAGCATCGCCTGCCGATTCTTTAGACATAATTGTCATGATCAATCTTAGGTAGATAAAAACTCCTATCGCTGAGTTAATTAACGCAAATACAATTAACCAGGGGTAATAGGACCAAACACTAGAGAACAACATTAATTTACCAAAAAAACCAGTCATTGGTGGAATCCCAGAAGTTGACAATAATGCTGCAATGGCTACCAGTCCTATCAAAGGTTTGCGATAGCCGATTCCTTTAAATGCTGAGATTTCATCAGATTCATCATTCAATATCATGGAAATAGTTAATAGAGCAACTACAGAAGTTCCATATCCCAACATAAAAACCCAAAGAGTGGAGTCAACTAAAGCATCCGGATATAAAATCGCCATTAACGCATAAGCTCCATTCGTAATACTTGAATAGGCCATCAAACGCTTAAACTTGGTTTGCACCAGCGCTGTTAAATTCCCGACAAACATTGAAATACCTATCAAAATAGCAATTAAGGTTGACCAGAAATCATATAAGCCGCCAAACGCGAGGTGAAAAAACTTAATAAAAGCATATATCCCAACCACTTTAACGACCGACGACATATATCCCATAAATACCGTTGGACTACCTTGATAAACATCTGGAACCCAAAAATGAAAAGGAGCAACGCCAACTTTAAAGAGAAAAGACGCTAAAATAAAAATCATTCCAATAAATAACATTGCATTTCCGGATGAATTAATCGTTTTGGAAAGGATTTCTGTTAGTTCGAATGATTGAGTTGCTCCATAAGTTAATACCACGCCAAAAAGTAATAAACAGGTTGCAAAAGCCCCCATGAAAAAATATTTTACAGCAGCTTCAGAGGATGTAGACGATTGTTTTTTTGATCCAGCAAGAACATACAATGGAATAGAAAGTATTTCAAGACCAAGAAAAAACATAAATAAATCTTTAAAGCCGATCAAAATAATACCACCACTAAGGGAAAATAATAGTAAGGCATTATAATCGCCAATATGATCTTTTTCCTCATTGAAAACCTTATCACCAGAAAGAATGATTAATGCCGTTAATAGAATAGCCAATGAAACAAAAGCGTTTCCAACTTGATTAAACTCCAATAAATTATATTCGTCTGAAAGAATATTAAGCGGATAATGTTGAACTAAAGCCGCTCCAATTAAACCAATAACGGATATGGTTGTCGTTAATTTTGCTTGATTGAAAATACCTAAAAACAAGGCAATTATTCCAGTTATAAATAAAAGTATGATAGCCTCCATATTAGTGCGTAGTTGTTTCGTTAAAAATTATTATGAGCTTGTCAAGACTCGGTCCCACAAGATCTGCAATGAATTGAGGAAACAATCCGATTCCAACAATTGCAATTGTTAAAAGAACGAATACAAGCAACTCATTCCAATGCAAGTCTTCAAAAGAGTCATTTTTAGGTGCTCCAAACATACTTAATTGATATGCCCTTAAAGTATATACTGCACCAAATACAAGCGTAGTAGCTGAAAGAAGGCCAACGGCAAAGTGAAATTCTGTTAATTCTTTCAATAAGGTGAATTCACCTATAAATCCTGCAGTAAATGGCACAGAAACGGATGCGAATGCGATAATAGCGAACCAAAAACCAAATTTAGGGGCTAACGTAGCTGTTCCTTGCATTTGCTTCAAATCGCGTGTTTTTAAACGTGATTCAAGTATATCAGCAACTAGGAATAAACCAATTGCAATTAATGAGTGATTTACAATTTGAACAGATGCTCCAACGAGCGCATCTTTCGTAAATACCATAATTCCAGCAGCAATTAATCCTAAGTGACTAATAGAAGCATAGGCGAATAAGCGCTTAATGTCTTGTTGTTTAATACAAATGACACCGGCGTAGAGAATACCAACCACACCTAAAACGATTACTAACCATTTGATTTCAGCGACACCTTCAGGAACCAATGGAATCATCCATTTAATCATTCCAAATAATGCCATTTTTAACATCAACGCTGAAAGTAACATTGTTCCGGACATAGGTGCGGAAGTATAAGTGTCAGGTTGCCAAGTATGAAAAGGGAAAAGTGGAATTTTAATTGCAAAAGCAAGAAGGAAACCGGAAATGATCCAACATGCCTCTTTAGCAGGAAGATGAACGGCTAATAAATCAGCGTAGGCAAATGAGTTTGCTTTTAAACCTAATGCAATGAAGGAAAGCAGCATTCCTAAGGATCCTATTAAAGTATAAATGAAGAACTTTAATAAAACTTTATTTGTACCATTTCCAAACCAGTATAAAATAAGGAATGCAGGAATTAAAGTAAATTCCCAAAAAATATAAAATAAGATACCATCAGCCGCTGTAAAAACACCTAGTAAGCCAAATTGCATGAAAAAAACAAGGGCATGAAAAGTACTATTTTCAGAAGTATTTGTATTTCTGAAATTACTAAGTAGAATTATAGGAATTATAAAATTGGTCAATGCGATCATTAACAAACCTAAACCATCATAGCCTATTTGAAATGTTAAACCAAAAGGCATTTCGGTGGTTTCAAAAAGTGAAACAGATGAACCTATTTCGAAGTTTAAAATATGAATAATAGTAATAGCAGCAGACACAAGACTACCAACTAACCCAAATAGTTTGATGCTATTTCGGGGAATTAAAAAGGAAATTAATCCCAAAACAACTGATGTAATTAGAAGTTCCACAGCTCGATATAAATTAAATAATAACTAATTAAACCAACGATACCCAAAATCATCCAGAAAAAATAACTAGATAAAATTCCAGTTTGAATTTTACGTATTTGAGATCCTGAAAAGCTGATCATGTGAGTCAAAAGTCCAATTCCTTTGACTAAAATATTGTTTTCAATAAATGGCAGCACTTTTGAAGCCTTCCATTCAATTGGTTTTACAAATAAAGCGTGATAAATCTCATCAAGATATAATTTTTTGGAAGAAAGTTTTTCCCATCCTGTAAAGTCATGTTCATCCTTGGTTACTTTTTGTTTTGAAACATACATCCAGTAAGAAATTCCAATGATTAGAAAAGTAATAATACTCGTTCCAATCATAATTCCAACGGCAGAACTTGTTTCTAAATGGTGTGGATGAATTTTGTCTAATCCAAACGTTCCATGATTAAGGAAGTTATCTAACCAATGAGCTCCATTTGATACAATAAAATCGGGTAAATTCAAGGCGCCTCCCAACACAGAGAAAACTGCTAAAACGATTAATGGGAAAGTCATCACGCCTGGACTTTCATGTAAATTTTCTTTCGTATGATGATCACCTCTAAATTGTCCAAAGAACACCAGGAAATACATTCGAAACATGTAAATAGCAGTTAAAGAAGCGGATAAAATCAATAAAGAAAAAATCAATGGGCTATGAACAAACCCTGCGGCTAAAATTTCATCTTTTGAGAAAAAACCTGATAGTAATGGGAAACCAGCAATGGCTAGTGTACCAAGTAAGAAAACGAGGTGTGTCACCGGCATATATTTCTTTAGACCACCCATTTTGGTAATATCTTGTTCATGATGATTTGCATGGATAATACTTCCAGAACCTAAGAATAGAAGCGCTTTAAAAAATGCATGCGTTGTTACGTGAAAAATGGCTACGGTATATGAACCTAATCCAAGTGCAACAAACATTAAACCCAATTGAGAAACCGTAGAATAAGCGAGCACTTTTTTAATATCATTTTGACGCATTGCAATAAATGCAGCAACCAACGAAGTAGCAAGTCCAATATACAGGATTATATTTTGTGTATATGGTGCCAATTCAAAAAGGAAATTGGAACGAACAACTAGGTAAATACCAGCAGTTACCATTGTTGCTGCATGAATTAATGCAGAAACGGGAGTTGGTCCGGCCATTGCATCTGGCAACCAAGTAAATAATGGAATTTGGGCAGATTTACCAGTAGCTGCAATAAACAAACACAATGTAATTCCAATAATAGCAACAGAATCAGTGGCAATTGAAAGTGATTTCATTTTTTCAGCAATCACAGAAAATTCAAGTGAGCCAAATTGATTAATTAATAAAAAACAACCGATTAACAAACCTAAATCACCTATACGGTTCATTACAAAAGCTTTCCGTGCTGCAAGTGTATTGAGAAAACCTTTTTGTTTGTCGTTGTAATGAAAACCAATTAACAAATATGAACAGATTCCAACACCTTCCCATCCAAAAAAGAGCATAAAATAACTGCTACCCAATACCAAAATTAACATGGAGAAGATGAATAAATTCAAATAAGTAAAGAATTTATAAAACCCAGGATCTCCTTTCATATATCCCATTGAGAATATATGTATTAACGAACCAATACCAGTTATTATCATTGTCATCCAAATCGCAAGCGAATCCACTTGTAATCCGGCAGTCAATGTGAGATTGGATAATTTTAGAATTGAAAAAAGAGGGATATTTACGATTGACTCGAGTGAAAGAAATATACTGAAAGAAATAACAAATGGTATTGCAACCATAAGAGTACCAATTGTTCCAACAACGGTTTCGGACAAATTTTTTCCAATTGTTCCATTTAGTATACCCCCAATAAGTGGAAAAAGTAAAACTAATAGTATTAAGGTTTCAGTTCCCATCGATTACCCGTTTAAATTGTTAAATAAGTCTGCGTCAATATTCCGTTTATTTCGGTAAGCAAGAATCAAAATAGACAATCCCACTGTAGCTTCAGCTGCTGCAACAACCACAATGAAGAAAACAAAAATTTGCGCATCACCTTGATTGAAATAAGTTGAAAATGCTACCAATAAAAGATTTACTGAGTTTAGCATTAATTCAATACACATCAACATGACAATCATATTTTTGCGTGTCATAAGTCCGATTGCTCCAATAGAAAAAAGAATGGAGGAAAGAATCACGTAGTAATCTACGGTTAATCCCGGTGTTATAGATAAAACTGTTGGCATAACTAATCTATGTGTTGTTTTTCTCTTTTGGCAAGCAATACAGCTCCAACCATTGCAGAAATAAATAAAATCGAAGAAATTTCAAAAGGAACAACGTATTTAGAGAACAAAAGAGTTCCTAAATTTTCTACTAATCCAATGTCACCTTTAATTATGGTATGGTTAAATGTTAATCCGTCTTTCAACGCTGCCAAGATCACAAGTAGAAGGGCTCCTCCTGCAATAATAGCGGTGAAGGATACATAATTGTTTGTTTTGGGTTCGTTTACTTTGTTCAAGTTTAACAGCATAAGTACGAAAAGGAAAAGCACCATTATGGCACCAGCATAAACGATAATATTAACAATTGCCAAAAATTGAGCGTTCATTAATATGAAATGTCCCGAAATAAAGAAAAATGTAATTACTAAGTAAAGTACGCTTCTAATTGGGTGTTTGCTGAGAATTACCATCAGTGCTGAACCGATAGTCATTCCTCCCAATATTATTGATATTAGTTCTAATGTCATATTGCTCCTCTTTTTCCTGTATTTTGTCTTAAGGTAATGTCAATTCTATCGTCCATTGATTCAACCAATTTTTCTTTCCCATAAATAAAGTCCGCTCGTTCAAATTCGGTTGGAACGATTCTATCTGTAAGAAAAATTGCCTCTTTTGGACATGCCTCTTCGCATAGCCCACAAAAGATACATCTCAACATATTAATTTCATAGGTTGAAGCATATTTTTCTTCTCGATATAAATTTTCTTCGCCACGTTTTCTTTCATCCGCTACCATTGTTATCGCCTCAGCTGGACATGCAACAGCGCACAATCCGCAGGCAGTACAATTTTCTCTTCCTTCTTCATCACGTTTCAGAACATGTTGTCCTCTATAAACAGGTGCAAATACTCGAACTTCTTCAGGATATTTTATAGTTTTTTTGCGTGTTAGGATGTGTTTCAATGTAATCATCATCCCACTAAAAATAGCAGGTAAATACAGTTTCTCAATGAATGTCATTGGTTTGTCAGAAACAACTTTTTTCCTATTAGTGAAGCTTTCCATTTCTTTTAATTTTTAGAACCAACCTTTATTGAAGGCGATTACCACTGCTGTAATTAACATATTAATTATCGCAACCGGAATTAGAGTTTTCCAACCCAAATGCATTAATTGATCAAATCTAAAACGTGGAATTGTCCATCGAATCCACATGAAAACAAATATGAATAAAAATGTTTTAGTAAAAAATACGAGAACGCCCAGAATGGCAAGGATATTTCCATCAAAATAATCCATACCTGGGAAATTATATCCTCCAAAGAAAAGAATCGCCATTAGGGCAGAAGAAATAAACATGGAAACGTATTCTGCAAATAAAAATAAGCCTAGTTTCATGGAGGAATATTCTGTATGATAACCACCAACAAGTTCAGATTCGCATTCCGCCAAATCAAAAGGAGCTCTGTTTGTTTCAGCGAGTGAACAAATAAAGAAAATTAAGAAACAAACGGGTTGATAGAAGATATTCCAATTCATTCCGTGTTGACTTTTAACAATATCAGTTAAGCTCAAGCTTCCGGTAAGTAAAATTATGGTAATCAATGAAATACCCATCGCTAGCTCGTAGGAAATCATTTGGGAGGAAGCCCGTATTGCACCGAAAAGTGAGTACTTATTATTGGAAGCCCAACCACCAATCATGATTCCATAAACTCCAATAGAAACAACTCCAAAAATGAATAAAACGCCAATATTAAAATCAGCAATTTGAAGGGAGATTTGTCTTCCGAAAATTTCAATTGGCGGTCCCCAAGGAATTATTGTACTTGTGATTAATGCTGTGAACATTGAAATTCCAGGTCCAATTATAAATAACCATTTGTCTGAGTTTTTTGGTATGAAATCTTCTTTCATAAACATTTTTACCCCATCTGCAATTGGTTGAAGTAAACCGAATGGTCCAGCACGATCAGGTCCAATTCGATCCTGAATCCATGCCGCCAATTTCCGTTCGAAATAAGTAGAATACGCTGCAATACCTAATGATATTAGGAAAACGATTATTACCAGTGAGAATTTTTCAATTAAAAGCGCCGTATCCATTATTCAATATTTTTTGTTGGCGAATCTATTTTTGTTTCATATTTCCCTTGAGAAATTACCGAATGACGATCTACTACTCTTGGTCCGGTTACGTTCCATTTTGCAGTATCTTTTTTCTCAAATCTACATTCGTTACATATCCAACCTGGTTTTCCTTCAATATCTTCTACTTCTCCGTAGGTGTCTTTTCGTGCTGTAACACGATATACTTCGTTCCCGAACATCCATAGAACCACTTTACCAGAACATTTCGTACAACTGCATTCTGCTTCCATAGGTTTCAAAAACCAAACACGACTTTTAAAACGAAATGTTTTATCAGTCAAAGCACCAACAGGACAAACATCAATCATATTTCCAGAAAAATCATTATCGATGGCATTTTCTATGTATGTACTGATTTCAGCATGTTCACCTCTGTTTAACACTCCGTGAACTCGATTTTCAGTTAAATTATTGGCAACATGAACACATCGATAACAAAGAATGCATCGATTCATGTGTAATTTAATGGTATCACCAATATCTATTGGGTCAAACGTTCGTTTTTCTTCTTCGTATCTACTTTTCTGCGAACCATGTTCGTATCCTAAATCTTGTAAATGACATTCACCTGCTTGATCACAAACAGGACAATCTAATGGATGATTCGCTAATAAAAACTCGACAACACCACCACGATTTTCGTGTACTTTTTCTGAGGTTTTGTTTTTTACAATCATGCCATCCATCACGTTCGTAGAACAAGAAGCAACCAATTTAGGCATGGGTCTTGGGTCTGCTGTAGAGCCTGCAGCAACTTCCACTAAACACGTTCTACATTTACCTCCAGTTCCAGGTAGTTTGCTGTAATAACACATCGCAGGTGGAACAACCTCACCACCAATTTGCCGTGCTGCATTAAGTATTGTAGTACCTGGTTCTACTTCTACCTCAATATTATCTATAGTAACTTTAATCATAACTCCCGATCTATGCACTTACAGGTTCTTTACTTAACCCAAAGTTTCTTGTTTGTGATTCTTCTTTATTTGTTACGTGCCATTCAAATTCTTCCCTGAAATGATGAATAGCGGCAGCTACAGGCCAAGCAGCGGCATCACCTAATGGACAAATCGTATTTCCTTCAATTTTTTTATTGATTTCGGCTAATAAATCAATATCTCTTAAATTTCCTTGACCATTTTCCAAACGATAAAGTACTTTTTCCATCCAACTTGTACCTTCACGACATGGAGAACATTGTCCACAAGACTCATGAGAATAGAATCGAGCAAAATTCCATGTGTTTCGAACTATACATTGATCTTCGTCAAACACAATAAATCCACCTGAACCTAACATAGATCCTGTAGCAAACCCACCGTCAGAAAGACTTTCATAGGTCATTAAACGATCTTCACCAGCAGCCGTTTTGGTTACTAGGTAATGTGGTAAAATAGGAACTGACGATCCGCCAGGAATACATGCTTTTAACTTTTTACCATTGGCCATTCCACGACAATAATCATCGCCGTATATAAATTCTTCAACCGATAAACCTAAATCAATTTCATAAACTCCTGGACGAGCCAAATTTCCACTTGCTGAAATTAACTTAGTTCCAGTACTTCTTCCAATTCCAATTTGAGCATAGGCATCACCTCCATCATTCACAATTGGAACAACTGCGGCAATACTTTCAACATTATTTACAACTGTAGGACATCCCCATAATCCTTTTACTGCTGGGAATGGAGGTTTGATTCTAGGATTTCCACGTTTTCCTTCCAATGATTCAATCAAGGCTGTTTCTTCGCCACAAATATAGGCTCCACCACCAGGCATTACGCGTAAATCTAGGTCATATCCAGAACCTAAAATATTTTTCCCAAGATATCCTTGAGCATATGCTTCAGCAATTGCCTTTTCTAAAATATGAAGAATCCACATGAATTCGCCACGAATATAGATAAAGGATAAATTACAGCCTAAAGCATAGCTTGATGTAATCATTCCTTCAATTAATAAATGTGGAAGGTGCTCCATTAAATATCGGTCCTTGAATGTTCCAGGTTCAGATTCATCAGCATTACATACCAAATAACGAGAAACTCCCTCTGGTTTTGCTAAAAAAGACCACTTCATTCCGGTAGGAAATCCTGCTCCACCTCTTCCGCGCAAACCTGATTTTTTTACTTCTTCAACGACATCATCTGGTGACATCGTTTTAATCGCTTTATCAACTGATCGATAACCACCATTTTTTCTGTAGACATCAAAAGTTTCGATGCCCGGAATATTGACTTGTTCTATAAGTAATTTTCTTCCTTTCATATACTTAGGATTCAAATTGGCCTGATCGATAGGCATCAATTAGTTCATCAACTTTATCTTTCGTTAAAAACTCATGGTTTTTATGTCGGCATTGTAGCATGGGTCCATACCCACAAGCGCCTAAACACTCCGCTGTTTTCAAGGTGAACATACCGTCTTGAGTGGTTTCACCAACCTTAATGTTCAATTTATTTTCAATGTGCGAAATAATATCATCACTTCCCACCAACATGCAAGGTCCTGTTCTACAAACTTCAAAAACATGCTTTCCAACTGGATCTAAATGGAACATGGTATAAAATGTTGCCACTTCATACACTTCAATCGGTTGAATTTTTAATAATTCCGCCACATAATCCATTGTTTCTATGCTCAGCCACCCAAATTCAATTTGAGCTAGATGTAACACACGAATCAACGCACTTTTATGTTTTCCCTCAGGAACATGGGTCATTAATTCATTTACTTTTCCCAAAGATTCAGGACTTAATTCCCTTTTCTCCGCGTGTCGTTTGTTCCAATCAACGTGTAATTTCATAATCTATGCGTCTAATTCACCTGCAATTACGTTCATACTACTCAATGTGAGTACTGCATCACTTATCGTCATTCCTTTAATCATTTCAGGATATGCTTGGTAATATATAAAACAAGGTCTTCTAAATTGTAAACGGTACGGGTTTCTTCCACCATCGCTAATTAGGTAATAACCTAACTCACCGTTTCCACCTTCCACGGCATGATAAACCTCACCAGCCGGAATGTGCGTTTCACCCATAATAATCTTGAAATGATAGATTAACGCTTCCATTTGATTATAGACCTCATTTTTTGGAGGTAAGATAAACTCTGGTAGATCAGCTTTGTATGGGCCTTCTGGTAAATTTGAATAAGCTTGTTGAATGATTCTCATACTTTGGCGAATCTCTTCTTGACGCACCATAAAACGGTCGTAAGTATCACCATTAACCCCAACAGGAATGATAAAATCAAAATCTTCGTAGGAGGAATAGGGTTGAGCAACTCGTACATCATAGTCAACACCGGCTGCGCGAAGATTTGGGCCTGTAAATGAATAGTTTAGCGCCCTTTCTGCTGAAATAGGTCCAGCACCTTTCGTACGATCCATAAAAATTCGATTCCGCTCAAGCATAGAATTGAATTCTTCAAAAGCAGGAGGGAAGGTTTTAAGGAAGGATTTTAATTTGGTATGAAATGTTTCATTAAAATCTCTTTCGAAACCACCAATTCTACCAATGTTCGTGGTTAATCGAGCGCCACAAATTTCTTCGTAAAGCTCATAAATTTTTTCACGTTCTGTAAAAGGGTAGAAAAAGCTTGTTAATGCTCCAGCATCTACTCCAACAACTGAATCACAAATTAAATGATCAGCAATACGCGCCAATTCCATAATAATGACACGCATGTATTGCACTCTTTTTGGAATTTCAGCTCCAATAAGTTTCTCTACAGTCATCTCCCATCCAATATTATTAATAGGAGAGGAGCAGTAATTTAACCGGTCAGTAATTGGTGTAATTTGATTGAAAGGTCTTCGTTCCGCTAATTTTTCAAATGCACGATGAATATATCCAACGGTTTGTTCGGCAGAAACAATTTTTTCACCATCCACTTGCAACACATTCTGAAAAATACCATGAGTTGAAGGATGGGTTGGTCCAAAATTTATGGTAGCTATTTCACCGTCAATTGTATCCTTAGACAGATCGTTTAGCTGGTTTTCTTTATATTTTTCTTTAGCTTCCATATGATTTAAAATCTTCCAAAAAAGCGATCATCTTTATCTTCTCTTGTTTCATCTTCCAAATGGTACTCTTTTCGCATGGGAAAATAATCCATTGAATCTTCATTTAATATTCTGCGTAAATCAGGGTGTCCAGTGAAATTAACGCCATAGAAATCATAGCTTTCACGCTCCATCCAATTAGCTCCATTGTAGATGGGAACTATTGTTGCAATGGAAGGATTTGAAATTGGCAGAAATGCTTTTAACCGTAAACGGAAATTATTTCTCCAACTATGCAATTGATAAACAACTACAATTTCTCGATTTGTATCTTTTGGATAATGAATCGCTGCAATATTTGTCAGGAAATCACATTGTAAAACAGTGTCGTTTTTTAACCATTCAATAATCTCGTAGGATTTAGAAGGTGTTATTTCCAGCGTTAGTAAACCAAAAGGCTCCTCATTTGATAGAATATCGGCTGCAAAAAATTCATTGAGCCTATTCAATACCTGTTCATTACTTATCGCGCTCATCTGTAATATCGATTTGGTAAGTTTTCAATAAGTCTTTGTATTCATCACTGTATCGGCGTCTCATAGATTCCAATTTTACCAGTTTGTGAATATTAATTACTCCATCAATTATTTGCTCAGGTCGAGGAGGACATCCAGGAACATAAACATCAACGGGAATAATTCGATCAATTCCTTGTAAAACACTGTATGTATCAAATATACCTCCTGAAGAAGCACATGCGCCAACAGATAGAACCCATTTAGGCTCTGCCATTTGTTCATATATTTGTTTCAATACAGGGCCTAATTTTTTGGATATTGTTCCTGCAACGATTAATAAGTCAGCCTGACGTGGCGTAAACGACATACGTTCCATACCAAATCGGGACATATCATAGGTGCTTCCCATGGTTGCCATAAATTCAATTCCACAACAAGATGTGGCAAAAGGAAGTGGCCAAACTGAATTTGCACGCGCTAAACCGATGGCTTTATCGAGGGTTGTTAATTGATACCCTTCACCGTTGATTACTTTTAAATCTTCTATTTTTCCCATTCTAATGCACCTTTTTTGAATACGTAGAAAAATCCTATTAGGAAGAAAGCTACAAACATAATAACAGCTAAAAGTCCTTCAAGTTCTAATTTATTGAAATTTACTGCATAGGGGTAAAAGAAAATAACTTCTACATCAAAAAGAACAAACAAAATAGCAGTCATAAAGTATCGAATGGAAACAGGAAAACGAGCATTTCCTTGTACCTCAATTCCACATTCGAAATTATCATCTTTCTTTTTTGATTTAAGACGAGGCATTAAAATATGGGTTACAAATAGCGTAAACACAACAAATCCCCCAGCAACTAAGGCCTGAAGAAGTAATGGAAAATAATCAATAGTTGATGAATGGCTGTTCATTTTCGTATAAGTGTCAAATTATCAATAGATTAAGTTGAATCATAACGTATTCAAGGAATGAACTTTGAATAAGTCGAGGCAAATTTAACTTTTCTTTTCAATTATTCAATGCGTAAAGCGGGTAAAATTAAATAATAATAGGGATTGTTCCAATTTCGATTTTTGAAGTAAATCTGATCAAATAGTTCGGACAAGTTAACTGAATGATTGAAAGCAGGCTTTTTAACCCCTTGTTATTTGCTGGGAAATTGCGATACTAATTCAATTACCTTCCAGACATGCTTTTATCTTTGCTTGATGAGCAGCACGATCTGACGGTTTTTTAGATTGTAAATCAGTCAATAAAAGTTTGCATTTTTTTTCCACTTCATCCGCTCGAATTAGCAATAGTTCAGTCTCTGCATCCGACAGTGAGGTTTTTTTAAGTATTTTATCTAATGAGTCATTTTTTTTGACGCAATCACAAAAATCCCATTGAGCACCATATTTCTTTTCAATTCGATCTTGGTTCTCGGTATGATTTGAGTTTGCAGTAGCGTTTTTTTCATTAGTACTTCCAACACTTTTGGGTAAAGCATTATCGGTAGATTCGCAGGAAAGTAAAATTAGAGCCGTGAAAACAGAAAACAGTTTTCTCATGTTTATTTTACCAGATCTTCAGAAGAACGAGCGATTGAGTTTTTGTCAACACGCAATTTACTACCTTCTGAACTGATTAAAATAGTTGTTTCAGCAACTTCCAATACTTTACCATGTATTCCAGAAGAAGTAATTACTTTATCTCCAGCACTTAACGACTCAACAAATTTCTTCAATTCTTTACGGCGTTTCATAGGTGCTCTAAAAATCAAGAAAAAATAGACAAGTACTGCTCCAAGCAGTAATAACATATTGATGACTTCTTTACTCATTTTTTGTTTTATTTATTTGATTACAACTTTTGCTTTAACATGAACTACAGTAAGGTTTGGTTCTGTATTTGCAATGATTCGAATGGATTTTGAAATCGGACCATCACCTGTTTTATCTGTATTAACCTCTGCTTTTATTTCCGCTGATTCTCCTGCCGGAATTGGTTTTTTCGGGAAATCTGCAACTGTACAAGTACAAGAACCCTTCACTTCAGATATTACCAAAGGACTTTTTCCGGTGTTTGTAACTTTAAAAACGGCTTTTATTTTTTCACCTTTCATAACTGTTCCAGCATCAAAAACAGCGTTAACTTTCATTTCAGTTTTCTTTCCTATTTCAACATTGTTATCCGATTGACAGGAATAAAATGTTAGGAAAAGAAAGTAGCAACAAAACAATACAATATTTTTCATCACAATTAATTTAAAAGGCCTCGGCCCATTTTTACAATTTTTTTATCTTTTTTCAATATTTCAATGGCGTTATCTAAAACACCATTAATAAAGGTATTGCTTTTTGGAGTACTGTAGTATTTTGAAATTTCGATGGTTTCGTTTAGCGTTACTTTCATAGGTATTTCTGGGAAAATCTGTAATTCGGTAATCCCCATTTTTAATAAAATAATATCCATTTTTGCAATTCTATCCAGTTCCCAATTCTTGGTTAAGTCATCAATTAAGGCCTCATTCTCTGCATTTTTTGCAATGGTATTTCTAAATAATTGAACGACAAATTCTTTTTCAGAATCATTTTCTTTATAAAGTGGAAGGATTTGAAATTCTTCGTTTTCGTTGGTGGATTTCAATGTTTTTAGTACCATTGAGCATGTGTGGTCCAAGTCATCCATCCAATGAATACTGCGTTCTTCAAAATAATTATGCAGCAATTCCGAATTAGCAATTTCTGTTTTGAACAAATTCAAGATAAATGCCTTGTCATTTTCATAACCGGTCTTTTCATCGTTCATAAATTCAAAGTAGGTTTCACTTTCTTGTATTTGCAGAAACATTTTTCGTATAACCTCTTGATTTTCTGCTCCAATCCAGTTTGCTTTGTTTTTTTCCGATGCTTTGCGCAATTCAATACTAGCGCCTATTTTTTTAATAGAAGTGTTATCCACAAATTTTCTATTTGGATGAAGGTCCTCTTCTGTTAATTGCATTTTCTTTTTTTTGACCTCTAACCGATTTTCAGCAGTATGAACTAACTCAGGTAAGGATAAAATGAGAAGCAAATATAAGTCGTACATGCGCTCAATGGATCCCAGTAATTCCTTCTCAAATTTCAATAGATCTTCTTCGCCTGATTGGTAATAGGCATAAAGCATTTGTAAAATCTTAATCCGTAAATGTCTTCTATTTAACATGCTTTTATTTTGTGAAATCGATGATGCCAACTGCTTTGATGCGCTCTTCTGCTATTGCGTTAGCTATTTGATAAGTTGGAAGTTTTTCGTTTTGTGAACGAGACACTATATTGAAAATCGTTTGGTAAATTTCTTCAGCTTTTTTGTGTGCCCAATCACTAGAGAGACCATGTACTTCAGAAAAGCAATTGATCACACCACCAGCGTTTATTGCATAGTCAGGAGCGTAAATAATTCCTTTATCCATTACAGCTTGACCGTGAATTGATTCGTTTCTCAATTGATTATTTGCTGCACCAGCAATAATTGAACATTTCAACTTTGCCAAAGTCTCGTCATTGATTGTTGCACCAAGAGCACAAGGAGCATAAATATCCATGTCAATATCATAAATATCTTGTGGAGCAACAACTGTGGCATTGTAGGTTGATGAAACACGATCTAGCGTTTGTTGATAGATGTCTGAAATAAAAACTTCAGCTCCTTCATTCGTGAGGTGTTTAACCAAATACTCTCCAACATGTCCAACTCCTTGAACGGCAATTTTTTTACCTGCTAGTGAATCGGATCCAAATTGTATTTTCGCACATGCTTTCATTCCCATGTAAACGCCTAATGCAGTAACAGGAGATGGGTCGCCACTTTTTCCAGGCAAACCAACAACATGTTTTGTTTCTTTACTTACCCAACCCATGTCCTCTGGTGAAATACCTACATCTTCTGCCGTAATATATTTACCTGAAAGACTTTCAACAAACTTTCCGAAACGGCGAAAAAAAGCTTCGGATTTCATGGTGTGCGAATCTCCAATAATTACTGCTTTTCCACCGCCTAAATTTAAGTTAGAAATGGAGTTTTTATAAGTCATTCCGCGAGAAAGTCTCAATACATCATTGAGTGCTTCCATTTCACTGGCATATTTCCACATGCGCGTCCCACCCAGAGAGGGCCCTAAAACAGTACTATGTATCGCAATTATAGCCTTTAATCCAGTTTCTTCGTCGTTGCAAAATAGTAATTGTTCATGCCCCATTGTTGCCATTTGTGCAAGGACAGGATTTTCCGCTAAATTTATTTCGTTAATTGTCTTTACTTCCATCAAGAATCGAGTTTATCCGTTTTATTCAGTTGTTTTTGCTTTCGAATGCTTAATTTTGTTTCAAGCACAACAAGAACACCGCAAAATTAGAAAATAATCCCATGAAGTCGCTGAGCTACCTCAACAAATATTTTATAAAGTACAAATGGCACCTATTATTGGGGACTTTGTTCACGGTCGTTTCCAATTATTTTGGGGTTAAGATGCCCGTTTATGTGAAAGAAACAGTGGATAATTTCATGACAGATACTAATTTTACTCGGGTAGATAGTGTTTTATTATTATCCTTGAAATTAGGCGGGATATACATGTTCTTATCGTTGGCCAAGGGATTTTTTCTCTTTTTAATGCGTCAAACCATAATTGTAATGTCTCGATTGATAGAATTTGATTTGAAAAATGAAATTTTTAATCAATACCAAAATTTAGACACGGCCTTTTATAAACGAAATTCAACAGGTGATTTAATGAATCGAATTTCTGAAGATGTTAGTCAAGTTCGAATGTACTTAGGGCCAGGAATTATGTATACCATCAATTTGATTGTTCTCTTTTTCATGGTTATTTATCAAATGATTGCTATAAATCCCATCCTCACATTCTTTGTGCTTTTGCCGCTTCCCATTATGTCTGTTCTAATCTATTTTGTTTCAACCAAAATGAATTCTCTAAGCGGAAAAGTTCAAGAAGAACAGTCTAATTTGTCTACCATTGCTCAAGAATCTTTTGCGGGAATGCGCGTGATTAAAGCATATAGTAGAGAAAATGAAATTTGGGAAGGATTTTCAAAGTCCTCGGAGGAATATAAAAAAAGAACCATGAAACTGGTTTTTGTAAATGCGTTGTTTATGCCAACGATGATGTTTCTAATTGGATTGAGTACGTTGATAGCAATTTATTTGGGAGGGTTGATGGTTTATGACAAAACGATTTCCTTAGGTGGAATTGTGGCATTCATTTTTTTTGTAAACAACCTTACTTGGCCCTTTGCCAGTATAGGATGGGTAACTTCACTTATTCAACGAGCAGCGGCATCACAAAAAAGAATCAATGAGTTTTTGGAACAACATCCAGAAGTGATTTCTACGAATACTGCCACATTTGAATTTGGTGGAAAGATTGAGTTTTCTCATGTTTCATTTACTTATTCAAATACTGGAATCCAAGCATTAAAAAACATTGACTTTACTGTAGAACGAGGAGAAACACTTGCAATTATTGGTAAAACGGGAAGTGGGAAATCTACTATCCTCAATTTATTAATGCGCCAATTTGATACCACTACGGGTAAAATATTAGTTGATGATAAAGAAATTCAGGCGATAAATCTACAGTCATTTAGAGATCATTCAGGAGTTGTTCCACAGGATGTATTTTTGTTTTCTGATACGATAAAAAATAATTTGAAATTCGGATCTCTCTCAGATAATGTTTCAATGGATGAGCTAATTGATGTAGTTAAGCAAGCGCATGTTTATCACAATATTCAAGACTTTCCTGATCAATTTGAAACTATTTTAGGTGAACGAGGAGTTAATCTGAGTGGTGGACAAAAACAGCGAATTAGCATTGCCAGAGCTTTGTTACGTAATCCAAAACTACTTTTACTGGATGATTGTTTGTCAGCTGTTGATACCGAAACGGAGGAAACAATCTTAACCAATTTGAAGAAAATGGAAAAAAGTAGAACAACGATTATCGTTAGTCATCGTATTTCTGCTGTCCGAAATGCAAATAAGATTCTAGTAATTGATGGGGGTGAGGTTATAGAGTCTGGTTCGCACAATGAGTTGCTTGCGAAAAATGGATTTTACGCCGAAATGTATACTAAACAGTTGGCGGAAGAAAAGGAATAATCCGCTCCTTTAGTTCATTTAGCATAAGCGATGTTGCGCCCCAAATGAACTTGTTTTCGATTTCAAAACAGGGAACATCAGACAACCATTTTCCTTCTTCTAAATATATCCGTCTGTTAGTGCGTGTTGTTGGATGTACAAGCATTGAAAATGACATAAAAAGCAATTCATTCACTTCTAATTCATTCACAGTGAACAGTGGTTTTTTGCTGTGAATAAAAACAAATGGAGAAACGAGGTAATTTGTGACCGGAATAAAAATTGGATTCAATTCGCCAATATTCGTTGCTGCACTCCGATTAATCCCAAGCTCTTCTTCACTTTCCCTTAATGCTGTTTCTAATAAGTCAACATCTGATTGATCCATTTTACCACCAGGAAATGCTATTTGCCCCGCATGTTTTCTCATGTTGGACGGACGTTCGATTAAAATAAGTGTAGGTTCATCTTCAAAAAAGATATGGATACCAACAGCACATTTTATGGCATTTTCGGTATTTTGGTCCTCGATACTTTTTCTGTACGGAGCCATTTCTTGATGCGCTTCTCGGGCATTGAAGGAAGTGTTGAGAATTTGTTGAAGCGTATTTTTCCACTGCTTTTCTGCAAACAACATAAAAGGATTAACGCATTAAATATTTATCGAGCGTAATATGAAGATTTAAACCTCGCAGCTCATTTCCTTTCGCTATAATATTTCCATCTTGATCCATTAAAAATGCAGCTGGAATAGAGTTCACGAAATAATCCTTTGATGCCTTTGATTCAGTATCGATTACATGTTTTTTCCAGATTAATCCGTCACTTTTAATTGCTTTTTTCCATTGTTCTTTGTCTTTGTCCAATGATATACTGAACACTTCAAATCCATTTCCGTTGGTGAATTGTTTGCTCTTATATTTTTCGTAAGCCTCCACCACTTTTGGATTTTCTTTTCGGCAAGGGCCACACCAGGAAGCCCAAAAATCAATTAAAACTAATTTTCCTTTCAGTGAAGATAATTTTATGATTTTTCCGCTAGGATTTGTTAATTCAATTTCTAGCGCTTTTTCTCCAGAAGGTGCTTGAATAGACTTAGAATCTACAGTTGATTTGCAGGAAAATAACAGTATCGTTATAGATAAAAATACTAGTTTCATTAACCAATTCGGCGAATATCTGCCCCAATATTATTTAACCTCAATTCAATATCTTGATAGCCACGGTCAATTTGTTCGATATTGTGTATTACACTTTTCCCATCAGCAGAAAGTGCCGCTATTAACAAAGATACTCCTGCTCGGATATCGGGTGATGTCATTTGTATTCCACGGAGTGGAAATTCTCTATTTAGTCCAATTACGGTTGCTCTATGTGGGTCACACAAAATAATTTGAGCACCCATATCAATCAATTTATCTACGAAAAACAAACGTGACTCAAACATTTTTTGATGGATGAGAACTGATCCCTTTGCCTGTGTTGCAATAACTAAAATGATGGATAACAAATCTGGAGTAAACCCAGGCCAAGGAGCGTCATAAATAGTTAGAATTGAACCGTCTATAAATGTTTCAATTTCGTATTTTTCTTGGGCTGGAACAAAAATATCATCGCCTCTTTTTTCTAGTTTAATTCCAAGTCGGCGAAATACATTTGGAATAATTCCCAGGTTTTCCCAGCTTACATCCTTGATGGTGATTTCTGATTGCGTCATTGCCGCTAATCCGATAAAACTTCCGATTTCAATCATGTCAGGCAAAATCCTATGATAGCAACCCTTCAATTCCTTAACTCCTTCAATGTGGAGTAAATTAGATCCAATTCCTTCAATTTTTGCGCCCATGGAATTTAACATGCGACACAATTGTTGGATATAAGGTTCACATGCGGCATTGTAAAAAGTGGTTTTCCCTTCTGCCATAACAGATGCCATTAAAATATTGGCTGTCCCAGTTACAGATGCCTCATCCAAATGGATGAAAGTTCCTTTAAGTTGCTTTGCTTCAATTGAGTAAAAATGATCCCCTGCATCATAATTAAATTTGGCACCTAGAATGGTAAATCCTTCAAAATGGGTATCAAGTCTTCTTCTTCCGATTTTATCTCCTCCTGGTTTAGGAATAAATCCTTTTCCAAATCGAGCAAGAAGCGGACCTACGATCATAATAGAACCACGTAATGCAGATGCTCGGTTTTTAAAATCTTCCGTTTCTAGATAGGCTAAATCAATGTCTTTGGCTTGAAAACTATAAGTTCCCTTTTCAATTTTCTCAATCTTTACTCCCATAGTTTGAAGTAAGTTGATCAATTTGTTGACATCAACAATATCAGGAATATTTGAGATGGTAACTTTTTCAGCTGTTAAAAGTGGGGCGCATAAAACTTGTAATGCTTCATTTTTTGCTCCTTGAGGAATTAATTCGCCTTTTAGTTTTTTACCTCCATGTATTTCGAAAGATGCAGACATATCAAATCTTTTTGAATTTCTTTTTTTGCTTGTACGGATTATTTTTATTGTTGGGAATAATTCGTTTTTGTCCATTATTCATTCCCATAGAACGCAACAGTGTGTTTGTGCTTATTAGTTCATCCGGATTGTCTAATACCAATTCACCACGAGACAGTTCTTTTAAGTTTTCTGCTATTACATGATTTTCAACTGCATCATTATTGTGAGACAAATAGAGTTTTTTCATGAAATTAGACATGCTTGTCTTTAAGAATTCTTTTTCCTCCGGATTTTTTGTGTCCTTGGCTGTTGCAAGAATTTTCTCAGTATATTTCCCATAATGTCCATATTTGATGGTGCTTTTTGGGTATTCCAATCGGTTAGGTTTTTCTTGAAGTTTTTCTAGTTTTGGAATTTCATAAGGAGATTCAACATCTAATTTAAAATCAGACATTAAAAATAAATGTGTCCAAAGTTTGTGTCTGAAATCATCCACGTCTCTCAAATGTGGGTTCAATTGACCCATAACTTCAATAATTGCCTGAGCTGCGCGGTTTCGTTCCTCTTTGTTTTCAATTTTCATTGCGAACGAAATCATGTTTTGTACATTTCTTCCGTATTCCGGAAGTAACATTTTGTCTCTTGTTGTGTTGTATTCCATTTTTAATTTTCTAAATGCTTAGAAAGAGCATTGTCATAAAGGTTTTTCGCTTCTGTTATAAAGCCGAAGTGTTCTCCATCAATTTGAAGTTTTCCTTTGGTCACATGACCTAATAAGGTAAAACTTACTGACGAAGATACCATAAATTCGATAAATTCGTCTTCTTTTTCTTCAGAAACACTTATTACAACTCTTCCTTGCCCTTCGCCAAATAAAAATGCATCTGTTCGAATCTCTGAATCTGTCTCAATATCAAAGCCTAATTCACGTGGGAATGACATCTCAACAAGCGTGGTAAATAATCCTCCATCAGAAATATCATGTGCGGCATTAATAAACTCATTTTCAATAAGTCCAGCAATTGCTTGATGTAATTCATATTCTTTTTCGAGATTGAAATAGGGAGCAGGTGAAGCGGTAATTCCATGATGACTCACCAAATATTCGGATGAAGAAATATCATTTGTACATTCTCCAATAACAAAAATTAAATCCCCTTTTTGCTTGAAATCCAACGACATTACTTTGTTTTTGTCGGGTACAATACCAATCATTCCAATTGTTGGAGTAGGAAATACAGGAACTTCAACCCCATTCGTCACGGTCTGATTGTAAAATGATACATTGCCTCCAGTTACGGGTGTTCCAAATTTCAAACAAGCTGCAGACATTCCTTTAATGGCTCCAACAAACTGCCAGTATGATTCAGGATTATATGGGTTTCCAAAATTCAAGCAATTGGTGATAGCACTTGGGATTCCACCTGAACAAACAATATTTCGAGCAGCCTCAGAGACGGCAATCATCGTTCCGATTTCTGGATCAGCATGAACATATCTTGAGTTACAATCCACGGTCATTGCCAAAGCCTTATTTGTTTCTTTAATGTTCACAATGGCAGCGTCACTTGGCTTGTTAGTACTCATGTTTTTTGTACCAACCATTGAATCATATTGTTCGTATACCCATCTTTTTGATGCAATATTTGGTCGTTGAATGAGTTTATAAGCAATTTCTTTCAAATTACTTGGTTCAGTAATGGAATCAATAGAGAATTTCTTGTATTCTTGGAAATAGGCAGGTTCCTTAAACTCACGCTCGTATTGGGGTGCACCACCTCCTAGAACCAAAGAAACAGCTGGCACATCACCAACTAACACTTCATTCATGTAATATCGAATTCTTCCGGTATCTGTTACAACTCCAATTTCTTCAGCATTCAAATCCCATTTATCAAAAATCCTTTTCACGATATCTTCCTTGCCTTTTTGAACAACGACTAACATTCTTTCTTGCGATTCTGAAAGTAATATTTCATAAGGAAGCATGTTTTCTTGACGCATTGGAACTTTGTCAAGGTGAATTTCCATCCCAACATTACCTGCCGCACTCATCTCGCATGTTGAACAGGTAATTCCTGCCGCACCCATGTCTTGCATTCCTACAATCGCATCGGTTTCAGCAAGTTCCATTGTTGCTTCAAGCAAGAGTTTTTCCATGAATGGATCACCCACTTGAACAGACGGTAAATCATTGGCTGAATCTTCCGTAATGTCTTTTGAAGCAAAAGCAGCTCCAGCAATTCCATCTTTACCTGTAGAGGAGCCTACAATGAAAACAGGGTTTCCAGGGCCTTTCGCCGTGGCTGAAATTATTTTTTTTGTATCGATTATTCCAGCAGAAAAAGCATTTACTAATGGATTGGTGTTAAATGAATCATCAAAGAAAACTTCGCCTCCCACAATTGGAATTCCAAAAGCATTTCCATAATCACCAATTCCTTTAACAACTCCTCGCACTAACCATTTTGTTCGAGCGGATTCAATATTACCAAAACGTAACGAATTTAACTGAGCGATTGGTCGGGCTCCCATGGTAAAAATATCACGATTAATTCCGCCAACTCCCGTAGCAGCTCCTTGATAGGGCTCCAAGGCACTTGGGTGATTGTGTGATTCAATTTTGAAAACACAACCTAAGCCATCACCAATATCCACCATTCCGGCATTTTCTTCTCCCGCTTTAACAAGCATGTGAGGACCATCTTTGGGTAGTTTCTTTAAATATAAAATTGAATTTTTGTAGGCACAATGCTCTGACCACATAACGGAATAAACGGCAGTTTCCGTGAAATTTGGTGTTCGTCCAAGAATTTCTTTAATCATCTCAAATTCATCCGCTCTTAGTCCTAAGTCTATTGCTTGTTCAAGAGTTGCTTCTTGTTTTATTGTCTGTTGCATAATTAAACGTGTTGAACAAAAGTAAGCAATATCATTTTCTTATGTATCGAAACAAAAGAGATAATTGAATAAATTAATAACAACTTAACTAGAAAATATGTGAATAAGTGTCTGTGAAAAATAGATGTCTTTTTAGGGTGGTAAAAATCGAAAACAGGCTTGGATGTTAAATGAATTTCTGAAACAGATTAATTGTATCTTTGTCGCTCATGGTTCTCCAACGAATTAAAAATATGAAGAATAGTGATTTCATAAAATCACTCACTGTTCTTTTGACGGGTACATTAATCGCTCAATTTATTGGATATGCGCTAGCGCCAGTAATATCCAGGCAGTTTTCACCAACTGAAATGGGTGAATTTGGAATGTTTCAACGTTGGGTTGTGCTTTTAGCTACAATAGCCACGGCACGTTATGAATTTTCCTTACCACTACCCAAACGAGACGAACATTCCTTTCAGTTATATCGTTTGGCTCTTTTTTCAACCATGGTAACATTAGGCATCACCCTAGTTGGTTTTCTCATCTATGGATTGTATCTCGATAAAGCGGTTGGTTTTGCTCTTTGGGCATTGGTGCTCGTGTTCTCTACCGCAGCATTAGTCTTTTTTAATTTGGGTACCAATTGGGCTATAAGACACAAGGAATTTAAGCGGATTTCCTTTTCAAAAATGACTAATTCACTCAGTTTAAATATTTCGCGTGTTTTGAGTGGCTTTTTTCACATGGGTAAATGGGGACTTTTTTTATCTTTTTTACTCAGTCTTTTAATTGGAGCAGCTCACTTCTTGAAAGATTTTTTTCACTGGAATAAAAAGCCAACCACATCTCTTTCTAAGAAGAAAATGATGAGTTTAGCTAGGACATACAAAGATTTTCCGCTCATTAATTTACCCCACGCTTTATCCGATAATTTAAGGGAAGTTTTGGTTGCTCTACTAATTATTGAGGTTTTTTCAGAACAGATTTTCGGTTCCTTTGACCACACTTTCCGCATGCTTCGTTTGCCGGTTATGATTATTGGTACTTCTATTTCACAGATTCTATTTAACCGGATTTCTTCCTATCGTCTTGAAAAAAAAATGCTTATGCCTATCGTAGTTAAGGTCTTTTTGTCCTTATCGGTTCTGTCCTTAATTCCCTTTTCTATTGTTTATTTTTATGGACAACCTTTATTCGTATTTGTATTTGGAGAACAATGGCAAGAATCTGGAAGACTTTCTGAAATTATGGCTCCTTGGCTCATGCTAAATTTTGTTAGTTCCCCTTTAACGATTATTCCTCTCGTTTTGGAGCAGCAAAAAAAATTCTTTTTCATTGGTATTTCTGCCTCCATATTTCAAGTGCTAGGTTTTTTAGTTTTACCTATGTTTTTAAATGAATATAAGGATGGAATGTATATGGTATTTCAAATAATCACATGGTCACAAGTTGCCATTGGTTTAATAACGGTGATGTTTATTTTTTCTATTATTCAAAAGGAAGATCGTAAAAATGCAGCCTACTAAAAAAAGCCTAGTAATTGTTTGTGCGCAGTTTTATCCTGTGAAACATATTGCGGCATTTCGAATGAATGCATTAGTGAAGTATTGGGATCATCAAAACTTTGATATTTCCGTTTATTGTTATGGTGATGAAGAGACACAAATTGAATACGAGGGAGCTAAGGTATTCGTGTTATCTGGCTCTGCATGGATAAAATTACGTCAACAACAACCCGGAATGCCCACCTGGAAACATAAATTATACTCGCTGAATAATCGGATTGTTCGTTATTTTTCGAAAAATGATTACCCCGGATGGTCAAAAAATGTCTTGCGTTCGATAAAACAAAATCAGGCGAAAATTGATGTGCTTTTTACTTCCTTTTCTCCTGTAGATGCTCATATTGTGGGATTAGAACTGAAACGGCATTTTACTTCTTGCTATTGGATTGCAGACATGCGGGATGAAATGAGTATGAATCAAATGCTCAATGAGGGTGATAGGTTATATTATCGAAAAATAGAAGAGGAAATTGGTTTGAGCGCGGATTTAGTTACTGCTGTGAGTAAACCAATCTTAGATGGTTTTCAAGCGATTTTTAAATCAACTACTTGTCAGTTTTTGGAGATTAGAAATGGCTTTGATCACGATTTTCAGCCGGTGAAAGTTCAGAATGAGTGGTTTACATTTGTTTACGCCGGTACTTTTTACGGTAAACGAAAACCAGATGTTTTTTTTAAGGCACTGTCCGAGTTGAAGAGTAATAATGAGTTACCGGATCAATGGAAAATTCAATTCATCGGTACGCACCGTAATTTTTCTATTCCGCAAGAATTTTTACCGCACGTTGAGTTTATTCCCAAAATTTCGAATGAAGAAGTTGTGGGGTATCTCTCCGTTTCAGATTGTCAATTGCTCATTCATCCTCCTTCAGCTGCAAAAGGTATTTTTACGGGTAAAATTTTTGATTATTTATCGGTGGAACGTCCAATTTTAGGCATAGTTGACCCAAATGATGTGGCTTCCGAACTCATTAAAACATGTGAAGCTGGTTTTATTGCTGATTTTAACTCGGTACAAGAAATTTCAACAGGAATTAGAAAATGCATCCAAGTGTGGAAAGGGGAGGAGTCTTTATCCTATAACCATGCTGAAATTCAATCTTTGCACCGCAAGCATCAAGTTCAAAAATTAGTTACCTTTGTTCGTGGAAATCTTTAAAAATCGTTTTTCATTTTTGATGAATAGCCAATCCCGGTTGGTTGTTTCGCAGTTATTTCTTTTATGGTGGTTAACCATGCCTTTTCAATCTAAAATATTGGGAATTTCTCTTGGTCCTCTTACTATTTATCCCAATTTGATTTTGTCCTTGATTCTTGCACCAAGTGTCTTGCTCTGTTATGGGAAGTTACACAAATACATGCTGGCCTTATTGGTTTTTTTAATCGGCTGGTTTATTTATGGTTTAGTTTTCGGTAGTATTCAAGGTTGGAATGCTGCTGCGGTTTTTGATGTGCGTAACCTTGGTTTACAAGTGCTTTTTGCTATTGTTTTAGTGGGGATGTTCGGTTATTTGGGTAAAGACAAATTCATGAATCAAGTAAGGATTGGTTTAAAATCAATGTTACTGGTATTTTTTATAGTGGGGTTTATAGAGTTTTTAACCGGAATCCATTTTGCAGGGGATAAAACACTTGAGCTGATTACTTTGCCAGTTGGTAATAATTTCTATGCTCCGATGTTTATTTTTGATAATCAGAATACGTTTTTAACCTATATCATTGGCACGCATTTATTACTGATAGTCTTGGATCGTTCGTGGAGAGAAAATAAATGGAGACTTGGAATGGTTTGGATGGGTATTTTTCTTTTTGCTGTTTACGCTGATTCAAATTTCGCCAAATGGATAGTTTATTTAAACCTAGGCTATCTTGCTTTTCAACATGGCATTGAACGCTTCAGTAAAAAAAAGCTACTGATTGGTGGTTTATTGGGTGCCATGCTTCTGCTCACATTTTATCAAAACACCTTGTTTTATGGACCGTTGTTAGAAAATTCGGCTTCTTTTCGAATCAATACATTGACCTTACTTGAATCCGATTCCAACGGATATACTATAACACCGGCTAGAGAAAAATTGAGCAATCAAGAACAGAAAAAGGTAATTGGGTATATGGATTCCATTCATAAAAATAACCCTGAGAAATCGGTAAATGTGCGAAAACAAATGATTTTATTGGGTGCGCATCTTATCAAAGAAAAACCCTTTACAGGAGTTGGTCCGGGCGGATATGCAACTGAATCTGTAAATCAAAACAAACAATTTCATATGGGGACACAGCGTTCTCCGCACAATTTTCCCCTCGAGATTATTAGTCAGTACGGTTTAATCGGATGGATCTATTTTGGTTTTCTCGGATTCATCTGCATTTCAATTGTTCGAATAAGCAACTCTTTTTTAAGTTTTGAAAACGGCTTTTTTTGCGTTGTGCTTTGCAGTTTGTTTTTTATCTGGATGATGCCATCTTCATTCTTGTTACTCGAGATTCACCGACTCATTTTACCCCTTTTTTTAGTAGTGTTACTGGTTCGAAAAACGGAAGTGAATAATGGGTAGAAAAACAATCCTAATTACTGGCCTTCCCATTTTTGCAAAAAAAATGAGGGATGATTTAGCTTCCTTTGATGCGAACAATCGGTATGTTGTGTTAAATACCTATTATTCAAAATGGGATAAAATTCTTTTTATTTGTTGGTTGCCATTTTCGTCTTTAGTAATTTCTTTGAATGGAGTATCAGATAGAAGTAGATCATTAGATTGGGTGGTTCGTTTTCGCAAAAAGTTGATTATGCAATGGATGGGAACTGATGCTTTATTGGCAATGGAACGCTATAAAAAAGGAGTGATCTTTCGCAAATACCTCGATTACGCTACTCATTTTGTAGATTCACCGTGGCAGCAAGAAGAAGTGAAAAGTTTGGATTTACCGATACAGATTGTTCCATTTAAATATGGTCGAGAAATTATACCAGTTGAGAAATACGAAAAAATGTATATTTTGACATACATAGCTGCAAGTCGAAAGGTTTTTTATGGTTGGGAATCCGTTAAGACAGCTGCAAAAGCATTTCCATCGTTAGAATTTAGAGTGGTTGGAATGGAAAATGATGATGATGCTTTTCCCGATAATATTCAATTACTCGGTTGGCTAGATGCTGAAAAAATGGCTGAGGAATTAAGAAATGCACCTATCTTTTTGCGTATGACAGAGCATGATGGTTTTTCTGTTTCAGTAATTGAAGCTCTTTCTGTTGGTGCTGAAGTAATATGGACTCATCCATCAGAGTGTATTCATTTTGTACAAAATGATGCCGAAATGAATCACAAATTAGCAGAGGTACTGAAACTTATCGAAGATAGAAATGGCATTCCGAATAAAGAGACCATTACATTTTGTAATAAAACGTACAACCGCCAACAATTAATGGTGAACTACCTAATTGAACTACAGAAAATTATGTCAACATGAAAATTTGTTATTTCGCAGATGGTCAAAGCACTCATACCCAAAAATGGTGTACACATTTCGCTGAAATGGGCCATGAAGTTCATTTGATTACATTCCGTGATTGTCGAATTGATCGGGTGCATGTTCATTTTTTAAACATTGGAACTATTGCCGTTTCTGGTGGTAATTGGCGTACACTTTTTGCATTCCGAATCGTACAAAGAATACTTAAGAAAATTAAACCGGATGTTTTTCATGCGCAGTATGCCACAAGTTACGGAATTACAGGTGCGTTGGTCAATTTTCATCCATTCATTATTTCCGGTTGGGGATCGGATATTTTAATCAGTCCAAAATCTTCAAAAGTAATTCGGTTTCTGCTCAAATGGGCTTTTCGAAGAGCAGATGCAATTACAGTAGTTGCAAAACATATGGTTCAAGCAGTTTGTGACTTAGGGGTTCGTCGCGAAAAAGTACATGTTATTACCCACGGAATAAACACGAAACTATTTTTTGATCAAAAACTCGATAAGCAGGAAGATTTTACGTTGATTTACACGAGAAACCTTGAACCATTATACAATCATATTCAATTGATAGATGCTTTTGAAATCGTTCAAGAAAAAATACCACAACTAAAATTGCGCATTTTGGGAGATGGTTCGATGCGCGATAAACTGGAAGGAATCGTTAAATCTAAAAAGTTAGACAAGCACATTGAATTTATGGGCAGAGTTTCTCAGGAAGAAATGGCGGTTGAATTGAATAAAGCACATGTTTTTGTAACGGTATCAACCACTGACGGAGATGTGGTTTCTTTAGTTGAGGCAATTGCATGCGGAAATTTCTGCATTGTCTCAGATATTCCAGCAAATTGTAATTGGATTACTGATGGCGAAAACGGATTAATCATTCGGTTATTTGATGTTGAACAGTTGGCGGAAGCCATTGAAAAATCATTTTCTCATTATGAGATGTATAAGAAGTTAAGTCTCTCTAGAAATGAGGAGATTATTTCTTCTGAAGGTAATTGGGATAAAAACATGGAACATGCTCAAAAACTGTATGAAAGACTTTCAAAAAGATAATGATGCATAATATTCCTAAAAAAAGAATTCAATACTAAAGGATTTACTGAACTTATCTTTTAAATTCGTATTCATGAAAAATTTTTTCCGTTCATTGGGGTTATTTGAAATAGCGATATTGTTCAATGCGACGGGAATTGTGTTCATTAAGCTATTTCCATATACCTTGCTGTTTTTGGTGATTACTTGGTTAAGAGAGTTATGGTTGTCAAATGAAAAAAGTTCATTCATTCCTTCAAGGAGTTTTTATTTTGCTTCTATTCCCTTTCTATTGACTGTATTTGGTTTAATTTACACAACTAATTTTACCCAAGGTTTTGGTGATGTAGGTCGGATGTTGCCTTATTTTCTGTATCCGCTCACGTTTTTTTCGTTATGTAAAATACGTTGGCAAGCTATTCAATCCAAGGTTTTGTATTTTTTCATAGTTGGGCTTGTTATTCGTTTTGCTATCGATTTATATTTTGCCACAGGTCGCTTCTTGCAGCAAGGAAATATAGGCGATTATTTTTACGCATATCTTGATTCAGATACGAATGTTTTTTCCGTTCTAACACTTTTCGGAATCCTGTTATTAGTGGATTGGAGGTTAAATGTCATTCGTGCGCTTTCTTATAAAAGACTTTTTATTTATTATGGAGTGCTGATTTTTTTAACAATTGGATTATTGTTATTGCAGAGTCGCATTGTAATTGTTTGTTTTTATGTTGCGCTAGCTTTGTTATTCCTTTTTTGTTGGAGAAGAAAACACAAATGGGATTTTGTTTTTATCGGTGCCTTATGCTCGCTTTTATTGACCTTTCCAGTTTTTCAAGGAAGATTTAATGTTGTTGCGAAAGAAACGATTCAGATGAACAAAGAAGAGTCATCCCAAAACAAGGTTGATACGCTTTCAATGAATTGCATGTCCTCAACTTCCCTTCGATTAAATGCGGTAAAAGCAAGTGTTCTAATTTTACAAGACCATCCATTTTTTGGAGTAGGATCAGGGGATTGGAGAGATGAGATGGTTGCGAAATATAACTATCAAAATATGCCGTGTAATGCAAAAGAGCAAACTGCGCCACATAATCAATACCTTAGAATTGGAGTGAAAAATGGATTTATTGGAATCCTGATTTTCTTCTTATATATCTATGTTCTACTTAAAAACCAAACGAAAATGAAGCGTTTTGGTCAAATGCCATTCCTCATAACTCTTGTATTATGTGGATTTGGATATGATATTCTCGATGTTGGTTCTTCGATTCCAGTTTTTGCATTTTTCTCATCCTGGTTATTTTTCACTAAAGAAACATGAAGTTATTAATTCTAACCCAATATTATCCTCCGGAAATTGGAGCTCCTCAAAATAGACTGCATGAGTTAGCTGTTCGACTGAAGAAGAGTGGAGTAGAGGTGGAGGTGCTAACAGCGCTTCCTAATTATCCTAAAATGAAGGTAATGCCGGAATATAAGAATGCAAGAAATCGATTTGAAATAATTGATGGAATTCCAGTTCATCGTGCGTGGATTTATGTTTCTCAATCCAAAGGAATTGTTTCAAGATTGTTGAATTATTTTAGTTTCGTTTGGTCGAGTTATTGGAAAGGAAGAACATTAGGTAAATACGATTTTTTAATGGCAGAAAGTCCCCCTTTGTTCTTGGGCTATTCCGCTATGGCTTTGTCAAAAAGATTAAAGGCAAAACTCATTTTTAACGTCTCTGATTTATGGCCTGAAAGCGCTGAGAAATTAGGTATTGTAACCAATAAAAAATTACTCAAATTAGCGTATAACCTCGAAGCTAGTTGTTACAATAAGTCAACTTTTATTACCGGACAAACGGAAGGGATAGTTGATGATATCAAATCTCGATTCCCCACGAAAGAAGTGTTTTGGCTGCCCAATGGGGTGGACGTAGATTTTTATAATCCTGAAAAAATTGATGCTGGAGATTTTAGGACTAAAAACGGATTTTCCAACGATGATTTATTGTTTTTTTATGGTGGAATTTTAGGTCATGCACAAGGACTTGAGGTTATTTTACAGGCGGCACAAGCCATTCAAGACCTCAAACACATTCATTTTATTCTGCAAGGTTCGGGGCCCGAAAAGGAAAAGCTGGAAGCATTAAAGAACTCATTTGCCCTGAAAAATGTTCATTTTTTACCTCCAGTATCCAAATCAGAAATGCCTTCAGTGGTAAAGTCAATTGATGTTGCCCTTGTACCACTTAAAAATCTTCCTTTATTTCAAGGAGCAATTCCCTCTAAAGTTTTTGAAGCATTAGCGATGAAAAAACCGATTTTATTGGGGGTAGATGGTGAAGCAAGAAAACATTTTATTACGAATGCACAAGCAGGATTATTTTTTGAACCCGAAAATGTAACTGATTTAGTCAATCAAATTCGTTTTTTATCCGACAATAAATCACAATTACAGGAGATGGGAGAAAATGCCCGAAAATATGTCACTGAATTTTTTAATCGCAATAACATTGCAGAAACGTTCTTGAAAAAATTGCATGAGCATCAAAACTCAAAATAGGTTCTACAAAACTGATTTTACGGATTTATTTGTTCTACAATGTAGATTATTACCTACATTACTTTTATTAGAGGTAAATTTTGAATTTTATTCTTAAATTTATGTTCTCAAAATAAATAATATTGTTTGACTATTTCGTTTTTTTATTTTGAACTTTAAAATCACTAAAACAATCTAAAATGCTACAATTTTTTTCAGCGAGTACACGAATGGTAAACACAAAAAGAGGTGTTTCCGAATTAATGGAGGCATCCATGGGAGATCATTTTTCAGATGCTGATTTGTTGATTTTTCATTCGTCCATAGGACATAATTTTCAAGAAATTCTAGATCAAGCCAAGGAAATGGCTCCTAATGCGCGCATACTTGCGGCTTCTTGTTGCGGCGTTGTTGGGAAAGAAGGCGTAAGTGAATCAATGAAGGATATTGCGTTAATGGCAATTAAAGGTACTGAGTTTAAAATCGCAAGTACGGATGGTGTTTTTGGTCATAATTCCTATGTTAAATCAAAGGAAATGGCACATAGTTTGAAATCTCAATGCGATGGTGTAAATATGATTTATTTTCTTGCCTCGGGAATTGATATCGATGATGATGCATGTATTCGTGGGATGGAAGAAGTATTTGGTTCAGAAGTAACAATTTTTGGTGCCACATCTGCCGATAACATGAAAGGATTTGTCAATTACCAAGGAGTTGATAATCAAGTTACAGAACATAGAGCATTTATGGTTGGTTTTTGCGATCCATCATTGAAGGTTGAGACTCAGGCAACTCATGGTTTTGTTGCGGTGGGAGAGCCATTGGTCGTTACAAAATCAACAGGGAATATTATTGAAGAGTTTAATAATAAACCAGCGTGGGAAGAGTATTTAAACCGTCTTGGTTTACCCACAGACTCAACATGTGGAGATTCTATTCCTATTGGAGCTTTAGGGGAAAAACTGAGCACTGAACTTGCTAAAGAATATGGAAATGAACATTTATTGAGGGTAGTAACGAAACATGAGGGTTCACACATGCATTATGCTACCACTTGTCCTGTTGGGACTGAGCTTTGGTTAACGAAACGCGATGAGGACTTAATATTCTCGGAAATGGATCGTATGGTGAACGACATGGTTACTAGAATCGGTGAAAGAGAGGTTGTTGCCGTTTTTCACGCTGACTGCTTGGCAAGAGGTAGGTTTTTATTTAATAGAATCATTAAAGAAGAGTTAGTGGGTAAAATGCAAATTCCGTTTTATGTAAATGGCGAATGTCCACCTTGGCTTGGTATGTATGGATTTGGTGAGTTTGCTCGATTAGGTGGAAAAAACACATATCACAATTATACAACCGCACTATACGTCATTTACAGAGGATAAATTTAGTGGGAACAGAAAAAAATTACGATTCCTTATTTCAAAAGTATCAGGAACTAGAACTCAGGGTTACTCAGTTCTCAGGTGTTGAGCAAGAATTAATTAATACGCGCGACAAACTAGATCATGAATTGGTCTTGTATAAACGTCTCAACGATTTCAATCAGATGGCGCTGAAGGAATTGTCAGATAATTCTTTTGCTGAACTTGTCGGAGAATCTTTGATTGATATACTAGAACTTGAGTCTGGGATGGTCTTTTTTTACTGCCCACAAAATGACATAAAGGTAATATTGGCCTGCGAGGGGTGCTGTTTCGATGAAGACGCTAAAAAAATAGAATTAAAAGACTATTTTGACAGAAAACTATATGATTCTAGCGGTAAGACCCTGATTTTTAATAAAAAATCATCAAATGTACCATCCATTGATTGCGAAGTTCAAGATGGTTTATTCTTCAGTCAAATTGATCGCGAATCTGGCGGAGGGGTGTTGGTGGTGAGTTGGGTAACAGAGGGTAGTGCACCACTTTACAAACAAATTTCATCGCGTGAAAAGAATGTGTTTTCAATCTTCGCACAGCAAGTTTTTTCCTTGTTTATCAATCGATTAAAAACAGATAAAATTCAGAATCAAATTGAGCAAATCTCTCAATCTCAATTAGAATTAAAGAAACTTTCGCTCATAGCTACCAAAACAAAAAACGGGGTAATTATTTCTAATAAATGGGGAGAAGTTGAATGGGTGAATGATGCATTTGTGACGATAACAGGGTACTCTCTAGATGATGTTAAAGGTAAAAAACCAAAAGATTTTTTACAGAATGAAAATTCAGCTCAAGATAAGATATCTCTTCTTAGAGAAAAGCTGGCAAATAAAGAACAAGTCGAGGTAACCCTTATTAATAAAACGAAAAGCAATTCTCTTTATTACAACCAGCTTGAGGTTATTCCGATTTTTGATGATGCCGGAAATCACATTAATTTTATTGCATTACAGCGTGATATTACCAATGAGGTTGAGTCTAAAGAAGAAATTTTACGCATTAATTCCCGTTATCAACTCATTGCAGATAATGCTGAAATTGGAATTTGGGAGTTTAATGCTAAAAACAATCAAGTTAATTGGAACGAAGTTTTGTATAAGCAATACGGAATCGTTAAAGGAGTAGAAAAGGATTTATATGCTGCCTGGCTTGATGCAATTCATCCAGAAGATAAAGAGTATGTAGTATTAATTTCTGACAGAGTAAATTCAGGTGAACTTTTTAAAGCTGAAATGAATTACCGAATTATACAGAAAAATTCAGGTGAAATTAGGCATTTGAAATGTCTATTATTGGCGGAAAGAGACGAACAGGGAAATCTTATTCGTTTGGTTGGTTCTGCAACTGATCAAACCGAGGAGGTTCAGTATTTGATGCAAATTGAGGATGGGAAAAAGAAAATTGAGAAAATCAATCGTGAATTAGAAAAAATGGTGCAAGTTAAAACTCAACGTAATATGGAGTTAGCTAAAACCATCAGTGATCAAGAAAAGTTAGTTACTATAGGTGAAATAGCATCGGGAATTGCCCATGATTTGAATACACCTATTGGATCAATTAAGGTGGGAGCTGAAAGCGTTCGCTCAACGCTTGAGAATTTATTTAAGCAGACCTTGAAAGTATGTACGTTTGAACAACTTGATTTTGCGTGTAATCGGGCAATGAATAACACGTTTGAATTATTTGTTGGGGGACTGCAAAAACGACGAGAAATGAAGGAGTTTTCAGTCTTTTTTAGAAAATACGTATGCAATAAATAAACCTTCTATTGAGCTACTAGAGGCTTTAGTGAGGTGTAGATTTAAACCGGTTAAATCAGCGGAATTAGACTTTGTTTTGTCTACTGAAAATAACATTCATTTTTTTCAATTGATCTATGAGGTTCAATCCATTCGTTCATTCATTGATACCATTCTCGCCTCATCCGAACGAACGGCAAAAGTGGTTCAAGACATGCGTAGCTATATTCACGACAATCCTTCTGATCAAAAAGCTCTGGTTGATCTTCGTTCCAATATCGCAACGGTTATTACTATCTTTAATTATGAGATAAAACGAAAATCAGATTTGATTTTTCAAGTAGATGAAGGTGTTTCTATTTTAGGTTTTGATATTCATTTGTTTCAACTTTGGTCAAACCTTTTGAAAAATGCCATCGAATCTTTTGATAAGGAATACAACGGTAACTATATAAAAATTTGGTCAGAGCAGAACGATCGTCAAGTTATGATTCATGTCGAAAATAATGGACCAATGATTCCACTGGAAATTCAAGGTAAGATTTTTGAAAAGTTTTATAGCACCAAAAAAGCAAAAAACGGAACTGGATTAGGATTGTCAATTGTTAAAAAGATCGTGGACGAGCATAATGCAAAAATTCAGCTTTTTTCAGATGAAAATCGAACTTCTTTCACACTGATATTTCCAAAAAATAAATAAATTAGTAGCAATAGAGCTTATTAGCCTTTAATTTCAGAAACGATCATTTTTAGCTTATCTAGCTCTGTGCTATTTGTTATTCCTTTTTCTGCTTCAAAATTTTGGTAGAAATTAGGTAATGAGTATGTTGCAACAAGGTTTGCTCCCACATGCGGAAAGACATTTTTTGCATGTTCCATAACGCTCGCGGCACCTCTTCCTCCTGGTGAAGTAGCCATTAATAGCATATTTTTATCATTGAACGTTTTGCGGTCTTTGATTCGTGAAGTCCAATCCAATAGGTTTTTAAGCCCAACATTGAAAGACCCATTATTCTCGGCCAAAGAGATAATGATTAAATCTGTTTGATCTATTTGATGCGCAAAAGTAAGTACTTCAATGGGTATACCGATCTCATTTTCCTTGTCTACACTGTATATGGGGAGATTTATTGTGCTAAGGTCGACAATTGTGATTTCGGCATGTTCAAATAAGCTTGCAGTAAAATTTGCCAATTGCCTATTTATAGAGATTTTGGAATTACTTCCACCAATACTTAAGATATTCATTTTCCTTTATTTAAAATTCGTTGTACTAATTCCGGGAAACGATAAATAGATACCAGAATCAAAATTGTTTGAATAACGCATGGCGCAATTATAGATTGACCATTTTCTAAATGCGTTGCGATTGCTCCTCCCATATATGCAACCAAAAGAATTGTTCCTAAGATTCCAGTACGTGGGAATATGAAAAGAAGGACACTTATTATTTCTATGAATCCTAACATCTTATAGGTGTTTGCATCCAGGCCCATGGAAGCCGCCATTTCGAGTGCTTTTGTATCTGCTGTTAATTTTCCCATAGCGCTTCCAACAAATACGAAAGCGATTAAACCGGTTAGTGACCAGTAAATTATTTTTTTTGTTTTTTCTGACATAATAGTTAGTGTTAAGTAGTGGTTTTTATTTTGACTTGATAAAATTGAAATTTAGGTTGAAGGATACTTCATCAGCAACAACGCCTTTTGCACCGTTCACTTGAAAATCGGATCGTTTTAATTTTCCATTGATTGTAAATCCTGCGCGTTCATTGCCATAATTATCCTTCGCTTCTCCTCCGTATGTAACCACAAAAGTCATTTTTTTAGTGATTCCGTGCATGGTCATATTTCCTTCCAATTTAAATGAGTTTTTCCCTGCTTTTTTGAATGAAGTACTGCTGAAGGTCATTGTTTTGAAATTAGCAACATCAAAGAAATCAGCTGATTTTAAATGATTATCTCGGGCTTCAATTTCAGTATTGATACTGGCTACATCCACAGAGAATTCAAATTTTGAATCTGAAAAGTCTACAGTTTTACTCTCTAGTGTTCCTTCATATTTTTTAAACTGACCCGTAACTTGCGAAATTCCAAGGTAACCAATACTAAAATTAATGGAAGAATGCACGGGGTCGCAATTCCACTTGTTTTGGGCATGATAAAAAGTAGTAGAAGCTACCAGAACGATTGATAAAATAAGTGTTTTCATATTGATATATTTTTTAGACCACAAAGATGCTGTTAATTACTACCTAAAATATAGTTGTTACCTGTGGGTAAGTGGTTACCTAAAAGTAATTCATTTGCTCTAATTTAGCAGTATGAATCAAAAAGATCAAGTTTGTCAGCAAAAATTGATGGCCTCACGGGATGCATTAGAAGTCATTCAGGGTAAGTGGCGCATTCCAATTATTATTGCATTAACACACGGAAACAAACGATTTGGCGATATACAACGAGACATTATTGATATATCTCCAAAAATGTTATCCCAAGAATTAAAAGCCTTGGAAACCAATAAAATTATAACCCGAACATTGTTTGATAGCATGCCTGTAACGGTTGAATATGCCCTAACTCCTCTAGGATATTCCATGAAAAATTTGTTGGATGAGGTTTTGAATTGGGGCATCCATTTTCGAAATGAGGTAATTGGAAAATAAATTTTCAATCACAAGTATACATTATTTTATCTCTGATTTTTTTTAGTAATACAGGGCTGTATTTGGCGAAAAAATTAAATAAGGTTAATAGTTTAAAGTATGTAAGAACTCCGAAAATATTTTTGTTTCATAGCTTTTTTGCAAATCAAATGCTTTGAAAAAAAGACTATTATTGTAACTCTACAATTACTTGGGAAAATGTAAAAAGAAGAAAATCAACTTAGAATAAGTCTAGGCTTGCAGTCATCAAAGTTGTTATTTTCTATTTCAATCGAATTCTATTGCCATTCAATGTTTTTTGAGGCTTTTTGATTTACCTTGAAATTTACAGTGTTATGACAAAAATATCAAAGACCAGGCGAGAAAGAATCAATTATAAGTTGTTAGTATGAATTTCACGGATAAAAATTATTTTTTAACAGGAAATTGTTATAAATTTACGCTTTGTTTTCAAAATTACTATGAATAATTCTCGGTTTAACGGATTTTTTTTCAATTTTTCTTCATCTAACTTAACGAAGATTCGTCGAGAATATTTTACAAAGAATTGTATTTGATGCGAATTAATTGCTTAAAATACATATTCGTTTTTCTAGCTGTTTTTGCATGTAAGGGGATTGTGTTTGGTCAGTTGAGTGCTAATTTTGTTACAAACCCTCAATTTAATTCATCTACTAGTACCCTAGATGTTTGTGCGGGTTCAACGATTCTGTTTTCATTTGTTTCAACAGGTAGTGGAATTAATTCTTCGACAAATGTTAGTTGGCAGTTTACAGGTACAGGAACCCCTTCTCTTTCGAATGACAATAGAATTACCCCTTTTCCTGTTACTTTTCCTTCTGGCACATACACTGCGATACTGACTTTGAGCGCTCCAGGTCAAACAACTAGTACAAAATCTATAACAATTAATGCTACAAGTGCACCGCCATCGACTCCAAATCTTTCATTATCAATTGAATCGCAAAATATTGGTTGGGCAACTTCAGTTATAGATGGAATTACGGCATTTAAAATTTGTCCAACTACTAATGATCCACAAGCCATCAAATGGAATTTATCTAATATTACCTGTACTAATATTAATGTTGATGGAATAACTATTTCTGACTTGTCTAATAGTGTTAGTGCCCCTGATTGTCAAAATGCTTTCATAGAAAACATCTACGATCCACAAAATAAGCGATTTTATTATCTTGTTTTTAAAAGTAGTTTTACAAGCGGGTGTGAATATTCAAGAGTATTTTATGTGCAAATTGGAACTCCTTTAATTCAACCATCCATTGCATCCTCAGTTGCTTGTGATCCCGGTGTTTATTCCTTAGGTTTTGTAAATCAAGATCCAGGAGTCACATATACTATAGATTGGAATTATCAAAACAATACATTTACTCAAGATTACACTGCGACTTATCCAAATTTACCTTTAGACCCCAAAAAAATCACCAATCAATATTCATTTCAACCTTGTGTAAATGGAACTGCTCCCAATTACAAAGTCCAAATAAGAGCCACAAATAGTTGTCCCGGATTTTCATCTTTTGATCCTTCTACAATTTATATTAGTCAATCTCCTGATGCAAGTTTTACTCGTTTACCAGATGTTAGTACCATTTGCCAAGGAAGTCAAGTAGTCTACACTAATAATTCTTTATCTGGAACAGCGGTTTCTTCTAATGGAACTTGTAGTAGTAATTATAATTTCTGGTGGAACCATCTTCCAAATGGATCATTATCATCAACAACTAACCCATCAACAACTTATTCTTTAGGAACTTCGACGTCCTCAGGACCTCTTTCTTTCACAGTAACTTATAATCAGACGGGGACTTATACAATAAGAATATTTGCAAGAAATACTGGTTGTGCCAACGACACTATGACCAAAACACTTATTGTAGTTCCAGCGCCAATAATTCCTCCACAAACTGCTTCCATTTGTACTGGATCAACATTCAATGCTACTCCGGTTAATAATCCTCCAACTACAGTTGTTCCAACAGGCACAACCTATTCTTGGACAGTGACAGATAATGTAAATGTTACTGGTGATTTATCAGGTTCCGGGAATGCAATTACAGGTACATTAACGCTAAATTCAGGCGTTAATTCCTTACAAAATGTAACATACAATGTTACGGCCTCAACAGGAACCAATCCAACATGTACAACTACCTTTCAACTAATCGTAACGGTATATCCTCAAATTAATATTAATGATTATTCAGTTACATTATGTACTGGAGATCAATTTAGTATTACTCCAACAAATGGTAACCCATCAGGAAATATGGTTCCACCAGGAACTACCTATAGTTGGCCTATACCAACAGTAACAGGAGGCCTGACTGGCGGTGCATCTGGTTCGAATGCATTAAGCGTAACAGGAACCCTTGTTAACCCGACTTTTAGTGCGCAAACTGCTACTTATACGGTAACAGCATCTGCCGGAGCTTCTTGTCCAACGGATCAATTTACAGTAACATCTTATGTAAACAGCATTAGTGCAGGAGTCATTGGTACAAACCAAATAAAGTGTTTCGGTGACAATCCAGATCCTTTTAGTTTTTCAACTGCAGCTTCAGCTGGTGGGACTATCTCATACCAATGGCAATCATCAACTAATTCAACAGGTCCATGGTTTGATATCTCCGGTGCAACATCAAATAGTTACGATCCTGGAACTACCATAACTAGCACAACATATTATCAAGTCAAAGTTACAGCACTGTTAAATGGTGTTTCTTGTTCTAGTTACACAAATGTCGTTTCAATAATTGTTAACCCATTGCCAGCAGCTAATGCAGGTCCTGATTTCAATAAGACGTGTACTCAAAATATTAATGGATTACAGATTGGGATGTCAGCAATATCGGGAATAACCTATTCATGGTCTCCTTCAACTGGATTAAGTACTTCTAATGTTCCCAATCCAACGGCGAATCCATCGAGTACGACAACTTATACCTTTACAGCAACGAATCCAACAAATGGATGTACAGCGACAGATCAAGTATTGGTAACTGTAGATTTGACTTTACCTGTAGCAAATGCAGGTATGGATGGAACGATTACATGTACTCAAAATACAAGTGGCTTTGCGATAGGAGCAGCATCAGTATCTGGAGTGACTTATTCTTGGACGCCATCAACAGGTTTGAGTGCAACGAATGTTTCAAATCCTACTGCGAATCCAACGGTAACAACAACCTATACTTTAACAGCTACGAATTCGGCAAGTGGATGTACGGCTACGGATCAAGTAGTAGTTACAGTAAATAAACCTTCACCAGTTGCGGATGCAGGTTCAGATTTCACCAAAACATGTACTTTAAATCCGAGTGGTCTTCAGGTTGGTGCAACAGCTGTATCAGGAGTAACGTATTCATGGTCACCAGCAACTGGATTGAGCTCCTCAACGATATCTAATCCAACAGCGAATCCTTCAGCAACGTCGACCTATACATTAATAGTAACGAATACATCGAATGGCTGTACGGCGACTGATCAGGTAGTAGTGACAGTAAACAATACAGCACCTGTAGCTAATGCAGGCTTAGATTTCACCAAGACATGTACTCAGAATCCGAACGGTTTTCAGGTTGGTACTACTGCTGTATCTGGGATTACCTATTCATGGTCACCGGCTACGGATTTAAGTTCCTCTTCATCATCTAATCCAACCGCGAACCCAATCACAACAACTACTTATACAGTAACTGCGACCAATCCTACCAATGGGTGTTCTGCAACGGATCCGGTTATCGTAACAGTGAATTTAACAATTCCTACTGCTAATGCGGGCACTGATTTCACAAAGACATGTTCTATAAATCAAAATGGAGCAACACTAGGTACTACTACAATTGCGGGAGTAACTTATGCTTGGTCACCATCTATTGGATTAAGTTCACCAACAATAGCTAATCCGTTAGCTAATCCGACTACAACAACAAATTACACATTGACTGTAACAAATACTGGAAGTGGATGTACTGCGACAGATGTAGTTTTAGTAACAGTAAACAGCACAATTCCAACAGCAAATGCAGGTGCAGATTTTAATAAAACCTGTACTCAAAATATCAATGGTTTACAGATAGGTATGTCGGCAATTTCAGGAATAACTTATTCATGGTCGCCTTCAACTGGTTTAAGTGCTTCTAATATTCCCAATCCAACAGCAAATCCTGCAAGTACGACAACTTATACATTGACGGCAACTAATCCAGCAAATGGATGTACAGGGAACGATCAAGTTTTGGTGACGGTTGATTTAACCGTACCCGTTGCAAATGCAGGTTTGGATGGAACGATTACATGTACTCAAAATACAAGTGGATTAGCTTTGGGAACAACATCGGTATCAGGAGTAACCTATTCATGGTCACCTTCCACTGGTTTGAGTGCAACGAATGTGTCAAACCCAAATGCAAATCCAACAATATCTACGACCTATACTTTAACTTCAACCAATTCGGCAAGTGGATGTACGGCTACGGATCAAGTAGTAGTTACAGTAAATAAACCTTCACCAGTTGCGGATGCAGGTTCAGATTTCACCAAAACATGTACTTCAAATCCGAGTGGTCTTCAGGTTGGTACAACAGCTGTATCAGGAGTAACGTATTCATGGTCACCAGCAACTGGATTGAGCTCCTCAACGATA
>JBILYP010000055.1:0-8564 GCA_044377675.1 Crocinitomicaceae bacterium
GCTTGCGCTGATGGTACTGCCCTATTAAGGGTGGGAGAGTAAGTCGATGCCGATTTTTAAAACCCTGATTATTCGAAAGAATGTCAGGGTTTTTTTGTTTCTCTCATTTTTTTTGCGAGTGTATTATATGAACCAACTAACATATGTTTGTGGTTAGACATAGATTGGAAAAACCGGATCATGACATCTTTCTGTGGAGCAGTAAAAAAAAATGTTTTTTTACGCATAAATTTGAGTTAATCGATACAGGAAGAATTCAATATTTCTAACCAACATATCTTTGGTCTAATACATAGATTTTTAAATAAAATACTGTAAAAAAAAAACACTTTCTTACTTTTCAATGGAATATATTGGATGTTTCTTTCATTTTGAAAACCTTTTAAATTCAATACTCTTTTTGGTATTTATCTTTTACTTTTGGTTATAATCCGAGGTGATTTATAGTTACTAAAACATTTTTTTAAATTCTGCGAATTATGATTAATCATTTTATAGAAATTTCCAATTTCAATTAGATAAAAGAAAATTAATTCATCTAAGACGTTAAAACTAGATTTATAATAAAAATTAAGTTTGTGATCGTTAACTACCTCATCTTTAACTCCAATCACGGACACATCTTATTATAGTCCGTTACAGCTTCCTCAAAAGTGCAGGTTTGATATTTAGGGTTAGCAAAGTACTCCTTTTTATATTGCTCACATTCAAACATAAATTTTCTTATTGATTTCAAAGCTTTAATTCCTTTAAGTCCAGAAACTTCATAAACCTTTCCATCTGGCATTGTGACGTGTCGCATATAAAGTCCCTCTCTGTTTTCTTTCATAACACCTTGACTGTTATAAGAACCATCAAAATTCTCTTTTAACCTATAGCTAGTAGTAACATCATCAAAAACATCTACGATAATTTTACCATGAACCATTCTTTTTCCATACCTATAATAACCATCGGTTTTTTTTATATTTAATGGCATTCTCAAATAAAGTTTACCATCTTGACAAACTTTTTGTATGTCAGGAATATCATTTTTCTTTAATCGTATTGTTTCATTACTCGTATTAACATATTCAAAATCAACCATACGACCTTGTGCATTGGTGTCGAAAAAAATAATTCTACGGCAAGAGACCGAATCTTTACTCGACGTAATAAAATAACTCTGTGAAAAACCACTTGTAATGACAAATGTCCATAGCATTACTAAAGCGATCGTTTTTTTTTGATTGGTTTTCATAATTTAGACATTAAACGTTTTCTATTGGTGTTTTTCGCCTCCCTCAAGATTCACTCTTTCGTATACGTATCTCAATTTTGAGACACCAGTTTTCAAAGATAATCAAAATTAATCCGTTTGTTTTTTATCGTTCATTTAAACGCAATCATTCAGTTAATGGAGCTATTGGAATACTTTAGTCAAATTAAAAAAAATTGTTTTATGTTTCATGTCGTTCATTTACTCAGGCAGATCCTATATATTCAGAACCAAGATATGTTTTGAGCCCAAGGCAAAGATATTACTGTAGTTATGTTTTTGTTTATCGAAACATTTGATTTCCTTTGTTGTTTTATAATAAATTCCAACATGTCAAAAAGTTTATTTATTCTAGCTTTTCTTTGTTTAAGTTCGTTCATTTCTCTTTCACAAACCAATGTTTCGGGCGGGATCTATCAGAATGCTACCTGGTCATTGAGTGGCAGCCCGTATATTGTCAATGGATCTGTGGTAGTCTTTCCAGGTGTTACATTGAATATCGAGCCGGGAGTTGAAATTCAGATCAATAATCAAACGAATAACAACATCTATATTGAAACGAGAGGAACAATTAATTCCGTTGGAACAGATGCTCTTCCTATAAAAATCTTCCCGATGTATGATACAACGAATAATGTAGCTTGGCAAGGATTTGTATGTACTAGTTCTCAAGGAGGAGTGCTCAATGCAGATCGTTTCCAAATTTCCAATGCGTATTTCCCTTTTTCTTATGAAACGCCATTGTCAAATTATCAATATACTAATTGTATATTCAACCGTTGTTTTCAAGCGGTAACCGTTGGGAATTCAGTGAATTTAACTAATTGCCAGTTTATCGATAATGAGGTTGGAGTCTATGGTTGGTCTTATTTTACGATAGAAAATTGTTTGTTTAAAGACAATACAACATCAATTTATGCTTATGCAACCGCATTGACAATGACAAATAGCAGTTTTATTGATAATCAGATTGGACTTACTTTTAATTCAAATGTTTTTGAATCGATATATATTGCTGATTGTCAATTCAGTAATAATGGACTTGCGTTGAATTATCCGAATAACGGTATCGTTCAAAACTGTCAATTTACTGATAATACTACAGCGATTCAATCAGCCTATCAATGTGAAATAGTAAATAATTTATTTTCTTATAATGAGCTTGCAATCGAGGCTTCAGTCAAAGCAGATATTCATAATAACCAAATCAATGAGAATTTTGGTGGTCTACTTATTTCGAACGTAACAAGCGCGCAAGACAGACCACTCATTTACGACAATGAAATCTGTGGAAATATCAATTATGCGGTAAACAACAATACGAATATGAACTATTCTTTGCTGAGTAATTGCTTTTGCGGTTTAGATTCGGCTGGAATTGAACAAATGATTATTGACGGGTATGATGACATTATCAAAGGCTTAATCAATTACCAAATCTACGATACTACTTGTAACGATCTATTAGGTACAGTGATTAAATTTGGTGCAATTGCGAATATAGATGAACCAACATTTGACGTGAATTTTGAGAATCCTGTTCATTCAGATATACTGGTGTTTGTTGGGAATGAAATTGAATCGATTGAAGTCAGAGACCTAAGCGGTAGAGCATTCGTTTTTTCTACCACGGGATCTAATCACTTTGATGTTTCTGCTCTCCCTGCAGGTTTTTACGTGCTCACTGCTGTCAATCAGCAGGTTGTTAGAAGGAGTTTTGTAAAGGTGTAAGCGAATCAAAAGTTAGAAAAAGTAAGTGATTTATGTTCTGTTCCATGGAATGCTGTCTTGATTCCTTGTTATTTCAACGAGTTAATCCTTTCTATTTCAAATTAAAAAGAGGGAAAAAATAAGCATAATTAATAGAACTGATTCGTTATCTCTAGTAGTATTGAACGTTAATCATCCTCTTCGGACTAACCTAATTTGGAACTTTGTGAATCCTCTAGATCAGGTGATTAGGCACAAATTTCTCAAGGCAATATTATTGTAAGCTCCATTTTATTTATAGCTTAATCTTGAGTCCGAAGTTAAAAACAATCCCATCAAGTGGCGCCCAAACTTCGGTAAATTGAGGAGTGTTATTCGGTCCGGAAATTAGACTTGCGATCTTTGTTTGACGGTAGTTAAAAATATTTTCAACGTTTCCGAAAAAGGTAAAGTTCATGTAATAACGTTCTACAACCGCACCATACGTCCAAAAAGTTGGGGTAACATAGCCGTTTGTCAAGGTTTGGGAACTTTTTAGTTCGTAATCAACCCCAATTCGCCATTTTTTTGGCAGAGCATACAGCAAATCTCCTTTCAAACTGTGTCTTGGAGTTAACGTTAATAACGATTGTGTGCCATTAAAATGATTGGTGGCGTTTGTGTAGGTATAACCTGCAAAAAACACAAAATCATAAAAGCCTAATTTAAAGAATGTCTCGCCACCAAAGCTTGAAGTGTATCCATTGGCATTTACAAATTCAAAATTCGAACCGTTGGCTAGAAGTACTAATGGACTCTTCAAATACGTGTAAAAGAACATTTGATTGATATTAACCCAGATATTTTCAGTTATGTTGAACTTATAACCGATATCCGCATTTCCACCATACGACTGCTCTGCTTCGGTCGTGTTTCTATTAATTGGCATTACATTTTGATAGCCCAGTAATTCAGCTTCTTGATTAAATATACTTGCATTCCTATACCCTAAACCACCGCCAATTCTTGTTGTAAGTTTATTCGTCCATTTAAACAAAGCAGATACCCTTGGAAGTATGTGTAACTTCTGATTAAACACATAGTCGCCTCTCAAACCGCTTTCAATTGAAATTTTCTGACCAATGTCAAATACATAATTAGCGAAAGCACCAACGGTTTGGAATTCTTCATTTCTTAATACAATACTTTGTAATGGTGTTTCTTTGAAATCATCGGTGTAGAAGTTCAAACCCGATATAAAGACATTTTTATTTTTTTTACTGGTGTAGGATACTTCAGAAAAAGAAGAAACCTGGCTCCCTGCAAATCGATAGTCACCTTGCAAAAAGGTTGGTCTGATAAGTAAAGATCTATCAAAAAAGTTGAAGGAATTTCTAATTGTTACTGTTTGATTTTCAGACAGCTTGTGGTCAAACTTTGTTTGTGTCGTCATTCGGCTGACTTCGTTTTTTTCTTTGTAAAAATTCGTTGCTGTGGCAGTTTCATCATTTAATATTTTCAAATCTCCCCCTTGTCTAGTTTCAGAAGTAAAAGTCCCACCTAAACTCAACTGGTTTTTATCAGAAATATAGAATACTATCTTTGGATTAAAATTGTATTTTGTTAGTTCTGGCATATCACTAAAACCGTCATTATCTGCGTCAAACACTTTGTGACCGTTTCGTTGAGCTAAAAGCGTAAAGCCAATTTTCTCATACTTTCTGCTCGCAAACATATTCACATCCAACGCCCCAATATGGGATCCATTTAAGTGTAAAATTGTTTCATCACTTGTTGGTTCTTTACTAATAATATTGATCAAACCTGAAATTGCTCCTCCACCATAAAGCGTCGAAGCTCCACCTTTTATATACTCAATTTGTCTTAGGTCAAGGGGTGGAATTTGCATAATACTCAAACTTCCTGAAAAGCCGCCATACAAAGGAAATCCGTCCTTTAGAATTTGGGTGTATCTTCCATCCAGACCTTGAATTCTAACGTTTGCAGTATTACTGGTTGCCGAGGTTTGTTGCACTTGTATCCCTGTGCTATGCGTTAGTAAATGTGCGACTTTACTTGGATCCATAGTGGCAGCTTCATCGATTTCTTCTGTTAAAACTTCTACTCTTGTTGGGCTTTTAGAAATGCTTCTGTTATTTCTCGTACCTACTACTACCACTTGATCCATTTCTTTATTTGCAGATTCCATGAAAACAAAAGGAATAGTATGATCCAGCGGAAAGGTTAATTCTAATTCCAATTTTTCGTAGCCCAAGTATGAAAAAATAAGAGTTTGCTTTCCATTAGGAATATTTGTAATGATAACTTTTCCTTCTCTGTCTGCAATTGCGCCGTTATTAGTGCCTTTTATTTTTGCAGTTGCACCTGAAAGTAATTCATTTGCAAGACTATCTTTTATTACGGTTGTAAAGCTATTTTGACCAAATGCAAGAATATTGAAAAGCAAAGAAAAAATGAAAACTGATTTATGCATGAGAAAAGATTTCCACGAAGTTACGCAATGCGTATAGGATTTTCTGTAATGCGATTGAATAAAAAAAAATACTAATGATAATTAAACCACTGAGATTCATTAGTTATGGTTCTTTAATGTTTTTGGTAAAGGTGTAGTTTAAACTTGCAAAGAAAAAATGAATTTGAATAAAATTGTAGCGATTCGATCCATTTGCTCCACCTTCAAGCAGTCTATAGCCAATGTTTCCTTGTAGGTTTTTAGTAAAACAATATCTTCCAGATAATGACAGGTCAAATGCTCTGCCTTTACTTGCGGCTAAACCTTCTCCAAAAAAATCAACACCCATTTTTTGTGTTATATCCCATTTGGCTAATAGGTTGATAAGAGGAACGAAACCAATACTAAAGTTTTCTCTAAAAAACTCGCTATTTTTTAATGAGACTCCTGCATCCCTAATTTTTGCAGACAAACCAAGGCCAAATTTGAAATTGTCTTTATTGATGATTCTTCGATTATAAGTAAATCGATAAGAATTAAACTTATAAATAACCTCTATTGGAATATTAGCTTTAAAGTTTTTTCCATCAAATAGTATATCATTTTCTATTGTTCCAGTTTCTGCAATTTTAAATGGAGCGTAAAGCAATGAAAAGTAATTTTTTCCATCTGATAAATAACCAACGCGCAACCTCACAAATGGACTTACTGGTGTCTGAAAAGTATTTTTCAGAGAAAATAACGTTCCATTATTACCGTTGCGAATATCATTAATGTTTGTGAAGAATGCTCCTGTTTCAAGATCAACGAAAGCCTGACCATTCGAATACACGCTGGTATTCAAACAAATAAAAAGAATCCAATATCTAAACTGGAAAACAAACTTAGAAATCAAGTTATTCATATTCAGTTCTTTTTTTTGAATTGTGTTGTTTAATTATTAACAGTTTCTTCCTTGGCGAAGGTGGCGATTTTCACCATCCCGAAGCTTTGGGATTGATGCGGAGCACAAAACTACCGACTACCACTAAATTGAGCGTGGAGCAGCATGAAAATTAACCCCGCCCATTGCAAATTAGCTTTTAGCGGTAGGCTTTCTTTGTCCAACCCAATATCGTATATAATAATATTTCAATTCCAGTGTCAAGTTTGAAGTCGTCTTCGTGAATGTCGAGCGATAAAATTCTGTCATTGTAACCACCTGAACCAATATTAATAAAATTTCTGTCCATCTTATAAACTAATGTGTCAGTTTTATTATAGTATTCCGTGATTATAGTAGCGGTATCACTTTCTGCTATTTTAATTTTACTCTCATCATATTGCCTTTTCCCATCAATGTTTTGAATTAAATAAGTCCTTGGGTTTGTGCTTTCATACTCATTTTTTAAACTGTCAATTGTCAGCGAAATAAAAGTGTCAGGGAGTTTACTTTTAAATTTATATAAATAAGCAACCCGTTCACCTGTCGTTAAGCTTGGAAAATCATTAAACTCTATTTGGTCATATTTGGAAAAGGCACTTTTTGCATCAGAGATTTTTGAGAAAGCGTCACCACCGGAGTCTTGAGGGATAGTGGATAATTGAACATGAGATTGAAATGTTATTAGTATCAAAAAAGCAATAAGGGTCTGCCAAGGTTTTAATTGTCTTTTGGTCAATTTGAATAAAATAAAACCAAATCCTAATGAAAATATTATTGCCGTCGGCCAACAAATTAGTCCGCCAAGTCCAGTAAACGGAAATAACCAAAGGATAAAACCCTCAATTGTCAACCCCATAAGTGCATAAAGTCCAAATAATATTTTTCGTTTTGAATTATCCATTATAAATTTAGTCGTCTGTTGGAGATGTATCTTTAGCTTACAGCTAACTTATTGCTAACCGCCAAAGCTCAGATTTAATCAAAAATACAACATATACCTAACATACCCAATTGGTGATTTGTAACGAATTATCGAACCTGAAAATCAATCTTTTTACGAACCGCTGTATACATGACCTTATGTAAATTGGTGTGAGATCCTCTCCCTGTCAAATATTGGAAGGGCAGGCTACTCGATTATAAGGGGTTTCTTATTTCACCTCCGAAGGTAGCAACGGAGTTAATTTATTCTTCAAATCCATTCGTTCGTGAATGATTCTGGCGATTTCAATCGATTGATCGTCCATTACTCGATAGAAAATTATTTGCTTTGATGTTCTTTTACCTTTCAATTCTGGGTAAATTTCTTCATAAACTTTTCCTATTTGAGGTTTTTTAGCGATTGTAGAAAATGCATTAAGCAAGAGTTTATAATATTTATCTGCCTGACTTTCAGACCATGCCTCAACAGTGTAATTCCAAATATCAGATAAATCCTTTACGGCATTGTTCGTTAACTTAAACTTTGCCATTTATTTTCTGCCTGCTTTTAACATTTTTAAATGCTCGTCAGGGTCAAAATCTTCGGCTAAACCACTATTAATACCTTCGTCAATCGCATGACGCAAAGCAATAATTTTCTGTTCCTCTTCTTCAAGTAGTCTTAATCCAGCACGAACTGCCTCACTTGCATTTTTGTACCGTCCTTCTCTTAAAATATTTTGAATAAATTGATCAAAATAACTACCCAAGGTAATTGATGTGTTTTTACTCATAGCAACTAATTTTAGCAAAAATACCAAATATTGGTATTATTTCAAAATATATTTTGGGAGTTTTTGGCTATGGTTAATCACACATAACGTTCTCGCGCTGGGCGAAGAAGCCGATTTTCACCACTAACTTTCATACGACGAACCGAATTTTAAACATACGATAAACTGTCTTACCGTTTACTGAACCGCCACTTTTGCCAATTGAAAATCAGCGAAGCTAAACCCGTGTTATGCGGTCGCGCTATTATACTGTCTTCAAATTTTTTAATCCAATTCAATCAAAAGTACCAATTGCCATAGCTGTTTATGTTAGATGTAAATTTTAGCTTTCAATTTTGGGAGCTTTAGCTTCCTTGATACCTGATTCAAATTGAACTTCTAAACCATGAGATACAGTTTTAGTATCTTCATAAACATCAAATTTAACAGCCTTTCCCCATTTCAATGTGATAAAATGAACTCCTTTATTTATGTAGGGCTCACCATTTAATAAATGACAAGTTG
>JBILYP010000010.1:0-78734 GCA_044377675.1 Crocinitomicaceae bacterium
CAGCCCGTTCAACCTACTCCAACCAATTGTTGGGACAACTATCAGTTTAATGCTACCAGTTGCACGTGGGATAACATAGGTGTCGAGCCTCAGATAACCGCTTCATCTACTACGATTTGTGTTGGACAAAGCACTTCGATTACAACAACTACAAACGTATTTGGAGGAACCTTTCTTTGGAATAATTCTCAAACAACCTCCTCTATAAATGTTGCACCAATTGTAACAACTACGTATAATGTTCTTTATACAATAAACGGCTGTATATTAACAGGTTATGGAACAGTTACTGTTAATCCTATGCCAACTGTCAGTGTATCTAATTCAACTATTTGTAGTGGCGAAAGCACGACATTAACTGCTGTTCCAAGTGAACCAGGGGGATCGTACAATTGGGGGAATAATTTTTCAAACACAAATTCAATAACAGTCAACCCAATAGCAACATCAAATTATTCTGTCATTTATACACTAAATGGATGCTCAAGTCAATCTACCACCGGAACTGTTACTATGAATCCAATACCATCAGTTTCTGTAAATTCTATAACTATTTGCGAGGGCCAAATGGCCTCATTGTCGGCAACACCTTCTAATGTAGGCGGGACTTATGTATGGTCTCCGAATGGCGAAATATCGCAGACAATTAATGTTTCACCAAATTCAACCACCAATTATTCAGTTATATATACATTAAATGGATGTTCAAGTCAGGCATCAACGAGTACTGTGACGGTAAATCTGAAGCCTGAAGTGAGTTTTATTGCTGATCAATTAATTGGTTGTGCTCCATTAACCGTTCAATTAGAATCCTCGGTACCGGAAAATGACAATTATTCTTGGTTAATTAACGGACAAATTCTAACTGGAGCAACAACTCAATATACATTTTTACAAAGTGGCTGCTATGATGTGACCTTAACAACGACTGAAAACGGATGTTCGAATAGTCTAACAATTGAAGATTATATTTGTATAGAAAACCCACCGACAGCATTCTTTACAACGAATCCAACACAAATAACAGATTTTTCACAGCCAACTTCATTCATAAACTCTACTACTGGAGCCGTTAATTACATTTGGGAGTTTAGTGATGGTCAAAACTCTGATGAAATAAATCCAATACTTTTCTTTAGCAATAACAGTTTAGGAGGAGTATCTGCTACCTTAACAGTAATAAATGAACTTGGCTGCGAGAGTTCGTATTCAAGCTTTCTAGCATTCAATGTAAACACTCTTGTGGAAGATTCAAATGTAGATGTATTCATTCCAAATACATTTACACCTTATACAAATGAAAGCAATCAATTATTTATACCAATATTTTCTGATCCAGAATTACTTGAGGAATTCGAACTAAACATCTTTAATCGTTGGGGCGAACAGGTTTTCAAAAGTTTTGATTATTCCATTGGCTGGGACGGCACACTTGGGAATTTTGATACTATTGTTCAAGATGGTGTTTATATTTACGAAGTCAAATACAGATCAAAAAATACTCTAAGAAAAAAGATTGTAGGTCACATTAATTTAATTCGATAATATTTTTATCAGCATTAAGGGATCTTATGCAAGATATAAACGGAACAAAAATCATGGAAAACACGGCTGATTTGTTACCTGGTTCTAATATGTTCCCGATAAGAGAAACTATTCCATCTGGAATGTATTTCATTCTACTTCAAACAGAAAAAGGTCAACAGCAAGTAATTAAGCACATAAGAAATTAACTTTCAATCATTTCATGAGCCGGTGTTTTTACATCGGCTTTATGTATGAGAATTCATATAAAGATAATCTTACAGTTAAATACTATCGGGGGTAAAGACGGAACTTTGCAGCAACTATTATTAGTTCATACTTTATGTTTAACAACACCTATGCTGCCATCGTTATTGTCTCAGATAACCTATCATTTGTGAAAAGTGTACATTGCCAATTAGAATTAAAACGTGTTAACTGTTTAATTGAAAGATCATTTGGGGCTGCAGATTTTAATGTACTCATTGAAGAATTGATCAAGGAGAAATTTAATTCCATCGAAGTGATATCTGACCATACTATACAAATGGATGAATTTGAAAAAATTACTCAAATTATAGAAAGCAATATGCATAAAATCAATAAACTAGCATTGATTGACTTCACATTAAAATAGTCGAACATAAGGAGGAGATTCCATACACTACTAAACAAAAATGCCCTTATCTTTATCGATAAGGGCATTTTACATGTGGGGAAATTTTATTAATTCTGAGTAAGTTTTATCAAATTCAATGCTGAACCTGCTTTAAACCAATCAATTTGCTGTGCATTATAGGTATGATTCAGTTGAATTGATTCCTTTTTACCCGTATCATGACATAGTTCAAGTGTTATCGTTTTTCCTGGAGCAAAATCTACTAAATCAACGAAATTAAAGGTGTCATTTTCTTGAATTTTGTCGTAATCTACCTCATTGGCAAACGTTAACCCAAGCATTCCTTGTTTTTTTAAGTTTGTTTCGTGAATACGTGCGAATGACTTCACAATCACCGCGCAAACGCCCAAATGTCTTGGTTCCATAGCCGCGTGTTCTCTAGACGAACCTTCACCATAGTTTTGGTCACCAACAACAATAGTAGGGATTCCAGCTGCTTTATAGGCTCTTTGAACAGCAGGAACTTCTCCGTATTCACCTGTTAATTGATTTTTAACCTGATTAGCTTTCCCATTGAAAGCATTTTCAGCACCAATCAATAAGTTATTTGAAATATTATCCAAATGCCCACGGTATTTCAACCATGGTCCGGCCATGGAAATATGATCCGTTGTACATTTTCCTCTTGCTTTGATCAGCAAACGAGCATTCTCAATATTTTTGCCATCCCAAATTGGGAAATTATCCAATAATTGCAATCTCGAAGAATCCGGTGCCACTTTAATTTCAATTGCGCTTCCATCTTCAGCAGGTGCTTGGTAACCATTATCTTCAACGGCAAAGCCTCTTTTTGGAAGTTCGTCTCCAACAGGGGGCGTTAATTTAACTTGTTCACCTTTGGAATTGGTAATCGTATCAGTAAGTGGATTAAACCCTAAATCACCTGTAATTGCAAGAGCAGCAACCATTTCTGGTGAAGTAACAAATGCGTGTGTATTTGGATTTCCATCCGCGCGTTTTGAGAAGTTACGATTAAACGAATGAACGATGGTATTTTTCTCTTGTTTTTCCGCACCTGCCCTATCCCACTGGCCAATACAAGGTCCACATGCATTGGTAAATATTTTGGTGCCCATTTTTTCAAATGCTACCAAAATTCCATCGCGTTCTGCAGTATATCGTACTTGTTCTGATCCAGGATTGATTCCAAATTCTGCTTTTGGCTCAATTCCATTATCAACTGCTTGTTGTACAATTGAGGAAGCTCTTGCCAAATCTTCGTAAGATGAATTTGTACAAGAACCAATTAGACCCCATTCCACTTTGGTAGGCCATCCATTTGCTTCTGCTTCAGCACGCATTTTAGATATTGGTGTTCCGCGATCTGGCGTAAATGGTCCATTTACATGCGGTTCTAATTCATTCAAATTAATCTCAATTACCTCATCAAAATAGTGTTGTGGATTAGCATATACTTCAGCATCACCCGTTAAATGTTCTGCAATTGCATCCGCTGCTTTCACCACTTCCTCCCGTCCTGTTGCATTCAAATACCTTCTCATGGATTCATCGTAGCCAAATGTTGAAGTTGTTGCACCGATTTCAGCACCCATATTACAAATGGTTCCTTTACCAGTACATGAAAGAGAAATTGCACCATCTCCAAAATATTCAACGATTGCGCCTGTTCCACCTTTCACGGTTAAAATATCCGCTACTTTCAAAATAACATCTTTAGCGGAAGTCCAACCGTTTAATTTTCCGGTTAATTTTACGCCAATTAATTTAGGAAATTTTAATTCCCATGCCATTCCTGCCATCACATCCACAGCATCTGCCCCACCAACACCAATAGCAACCATTCCTAAACCACCGGCATTAACCGTATGTGAATCAGTTCCGATCATCATTCCACCCGGAAAAGCATAGTTTTCCAAGACAACTTGATGAATTATCCCTGCTCCTGGTTTCCAAAAACCAATTCCATATTTGGAAGAGATAGACGATAAAAAATTAAAAACCTCATTATTTTGATTCAATGATTCTTGTAAATCCTTTGTTGCACCAACCTTTGCTTGAATCAAATGATCTGCATGAACAGTAGAAGGAACAGCAACTTTTTTCTTGCCCGCTTGCATAAATTGCAACAATGCCATTTGAGCGGTTGCATCTTGCATAGCAACACGATCTGGAGCAAAATCAACGTATGATTTACCTCTTTCAAATGCTGAAACTGCATTTCCATCCCACAGGTGGGCGTACAAAATCTTTTCAGAAAGAGTTAAAGGTTTGCCAACAACTTGACGTGCGGCAGCAATACGTTCAGGATATTTTTCATATACCTTTTTAATCATGTCCAAATCAAAAACCATAGTTAGTTCAATTAAAGTGTTACTAATTTCAATACAAAACTACAAAATTCCTTTGGTAGATTACTAACCTGAGTTCGATTATTAAAACAAAGTCAAAATTAATTTAAAGACTTTGTTGCAAGGAAGATTTTATAAGGTATAATAGGTTATCACGTTAAAAGCTAACGCAGAAAACAAGGTTTTAAATTAAGCCAAGAATACGCAATTTCACCTCTAAACAGCAATCTACTTCCCTTTTTCGCATCGAAAGATTACAATATTCCGATTTAAAGAATATCGGATCTCACTATTTACCGATGTTTTGACAACGTTTGAATAACAGAACTCAGGTTACTACAAAAAAATCAAATAATTGGGTCAACAAAAAGAACAATACTTGTTATCCGTATCATGTTGAATAGGAATTTCGGGATCATATAATTCTTGCATTATTTGTTCCATTAACTGAGGGAAAAGATCTACAATTTCTTGGACAGATAATTTATCGGAATTCAAGCTAAACAATCCTTCTTTCACATTAACTAATGAAGAAATAGAGGCTTCATGCGGCAAATGACCAAACTGTTCTTTGAAAAGAATGCAGTACAAAACTAATTGAACGGCGTGTTTGGTTTTAGAAAAGGCCCGTTTAATGTCACCATCTTTACCAACTGAAAATTTTACATCATCCGCTTTCACCTTTCCTGACTTATAATCAATAATACGCATTGCATCGCCTACTCCATCAATACGATCAACGAAACCTTTAAATCGAATATTTCTTTTTTCACCATTCACGTTAATTTCCATTTTAGCTTCCAGTTGCCCTTCCAATTGATAAATCCATCGAGAAATTCCTTTCGTTTTAATTTCATCTCGTTCTGTTTCTAAAATGTTTTTGGTTAACTCTACTGCCATTTTATAGCTAATCAAGTTTTTTCCTGTTTCAAATGCACTCGCGTTGAACTCAAAATGCTTGAGGTATTGATTTTTAATCAATGTTTCATACTTGGTGAGCATATCATCAATATCACTAACTTTCAAAATCACTTTTTCAGCTTTTTTCTGATTGCCCTCTTTGTCTAAAAGGGAAAAAGGCAAATACAACTCTTCCAAAACCGCATGAATAAAAGAACCAATTGTATTTGATGCAACCTCCTCCTCTAAACTTTCTTCTTCGCCAAAATCTAAAATATATCGATAGTAGAAATCCATTGGACATTTTAGGTACTTGTTAATTGCAGATGGAGAAAAGCTTCGGCTAAAAAACTCATCCAATCGTTTAAAATAAAATTCGTCTTTTTTAATCTCATCATTCAAAATTGTATTTTCCTCTTCGGGAATGTGGTAATGTTCCTTTGAAATCGTTAATTGTTTATTCAAGCGACCCAGTTCCATTTCCAGTTGCAAAATATACCTACTGGGCTCTGCACCACCAACAGCCTCTCCGCTACTACAATAAGTGATATAAAGTTCCTTACTGTGGTGAAGCAAACGATAAAAATGATGCGCAAATAATCCCTGTTTGTCTCGGGGAAGAGGTAGCCCTAAATACCTTCGTAAATCAATTGGAATAAAAGTTTGAATTGTATTTATTGGAGGCATACTCCCTTCATTCATACCCAAAACAATAATTCGTTCAAAATCCAACATACGCGTTTCCAAAAGCCCCATTATTTGTAATCCTTCTATTGGGTTTCCATGATAGGCAATGTTCCGGGTGTATGCATGATTTTTAAAAACCAAACCAAAACTTTTCAATCCCATATCGGGTAATCCTTCCGTTGCAATATTTTCTAGCTCAATTAATGAAGTATCAAAACTTTGCACCACTGCTCGCTCAAACAAATGATCCGATGAGAGGGATGAATACAGTTCTTGATTTAACGATCGAATAATTTTGATTGAATTGAGCCATTCCCCTTTCCAATTTGTACAAACCAACCGAAGCAGCGATAGCAACCTTGCGGATAGTTCTAGATTTTCAATTTTTTGTACAATCCGATTATACTTTTTCGAATATTGCTCAAGTGTAGCCATTTGCTCTTTTTCAGTAGAATCCGAACCAGCCTGAACAAAAGGATGATTCATAAATTGCTGTAAATCATTGAAATAAATGACATTTTCTCCAAATCGTTTCTTGTTTTCTTGAACACGAAATAAGAGTTCAACCCACGATTTTGCGGGAGTACTTTTCAAAGGCAAACCTAAGGTTATATTGGCTTTACCAACAATTTTTGGAATATTTCTCAACATGGGAATAACCAAACCTTCATCAGCTAACAAAACCAACGTTTCGTTCAATTGTTCGGGTGTTAACTCGGATAAAATTGAGGCAGCAATCTTAACTTGCCCCGTATATTGTGAGCTTTCAATAAGTTTAATTTCTTTCGGAGAATCTTTCAGGTCGTCTGTTATAAATTGCAGCTCTTTTACTTCGAGTTCTTGCATAAATCCCCTCAAGAAACTTCCTGCCTCATGCATGTCTTGGTCCAGGTAAAATCTGTCGGCATCAATCAAAACATGGGCGCCACAAAGAGACCTCATTTGTTTGATAATACTCATTTCCGCTTTTGACAAGGCATTAAACCCTACAAAAATATAGTCCGATGAAGCATCCTTTATTTCTGAATAAATAGCAGGTAAATTATCCGCCAACCAACGATATGCATTTCCAGAATAAACTGCATTTTTCTTTTCTAGTACTTCGTTTAAACGCGTGTAATAATCGGGTAATTTCTCCCAAAACGCCATGAATTTTTGTTGGGTAACAGTAAGCTCCTCAGGTTCCACGTTCCAACTTTCTAACTCACGGATATCCTTCAGGTTTTTAAAAACAGTGGTATGATCGAGCAAATACCTATCGATTTCATCAAAATCTTGTAATAACAATTGTCCCCACGTCATAAATTGATCGAAGGATAGTTCACCCTGGTCAATGGGATTAGTTGCTTGAATATGATATAATTCAATAAGCAAGCGGGTTTTATCAATTACATTTTTTGGACACACCTTTCGAACCCATTTATCAATAGTTATAATCTTGGGCGAGAATATCGGTTTTTTATATTGCACAAAAAGAGAGGCGGATATAAATTTAACCGCGCGTTCATTAGGAACGATAATAGTAAGTTGTTGAAGATTGAATTTATGCTGATAAATATATTCGGCTAGTTTGTCTGTGAATTTCATATTTTGAAGTTACTCAATTTTATTTGTGAAAAATTAAAAAATACATGTCTTTGGATTAATTATCTTTGAAATCTCAATTCAACCTATGAAAATACTGGTATCACTCTCCCTTATTTTATGCATCGATACATGTTTCGGACAAAGCTTCAATGAATATATTCTTTCTGAAGCATACAAACATGAAGGAGGAAGCTATGTATTATCCAGCACAGGATGTCCGACAGATTTGGTTTTTAAGAACGATACGATTTTGAAAAAAAGTAAATCCGGAACGTATTGCTCTGGATATACTTTCACCATTTTTTTTCAAACTATGTTGGAACATGATTTATTTCAAGATATTTCTACTTCTGAACTAAAGCAAATACAAAAAGAATGGTACGGCATAGCAAAAGAATCGGTTGAACAACAATGCTTGTATGTGTTCGAAAAAAGAAACTGGGGAAAAAAGGTTCCTTTCGACGAGGCAAAACCAGGCGATTTTGTACAGTTTTGGAGAAATAACAAATCGGGACATTCAGTAATTTTTTTAGACTGGGAAAAAGACTCAGTTGGAAACATTGCTGGTTTAAAATACCGAAGCTCTCAAACGAAAACGGACGGAATTGGAGATCGAGTAGAAGTAATTGGTATTGGTCCCAAGGAATTAAATCGAAAAAGAATTTATGTTGCTCGATTAGAAAAACCAGCAGCACTAAAATCAGAAAATCCCTTTCAGCAAGGAAATAATTAATCTATTTCTAGGATTTCAGTCAATTAATGAAGAAAACTGCTTATTTTTAACCTTCAAAAATAAAGAATGGCACTGGATAAGAATGGTATTGCTAAGCGAATTGCTCAAGAATTAAAAGATGGGTGGTATGTCAATTTAGGTATCGGAATTCCAACTTTGGTTGCCAATTATATTCCAGAAGGTATTGAAGTGGAGTTCCAATCAGAAAATGGAGTTTTAGGAATGGGTCCATTTCCTTTTGAAGGAGAAGAAGACGCTGACTTAATCAATGCAGGCAAGCAAACAATAACCGCCAGAAAAGGAGCAGTTTACTTTGATTCTGCCATGTCTTTCGCAATGATTCGTGGTCAACATGTTCAATTGACCGTTTTGGGAGCAATGGAAGTATCTCAAAACGGTGACATAGCCAACTGGAAAATCCCTGGTAAAATGGTTAAAGGAATGGGTGGAGCAATGGATTTAGTGGCATCAGCTGAAAATATCATCGTAGCTATGATGCATACCAATAAAGCGGGGGAATCCAAAATATTAAAATCGTGTACCTTGCCGTTAACGGGAGTTGGTTGTGTGAAAAAAGTAGTGACTGAAATTGCAGTATTAGAAATAAAAGAAGGAAAGTTTCATTTAATTGAACGAGCTCCTGGTGTTAGTGTAGAAGAAATCATTTCAAAAACAGAGGGAGAGCTTATAATTCCTGATTTTGTTCCTGAAATGAAACTGTAATATATACCTAAAAACGATTAGGATTTTTAAATGCCCACGTGGTGAAATTGGTAGACATGCCATCTTGAGGGGGTGGTGCCATTAGGTGTGCTGGTTCGAATCCAGTCGTGGGCACAAAAAAAGTCTGGTACGTTTGTATCGGACTTTTTTGTTTTATTGAATGTCTAGTCCTGAAATATCTCTACTCTATAATTACTTTCTTCACCCAAACACCAATCTTTACCCAATAAACGCCACTAGGGAAATTAGTAATGTTGATAGTCATTTCATTGGATGTTAACTGAGACTGCATTAATTCTTGACCTGTCACATCGTATAAAACAAAACGTTCATTGATAAATTCAGGGTTGTTAAAATTGATTGTAAGTGTCTCATTTGCAGGATTGGGAGACAAAGAAAACTCAATATGCTCCTCAGATAAGCCACTTAGGTAATCGACGCAATATTGATCAATTGTTGGAGTCAATGGAACATTTTCCATCATGGCAGGAAACATAGAATAAACAGTGCTTTCAACAAGTTCAATGGGCGTAGTTGGTTCATAACTTAGATTGTCAATTGTATTATATTCCCACAGACAACTTGATTGTTTTGGGGCAATACCATCTAAACGAGTAATTGCAAAGTGATTATTATAAATGGAGTTACTTTTTACACCAAAAGCTGGTCCTGACAACATAACCAAACATTGATTATCCGTCGTGAATCCTATTCCTTGAGCCATTCCAAACCCTGCAAATTGATTCATGTTAATTCCTTGACGAGAAATTGTTTGAAATATACTGTACGAGAAATTCCCAGAATAAGCAACTAAATTAGAATCTAAATCAAAGGCAATTTTCCGTTTACCTGCTGGCTGAGGCCCATTCTGTTCTGGTTCATAAAAATTGTAATTCCAAAGTAAATTTCCTTCATAATCAAATGCTGAAATTCCATTGGTTGATGCGTTTTTAATATTTCTACAATAAATCGTACTTGAATCCACAACTAAATCTGTATAAAAGGAATTGGGCTGTGAGCCCTGAACAGACCAAATTATGTTTCCAATGCTGTCAATACAACCCAAAACTCCTAAGTAATCCTTTTCACTTATCTGAATTCCCCCAGAAAAGAATGAATTCCCATTGGGTAAGGAATGAGTCGCTTGAATAGAAAAATCATTTGATCCGAAAACCTCATAGGACTGTTTCCAAAGGATATTACCTGCTGTATCCATTAACATAATAAATGAGCCGTCCTCAATGGATGTTTTTGTTCCAGTCAGCATAAATGTGCTATCTGATAAAACTTCAAGGTCAAGAATCGACATTTCGGCTCCTGTACTATCATCAATTGACTTTTTCCATTGTTCATTGCCTTGGATATCTAGTTTTAGCAATGCTGCTCCATTACGATTCGTTATTGGATTAAACATTTTACCTCCGGCGATAAAACTAGAATCAGGTAACTGAATGATTGACTCAAAGGAAAAAACATTACCGAATGAAGTATATATCTTTTCCCAATGGTTATTTCCAGAAGAGTCACTGTAAAATACAAATCCCCCAATGTATGGAGGTCCAAAAAATATATCCGTACTACCTACAACAGCAAAACCTTTATCCATGGTAACAATCATTCCCTTAGCATTCAAATGAGAACTATTTTCCCAATATTTTTGGGTTCTTGAATCTGAAGTTTGTGCGAAAAATAGGATAGGCCAACTTAACAGTATTAGTAATAATAGTTTCATGTACTTGAGTTTATTTATTCAAACGTGATTATTTTAATTTTAGGGGGTTAGCCCAACCAATTGCAAATTACAAAAAAAAATCCCTGCCTAATTAAAGACAAGGATTATAACTTTTTTATACAATAGTATTAAGGCTGAATAAAAACGGTTTCTTCGTTAGTAGTTTCCGCTTCAATTTTAATAATACCCTGACCAATTTTATTTAATTTCTGTGCTTTTATATCTAGAACAGCAACACCTGCTTGGCCTAATTGATAAATATCATTATAATTAAAGGTCGCCATTCCTTCCACATTGGTATAGGAAGTATCAAAAACAGCAACTTGTTGCGGAGTTCCTGCCGTGTTTGTTCCGTAAAGAACCACCATTGCTTGATCGACAAGGATATTATTGTCATCTTTTACATAAACGTTTGCGATGGTATCCTTCTTTTTTCTACATCCTGAAACAGCAACTGTAGCCACAATAAAAAGAGCAGAAAAGAAAATAATTTTATTCATGAGTTAAATTTTAGTTCGGTAAATAAACAGTTTCAACAGAAGTTGTGTGAATTCTGCAACGGGTGTAGCCTGAACCAACTTTGTTGTTGTATTTTACAATTATATCAAAATATCCCGTTGTGTTTTCATCACCTGAACGGTATTTGTCAAAATATTGATCCATGTCAATTACAGTAAAACCAGATGAGTTAGTAAAGGATGTATCCACAAAATCTTGCGAAGGGGGATTTGATTGTTGATCTCCTACTATAATTACTTTTGCACCGTTTATTAATTGGTTTGTTGAGGAACGAACAAAAACTTTCAAAATGGCTGGATCCTTTGGTTCACAAGATGAAAAACCAAATAAAATCAAGGCTAAAGGAAGTATAAAGAGTATTTTTTTTGCCATAAAATTAGTTTTCGATTTATAAAAGTACAATATTATTTGAAAAATCACATATTAACCAAGCCGAATGTTTAAAAAATTCACTAAATATTCAAAGGTTTTATTGCAAAAAGAATGTTTTCTCATTGGATTGCTGTTCAATAATTTGAATGAAACCCGTTGCAACTTGTCCCGCTTTTTGAATATCAACATTTAATATCGCAACACCGGTTTGTCCAGCCTTGTAAAAATTAGACAAATCAAAATATGCCTTTCCTTCATTGTCCGTTTGTTTTAAAATATCAATTTGTAATGGTTGACTTGCATTTGCGGTCGATACAGAAACAGGTTGTCCATACAAGCGTACTTGAGCTCCATCACTCAACGTGCCATCGGCATTCTTAACATATATTACTGCAATCGTTGGTTCAATTTTAACACAAGCATTGAATGCCATGAGTATAATGGCGAGTGATGATAAAATTAAAATCGGGCGAAAAACTTTTGTGTACATACTTTTAAGCTTTTATTTTAACTTTGTATTGGCTTTAACTTTTAAACAGTTAAACCACTTAAAAAGTTACAATAGCCAATAATTATGATTGACGATATTGAAAAAATAGCAGTAGAGATTACACAATATGATATATCAACTGTTGCTAATCTTGAAAACTTTAGAATACATTACTTAGGTTCCAAAGGAATAATAAAAAGTTTGTATAGTGCATTAAAAGATGTTCCGAACGAGAAAAAGAGAGAAGTTGGACAACAAATCAATACACTTAAAGATAAGATTGAAATTAAATTCAATAATCAAAAAGAAATCTTTGAAAACCTAGAGGAATCTCATACTATTATTGATTTATCAAGACCGCCGCAGGACGAAACGATCGGTTCGCGACATCCTTTATCTTTGGTAAGAGCTGAAATTATCGATATTTTTAGTCGCATTGGATTTAGTATTTCTGAAGGTCCTGAAATCGAAGATGATTGGCATAATTTCTCCGCATTAAATTTCCCACCTGAGCACCCAGCTCGGGATATGCAAGATACTTTTTTCATAGAAAAAAATGAAAACGAAATTGCGTTACGGACACATACAAGCTCAGTTCAAGTTCGAGTAATGGAAAACTCAACTCCTCCGATACGCACGATTTCTCCTGGACGTGTTTATAGAAATGAAGCTATTTCAGCTAGGGCTCATTGTTTTTTTCATCAGGTGGAAGGATTATATATTGATAAAAATGTCTCCTTTGCTGACCTAAAGCAAACTTTATTATACTTTGCTAAAGAACTTTTTGGAGACAAGGCCCAAATACGGTTGAGGCCATCCTATTTTCCCTTTACTGAACCAAGTGCCGAAGTTGACATTTCTTGTTCCATTTGCAATAGCAAGGGTTGTAATGTTTGTAAATATACAGGTTGGTTAGAAATTCTTGGATGTGGAATGGTGGACCCTAATGTGTTAAAATCTTGTGGAATAGACCCTAATGAGTACACAGGATATGCTTTTGGAATGGGAATAGAACGTATTGCCCAACTTAAATACAAAGTAAATGATTTACGCCTGTATTCTGAAAATGATATTCGATTTCTGAAACAATTTACCTCCGGTTTCTGATGAGTTGGTTTTCAAACAAATCCGCTTTTCCTTGGATTCAACTATCCACTGAAAACACCTTGGATGAAATTATTGAGTTAAGTTTTCAAAAACCAGTAATTCTCTTCAAGCATAGTACTCGATGCAGTATTTCTTCTATGGCATTATCCCGATTTGAAAGAGAATGGGATTCAAGTCAACATGTTGAATTATTTTACTTGGATTTGATTGCATTTCGCGAACTTTCTAATGAAATCGCACGGGTTTTAAACGTGGAACATCAATCACCACAAGTACTTTTACTCAAAAATGGAGAGGTAATATACAATTCTTCCCATAACGGAATTAGCGCACAAGAAATTAAATCCGCACTTTAAACATGAAAAAAAAAATAATTATTCTACTTCTTTTAATCTTTGTAGGGGGATTTGTTACTAAGGTAATTTTAGACGGTAACTCAACACAAACAGATTCTATTGGGGCAACTTTTCAATTTGATGAAAATCTGGCAATCATCACCAATAAAGAAGCTAAATTGGATATTAACATCAATAATTCTGATGTTATAAAAGTTGAATTAAAACTTAATGATAGCGTATTACAAAAATGGGATAGCCCAAAAAACAAAGTGTCACATGTATTGAAAACAAAGGGACTCGCCCTAGGAACAAAAAAACTAACCGTTACTGCCACACTTTCCGATAATACCACAGAAAATGACGAGCGATTGGTGCGGATATTAAATGACAAGAAACCAGACACCTGGAGGTTTGAAGTCACAGGTGAATTCCCTCATAGAGATTCAAGTTATACGCAAGGATTAGAATTTTATAATGGTACTTTATTTGAAGGAACAGGAGATCCTGGTAGCAATGGTCAGACGCTAGTAGCTCAAGTTGATAAAACAACCGGGAAATTAGTAAAAAAAATGGGCTTAGACGCTACGTATTTTGGTGAAGGAATTAGTATTTTGAGGGACACGCTATATCAATTGACATATAAAAATCAAAAGTGTTTAACCTATGATTCGAAAAATCTAACGGCATTTCCGAAAGAACACAAATACAATGGAGAAGGATGGGGACTTTGTAATAACGGCAAATACCTCATCATGTCAAATGGTACAGAACAACTTATTTTTAGAAACCCTACAACTTTTGAAGTCGTGAAAACTATTGAAGCGTATACCGATGAAGGACCTATAACTCAGTTAAATGAATTAGAGTATATTGACGGATTAATTTATGCGAACGTTTATACAACGGATCTAATTGCTGTAATTAATCCAAATTCTGGAGCTGTAGTAGCACTGATTAATGCGGGAGAAATTTCCTCAAAATATCGCGGACGTGGCGAGGTTCTTAATGGAATCGCATATAATAAAGAGGAGAATCAACTGTTTATTACCGGAAAATATTGGAATAAATTATTAGCCGTTACCATTAAGAAAACAATTTAATTCAATGTTTTAAGAAAACTGTACTCAGGGCGCTTTGACCCTTAACATCTGTACCAGTATACAAATACAATAAATCGGTTCAAAATTAGCCTTGCTATTGTCCTTTACTCTCTAAAATGACTATCAACCAGAGTTCGGTTATTAACTATTCAAAAAAAAAGGAATCACTCTAGCGAATGATTCCTTTTCAAATTGGATTAAAATACTGTGCTTATACACAGTAGGTTTTTTAGTCTCTAATTAGGTGTAAAAACCCATGACCATCTAGTTCTTGTCCTGCAACACCAACACCTTCATAGCGGTAAAAATATACGCCATCAGATGCATTTCCGCCATCCCAACTTGGGGTCATGTTCAATAAATCAGTACTAGTTTCATCATATATTGTATTACCCCATCGGTTTAAAATTACCAATCTTAATGAACTCAAATTCATCCAATCTAAGATAAATTCATCATTTAGACCATCATCGTTTGGTGTAATCACATTTGGTGCAGAAATTATTGGATCAGGGAAAATACAACTTCCATCATCAACTGTAGCATTTGGATTATAATTATCCGCAGCAGGATTCATACAACCACACACAGAGGTAATCACTCCGATAACAGCCGTATCACTACAGAAAGGCCCTTGTTGAACGATTAACTGAATAATATAAGCTTGATTGTCCATTGTATCTGTGAAAGTATGGGTAAATCCAGATAAGTCTGAGGTGACATTGGTAGAACCATCTCCCAAATTCCATAAATAATTAGTTCCATTTTGACTGGTATTTGTTATCGAAATCTCCATTGGAGCACATCCACTTAATGGAGTAACAGAAAAACTTGCAATAGGTGGATCTAGTAATTCGACAAATACACTATCTGAAGCAAAACAAACATCATCGGTTACAGTAAAATAATACCAACCAGAAGGGATATTTTCCCAAACAGAAGCATCAATAAAATTTGGATTATTGGCACCTGGTCCCGTCCAATTGTACGCAGGAACTCCGGTAATTCCCGTTGCTAATCCCCAAACTACACCTGTAGGTTGACAACTGGAAGGCTCTGTTCCCATGGTATCAACGGCCAAAGCTTGATTCATTGTCAGCGTGACCGTATCGCTATTAGAAAAGTTACAATTGTCAGTTGCTGTAACAATATATTGTTGAAAGCCATTAGAAGAAATACTTCCTGTAATTGTGTCACCAGATCCAATTGGTGTGCCTGAAAGAGTTGTCCAGGAATATGTGTAAGGAGCATATCCTCCTGATGCCGATACACTTAACGGAATGCTATCTGTGGCACATAACACTAGCGGATCAGTTTCCAAAATATTTATTATTGGTCCATCTCCAATATAAATGGTTCCAGATGAGAAAATAGTATCATTACAAGGATTGATAATTTCTACCGTAATAATTACAGATTCAAATCCTTCTGATAAGCCATCTTGAACAGGAGATAAATTAATTACAACAGAATCTTCGCCCGGTAAAAAAGTAATCGGGTTTATTAAACTATTGTAATCGACACCTTCAATTGCATCACCCGTAATGGTATAATTAATAATTAATGTGTCGTCCAATTGAGTTTGAGGGCGCGTAAAGATAAAATTAGCGTCTGTACATCCTTCAATAATAGTTGTGTCTCCAGAAACCGTTGCTACAGTTACAGCAACAGCGTCAGATACAAAACTTCCTGCCTCGAGAAAAACACCAGAATCATAGGATTGATCACCCACGTTAGAAATAGCCAATTTAATGTGGTATGTTTGGTTACATTGAACACTGGCAGCAGCATTTAATACCACGGTTGTTCCGTCATATTGAATAGCATTTCCATACGTTAATGTTGAAGCTGATTCATTAAACACATAATATTGGGTATTGTTAGCGTCCCCAACATTGTTAATTGTAACGGGCGTACCACCAGGTATAACGGCAATATTCGATCCTCCAGCTGGATAGCCAGCCAAAGCATAAGGACCTGTAATTCCTGGGCCCCACAAAAACAAACCAAAGGCATCATTAAAGGAGGAAGGTGACCATTCCGGGTATTCTTCTGAACCGAAAATATATCGGAAACTCATTGTGTCACCAGATGGAATAAAGTCAAATTCCAAAACGACACCGTTAGTTACTGTACCATTTGCAATTGCATTCAAGTGAGGATCAGTATTGACATTAGATGTTGCTGGTGTATTATTGGTAAAATTAAAAGAATTGTTAGGCCCTTGAGCACCAATACCATTTCCAGTTGTTAATAACATTCCTGCAGCAAAAGGAAATGCAGGATTTGCATTGGTAAAAGAAGTAACATTACTAACTGGGGTATTTGCATTTACTGGACTACCATTAATTGTAATATTAAATGCAGTAACTCCAAATCCAAGTAACACATTATTCACCAATTGCGTAGGCGTTTGGCCTGTATTTACAGCAATGCTTTGGGAATTAAAAATTTGGATAGAACAAAAAATGAAAAGTAACGGAAGGTAGAATATATTTTTCAAAACTTTAAAATTAATTATTAATTACTTGACAACTAATTCATAAAAAAAGTTGCATGCACACAACAAAATTAACTAAAAGAATGAAAAAAAGACGTGAAAAAGTGTATTTAGTTTAACCCTACACTAAAAAACAAAGAAGGGAGTTGATTTTTTTCAGAATCAGAATTACTCTTAACTGCGTCCATCAAATGAGCAACTTGAAAAATCGATAAATTTGATTTCGTTCCCATAAATCGGTGCTGAGTCAATTTTTCCTTAGCTACACCTATTGTATTTCTATTTAAATGCTGGAAATTTGCTTTCATGTATTTTGCTTATTTGTGGGTTATGTACGGCATATTTCGAGCCAAGGTTACAAAAACAAGCATTAAATAGCTCAAGACATTCTTTTCCAGCTACTTAAATATTTCAACTTCCACATATTTAGCTTCATCCAAACGCATAGAAAGGATATATCCATCAACTTCAATAGCAATAGGGTCGTCCATTGGAGCACTAAATAGCCAGCGTATTTCTTTACCAGACACTAAACCCATCTCAGCGAATTTAGCCTCCAAATTTGGGGAGCTTATGCCAGATATCAATAAATTCTGGGCATGCTTAATGTCCGATAACCTTTTTTTCATTATTTCTTTATTTCAAGACAATTCGAATGGTTTGCCTCGTTTTTTGCTCCAAAATAGAAGTTTTTCCTTTTGTAACTAAATCGATCGTCTCTTGATCGTAATGACGTATTGTTACTAATTCTAATTCTTCGTTATACCAAACTTTATAGGAATCGCCTAGTATCGATTTTATTTTATCAGGATCAGCCTTTTTACGATCCATGAGCAAGGAGAAACTCAAAGCAGAATTTTGCATCAAATTAATTTTTGCTTGATATTGTGCCAATCGACTAAAAATATCACTCAAGTTATCTTCTGCAATAAACGAAAAATCAATTGGTCGAATAGAAAATAATACCTGGTCTTTTTTTACGATAAATGAAGGAATCAAATCGTCTTTATCTATAGATTCTTGAATTATTGTACCAGCAGTATCTGGATGGATAAATGATTTAACAAAAAGAGGAATCCCTTTATTTTGAAGAGGCTTTATTGTTTTGGGATGAATAACCGATGCACCGTAATAGGAAAGTTCTATTGCTTCCTTAAAAGAAATCTGATCTAGCTTAACCGTATTTTCAAAATATTTAGGATCTGCGTTTAACATACCAGGAACATCTTTCCAAATAGTTACTTTTTTAGCAACTAAACAATAGGCAAAAATTGCAGCAGAATAATCCGAACCTTCTCTACCAAGTGTTGTTGTTATTCCCTCAGACGCATGACCAATAAATCCTTGAGTTACTATAATATTTACATTGGAAAACAAGGGAAACACCTTAGATTGAATCAATTGCTCTGTTTGAGACCAATCCACTTTTGCCTCTTGGAATTGATTATCGGTTTTAATCAATTGTCTAGCATCCACCCATCCTGAAGAAAGTCCTTCCTGCATCAAATGGGCAGCAACAATTTTTGATGAAACAACCTCACCCAGAGATACAACTTGGTCGTATTCACACGAGTAATTTCCTTGAACTATATGGTTATACCATTCGTGCAACTCCTCAAAAACAGTTCTAATTTCAGAAAATATAACAAGCTGTTTATCCTCAAATAATCCGTCCAAAATATCAAGGTGAAAATCGGATAGTTCCTTTATTAATTCAGTATATAAAATAGAATCCTGTGCTATTTTTGCTGCCACAATATCCTCTAACTTGTTGGTCGTTTTACCCATTGCAGAAACCACTACAATTAATTTCTGACCTTCATATCTCAAAAGAATCGATCCAACATTACGCACTGCGGATGCATCTTTAACTGATGCGCCACCAAATTTGAAAACTTCCATCCGTTTCTATTTGCAACAAAAGTAGAAATTTGATTTCATTCAAGTATTTGAAATTTCTTTTTATTGGTTAAAATTGTACATTCGCAACTCTAAAATCTAAAATATGAAAACGTTCTTTTTCTGCATTACATTATTTTTAATCCTAATCTCCCCTCTTCGTGCGGATGAAGGAATGTTAATTCCATCGTTAATTTCTGCATTCGAATCAGATATGAAGGCGAAAGGAATGAAATTATCGGCGCAAGATATCTACAATGTAAATAAAGCAAGTATTAAAGATGCAATTCTTCAATTTGGTGGAGGTTGCACGGCCGAACTTGTTTCAAATCAAGGTCTATTACTTACAAATCACCACTGCGGATATTCGCAAATTCAATCGCATTCATCACTTGAAAAAGATTATTTAAAATTTGGGTTTTGGGCGAAAAATAAACAAGAGGAATTGACAAATCCTGGTTTAACAGCTGTTCGCATCGTTCGTATAGAAGATGTTACAAAATTAATACTTGGCCTCGGAAAAACAGATGAAGCAAGTATTCAAACATTCATAAGGGAGTTAACATCTAAGGCCGTAGCAGGAACTCATTATGAAGCTGAAATCAAACCATTTAATTATGGAAATGATTATTATATGATGGTTAAAGAAGTTTTCTTAGATGTCCGATTTGTTGGAACACCACCCAATTCGATTGGTAAATTTGGCGGCGACACGGATAATTGGGTTTGGCCAAGACATACCGGAGATTTTTCTGTTTTTCGGATTTATGTTGGAAAAGACAATAAACCAGCTCCCTATTCTATTGAAAATGTACCTTATGTTCCCATTCACTTTTTACCAATTTCCTTTAAAAACCGAAAACAAGGTGATTTTACAATGGTATATGGATTTCCAGGTTCAACAGAACAACACGTAGTTTCTTCCTACTTGAAATTTATCATTGAAAAAGAGAGGCCTGCTAGAATTAGAATGCGTGATCTATCACTTGGAATAATTGATGCAGGTATGAGAGGAGATGATAAAACACGTATACAATATTCAGCAAAACAGGCGAGCATAGCCAATTCTTGGAAAAAATGGATCGGTCAAATTGATGGGCTAAAGCGTTTAGGCGCTGTCGATTTAAAAATTCAATCCGAAAAAAAATTCGAGGAAAAAGCGAATAATAATTCCGAGTGGAAAGGGAAATACGGGGATGTAGTGCAGAAAATGAATGAACTTGTTGCCTCAAAAATTGACTTTGAATTTCAATATGCTTTGGGGATTGAATATTTTTCATACGGTCCAGAATATTTTAAATTAATACGAGGAATTAACGATCTCATTATTAATTATAGCAAATACAAGGACAAAAATGAAATACAATCTGTCATTGATAAATTAAAAATTAGCGCTGAAGGCTTCTTTAAAAACTACGATGAAACAATAGATAAACGTATTTTTGACCTGTTAACGATTGAATATTTTTCTCAAATCGGTAATCATTCAATGAGTGAAAATGAAATTATTGCTCTTTCCACCACGATTTATTCCCAATCAGTATTAACGAATAAGGAGCGATTCATGTTGTTTATATCAAATTATACTGATTCCAGCAAAAGTATTATCGAAAACGACCCTGGCTTTTTACACTATACAAAACTGATTTCGAAATTCAGAAGTGAAACGAGTCCCGCGTTCCAGTCTTTTAATGCAGAAATGACAACCTTGTTGAAACGATACGTAGAGGGAAAAAAAGTTATGTTTCCAAATGAAAAACACTGGCCAGATGCCAACAGTACTCTTCGGATATCCTACGGAAAATTAGAAGGTTCATCTCCGGCAGATGGGATGATGTATACGGAACATACCACATTGGATGGAATTATCGCCAAATATAATTCAGGTAATCCAGACTTTGAATTACTCCCTCGAATGCTTGACTTGCACAAAAATAAAGACTACGGTCAATATGCTCAAAACGGCGAACTTTGGGTGTGTTTTACTGGGTCTAATCACACAACGGGTGGAAATTCAGGATCACCTGTATTGGATAAAAATGGACATCTCATGGGACTGAACTTTGATCGCACATGGGAAAGTACGATGAGTGATTATATGTTTGATGCAAATCGTTGTAGAAATGTGGTTGTTGATATTCGATATGTATTGTGGGTAATGGATAAATATTCAGGCGCCAAGCATTTGGTTGATGAAATGAAATTAGTTAAAGGTAAATCAAAAAAATCTTAACATTATTTAATTCAATCGAGACGAATTTCTTGAATTTGAGTTCGTATGTTTGCCAAAAAAAATATAATATGAAAAAAGGAATTGTTTTAGTTGGAACGATGTTAACGTTGTTAATCGTATCATGTGGCGGTAAAAAAACAACTGAAAATGCTTCAGAGAATGCTTCAGAATCTGCTGCGGTAACCAAATTTACGATTGACACAATGGCTTCTTCATTGAAGTGGAAAGGATCAAAATCAGAGGAAGATTTCCATATTGGATCTTTGAAATTTAAATCAGGAACATTGTCTGCACAAGGTCAAAGTAATGTATCCGGTGAATTTGTAGTAAACATGAATTCAATTCGTGTTGAGGACATAGAATTACCAGCGGATAAAAAAGAAATGTTGAAAGGTCATTTGGCAGACAAAGATTATTTTGATGTTTCAAAATTTCCTGAAGTTGTAGTAAAGGTATCAGGATACAAAGACGGAAAATTAGCTACAACGATTTCTTTGTTAGGTAAAGAAATGAAACAAGATATTCCAGTTACCTTAACTAATGACGGAAAAAAAGCTACCATCGCTGGTACGTTTGATATCGATTTCAAATCGTTGAATATTGAAGGATTAAAAGTAAATGAAAAAAAACCAGAAGAAACGATCAAATCTGTTATTAGTTTTGATTTAAATCTTGTTTTGAATAATAAATAAAATTTATTTGTTAAGTTTGAAAAGCCGCTCATTGAGTGGCTTTTTTTATTTTTATATGTTCGAAGAAATTGATGCAATTATTTTTGATTTAGGAGGCGTATTTATTCACATTGATTATTTGGCCACCATTGAAGCTTTTGAAAAGATAGGATTTACACAAGCGTCCTCGCTCTACTCGCAAAGTGAACAAGCAGAATTATTTCAACAATATGAAATTGGTCTTGTTTCTACGCAGCATTTCATCAATAAATTACTTCCCTTATCAAGTTCAATAATCACACCTAATCAGGTTGTTCAGGCATGGAATGCAATGATAGGAACTGTTGAAATTAAATCTATTGAATTATTAAACGAATTAAAAGGAAAGACTCGTTTATTTATGTTAAGTAATACAAATGAATTGCATCTGGAACTAGTAATTAGAGAATGGAATAAAGTTTCTGAGATGCCCATGGAATATTATTTCGAAAAAATACATGTTTCACATCAATTAGGAATGCGTAAACCTCATCCAGAAACATTTACTAAAGTATGCGATTTACACGGGTTAAATCCACAAAAAACGCTCTTTATAGATGATTCAATACAGCATATCGAAGGTGCTCAAAAATCGGGTTTACGTACTATTCATCTAAAAAGCATTACCGATTTAGCGAACGTTTTAGCTACCCTATAGCTATAAACTAAAATAGCGCACCGAGGCGCGCTATTTTAACCGAACGATAACCTTATTCTTGTAATATTAATGATGCAGCTTCCGGTTTAGAAAGAGCTTCTTTTATTTTTCTTTCCAATTCATCCAATAATTCACCATTATCAGCTAAAATTGATTTAACAGAATCACGGCCTTGTCCTAATCGAGTTTCACCGTATGAGAACCATGAACCACTTTTCTTTAAGATGTTTAGCTCAACGCCCAAATCAATTACTTCTCCAATTTTAGAAATTCCTTCACCATAAAGAATATCAAATTCTGCTTTTCTAAAAGGTGGAGCAACTTTATTTTTTACCACTTTAACTTTTACTCGATTACCGATAATTTCTTCACCATCCTTTATCTGAGTAGCTTTTCGAATATCAATTCTAACTGAAGAATAAAATTTCAACGCATTTCCTCCTGTTGTAGTTTCTGGATTTCCAAACATAACACCAATCTTATCACGCAACTGATTAATGAAAATACAACAACATCCCGCTTTATTAATTGAACCAGTTAATTTCCGCAATGCTTTGGACATCAAACGAGCTTGTAATCCCATTTGTGAATCACCCATTTCTCCTTCAATTTCTGCTTTTGGGGTAAGGGCAGCAACAGAATCAACAACTATTAAATCAATTGCACCAGAACGAATTAAATTATCAGCAATCTCTAATGCTTGCTCTCCATTATCTGGCTGAGAAATCAATAAATTGGCAATATCAACACCTAATTTTTTTGCGTAAAATGGATCAAAGGCATGTTCAGCATCAATAAATGCGGCTATTCCACCTTGCTTTTGTACCTCAGCAATTGCATGAATAGCTAAAGTTGTCTTACCAGAAGACTCAGGGCCATAAATTTCAACAACTCTTCCTTTCGGATATCCATTAATCCCTAAAGCTAAATCAAGAGATACCGAACCAGTTGGTATTACTTCTAGTTTCTCAACCGGACTATCACCCATTTTCATTACAGAACCCTTTCCAAAGGTTTTATCTAATTTCTCTAATGTAAGCTGTAACGCTTTTAATTTTTCAACATTTACTTCTTTTTTTGACATATCGTTTGGTTTTATAAAAATAACAAGACAAAGGTAACCAGCGATAAACGTAAACTATTTACGTTTATCTATTTTATTTAATTAGGGTTAAAATTTCTTCAGCGTGAGTAGCTGTTTTGGGTTTTGATATTACTTCTTGAATAATACCCTTCTCATCAATTATAAAGGTTGTGCGATTTGTTCCCATATATTCACGACCCATAAACTTTTTCAATCCCCATACACCGTATTGCTCAACTATTTCTTTATTTTCATCAGCAATAAGTGGGAAATTTAAGGAGTATTTACTCACAAACTTTGTATGACTCTTGATAGAATCCGTACTTACTCCAATCACTTCAATCCCTTGATTAGTTAAAGATGCTAAGTTATCTCGTAAATTACAAGCTTGAGTAGTACAACCTGGCGTGTCATCTTTTGGATAAAAATACAATGCTACTTTCTTACCAGAAAATTGAGCTAACTCAATCAAATCACCATTCTGGTCAACTCCCTTAAAAGGTGGAGCTACATCACCTACTTTCAACTGTGACATCGTTTTCTTAATTTTAAAATTCTATACTGACTATTTATTAATCAAATATAATGATTTTATTTTAATCAAACACAAAAGAAGAAAAAAAATTATTTTATGAGAAATGAGTGCCCAATGTTTCAATATTTTCTATCGCAACTATCCATTTTTCAATGCGAGAATTATTGAGTTTAATTTGATAACCTCCCGCTAAAATAGGAATATTGCCTACTTCTTTTTTAAGTTGCTGAAAATAATTTTCTATAAAATTTTCTTCTACCGCGGTCAACCAAGAAGTTACTAGCGCACGTGGCTTCAATTGCCGAACACATTCAACTAACGAATCGTAAGGCAAACTTTGACCTAAATATACCGTATGTAAGTTATTTTCACGCAATATATATTGATAAAATAGCAAACTTATTTCGTGCCATTCATGCTCAGGCAAAAATAACATTACCGGATTGGCAGTATTACTTGGAATTGGCATTTTATCAATTTCTGATATTATTTTTTGACGAATTAAATTCGATATAAAATGTTCTTGTGATGCATTAATTGACCCAACTAACCACATTATACCAATTCGATCTAAAAACGGAACTAAATGCTCCGTAAATGTTTTAGTTAAACCCACTTCTCTTATCAATCCACCCAATGTATCACGAAACAAACATTCATCAAGCGTTAGTAAAGCTAAAATTAATTGCTCGCAACTATCATTTGAATTATGCAGCTCATGAATTTCAGTAATCTTAGATTGTACCTGTAAGTAAGACATGTTAGAGATATGAGATATTTTTATCCCATGTTTGTACAATAGACAAACATTTAATAGCGTAACCAAATCTTCGTCATTATACAAACGAATTTTTGTCTCAGTACGATCTGGGGACAGCAAATTATACCGCTTTTCCCAAATACGTATTGTGTGCGCTTTCACACCAGAAAGAACCTCTAAGTCTTTAATTTTATACTCTGCCATTTATTATTCTACTGCACGTAACGTGTTTCCAACAAAACAACAGCCAAAAGGTTCAATAAAAAGTAATAATAATGTAATTAAAATTTCAGATTACACAGTGAGTGACCCTAATTCAATATTTCTTCTGCATCAAATAATGCTGAATATGGTCAAATAATACATGTGATTTTTCTAGAATTTGATACCCTTGACTTTTATAGAAATCTACTGCAACTTCGCGCGCATGAAGTATCATTTGAGTATCTCCTCTGGAAATGGATATGGATTCGGCTTCTTGCATAATACACTTACCAAAACCTTTTCCCTGAACATTTGTCTCTACTGCAACGAACCTTACTTGACCCTCGCCTCTACCAGATACATCGAGACGCGCAATTGCTTTAATCCCATCAAAATCAAATAACGCTAGGTGTATTCCAGTAGCATCTCCTTCATTTCTTTCCGAACCCAACTGCTGACCCCATGGCTGACGCAAAATACGGTAACGCAAATTGTAATAATTTTCCCATTCCAAATCTGTTCTTGGTGAACGAATCTCTATTTCCATTTAAAGGCTATTGAAGTAACACGTTTTGAATTTATTCCTGAAATCTCTTCCTGACACACCAATTGTTGAGCTGATTGATCTTGGAAAACCTCAGCTAAATTTTTTATTCTGGCAGCAGGAATGTACATTTCATGACATTGTCTAAGAAAATCATCCGCTTCAACATGCTCCAATTTATCTTTTAAAATATCGGCTAATTCTGACCGATTCTTTACCCGTTGTTGATTCGATAAAAAACGTTGGTCTTGAGCTAATTCAGGCAATGATAAAACAGATCCTAGTTTTTGAAAATGAACATCACTTCCAATGGCTATGGTAATCTGAAAACCATCTTTGGTTGAGAAAATCTCACCATAAGGAGCAATATTGGGATGCAAGCTACCAATACGCTGTGGAATTTGTTGTGACATTAAATAATTTGACGCCTGGTTTGCTAAACTGGAAATAGCCGCATCATATAAAGAAACGCTAACAGTTCTGCCTTGACCTGAAGAGATCCGATCCAATAATGCAACTAAAATTCCTTCTTTCAATTGATGAGCTGCTAGGACATCAATCAGTGCAACAGGCATCTTAACAGGGCCAGATTCTTTGGTGCCATTCATGGACATAAAACCTGTTTCCGCTTGAAGTATTAAATCATATGCAACGCGGTCATTTTCTTCGCCAAAACCAGTAATTTTCCCTATGATTAATTGAGGAAATTTAGCTTGCAATAAATCAGGTGTTAACCCGAATTTCAATTCTGTTGAAGCTTTAAAATTCATCAGTAGAATATCAGCCTCGGAAATCAAATGAAGCAATTCTTTTTTCTGAATTGAATCAGACAAATCAAGTTCACTATATTTTTTGCGATAATTAACCGATGAAAAATAGGCGCTCACAGGGGATAATGCATCTTCAGTTGGTAATTTCCAAGAACGGGTAACATCGGGAAACTGTGGACTTTCAATTTTTATCACCTCTGCCCCAAGTTCTGCAAAAAAGGTTCCCACGGATGGGCCTGCCAAAACCGTTGATAAATCGACTACTTTTATACTACTTAATTTCATGATCCAAATTGAACGGATGTCATAGTGAGCGAACCAGCCACTGCTTTATCATTAAAAAACGTGATTTCATCTTGATTGTGACTTAGTCCAACCGAGTATATCAACGGAATATAATGGTCTAATGTGGGCACAGCCAAAGAAATTTGATTGTGTAATGTTGTCCAATTTATCAAAGATTGAAAATCTCGATTTAGGATTTTCTGTTTAAAAATTGCATCGATTTCCAGTGTCCAATCATAACCAAATCCTGGAGAGCTGATTTTATCCCATGCAACCATGCCAAGATTATGTACCATGTTTCCACTTCCAATGATCAAAACACCTTTTTTACGCAATACTTTTAGTTCTTGGGCTAACTGAAAATGGTATGACAAGGGTTTATTGAAATCTATACTTAGCTGAATAACAGGAACATTAGCTGCTGGATACATATTGTTTAAAACTGACCAAGTGCCATGATCTAAGCCCCAATCATGATTCTCTTGAACATGCACGGTCTTTATTGCTTCTTGAGCCCAATGTGCAACATCAATAGATCCCTGGGCAGGGTATTGTACATCAAATAAAGTTTGAGGAAATCCGCCAAAATCATGTATTGTTCTAGGCTGATTCATTGTTGTGACAAATGTACCATTAGTCAACCAATGCGCAGAAATACAAATTATAGCTTTCGGTTTTTCAAAATTTTGAGTGACTTTTTTCCACTTATCAGTAAACTCATTTTGTTCAATCGCATTCATTGGTGAGCCATGACCAACAAATAAAGTTGGAAATACTTCATTGCTTGGATTTTGCTCGTCAAAAAGTGAACGAATCGGTGACATTGAGGCAAAAGCAACGGACATAGCTGACAATCCTAAAAAATTACGACGATTCAATACTTAGGGTTTTGCAGCTTCCAGCACATACCTTAGAATTGTTGCTTCTTGGTTGGAGTCTAAATTTGCTTTTTTAGCCATATCTGGAACGATTCTTTTCCATTGATTTGCTGTGTATTTTTCTCTTGGTTCTAGGCCATGACACTTGGAACACTGCTCCGCATACAACGTTGCTGCAGTTATATCACTCGTTGTAGACCTAACATCAACAGGTTGTTCAGAAACCGATGAAACTGTTCCTTTTGAGCATGAAGCCAGGGTTGCTGAAACCACTAAGACTAATAAACTAATTTTTCTCATTTTTTCTCAATTATTTCAAGTGTAACAGGTGCTAGCCCTGCACGAATAAAGTTTAATTTTTTAGCTGCTCTTAGTGTTAAATCAATGACACGAGAAGAGCTTTTGGGTAAGCGATCATTAATCTTCACCACTACAACTGAATCATTTTTTGTATTGGTAACCTTAACAATAGTTCCAAACTTAAGTGTTTTGTGAGCGGCAGTCAAGCTATCGTTTCTAAGTATTTCTCCTGAAGAAGTTCTTCTTCCTTCAAAAGACATTCCGTAATAACTTGCAATTCCTTTTTCGATTTCACTCGTTTTGAAAGCTGAAAACACCAAGCAAGCAATAGCGAAATAAATTACTTTTTTACCGTTTTTCATAAACAAATGTAAGCTATTATGAATTGGTATACAAAATTGAAATCCAGATAAATGGAATTTACATACCTTTTTTGGAGAAAATCCACTATGTTTGCTATCCTAAAACAGCATCAATTGTGCTCATGAAATCTTTATTTTTTTTTCTTTTTAGCTGTACTTTGTTTGGGGCATTGGGCCAACAAAAAAAATCATTTATTGATTCTAACTATATCTACGAATTACCTTTTAAACCAGGAAAAAAAGTAGTTGTTATGCAAGGTTATAATGGAAAATATTCGCACAAAGGAGATTTCGCTTTAGATTTCAGAGTAAAAAAAGGAACCCCAATTTATGCTTCGCGTGATGGAATCGTCAATAAGACAATAGATTCAAATCGAAGAGGTGGCCCGCAAAAGAAATTTTTAAAGCAAGGAAATCACATCATAATTAAACATGCTGACGACACTTATGCGGCATACTGGCATTTGCTTTATTCAGGTATTAAGGTAAAAACGGGAGACACTATTCACAAAGGTCAGCTAATTGGATTATCTGGAAATACGGGCTATTCCTCCTGGCCTCATTTACATTTTGATGTCTATTATTATTTAAAAGGAAAACAAATCACGATACCTACATTGTTTGAAACAACGCGCGGAATTAAGCAACTCAAAGTGTATCACTCTTATCGAAATCCCAAAAAACCTCACCAAAATCAGAATAAAAATATCCTTCCAAAAAATATAGATAAAATTGAATATCATTTTCAAGATGCATCTGTTGCTCCTGAATATCATCGAAGTTATACATGGATTGTAACACCCGAAAAGATTCAATACCTGTTGGACTCTTATGGAACCATTATAAAAGACACAACGATTGAAATTTCTAATTTTAAATGGGAACAATGCAAAACTGCTTTCTTAAATTGCGGAATAAAAAATCAAAAACCCACTGAAGCAATGCCAGGTTGTACCGGAGGAACAGGAGTTACTATTCGCACTTGGCTAAATGGAAAAGAAAATTTTTCTGCCAGTAAATACAACTGTGGTGGGAAAACTGAAGGTGATTTGGCCGGAGACACCGATAAATTCTTACTTAATATCGAGTTGGGAATTGATCCTGATATTTTCAGAGATTAATCTAGTTGAACAAACGAGACCAATTGCATTTTTGATGTAAAATAGAATGAAGTTCTGTAACAGCAACTCGCTGTTGTTCCATCGTATCACGATCGCGTATGGTAACCATATTATCCTCTAAAGATTGATGATCCACGGTAATGGAATAAGGAGTACCAATGGCATCTTGGCGACGGTATCTCTTACCTATTGAGTCTTTTTCGTCATATTGCATCATAAAATCTAATTGCAATGACTGAATAATTTCTCGCGCTTTTTCAGGCAATCCATCTTTTTTTACCAACGGCATGATACACGCTTTGTAGGGAGCAAGAACTGCAGGAATTTTCAGCACTACCCTTTCTGAACCATCCTCCAAGGTTTCGTTTTTGTAAGAAGCACTTAATACTGCCAAAAACATGCGGTCTAAACCAATGGAAGTTTCAATTACAAATGGAACATAGCTTTGATTAAGTTCTGGATCGAAATATTGCAATTTCTTTCCTGAATGCATTTCGTGTTGTTTCAAATCAAAATCAGTTCTTGAATGAATCCCTTCCAATTCTTTGAAACCCATTGGGAAATCAAATTCAATATCACTAGCAGCATTAGCATAATGAGCTAATTTCAAATGATCATGGTAGCGGTATTTTTCTTCTCCTAAATTTAGGGCGTGATGCCAATTCAATCGAAATTCCTTCCAGTAGTTATACCACTTCATTTCTTCACCTGGACGCACAAAAAACTGCATTTCCATTTGTTCAAATTCACGCATGCGGAAAATAAACTGCCGAGCAACTATCTCATTTCTAAATGCTTTCCCAATTTGAGCTATCCCAAATGGGATTTTCATACGACCCGATTTTTGTACATTTAGAAAATTCACGAAAATTCCCTGAGCCGTTTCCGGTCTTAAATAAATCGTAGCTGCTTCTCCAGAAACAGATCCTAATTCTGTGGAAAACATCAAATTAAATTGACGTACTTCAGTCCAATTTTTAGATCCAGAAATGGGGCATGTAATTTCCAAATCAACAATGAGTTGATAAACCGCTTCTAAATCATTGGCCTCCAAACTTTCTTTCATGCGTTTTTCGACACTTTCAATTTTTTCTTGACTACGTAGCACGTTTGGATTGGTAGCTCTAAATTGCATTTCATCGAAATCTGCACCAAAACGTTTTATTCCTTTTTCAACTTCTTTTTCAATTTTTTGACGTTGCTTTTCGACATATTCTTCAATTAAAACATCTGCGCGATAGCGTTTTTTAGAGTCTTTATTATCAATCAATGGGTCGTTAAACGCATCTATGTGACCTGAAGCTCTCCAAGTCGTTGGATGCATAAAAATGGCTGAATCCAAACCAACAATATTCTCGTGCATTTGAACCATAGACTTCCACCAATATGCTTTGATGTTATTTTTGAGTTCAGCTCCCAATTGTCCGTAATCATAAGTTGCTGATAATCCATCATATATTTCAGAGGAAGGAAATACAAAACCGTATTCTTTAGCATGCGAAATGATGTCCTTCAATTTGTCTTCACGTTGTTCCATAATGCAAAGATAGTTTTTCTAAGTATACGTTGATTGAAATCACTTTTTGGAATCATCTGAAAATTTGAGAAAACAGATAAAGAGATTGAAGCGGGATTATTTATAATTTTATTGTTTTAAATCATTCCTAGTAATGGTATCAAAAAGAATAGTGAGATTTGAATGAATACTTCAAAAAATGAATAACAAGAACAAGACTGTAGAAGAGTACATTTCAAACTCCGACAAATGGAGGTTGGAAATGGAAATAATACGCTCCTTTTTACTAGAATGTGGATTAAACGAGGGATTAAAATGGGGTGTCCCCTGCTATATGTATCAGAAAACCAATCTTGTTTTACTTGGTACTTTCAAAGAATTTCTTTCCCTTAGTTTTTTTAAAGGGGCCTTACTTCAAGATGCAGAAAAAGTATTGCACAAACCAGGCGAAAATTCTCAATCGGGGAGAATGTTTAAATTCACCCATACATCTGAAATTATTCAGCAAGAAAAAACGATAAAAGCCTATATTTTTGAAGCCATAGAAATTGAAAAATCCGGATTAAAAGTTACATTCAATAAATCAATCGATCTAATTTTCCCGGATGAACTTCTTGCTAAATTTGAGCAAGACGATACATTTAAAACATCTTTTTTTGCTCTTACACCTGGACGGCAACGCGGCTATAACTTATTCTTCTCAAGCTCTAAACAAGCGAAAACCCGTGAAGCTCGTATAGAAAAGTATAAGGATAGGATACTAAATGGATTAGGCATTAATGATTGTGTTTGCGGACTTTCTAAGCGAATGCCTCAGTGCGATGGCTCTCATAATCAACTGAAAGAAGACATCAATTAACAATTTCTTGGCTCGAGACTGTAGGTGATATACTTAAAATTGTTACCCAAAATTCTGTAATTTTTCATGCTAATTCGTGTTGAACTTTGTAAGTAAATATTCCAAAGCATCAACAGATGAATCAATCAAATAAAAAGGGATTAAGGACTGAAGAAGTTGAACAGCGCAGACAACAATTTGGATATAACGAATTAAACATAAGCTCAACAAGAAATATTCTTCAATTGGCCTATGAGGTAATCAAAGAGCCCATGTTTTTATTGCTTTTGGGATGCGGTACACTATATTTTTTATTAGCAGAATGGGCTGAAGGAATCATTTTACTAAGTTGGGTTTTTGTTATAATTTTCATTACTTTTTATCAAAATAGAAAAACTGAAAAAGCGCTAGAATCGTTAAAAAAGTTGTCTTCACCTCGAGCCTTGGTAATTCGAAATGGTATGGAAGAACGAATTCCGGGAAGAGAAATTGTTCCTGATGATTTAGTACTCATACATGAGGGTGATCGTATTCCGGCAGATGGCTTTTTAATCGAATCGTCACATCTCAGCATAGATGAATCTATTCTAACTGGGGAATCTCTTCCGGTTAGTAAATCACTTACATCCACTCCAACAATGGTTTATAGCGGCACTCTCGTTGTTCAAGGTAGAGCATTGATTAAAGTGAGTTATACGGGTTTAAATACGGCATTTGGTAAAATCGGCAAATCGCTTCAAAGCATTGAAATTGAACAAACCAAACTCCAGAAAGAAATTAAATTACTAATTAAGAAGTTGTTTTATATTGGAGGAGGTGTTAGTGTAATTGTCATTTTTGCATTTTTTATAACCCGTGGAAATATTGTTGACGCATTGCTAAATGGACTTGCAACAGCAATGGCTATGTTGCCCGAGGAATTTCCCGTTGTTCTTTCCGTATTTCTCGCAATAGGTGCATGGCGACTTTCAAGTAAAAATCTGTTAACAAGAAAGTCTTCGGCGATTGAAACACTTGGTTCTGCAACCGTTTTATGTTCTGATAAAACAGGTACTATTACCCAAAATAAAATGGAAGTAGTCTCCATATATACAAATTCCATGTTATTATCAAAAGAACTATTTACCCATCACAAGAAAGAAATTGAACTTATTTTACGTGTTGCCATTTATGCCTCCCACAAGCAAACAATTGATCCAATGGAAAAAGCCATAAAGACATGTGAATGGGCACACCAAGAAATTAATCAATCACCTCTTGAAATTATTAAGGAATATGCTTTTTCTAATGATTTAACTGCTATGACACATGTAGTTTCTTCAAACGAAGATGCGTTTTTGGTTTGCTGTAAGGGCGCCCCTGAAACAATTTTTAGTTTATGTAAATTGTCAGAACCTGTGGTCAATGAGTTGTTAGAAATTGTTCATCAATTGGCACAAAAAGGTCAACGGGTATTGGGTGTAGCGAATGCCACGTGGGACAAGGAAAAAAAATTACCTGATGAACAAAATGGATTTAACTTTGAATTAATTGGATTAATTGGATTCGAAGACCCTATCCGACCAGAAGTTCCAAAAGCGATTGAGGAATGTATGCAAGCAGGAATTAAGGTGATAATAATTACAGGTGACTTTCCAACAACTGCCAGCAGTATTGCAGAACAAGCTGGACTGGTTGTTCAGGAACCAATTTTGACAGGTTCCGACTTATTAATTATGGGAGATACTGAATTGCAAGAAAAAATAAAAACCTGTAATTTGTTTGCACGAATTGTACCTGAACAAAAACTCCGAATCATACAGGCGCTTAAAGCAAACGGCGATATTGTTGCGATGACCGGAGACGGTGTAAATGACGCACCCGCATTGAAGGCAGCAGACATAGGTATATCCATGGGCGCAAAAGGTACAGATGTGGCACGAGAAGCTTCTTCAATGGTTTTATTGGATGATAATTTCAGTTCTATTGTAGCAGCAATTCGCGCGGGACGAAAAATCATGGATAACCTACAAAAAGCAATGACCTATATACTTGCCATCCACACGCCAATAATTGGACTTACTTTAATACCCGCCTTTGTTCCCTCCTTTCCAATTTTACTCATGCCACTACACATTGTAATGATGGAACTCATTATTGATCCCGTTTGCTCTATAGCCTTTGAATCGGAGAAGGAAGAATTAAATATCATGACTAGGCTACCAAGAAATCCAAATGAATCATTTTTTGGAGTAAAAAAAATACTAAAAAGCACCTGGACTGGAATATTACTATTAACTGCTGTAATCGCAGTGTATTTTTTGTCCATTTATGCAGGACATTCAGCAGGAGAAACTCGGGCGCTAACTTTTTCAACGATGATATTTGGAAATCTCTTTCTAATTATTTCTACACTTTCTAATTCTCGTAATGCCCTTGAGGTTATTAGAGAGAAAAATAAATCACTCATAATTATTCTCGTCACAGCTTGTTCATTATTGTTTTTAATGCTGTTAAACGCCAATTTACGATTTGTTTTTAGCTTCGATTTTCCGGGATGGGAGCATTTAGGAGAAGCATTTATTGCTTCATTTATGGTCTTGATTATCCTTGAATCTATCAAATGGAGATCAAGAAGAAAGCTGTGGAGCAGTTTAACAAAAAAGAACTAGTTATTTATTCGTTTCGAGAAACAAAATCAGTTTTTTTAAAGCCCTTGCACGGTGGCTAAACTTATTTTTTTCATCTAGATTCATTTCGGCAAATGTTCTATTTTCATTTTCAGGAATAAAAATGGGATCATAACCAAAACCAGAATTCCCTTTTTTATCAGAAATTAATTCCCCTTCTACAATTCCTTCAAATTGATTTTCAACACCCGCCAATATTAACGTAATTACCGTTCGAAAACGGGCTTTTCGATTGACTTCATTTTCAAGCTCATGAAGTACTTTATTACAATTATCTTCATCACTCTTGTGGTCACCGGCATATCGAGCAGAGAAAACACCTGGTCGATTATTCAACACCTCCACTTCTAAACCAGTATCATCAGCAAAACAAGCAAGACCTGTTTTTTGATAGATCGTTCGAGCTTTTAACTGAGAATTACCCTCTAACGTATTGGCTGTTTCGGCTATTTCTTCGTTAAAACCTATGTCAGTTAAGGATAATAATTCAATACCCTCAGGAAGTAATGAAGCTATTTCTTTAACTTTATGGGAATTGTGACTAGCGAATATAAGTTTCATAGGTTAGAATCCCTGAACTCCGTTTACAGTTGTATATTTTAATACATTCTTTTTTTCAGGATGAATTCGTGCAAAAGCCGATTGAACGGCTAAAGTCCCTTCATGAAAACCACAAAGAATTAACTTCAGCTTATTTTCATAGGTATTTACATCACCAATTGCATAAATACCCGGAATATTCGTGGAATAATCTAATGTATTTACTTTGATAGCACTCTTCTCAATTTCTAAACCCCAATCTGCTATTGGACCTAAACTAGGTTTTAATCCAAAAAGAGGAATCAAATGATCCGCTTCGATTTCCATTAATCCGTTCGTTTGATGGGTGATCTGAACTTTTTCTAATTTACCATTTCCAGAAATCCCAGTCACCTCAGCTTCGGTAATTAAATTGATTTCCCCTTTTCCAGCCATATCAATTACTTTTTGAACTGAATCCAAGTGACCTCTAAATGAACTACTGCGATGAACAAGTACAACCTCTGATGCAATATTATTTTCTGCTAAAAATATAGACCAATCCAAAGCTGAATCTCCACCACCAGCTATAACGCATCGTTTTCCGTGGTAAAAATTCGGATCTTTAATGATGTATTCCACGCCTTTGTCCTCAAATTCTTCCAATGCTTCTATCGGTGGTTTCCTTGGTTCAAAAACACCCAATCCGCCAGCAATCATGACAATGGGTGCCTCATGCTTTGTTCCTTTAATCGTGGTAACAATAAAATTACCTTCTGTCGTTTTTTCTATTGTTTGAGCGGCTTCTCCAAGTGTAAAACCCGGCTTAAAGGGAGAAGCTTGAACCATCAGGTTATCAATTAATTCTCCAGCTAATACAGTTGGAAAACCAGGAATATCATAAATAGGTTTCTTTGGATAAATCTCTGAACATTGTCCACCTGGTTGAGGAAGAGAATCTATTAAATGACATTTCAGTTTTAGTAGACCGGCCTCAAAAACAGTAAACAAACCTACAGGCCCTGCTCCAATAATAATTATATCAGTTTGAATCATGTAAAAAGGAATAAAAATAATTATCTAACATATCATTAATCAAATTGTTTTGACTACTAGTTTATTCTTATTAATAACTTATTTCGCATAATTTATGGATCTCTTCTCGCGAATAACGGTAACCTTTACTTGTCCAGGATAAGTCATTTCCGTTTGAATGCGATGAGAAATGGTAAAAGATAATTCATCTGCTTTTGCGTCAGTCACTTTCTCTGCCTCTACCATAATTCGTAATTCTCTACCTGCCTGAATAGCGAAAGCACTAGAAACGCCATCATAAGACAAAGCAAGCGCTTCTAAATCTTTAATCCGCTTGATGTATGCATCCACTATTTCGCGGCGTGCTCCTGGTCGTGCTCCTGATACAGCATCACAAACTTGAACAATTGGAGAAATCAAGGAAGTCATTTCAATTTCATCATGGTGAGCTCCAATCGCGTTCAATACTTCTGACTTTTCGCCATACTTTTCTGCGATTTTCATCCCAAGGATAGCATGTGGCAATTCTGGTTCTTCATCTGGTACTTTTCCAATATCATGCAATAAACCAGCTCTTTTAGCTATTTTAACATTCAATCCGAGTTCGGCTGCCATAATTGCACACAAGTTTGCTACTTCTCGAGAGTGTTGTAATAAGTTCTGGCCATAAGATGAACGATATTTCATTCTCCCTACCATTCTTGTTAATTCTGGATGTAAGCCATGAATTCCAAGGTCAATACAAGTTCTTCTTCCCGTTTCAGCTATTTCTTCTTCTAATTGTTTCCTTGTTTTGGCTACAACCTCTTCAATTCGAGCAGGATGAATTCTACCATCTGAAACCAATTGATGCAACGCCAATCGAGCAATTTCTCTTCTAACGGGATCAAAACAAGAAAGTATAATCGCTTCGGGCGTATCATCAACAACTATTTCAACCCCTGTTGCAGCTTCAAGAGCTCTAATATTTCTCCCTTCACGACCGATAATTCTTCCTTTAATTTCGTCAGATTCTATATTAAATACAGAGACTGCATTTTCTATAGCTTGCTCAGTAGCAACACGTTGAATGGATTGAATGACGATCTTTCGTGCTTCGCGGTTAGCATTAAGTTTTGATTCTTCAACTATTTCCTTGATATGTACCAAAGCATTTGTTCTCGCTTCATCTTTCAAGGCCTCAACCAACATTGTTTTTGCTTCTTCTGCTGGAAGTCCGCTAATTTTGGATAATTCAGCAACCCTTTTCTGTTGCATCTTATCCAATTCTTGATTTTTAATTTCTAGTGCTTGGACTTTAGCATCGAGTTCAAGTTGCTTTTTCTCTAGCTCTTTTTCTTTTCTTCCAAAATCCTCCATTTTTTGATTGACCGATTTCTCCTTGTTTCGGATACGATCTTCACCAGACTGAATTCTTCTTTCTTTCTCTTTAATTGTTGTCTCGTGTTCCTCTTTTAATCGTAGGAAATTTTCCTTTGCTTGAAAGATTTTATCTTTTTTGATGTTTTCACCATCCGCTTCAGCATCCTTAATTATCCTCTCCCGTTTTGCTTTTAGCATCGTTTTTTGAATAATGGCTACAGCCCCATATCCTCCTGCAAGACCGATTAACATTCCAATTACACTTTCCATAACAACTTAATTTGTTTTTAACAATTACAATAAGCTATTGGAGAACTAGTAAATTAAAGGTCAAGTTTACTTTCAATATTAGACAAAGCTTCTTCAATTTCAGAATAATCTGGATCTTCCGTTTTATTTGATCGAGTAGATGCTTTAGAAAGCAATTGTAAAGAAGACATTGCCAATAAATCCTGCATATCTTTTACCGCATAATTCTCTTGTAATAAACGAATTGCGCGATTGATATCCTCTGCTGCTTTTTGAATTTGAATCTCCTCACCTACATTCACTTTCAAGGGATAAGTTCTTCCTCCAATAACAACTTGTAATGACAATTTCTCCATGAACTATTTTTTAAGTTGTTCAATACAGTAATCTATTTCTTTTACCAATTCATCAATTTCTTCCTCAGAACGACCAACTGGCTTTTGAGAAAGATCAATAACTTGTTTTTTAGCCAAATCCAATTCATGATTTAAATTCTCAATCGTAGATTGCATACCCAGTTCGTTTTGAGCTTTTTGATGCAATTCATCCTTCAACGATTGAATTTCAATAGACATAGCTGCATTTTGAGTTTTAAGCTCAGTTAAACCTTGCATTAGTGTTGCAATTTTCCCTTTAATACTATCTATGCTATTCAGAATTCTTTCAGTCATAAAAAATGGCTTTGTACAAAGTTAGCATTCCGAGTAACATGAATGATCAATTCAGACGAATATTTTTAAATTTCATTACATTTTAAGATTTATTCGTTTGACAATAAATTGCAGTTTTGCACACTCTTTTGTGCGAACATAACCATTACTTGATCAATAATAAGATTGTCAATGAACTACATTTGAATATGTTATTACATTTTAAAAAATTGATTTTCAAAATTATTGTCTGTTTATTTACAGCAAGTGGATTTTCCCAAGAATATAATTTTCACAAACCCTTATCCATCCCTTTAAATATAGGAGCTTATTTTGGTGATTTAAGGCCAAATCATTTTCATATGGGAATTGATTATCGGACGAATGGCATGGAGGGATTGAATTTACATGCTATTTCTGATGGGTATATTGCTCGTGTAAGAGTTACTCCTTATGGCTATGGGAAAGTGGTTTACATTAACCATCCTAATGGGATTACAAGTGTTTATGCTCATTGTTCCTCTTTTATTGGCAAATTGGACTCTCTTGTTACTTCAAGAAAAATAAGTGCTAAATCCAATGAAATCGAACTTTATTTAGACCCTCATGATATCCCAGTAAAACGAGGCGAGGTTTTCGCACTTTCAGGTAATACTGGTAGTTCAACAGGTCCCCATTTACATTTTGAAATTAGAGAAACAGCAACAGATGCTGCTATGAATCCACTGCTTTTTGGGCTTGGAAATAAAGACACATACAAACCATCAATAAGTTCAATAAAAATTTATGGACTCAGCAATGAGGGATACATAATACCTACTAAACACAAAATAATAAGTGTTTCAAATGGAAGTTTAACATCAGGAAATCAAATAATATTACCTGCAAGTTTTACCATGGAAAATGGCTCAATTGGAATTGGAATATCCGGACATGATGCCCACGCGAATGGATCTTGTGGGTTATATGAAAATAAAATATCCTGCAATAATGAATTAATTTACCATACGAAATTGGATAAAGTAAAATTTGAAGAAACCCGATATATTAACACATATAAAGAATACACAGGATATAAAAACGGACTTAAAATTCATAAGCTGTACAAAAACCAAATGAATAAATTAGCTGTAACAGAAACTGATGCGAACGGACGATTTAAAATTTACCCATGTGATAGTGTGCCAGTTTCAATTGAAACAAATGATGCTATGTCAAATAAACAACTAGTAAAATTTGGATTAAAAATTAACGCTGGTCAAATGGATACCACAAAAATATTTTTTCCAGAAAAAAGTTATTGGCTTCCTAATCAAACTTATAATACTCAATTAACGTATGGTTCGATATTTATTGATTCATTCAGCTTATATGAACCAACGAAAAAAAACATTGTAGACAATCAATTGAAAATTAGTTTTGGTGACCACTATCAAGCCATACACAAACCTATCCTAATTTCATTCTCGAACTGGAGAGAAAAAAACAAACAGAACCAGAATTACTTTATTGGTTATTTCAATGGAAATAAATACGAATATTGCGAAACCTACATTGAAAATGATTTATTAAAAACAAAGGCCCTTAAATTTGGGACATACAAAGTAATAGTGGATACAATAAAACCTAAAATAACTACACTCAGTTATTCAAGCAAAGGAATTTCTAGCAAGGCCAAAACACTTACTTGGACAATTAGTGATTCTGAGTCCAAAATTCTTAAATACGATATATATATAAATAACGAATGGATTCCGGCTGATTATGAATACAAGACCAAGCAACTTAAGTGTGTGAACAAAACAGCTATTAAAGAAATCGGTTGCATTCAAGTTATCGTTACAGATGTTTGTGGTAATCAAACTAATTACGAAACAACCATTCCTTAAATGAATTAAGGATTCTACGTAAAACCTCTCTAAAAGCTAGGGGATTGGTAAAAATATCAGCGCAAAAAAAAGACTGCTTTCGCAGTCTTTCAATAAGTTATCAATGTTCCTCTTCGCCATCAGCTAGTGGTACATTTTGAGGGATAAAATCATTCTCTGCACCTGGCTTAGAATAATCGTAAGGCCATCTATGTACAGTTGGAAGTTCACCTGGCCAGTTACCATGAATATGTTCCACAGGAGTTGTCCATTCCAAGGTGTTAGAATTCCAAGGATTTTGAACTGCTTTGGGTCCTCTATATATACTATAAAAGAAATTGAATAAGAACAACGCTTGACCTAGAGCTGCCATAATAGCAAACATAGTTACTATAACATTTAAATCCATAATCATCTCAAATGAATTTGTATCAAAATCATTATAAACAGAATAATCGTAATAACGTCGAGGTGCTCCAGCTAATCCAACAAAGTGCATTGGAAAAAACACGCCATAAGCTCCAACAATAGTAATCCAAAAATGAGCATACCCCAAACGAGTATTCATCATTCGCCCATACATTTTAGGAAACCAATGATAAACACCTGCAAACATTCCGAATACCGCTGACATTCCCATTACGATGTGAAAATGCGCTACAACAAAATACGTGTCATGAATAGCAATGTCCAATGCAGAATCAGCTAAGATTATACCAGTAACACCACCTGTTATGAACGTAGACACCAAAGAAATGGCAAACAACATGGCAGGTGTAAAGATTAATGATCCTCTCCAAAGAGTTGTTAAATAATTAAACACCTTTACAGCAGAAGGAATTGCGATCAACAATGTAGTGAAAACAAAGACACTACCAAGAAACGGATTCATACCTGTAATAAACATATGGTGTCCCCAAACGATAAAAGATAAAAAACCAATTGCTAAAATTGAACCTATCATGGCACGGTAACCAAAAATTGGTTTTCTGGAATTCGTAGAAATTATTTCAGATGATAAACCTAACGCAGGTAATAAAACGATATATACCTCAGGGTGACCAAGAAACCAAAATAAATGTTGATATAATAAAGGAGAACCTCCATGATTAGTGAGCATTTCACTACCGACTATAATATCTGAAAGATAAAAACTAGTACCCGCTAATCTATCCATCGTTAATAATAATGCCGCGGACAACAAAACAGGGAAGGATAACACACCAAGAATCGCTGTAACAAAGAAAGTCCATATTGTTAGAGGCATTCTAGTCATTGTCATACCTTTTGTCCTTAAATTTATTACAGTTACAATGTAATTTAAAGAACCAATTAAGGAACCAGCAATAAAAATCGTCATAGATATTAACCACAAAGTCATCCCCAAACCAGATCCCGATACTGCTTGAGGTAGAGCCGAAAGTGGAGGATATATTGTCCATCCTGCCATAGCAGGGCCGGATTCAACAAACAAAGAAATAAGCATTATAACAGATGATATGGCAAAGAACCAATATGATAACATATTCAAAAAGCCAGAAGCCATATCACGAGCACCCAATTGTAAAGGGATTAATATATTGGAAAAAGTTCCAGATAATCCACCCGTTAATAAAAAGAATACCATTATAGTTCCATGGATAGTAACTAATCCAAGATACATATCTTCTTTTAAAACTCCACCTGGAGCCCATTTTTCACCTAGAAAGAACGAAAGTGTTTCTGAACTTTCTCCCGGCCATGCTAATTGAATACGAAATAAAATCGATAACAACATCGCAATGATGCCCATAAAGACTGCAGTTATTAAAAACTGCTTCCCAATCATTTTATGATCTTGACTAAAAATATATTTAGAAACAAATCCTTCTTCGTGATGATCATGTCCATGATTTTCATGTCCATGTAAACCTTCGTCGTGAGCTACTGAAGCCATATTCTTTCTTATTTAATTAAACTTTTTTAATTGAATCTTTTTTCTCAGGTAATACCGCACTAGAATCTACGGCTGTTGAATCTGCTGGTGCAGGATTAGGGGATTTAGCAGGGACTACCGCTGGAAAATATTTATCCCTGAATGTTTCTTTAAACTTGCGGTTTTCCCACTCCTTATATTCAGTTTTGCTCAAAACCACAACCTTCATATTCATTTTATAATGAGCACCACCGCATATCTTATTACACATAAGAATAAAATTAAAATTTTCATTCTTCATCTTCAAGCGCATGTCCTTAGTGGTTATGTCTGGAGTAAATTTTGTTCGGGTAGTCATTCCAGGTACGGTATTCATTTGCGCTCTAAAATGTGGGAAAAAAGCAGAATGAATTACATCCATGGATCGAAACTTAAATTCATAAGGCTGATTAACACACAAATAAAGAGTATCCTTTTGTATAAAATCATCCCACGCATCGTTATCGACCTTAACGTCGTGATTTTCCTTCATCTGATACAATAATCGTATGAGACGTTCTTTTGATGATAGCGATTTCGTTAATGACGATTGAGCAGAATCACTTAACACTACAGAAGCGTCATTTAATTTTTTCTGTATTGATTCAATTCCCGTTACTCCTTTTAGCAAATGGTTAATTGCTGTGTCTATCGTATTTTTTGTTACTAAACCTAATTCGTTATTATCAGTTGTTAATTTATAATCGAATTTACCTAATCTATTATTTTTCCCAGAGTAACGTGCCGTCCAACCATATTGTTTGGCATAAAGCTCCACAACTTTTGAATCATTTCCAGAAGCTGATGTAATATCATTCCAAGTTTGTAAACCTAAGATTATAATTACAGCAAGAATAATAGCAGGAACAACTGTCCAAATCATCTCTAGTTTGTTGTTGTGAGGATAATAATAAGCTGGAACACCCGGTTTTCTAGCATATTTAAAAGAAAAATAGAATAATAAAGCGTTCGTAATAAGAGCGGCGATTAAGATTATTATAAAATTTAAATTTAATAACCAATCTGTTTCTTTCCCTTGAACACTAGCAGAATCTCCTCTTCCTGTCCATCCATACTCTACCATTAAATATACTAGACCAAAAATCTGAAAAAACATAAATAGTAACAGCAGTAAAGCGTTAAAATTATTATCTTTCTGAGTTGTTTCGTGTTCCTTTGTACCCCTAAGTTTCGATGATAGCTCATACACTCTAACCAACTGAGCTATAGCAACTGCAGCAATTATAACTACTAGTAATATGATTAATTTGCTTTCCATTGTAATGTTTATTTCTTGTTTAATTAAATTTCATGGTGAACGCTCTCATCCAAAAATGGATGATTCACCGGCATTAAAGGAGCTTTGGTTAAATTGTTCAATAAGATACGGATGAACAAGCCAGCACAAACTAATGCAATTCCAATTTCCAGTAACCCAATTGTTGCTTTTGGTCCTAAAGATCCCGCTGAGATCATAAGATATACATCAGTCCAATGACCCATTAATATTATAACACCTACTAAGGTTAGAACGCCATAATTTCTTTTTGCGTCTCTAGACATTAAGATTAGCATTGGAAAAGCAAAATTAATTAAGAACATAGAAAAGTATAACACCTTAAAACTCTCAATTCTTAGTTGATAATATGTTACCTCTTCACCAATATTAGCATACCATATCAACATAAATTGAGAAAAGAAAAGGTATGACCATAAGAAAGAAGTTGCAAATGTCCATTTTCCTATATCGTGAATGTGAGAATCATTTACTCTTTCTAAATATCCCAACTTCTTTAAATAAATTGTAGTTAAAACAATCACTACCATTGCAGAACACCACATTCCAGCAAAGGTATACCATCCAAATAATGTTGAGAACCAATGAACATCTATAGACATAATCCAATCCCATGCAGAAGTTGAACTAAACACCGCAAAAAACACTAAAAAGGTTGCTCCTTTTCGGTAGTTTTTAAAATGAAGGCTTGTCCCACCGATTCTATCCTCTTCCAAAGATCTGTTTCTAAATCCATTCCAAAAAACATAATAAGTAACAAGATATGCAAGCGTTCTAATCCAGAAAAACACTTTGTTTAAATAAGGCTTTTTTCCTTCAATAATTGCATCGTAATGATGTGAAGCAGGATTCGTAGTTTCTGGATCCATCCAAATATATATGTGTGCACCGTCTAAAAATGTTATAATTAATAAAATTAATGCAAGGAATCCCATTCCATAAGGTAGAACTCCAGCAATACCCTCAATTACCCTTTTCACAGATGCATACCATCCTGTTTCAGTTGCATACTGTAAAGCAAGAAAAAACAACGCACCAAGAGCAATGGCAAAAAAGAAAAACGCATTAATCAAACCGTTCGTCAATAAGCGCGTAGTAAACTGGTGGTCATCAAATCCAGTTGCTACACCTATTATTGCCAAAGCGACACCAATTAAAATAAGAGACAATGTAATCTTCTTGGCTCTTGTAGGTATTGTAAATTCCATACTCATTTCTTATTTTTTATTCGTTTTCACCATTACAGAATCTTTTGATTTATCCATATCAGAAGAAACTAACTTACCATTTTCTACTTTACCGTAATTTTTGTCAACTAGATTTCGAATGTAATGTACTAACGTCCAAATTTCTTTTTTATCTAACATAGATCCATGAGCTCCCATTGAACCTTTTCCATAATAAATTGAGTAGAACATTTGTCCATTGGACAATGCAGCACGGTCCGAATAATTGGGAACACCATCAAATGTCTTGTTTATTGACATTTGTCCGTTACCATCCCCTTTTTCACCATGACAATGCATACATTTTGATGAATAAATTTCTTTACCTTCTTTTAGAATTTTTTGTGCGTTGACAGCAGTCATTGTATATGGATTAACCACATCTTCCTTTGCTAGCTCATATTCATTATTTGCTGAGAATTTAAAATCTCTCAATCCATGTGTTGACCAAAATTCAGAGCTTGGGCCTCTAAAATAAGGTAGCATTAGCGATACATCATCAGCATTATTCCCAAAATATGGAATTGTACCTACAGGAGGTGTTTTTGCTGAAAGTTGAGTCTTGTACTTGCCAATTTGCTTTCCACGTATTTCACCGTAATCAACATAGGCTTCTATTGCCGGGGAGCGATACATATCAGGCATATATTCTAAGCCCGCACTATCACTATTTGATACACAACTGTTAAACAAAAGACTTGTTACGACAACAGATGCTAAACCTACTAATTTCATCAATCTAATTTTCATTGCTTATTACCTTTTTCGGGTTATAATTCTTAACATTCTTTTTCCTCAAAAGCTTCAATACCTGTTTCCTTGACCAAATTTTGAATATCCACGGAGGTATATTTTTCATTTTGTGAAACCCGTATTTCAATTACAAACCTGTCGTCCGTTGTACTTGGATAAGGATTTTGGGCAGGCATTCCAGGTAATGTTTTATTCTTCAACATATACGTAATTGCCATTCCGTGAGCTGCACACAAAACGGTAAATTCAAATGTAATTGGAATAAAGGCTAACATGTTTTCCATGTATGAAAAGTTAGGCTTTCCACCAATATTCATAGGCCAATCGACGATCATCATAAACCGCATTCCAACCGTAGCTAGCGTTAGACCAGTTAGACCATACAAAAATGCCATTATTCCTAATCTTGTGTTTTTAATCCCAATGATAGGATCAATTCCATGAATAGGGAATGGTGAGAAAACCTCATTTATTTTAATTCCTTTTGAAACCAATTTTTTAGCACCATCTTTTAGTACTTCTTCATCGGTGTAGGTTGCAAAAATTACTTTATCTGACATTACAATGTGTTTAAATTCAATTATTAATGTGCGTGTTCTGCTTCTGGCGCATTTTTATACGATTCACCCGAAGATTTTAAAATTGTTTTTACTTCATTTAGTGCCAATACTGGAAAGAATCGAGCAAATAATAAAAAGAAAACGAAGAAAAGACCTATCGTACCCACGTAAATACCAATATCAATATGACTAGGGTAATGCATACTCCAAGCAGATGGTAAATAATCACGGTGCAAAGAAGTAACGATGATAACGTAACGTTCGAACCACATTCCAATATTTACAATTATTGATATGAAAAAAGTAAATAATAAGCTTCGTCTTAATTTTCTAAACCACATTAACTGAGGAGAAATAACATTACATGTCATCATTGACCAATATGCCCACCAATATGGACCAGTTGCTCTATTGATAAAAGCATAAGATTCATATTCAACTCCAGAATACCATGAAATAAATAACTCTGTGATGTAGGCCGTTCCAACGATAGAACCAGTAACCATAATTACAATATTCATGTATTCAACATGTTTCGTGTGGATGTATGCTTCAAGTCCCATAGCTTTTCTCATGATTAACATAAGCGTCTGCACCATTGCAAATCCTGAAAATACAGCACCTGCAACAAAATATGGAGGAAAAATAGTAGTATGCCACCCTGGTATAACCGATGTAGCAAAGTCAAATGATACAATTGAGTGAACGGAAAATACTAACGGAGTAGCTAAACCTGCCAGAACTAATGATACCAACTCAAATCGATTCCAATGCTTGGCGCGACCAGACCATCCAAAAGAAAGAATCGAATACATTTTCTTAGAAACCGGTTTCTTAGCACGGTCTCTTATCGTAGCAAAATCAGGAATTAATCCAATATACCAGAATACCAAAGAAACTGACAAATACGTAGAAATAGCGAAAACGTCCCACAATAATGGAGAGTTAAAATTCACCCACAATGACCCAAACTGATTAGGTAAAGGAAGCGTCCAATAACCTACCCATAATCTACCCATGTGAATTAAAGGAAACATTCCAGCCATAAATACAGCGAAAATCGTCATAGCTTCAGCAGATCGGTTAATAGCCATTCTCCACTTCTGTCTAAACAATAATAACACCGCGGATATTAAAGTTCCGGCATGTCCAATACCAACCCACCATACAAAATTTGTAATATCCCAAGCCCAACCAATTGTCTTATTTAACCCCCAAACACCGATACCCGTTCCAAGAAGGTAAATAATACAACCAACACCATAAATACCAATGACTAAGGCTATTCCAAAAAGAATATACCACATCTTTGGAGCTTTGTCTTCAATTGGTCGACAAACATCCTCCGTTATATCATGATAGGTTTTATGACCTAAAATGAGAGGTTCTCTAATTGCTGCTTCTTTATGCATTTCTTTTAATTTATCAATTAATGATGTCCTTTATTACTCTCTTTCTTATCTGAAGTGTGTGCAGCACCATGTTTATCATCTTTCTGAATGGAAGACAATAAATCATTTTTTTCATTTCGTACTTTAACCTTGTACCAAACATTTGGTTTTACACCTATTTCCTCCAATGCTTGATATGCTCTTTTGTCAGCTGAACTTTTTCTAACAACTGAATTCACATCATTCCAATCACCTACTTGAATAGCATTTGTTGGACAAGCATCAGCACATGCAGAACTAAACTCGCCATCTTTCACCGGTCGACTATCTTTCTTAGCAACCAATTTAGTTGCTTGGATTCGTTGAACACAGAAAGAACATTTTTCCATTACACCTCTTGTCCTAACGGTAACATCTGGATTTAACACCATACGACCGAAATCATCTTGTGCAGGATTTACTTCAGTAAATTTCTTGTAAGAAGGATAATTAAACCAGTTAAATCTTCTCACTTTATAAGGACAGTTATTTGCACAATATCTCGTACCAATACATCTATTATAAGCCATTTGATTCAATCCTTCGTTACTGTGTGTTGTTGCAGCAACAGGACAAACTGTTTCACAAGGTGCATGATTACAATGATGACACATCATTGGCATATGAACTACTTTAGGATTCAATGAGGCAATTTCAGCTTTATCAAAACTGAACGTATCATCATCTTTTCGAGTACCTACAGTTGCCTCTTCGTCTGAAGAGAAATAACGGTCGATTCTTAACCAATGCATCTCACGACCTCTTCTAACCTCATCCTTACCAACAACTGGAACATTATTTTCAGCTTGACATGCTATCAAACAAGAACCACAGCCTATGCAAGAAGAAAGATCAACTGTCATTCCCCATCTATGCCCAATATGCTCTACCGGATGGCTATTCCACAAATCAAACTCACTTACTGGTTTTTCGACATGGTTTCCTTCATTATCAATTTTTTGCAATAAATGTGATGGATTGTAGGAATCTTTTGATTTTGATTGAAAAATATCCAACGTTGTTTCGCGCACAATTGAATGACGCGCCATCACTGTATGATGGATCTGAGTTGCAGCAATAATATATGTTTCGCTGGTTGCTTCTATCTTTCCTACAGTATTAAATTCCATTAACCCAGAAGTAGTTGATACAAATGGGAAAACGTTTGCACCAATTGCTTTTGGAGTTCCATTTTCATTTGTTACATGGCCACCATATTCCTTTGTTTGAAAAGCTGCTTTACCTATTTTCTCACCATTTACTCCACGTCCATAACCTAAGGCAACACCTACAGTTCCTGGCGCTTGACCTGGTAAAGGATAAACTGGTAAAGAAACTGTTGATCCATTCACAGTTAACTTAGCAACACTTAAGCCATTCTCTTGATCGTAAGTTTTAACAAACTTATACGAGTCCATTTCAGATGGATTCATCGTAATATAGTTATCCCAAGTAACTTTTGTTACTGCATCTGGAAGCTCTTGAAGCCAAGGATTATTTGCATGAGCTCCTGTTCCAATCGCATTTTTTTGATATAATACAACTTCCAATCCTGAAGCTTTGGGTACAACTGGAATAGATACTTCTTTAAAAGCAATCAATCCAGACAACTTATTAGCATCTTCAGGTTTCACACCTTCTTTCTCAGGTGCTACTGGATTTTCTTTAGAGATAACTTCTGCGCCTTTTACTGATGAAGTTGAGCTTGTTGAGTCAATGCAACTATTGTGCACTGCCATATTCCACATATTGGTGAAATTTGTTTCTTCATTATTCGAAGCGAATACCGTCGACATCCAATTGGATTGAATATAATCGAACGCTTGGGTAGAATTTTTAGCAATACGTTTTTTCAAACCAGCCCAAACCAAAACATTCTCCAATAAAGAAGCCGTTTCAAAAAGAGGTCTGATTGTTGGTTGAGCAACCGAAAAGTGATTGCCAACTGGATTAAAATCTGCCCATGTTTCCAACGCATGGCTTTCGGCACAAACTATCTGGCATTTTGATGCAGTTTCATCAACATGAGTGGATACAGCAACTGTATTTTTCACCTTACCTAATGCCTCTCCAAATTGCTTTCCGTTTGGTAAAGAAAATACAGGATTAACTCCTGATATAATCAAGGTATCTGGACCATTTCCTGCAATTACACTTTTTACTAAAGAATTTACCTTAGCGTCATCACCATCAAATAAATGAACAGGATTTTTTAAATCAATAGTAACACCGTACGAACCAACTAAATTATTCAATTTATTCGCTAATAATTGAATGGATTTGTTATTGGCACCAGCAACTATTACAGATTCTCCGCGTGATGTTTTTAAAGCTTTAACTGCTTCATCAGCAATCGATTTAGCTTGACTTGATAATTCAGTAGATTGAGAAACTGAACCTCCAAAAGCTTTTATTATATAAGCCAATACATTTGCCTCTTCAGAAGGTTTAATCATTCCTCTATAATCAGCATTTGTACCAGAAATTGACATTACAGATTCAAATTGAAAATGTTTTGACATCCATTTATTATCTGGATTTCTAGAAATACCGTATTGTGCTTGGTATAAATTTGACATTAACCATGTTCCTAAGAAATCCGCTCCTACAGAGACTATTGTTTTTGCCTTGCTAAAATCATAAGAAGGAATTGATGCTTGACCAAAATTCTCCAAGTTAGCCAAACGAATAGCGCGATAAGAAACAGCATCATATTGAATATGCTCAAATTTATCCTCACCTAATTTTTCTGATAACGAAGCAACGGCTAATTTCAACGATGGACTAATTACTGTTCCTGTAAGAAGCACTGTCTTTTTAGATGAAGTTAAGGCTGCAGTTACAGAAGAATCAACCGATGACCAAGAATTAGCAACCTTAGAAATTGTTGATTTCTGAAGACGAGCACTATCGTACAATCCAAGAACTGAAGCAATGATTTGAGGATTTGTTCCACCTTTGGTGATCCCAAAATCTCTATTTCCTTTTATATATATTGGACGTGCCTCACGCGTTTTAACTAAAATACTAGCGTAAGAATTTCCGTCATAATATGTCGAAGCATACCATGTTGGCATTCCTGGAGTCACATCCTCCGGCTTGTTAACATAAGGGACTGCTTTAGTTACCGGAGCTTCACATGCAGCAACTGTGGCCGCTGCAACAGAAAAACCCAAAAACTTTAAAAAGTCTCTTCGGTCGGTAGATTTTTCAGCTAATTTATCATCACCTAAAAATTCTTCTACTGACATTTCAGTAGGAAACTCTTGTTCTTTCGATTTTAAGAATTCTGGAGTTTCTTTTAATTCCTCTAACCCTTTCCAATATTTTCTTGTCATCATCATTCTTTTTTAAAACGAACGCTGTTTTTCTTCTATTAATAGTGGCATTTTGCACACTCCCAACCGCCTAATTCACTTACAGTAACTTTGTTATCCTTCAGATACTTTTTATAAAGTGATTTATCATTATTCAACAATCTTCTATGAATTTCATTGTAATAGCCGTCTTGTTTATCAGACAATGGTCCTTTTGAAATTTCTTTTTTATCATGACATTCAATACACCATCCCATGGTTAGTGTTGGTTTCGATAATTTAATATTTCCTTCCACTTTATTTAATTCAGCTACCGGTTGAACTTTTGCAGTTTCTTTCAGTTTAGCCATGTCACCATGACATTGTTTACAATCTATACCTCCAACAACAACGTGTTGTGAATGGTTAAAATAAACATGATCTGGTAAAACGTGAACTTTATTCCAAACAATCGGTTTTGAAGGATTTCTATATTCGCCATTTGAAAAACCAGCTGCATCATAAATTTTCTGAATTTCAGCAGCAAATGGCTTCCCTTCACCATTAATTTGCTTATGACAATTCATACAAACATTGACGGATGGAATCCCTGCAGATTTAGACTTCGTAACGGAACTGTGACAATATTTACAATCAATTCCATTAACACCAGCATGAACGCTATGTGGAAATTTTATCGGTTGACTTGGCTGATATGACTCAACAACTCCAATTGAATATAAACTTTGAAATAATGCTACAATGATTGAAATTACAACTACCAATGAAGCCAAACCAACTTGAAGTCTATATTTCCAAGCAACTGTTTTAAGTTCTGAAAAATAAGTCTCATGCTCTTTAACTGGCTCTCCTTGGCTTTCTCTTACTGCATGACTCAATTGACGTCTAACTCCACCAACGGCTAGAATCACTGTTATAAAAATAACTCCTAACAATATCCATGTCCACGACCCCCCTTCAGATTCACCAGATCCCTCCGATGCATCCGTAGCGCCTCCTGCCTTAGATTTATCATTTCCACCTGCACTTGGTTCAGGTTGAGCATCAACGTAATCCAAAATACCATCTATTTCTTCTTTTTTTAATTCAGGAAACACAGACATGGCAGTTGGCTTCGATTGAGAAACCTGCATAGCATACGGATCTGAAGCCGCCGCATTTTGCCAGTTGTTTACCCACGTATAAATGGAACCTTCTTTTGCCCCACCCGTTGACCATTTGTCTCGAGCCTTGAATAATTTAGGACCGGTACCATCTTTATGAGGTTGGTGACAACTTGCACATTTCGCTTTGAACAATCCACCACCATCTACTTTGGTTTTGGCTGCATCCTGAGCATTTGAGAAAGATACTACGGTTATAAATGCAATAGCAAGAAACCCGTGACTCCATTGATAAATATTTCTAAGCATCTGATTGATAGATATTTTCACTTATTTCTACAATTTAGTTTACTGCCTTACGACTCAATTTAACGCAATTAGGCGAAGGCAAAATTAGGAGATTGTTCCTATTTTCCGACAAAACTATGACAATTTTAATTGATTTTATATTAATTTAAAATCATTCTAAATAAGAATGCTCGAATTTCTGATATTGATTGTTGGTATTCTTGAATAAATAATTAATATCTTTGTATAATATATGAATTCGGCTATGAATATCTCTACTTCAATCATTTGTTTTTCTGTCATGTTGTTGATTAACAATGTGGGACTTACTCAAACAAAAGTAATTGCCGATAGTAGAATATCGGGTCTCGTGGGAGGGAAATCTGGTGGATCCTACATGGGTTATCGCTTGCACGTATCTTTTGATTCAGAAAAAACGGTTATTGATAGCCAGCATAAAAAATTTATTTCTCAATTCCCGGGTGTTGACACATATGTAACTTACAGAACGCCTTATTTTTATTTAGATGCTGGTGATTTCCGAACTAAAGCGGAAGCCGATGAGATTTACACTAAATTAAGAAAAAACTATCCCTTATCTACTATAGTAAAACAGGCTATTAATCTCCCCAGAATCGATTAATAGTTACTAGAAAATGGTATAAAACCATACGAATGGCAAAAAAAAAGAATTCATTAAAAAAGGAACCTGTAAATTCATCTATCCCATACGATAAGTTAATTTTAAAACTAATTACCTCACACAAAAACAAAGTTTTATCGCATAGGCAAATCTGCGGAATGTTAAATGTGAAAGAGCCCGCGCTCCGCAAATTAATTTTTGATAAATTAGTCGAATTATCGCGACAAGGTAAAATCAAACGAGTGGGTCATGCCGATTTTAGTCTTTCCACCATAGAAAATCTTCAAACAGGTACTCTTTCAATCGTCAATAGCGGAGTTGGTTTCGTATCCATCGTCGGTCAATCCAAAGATGTGTTTATTGGACAGAACAACCTAGGAAATGCTATGGATGGCGACGAAGTGAATATTCGTGTTTTAAAATCCGGTGGGCGAAGAATTGAAGGCGAGGTTGCATCAGTATTGAAAAGAGAACGCACACATGTTGTTGGTCGGGTGCGCTACAACACAAAACAACCTAGACTTGTACTTGATAACCCAAAGTTAGGTGGAGAAATTAATATTGAAGAAGATTTTTTAAACGGAGCAAAACATGGTGATAGAGCAATAGTTAAAATTACTCATTGGCCTGAGAACGGAAAGTTGTGGGGGGAAGTAGTAGAAGTGTTATCCAATCGAACGGATCACGACGCAGAGATGCTGTCCATTCTTTGTTTTAATGGTATCCCTTTTCAGTTCCCTGACGAAGTGATTTCAGAAGCTGAAACCACAAAAACAGAAATAACTGAGGAAGAAGTAAAACTTAGAAGAGATTTTAAAGGGATTACAACTTTTACGATTGACCCAATTGATGCCAAGGATTTTGATGATGCAATATCCTTTCAAGAATTATCCAACGGGAATTATGAAATTGGTATTCACATTGCAGATGTTGGTCACTACGTTAGACCGGGATCTTCATTGGATAATGAAGCAAGAAAAAGAGGGAACTCTGTGTATCTTGCTGACAGAGTAATTCCAATGCTTCCGGAGCAACTCTCCAATATTGCTTGTTCTTTACGACCAAACGAGGATAAGTATTGTTTTTCTGTTGTTCTCGAATTTGATAAAGATTTTTCAATCATATCAGAATGGTTTGGTAAAACTAGAATATATTCCAACCATCGCTTTTCCTACGAGGATGCACAAGAAATAATTGAAGCAAAAGAAGGCAGATTTTCAACTGAAATTTTGAAACTTGATGAAATAGCAAAATATTATCGTGCCAAACGCTTAGCCAAAGGAGCACTGAATATAGAATCCGAAGAAATCCGATTCAGTATGGATAGTACGGGGAATCCTGCAGCGGTTCTTGTTAAGAAATCAAAGGATGCACACAAGTTAATTGAAGAATTTATGTTGCTTGCCAATAAGAAAGTAGCTGAACACATAGGTAAACCTAGAAAAAACTATACTGTACCCGCATCTGTTTATCGAGTACATGATCTACCCGACCCTGCCAAAATTGAACAATTAAAAGTGTTTTTGGATAAATTTGAAATATCACTTGATAATTTTGACCCTAAACATATCGCAAAAAGTCTAAATAGTTTGTTTGAAAAAATAAAAGGTTCGAGTGAATTTAATTTTATTCAATCTTTGTCTATTAGAACGATGGCCAAAGCAATTTATGATACTGAAAATATTGGTCATTATGGTCTTTCATTTGAATTTTACAGTCATTTTACGTCACCAATAAGAAGATATGCCGATTTACTCATTCACCGAATCTTATTTGATGAACTCAATCAAGCCAAGCGCAAAGACCCCAAAGAACTTCAGGATATTTGTAAGCATATTTCAAAAACAGAACGCAAAGCAGCTGATTCAGAGCGTGAATCTTCAAAATATTTTCAAACTGTATTTGTTTTAGATAAAATTGGAGAGGTTTTTCCAGGGACAGTAACCGGAATAGCTGATCATGGTTTATTTGTGCGTATGGACGAAAATTTTTGTGAAGGAATGGTTTCTATTCAAGACATACCAGGAGACAGGTATTATTTTGAACAAGAATCTTTTAGAATTATTGGCGCAAAAACAAAAAAAGAATTTAACTTCGGTGACCGAGTAACCGTTCGTATTACTGATGTTAAACCTAATAAACGTCAAATTGAACTTGAACTTGTATAATCAATCTAGTTATGTTTTTCAAGGGCAAAAAGCAAGAACCAACAGATAAAGAATTTAAAATTCTCAGTACAAATTTGGTTGATTATCCAGCTAAAATTGTACTGGCCTGGGCTAAGTCAATTGAGGGAGATGAGAGTTTTACCGTTTGGCTTAGTAAAAATGGCTATCCAGAATTAGTTATGGCAACTTATGCAATTTACCTAAAAAATGAGGCGCGAGAATGGCTAATGACAAATGGATACCCGCATATAATGGCGTTGATAAATGCTGCCGAAGGAAATAAAAAAGCCCAATCATGGCTATTGGTTAATCAGCTTGAATTGTATTACCACATTGCAATGGCCGTAGAAGATGAGCCTCTTAGCTGGAAATGGATACAACAACATGTCGGTATTGAGATATTTATTTTAGCAAAATCTATTAAACTGATCAAAGATAAAATCGAAGAAAACCACAACGATATGCATGTTTACGGCAAAGATTTTTAATTATCCGAAACATATTTGCATAATACTCGTTTTTCCTATTAAAAGTTATATAAATCAGTAGCTTTTACACAACGTTTTTTGTTATTATTCGTCCAATAGACATGGGATTTATCAAAGTTACTTTTCTGATGATTTTTCTTCTACTTTTCTCTAGTGGAAGAACCCAACTAAACACCAGTGTTTCTATGTCTCCGTTAGGCTTAGTTCAAAATGTGCTTTTAGGGCCTGGAGTAACGGTATCAAATATTTCTTTCAACGGAAGTCCTACTGCAATCGGAGCATTTAACGCAACAGGCACAAATTTAGGGATCGCACAAGGTATTGTTATGACAACGGGCACAGTGTTAAACACAGGTTCTGGGCCACAGGGACCAAATAATCAACCCGGTGCCGGAATGAACAACAATATGGGAGGTTCTGCCTTACTCACCAATTTAATAAATGGAACCCAAACTTACAATGCTGCAATTTTAGAATTTGACTTTATACCTTATTCAGATACCGTTCGATTCAAATATGTTTTTGGGTCAGATGAATATCCCGAATTTGCTCCTCCTAACAATTCTGGATTTAATGATGTTTTTGGCTTCTTTATTTCTGGTCCTGGCATTACCGGTCTGCAAAATATAGCTCAGCTTCCGACAAATGGAAGTATTGTATCTATCAACAACGTGAATGCCATGACGAACTCAAGCTTTTTCAATTTCAATGGCGATGGAAATAGTTCTCCATACAATGGAAATCCTTTTTATATTCAATATGATGGATTTACAGATGTTTTAGATGCTGTTTCTCAAGTTCAATGCGGAGAAACATATCATTTAGTTTTGGCAATTGCCGATGTAGGTGATGGTCAATGGGACTCTGGTATTTTTTTGGAGGCTAATAGTTTATCATCGCAAACACCAATAACCGTTGACTATGTCATTTCCGATACTCTTTTCAATAGCCCAAGTATTATGGCTGAGGGCTGCGTGTCCAGTTTAATCACATTATCTAGAGAAGACAACTTAAACTCCACGTTAACTATTCCAATTCAAGTTAGTGGTACAGCAACAAACAACATAGATTATTCTGGAATCCCCTCAAGCATAACATTTTTACCAGGAAATACCACAGTGAGTTTTACCATCAATACATTTTCAGATTTATTTGCTGAGAGTTTAGAAACCATATCCATTGATTTTCTGCTAACCGATCCATGTGGGAATATCACACCAATTAATTTAACTCTTTCGATTCAAGACGTTCAACCAATTACGGTTCAAATCAATGACCCAATTGTTTTGTGTCCAGGTGATAATATTACCTTAGTTGCATCGGTAACTGGAGGTATTCCTCCCTACTCCTATCTATGGAACAATAATCAAACTACGAGTAGCATTTCATTATCCCCAACAACTACGGGAATTTATTCAGTTGCAGTTACAGGACAATGCTTAACTAGTTCAGTGGAAGATTCTGTTTTAATAAGTGTACCTGTTTTTCAACCCCTTCAAATGATTGTTTCGGATGACGTTACAGAGATTTGTCCTTTCATACCTGAAACTTTCTATACCAATGTAACGGGAGGTTCAGGAACCTATTCGTATTCATGGAACTCGTTTGGCAATGCGCTCAGCACTTCAGATTCAATTACGGTTTCTCCTAGTTCAAGTACAACCTATTCTATAACTGTTATTGATGCGTGTGGGACAATTTTAACTGATACTATTTCATATGTTGTAACTAGTCCCCCTTTAACGACCTTTGTGAATACTATTCCTGAAGTGTGTCCGGGTGATAGCGCTTATATTTCAGTTTCAGCTATTGGAGGTTATGGAAACTATCATTATTACTGGACGTTAAATGGAGATACAACCCAAGGAATCTGGGTTAATCCCACAGCAACAAGCACTTATTTGGTAGAGGTTTCAGATGATTGTCAAACGTTTAGTATTCCAACCCTAGCGCAAGTGACAGTTGTTAAGCCTGAGACAGACTTTGCAATTTCAAGTTTAAATTTAATTGAAGGCCTACCTATTTCTTTTCAAAATCTCACAGAAAACGGATATGTTTACGATTGGTATTTTAGCGATGGAGGCTATTCAAACTTAGTGCATCCAACACATACATTTGGCACATCAGGTGAATATTTAATCACACTTATTGCAAGAGATGCGAAAGGATGTATTGATAGTATTACTAAACCAATTTATATTTTTGAGGAATTTTATATTTATATCCCGAATACATTTTTTCCAGATGAAGACAGGCTAAATGAATATTTTTCAGGTAGCTTCATTGGAGTGAAATCTGTTGATATTTCAATTTTTAATCGCTGGGGAGAATTAATCTATACTTCAACGGACATAAATTTTAGGTGGGACGGCAAATACAAAGGAGAAAAAGTTCTGCAAGGAACTTATACATGGCTACTTAAATACAAGAGAAATAGCATACAAACCGAAATATTAACAGGACACATTAACGTCTTACGCTAGAAAACCAAAAGAATGGTGGATTATATAATTGATGCAGGAAATTCTTTTGTAAAAATCGCAACGATAAAGAACGAAAAAATAGACGCCGTAGAACGAATTTCTGTACTTGAATTAAATCTAGTAAAATCCAAAATAAAAGGAAAAACGGTTATCCTATCATCTGTTAGTAATAAAAATATACGTGATGAAATTTACAACCATGCTATAATTTTATTCGAATTAAACAAAACTGAATCCTTACCATTTAAAAGTAATTACCAAACACCTGAAACATGGGGAATGGACAGAGCTTGCAACGTCTGCGGTGCTTTATCAAAAGAAATCAACACTCCAATACTCGTTATTGATATAGGGACCTGTATCAAATTCGATTTTATTGATGAGCATAAAATTTATGGTGGCGGATCGATTAGTCCAGGAATAAATCTACGTTTTCAATCACTTCATAGCGGAACTGCAAGATTACCCTTAATAACCCCCGATTTCACATTTGGATTAATTGGCAAATCAACAAAAGATAGTTTAATGAATGGTGTTATGACCGGGATTTTTTGCGAAATAAACGGAATGATTGCTTTATACGAACAACAATTTGAAAAATTAACAGTTATTCTTACCGGTGGAGACTTAAATTATTTTGATTTCCCCAAGAAAAGTAACATCTTTGCCGAACCAAATTTAACCATTGAAGGTCTATATCAATTATATAAGTTCCAAGCAGAATAAACTTTTTGTGTTTATTTTATACCTTTTGAGCTTAAATTTCTTGCAATCACAGGTATTAACTACTTCTCCATTATCCTATTTTGGAATGGGACAGAAATCAATTGAAACAAATCCAATCTTTCAAGCATTGGGTAATGCCACTGTTGCATTTTTAGATTCTGGCGTAATTAATTTAAATAATCCAGCAAGCTACGCAGATTTAGGATCCGGATATACCTTACTTTCTACGGGTATACATGGTAACTTTTCCCGCTTTTCTGAAAATGGAAATAACTCATTAACCGCGTTTAGTAACATTAATCACCTTGCCATTGGAATGCGGGTTCATCCTCGTATAGGCTTAGCTTTTGGATTTAAGCCATATTCGTATAGAGGATATAATTTTACAGATAAAATATTTACGGGAAGTGATTCAATTAGATATGATTACAAAGGAATTGGCAGTACACAAATTGCCTTTTTAGGATTGAGCTTTAAACTATTAAATTTTAAATCTACTAAATTGTCTGTTGGAGCGAATATGGGTTATTTATTTGGGAATCTCTCAAATGATCGATTAAGTAGGTTAATCACAAGTAATTCTATTCAGGGTGGAGTGGAAAAAACGCAACTAACCATTTCTTCTTTATACTATCAAATTGGTGCAATGTATCAACAAAATATTACTAAGAAATCTAAAGTAAATATTGGCTTTTCAATTGAACCAAAGCAGCTGTTCAACTCAACTTATAGTAAAGGGTTATTCTATTCTAGTAATGTTTTCAATGAGAAATTTTATGATACCCTTTCCTACTATTCAGCAAATGGAAGTATTCAAATGCCTAGCTTAACTCAAATTGGTTTCGAATATACCTTGAAATTTAAAAATCTTGTGAAAAATAATAGAAAATTAAATTCAGAATTTAAGATTCTAGGAAGTCTTTCAAACGCTGATTATTCAAACTATTCAGAAACATTCGACACGCTGACAATATCGGCCAATCTTGCTAGTAATCAACGACTTGGCGTAGGGATTCAGTGGATACCAGAACGTAATTATTATGAAAACAATTCGCTGACAAAATTCTACGAACGTATTTATTACCGAGCTGGATTCTTCCAAGAAAAAACAACTTATTTAAATTCAGAAAGAGAAAACAATCATTTTGGCATAACCTTTGGAATTGGCCTCCCAATATTTGCTCAACAGTCACTTTCATCCGTTAATTTTGGGGTGACATTGGGTTCAAATAAAACAAATGTTGAAAATTCTTTAATTGAGAATTATGCATCTGTAAATTTTGGGGTAATTTTGTCTCCTTCGGTTTTTGATAAATGGTTTAGAAAAAGAAAATTAGATTAACAGTATGAAATCATTAGTAATTAGCGTTATTTTATTCACTGCTTTAGGTTTAAATGCGCAAACATCGGATTGTTTAACCAATGGAGCTGGTAAGAAGCCTTTATTTGATGCTCAAAGAGCAAAGAAAGCAGCCATGACAATGGATTCAATCAGCAATACTTCTGCAGCGATTAGCGAGTATAAAAAAGAACTTGAATTTCGGTTGAAAGCAGAGAGATTATGTGCTGATTTTGATTTAAAAAATTATCGTTTCGTTCAACGTGTCTTGAATGATTTGATAAAGAGAGATACAGCTAATGCTAAAATTTATTATGACTCATTGAATAATTTATTGGAGCGAATGGATACTAAAGGAATCAACGATGCTAAAAACAACATCCGAGCTTCTAATTACCTTAAAGGAAGTAATATCAACAGGGAAAAAGCTGATATTTTCTTTCAAAAAGCAATCAATGATGCTACTGTCAAGTTAGACGATGAAGTGGTAAAAAACTACTATTTAAACATATACAACATGTATCTGAATGCTACAGCAGATAAACAAGCTGAATTGAAAGCAAGAATGATTTCTGAATATTTCATTTTATGTAAACTATGTGTTGACAAAGCCCTTAAGGAAGAAACACCCAATTATATAACGAACACATTGAATTTAGCAATTAAATCGTGTGAAGACATTTTACCTGAAATATCTATTTATTTGAAAGCATTACCACAAGATAAAGACCAAAAATTGGTTACTGTGAATAACCTAATTAATTTGTTAGAAGATAAATCTTGCACTAGCTCAGATGAATACGTTATATTAATTGACACTTTATTGAAAATTGATCGTTCATACAAATCAATTATTGCCAAAGCGAAATTGCTTACCATGAAAGGAAATACTACCGAATCAATGAATTTATTCAAAGAAGCACGTGGAATGGCTAAAAACGAAACAGAGAAAAAAGAAATTGAAGCGGAGATTACACGAGTACAAGAGAAAGTTGCTGCTCAAGAGTATAACCGAGTTTTATCTATGTTTAACGGTGGCAACTATAAATCAGCCTACAATGCAGCCATGGGTCTTTCTGGGAAATACCGTGGTGATGGTTTAAAAATTGCAGGTCAATGCGTTGGACAATTAGCAAACAGCTGTGGATCTACCACCTTCGAAAGAAAGTGTAATTTTTATCACGCGGTTAATTTACTGCAACAAGCACAAAGCGCAGGAGCAAATGTGGGTGGATTAATTGGTTCTTACCGATCTCAATTGCCAACAGCTGACGAAAAATTTGATGCTGGAAACCCGAGTTCACAATCACTAAGTTGTTGGGGTGTTACTGTATCCGTTAAGTAGATTTCGATTTCCCCTTTTATTTGTTGGAGTTTGTCTTTCATCCTGTGTTAATGACTTAGATGAAATAGAGAAAGTCACCTTTAATGAGAAAACACCGAACGAAGTAATTCAAGATCTTGATGTTATTTATTTAGATTCTGGGAAAGCTAAAATTGAGGTTATTTCTAAAATAACTGAAATCGAACGAAATCAAGAATCCATTACTAAACTTAAGGATAAGGTACAAGTCAATTTCTATTCCAGCAAAGGAGAAATTGTCTCTGTTTTGACTGCATTGTACGGGGAGATTAATTTCACTAAAGGAGAGATGTTCGTTCAAGACTCAGTGAAACTATACAACATCAAGAAAAAACAATCGTTGGAAACAGAGCGGTTAGACTGGAGGCAAAAGGATAGCCTTATTTATACTACGTCTAAGGTTACAGTTAAGACCCCTGAAGCTATTTTATATGGAACAGGAATTAAGACTAAACAAGATTTTACTTATTATCAATTTCTCAAGCCCAAAGGAAAAATTGATTTAAAAAAGTCTAATTTAAAATTGGACGAATAGAAGTGAAATTAGTTGAATAATAAAATAGACAATCAGTTATTCTTGATTTGTCGTTTTGTTATGGATATGAATTGAATCTCATCTGCGTAACTATCATCAAAAACTCGATATTAACTTTGTTTACAAACTATCCAAGTTCGGTAAATAAAAAAAGGACCCTTTGAGGTCCTTTTTTTATTCGTTATTAAACTCGATACTTTTAATACTTCAAATGTACAAATCCATGGAGTTGAATATCCTCACCGCCTTGTAGAACGGCATTAATTTTATAGAAATAAACTCCTTCCTCCACTAAGGTTCCGTCTTGAGTTTTCCCATCCCAACCTCCGGCTGGATCAGTATATTCGTAAATTTTGTTACCCCATCTGTTTATAATAACACAATTAAATTCTTCTAAACCGCTATAGTTGACGAAGAATATATTATTACCGGCTTGAGAAGACAAAACAACGATATTTGGAGCAGTGATATCACACACTTTATTACCAATAGTTGCCGTATCTGATTCAGTATAACACAAATTAGATATCGAAGCAACATAATTACCTGGTTGGTTTACGATTCGAATAGAATCCGTTGAACCATTGTCCCACATGAAGAAATACATTGGATTATATCCTGCCTGAAGAGTTCCCGAATTCACTGTCAAGGGATTTAACTCGAAATTTGCTCCTTGACACACTGTCGTATCAAGCAATTGGATGTATAAATACGGAGGGAATTCAATCCGACCAGTGTCTGAATAGTTACATTGATTATCGGTAAAAACTACCTCATAAATTCCTGGGGTCGATGTGACGACAATAGGATTATTACTTATACTATTTGAAAAATTAATTGCCGTATCAATAGCAGACCATACACCCCCATTGAAGGCTGTTGTACCAGACACTTGGAAATATTGGTTACACGCAATTGTATCTTCGAAAATATTAGAGAGTGGCAACACTACAAATGCAACGGTTGTATCATATTGACAACCAAAATTATCAATTACATTAAACGTATATCCGTAAGTCCCTACTTGGTTGGGCTGTACTACCAATAAGGTATCATTTTGCCCAGAAATTATCGTTGGATCAGCACTCCACCAACTCGTATCCACATCTGTTTGATAACTACCTAATCCAGGGAAGAAAGAGGCATCAAAAAATAATCCCCATTCAAAAATGTATCCATCATCAATTCCTAAATTATCTTGAACGTGGATCGTCCATACACCATTTATCGGACAGCCCGTAAAAGTGGAAAAAGCTGTTTCAGGCTGGTAAGTATCGCTCGGGTCGATTGATGTGCCTGCCGATAAAGGAGGTTGAGCTGTAACTGCAACTGTATTTGTTAAATTTGCTGTCATTGAACCAGTAATTGTATTAAATACTGAACTGAAACAATATTCCCATCCCACTCCCGGACCACCACCTCCAGAATCATCTATCGGATGACCTAAAAAGGTATTTCCGCCACTATTTCCGCCAGGGATTATTCCCGGGCTATATGAATTAACCAACGGTACAATTTGACCAGACGGACATTCTAACCAAATTTCCAAGTCACCCAAATATGAATGTTCCATGGTTATACAAACTTGGTTCAAATCTTGATCATTTGAAATTGTAGCATCAGTAGGAAAACCAGATATATTGATTGGAGCAGTATATTGTTGACCCGAACCATCTGGTAAATAAGTCAAACCAGCATAATTCCCGCCCAACTCAAATGTTCCTGGAGCTATAGTAACACCAACCGTATCTTGTGTTGTAACGCCACCTATTAATTCTGAATTTAAGCCCAAACAAACGGAATCTTCCAACGGACCAGTACCGGCAAAGCTCGGCAACAAAGACACACGCACTTTGCATCGAACCCGTTCACTTAGAGGGAATTGATCTGTAATTTTCACGTCTACCAAGTAACCAGAGCGGGCTGGTGGAGTAAACCAAATTGAATCATTTTGAGGATAAGTTCCACCGTCTGTAATTTCCCAATCAAAGTCAACATTAGTATTCACATTTTGGGAGTAACCATAACCAGTTGTTTCTAAAGAATTTGGAAAAATAGGTTTGGCGACAAACAAAATACTATCACCAAAACAAACATCAACATATCCTGTATCTAAGGGATTGAGTGCGTTTGGTCCCGATCCGTTGACATACGCTTCAATATGACCCTCAAAAGGTTGGTATTGATTACCACATTGTACATTTGCTAACCATCCTGTTCCTTCGGTTACACCATTAGAGATAAAAACAACCGTTAAACAACCTGTAGGATTATTCCATGAAGCTTGATAAGCAAAACCGGTAGGATTCGTAACAGAATTATGAATGCCTAACAATGGAGAACTAGTTGTTGGCCCATCATAAACATAAATAAAATCTGATCCATCAACGTTAAATTCAAATCCTGCATTGATGGCAAATGTTAATGTCACCTTGGTCCCCAATGTCAAATCGGGACAAAAAACAGTTGTATCATTAAAATTTGGAAGATAATTACCGGTTCCCCCTGGATCTTGAAAATTTGTTCCTGTAATTCCAAACGTATTACAGTTAATTGGATTACTTGGAGGAAAACCAGCGTCACCCATTATAACTTGAGTGAAAGAAGTAGCTGTCAATAATACAAAAACGAGTGCAAAAATATGTTTCATCTTAATTTTTATGCTTATTAATTAATTCATTTTTCAATACATACACAGATTTAACAACCATTAACTGGTTTGATTCCTTCAATTCAAAGTATTGATTCTCATTCGTGATTTTCAATCCTAAATCTGTGTATTTCGTAATTAATTTTGGATTTTCAAACACTGGAAAATCAGCTTTTTTACCTTTGGGAAGAGCCGTGAAATAAATGGCATTTTCGACTCCATATTCCAATGCTTTAACACTTTCTACATCCATGGATTGAATTTCAACCTTTGAATAACTTTTCAGCAATTCGGAATTATAATTTTGCGCAAATGAGAACGACGAATACATCGTTATTAATGCAAAAAAGAAAAAAGAAGTTTTCATAGAATTTTTATATAACATTAAATAATGACTGCTAAGATAGTTGAAAAGTTGCATCGATTGTTTAAAGTTTTCAAATCTTTACTTAAGTAATTAAAGTTAGTTTTGCACAAGATTAAAACGACAAGGCTATGCAAAACGAAGAATTGGTTAGAACAGCAACTCAAATTAGAAGAGATATTTTACGGATGGTGGCGGCGGTTAACTCTGGACATCCCGGTGGTTCTTTGGGTTGTACAGATTTTTTGACTTATCTCTATTTTGAAGGAATGAAGCACAATCCGCAAAATTTTCAAATGGATGGTAAAAATGAAGATTTGTTTTTCCTTTCAAATGGCCACATTTCTCCAGTTTGGTATAGTGTTTTAGCACGAAGCGGGTATTTTCCTGCTGATGAATTGGGTTCATTTAGAAAATTATCATCTAGACTTCAAGGCCATCCATCGACGGATAAAAAATTACCGGGTATTCGCATGGCTTCAGGGTCTCTCGGTCAAGGATTGTCCGTTGCTATTGGCGCAGCATTAACGAAAAAATTAAATCAAGAAGATTCAATAGTATACTGCTTGCATGGAGATGGTGAACTTCAGGAAGGACAAATTTGGGAAGCAGCTATGTACGCTGCAGCAAATAAAGTAGATAATGTTATTGCTACAATAGATTTCAACGGAAGACAAATTGACGGAGATGTTGAACAAGTTTTATCGCTCGGAGATTTAAAAGGAAAATGGCAAGCTTTTGGTTGGGAGGTATTGGAAATGGATGGGCATAATTTTGATTCTATTCGAAATACGATGCAAAAAGCAAAAGCAATGAGCGGTAAAGGGAAACCAATTGTTATTATCATGAAAACCGAAATGGGTCAAGGTGTTGACTTTATGATGGGGTCTCATAAATGGCATGGGGTAGCTCCGAATCCTGAACAACTTGAAAATGCGTTGAATCAACTTCCGGAAACAATAGGTGATTATTAATTGATGAAATTTATTTTTTTCATATTTATCCTTCTTGTAACAAGCCAAAATATAGTTGGTCAAAATCTTACGCGTATTTTATTTATTTTGGACGCCTCCAATAGCATGAATGCCGAATGGGGGGCAAAAACAAGGATTGATTTAGCGAAAGAACATCTAAATAAGTCACTTGAAAACTTAAAAGGAATACCTAATCTCGAAATCGCGCTGCGAGTGTATGGCCATCAATCTCCAATTACAGCAACATTTCAAGATTGTAACGATACAAAATTAGAAGTGACTTTTGGAAAAAATAACATCGATCAAATTAAGCGCCGTGTAACTAGTATTGAAGCTAAAGGAACTACACCCATTGCGCGTTCACTCGAAGCAGCAGCAGGTGATTTTCCCGACACACTTGCCCGCAATTTTATAATTTTAATCACCGACGGATTAGAAGCTTGCGACAATGATCCTTGTGTAATCGCAAAGAAATTAAAAGATAAAGGGGTTAAAGTAACTCCATTTGTTATTGGACTGGGTATGGACTTGTCTTACCTAGAGAAATTTAAATGCATTGGAACCTATTTTGATGCGGAAACAAGTGAATCTTTTAGTACAACCCTCAAGACAGTGATTAATAAAACGTTGCTCAATACTTCAGTTCAAATTAATTTGAATGACATTACTAAAAAACCAACGGAAACTGATGTAACTCTCTTTTTATATGAGTCTGGAACAAAAAACTTAAAATATACTTTCGTTCATACGCTAAATAGATATGGCAATCCAGATACGCTGGTCATTAGCCCTGATTGGAAATATGATCTCGTGGTAAATACGATACCAACTATTGAAAAAAAGGAGATTACGATACAAAAACACATTCACAATACAATAGTAGTTGATTGTCCGCAAGGGTTTATTAAAACCAGTTGCAGCAATTGTTACGATAAAACCAAGCAAATTCCCATTCGAGTAATTTCGAATGAGACAAAATCAACTTTAAATGTTCAATACCTCAATTCAACGGTTAAATACCTTGTAGGAAACTATGATGTAGAAGTTTTAACACTGCCGCGATCTTACGCTAAAGCTAAAATTACTCAGAGCAAGATTGAAACAATTGATATTATTGCTCCTGGAACTTTTGATTATCAATTTTCAAACGATTATGTTGCACAAGTCTTCCTTCTTAACCAAGAAAATTCATTAGAATGGGTCTGCAATGTAGAGGAAAAATCTCGAAAAGGACAATGGCAACTGCAACCGGGGAATTATAAATTGGTTTATCGCTTGAAAAATCAAAAATCTACTAATTATTCCGGTGAAAAACCGTTTAAAATAGAATCAAACAGAATAACAACAATAAAATTATAAGGCATGATTGAATTTGAAATATTTGGAAACAAAGATACTCGATCGGGATTTGGTGAAGGCTTAGCGGAATTAGGTAAAACTCATCCTGATGTTGTAGCGCTTTGCGCCGATTTAACGGGATCCTTAAAAATGGATGCCTTCCAAAAAGAGAATCCAGATCGTTTTTTCCAAGTAGGTATTGCCGAAGCAAATATGATTGGATTAGCTGCTGGAATGACAATCGGTGGAAAAATACCTTTCACAGGTACATTTGCTAATTTTTCTACTGGAAGAGTCTATGATCAGATTCGTCAATCGGTGGCTTACTCGCAAAAAAACGTGAAGATTTGTGCTTCACATGCAGGTTTGACCTTAGGTGAGGATGGAGCAACTCATCAAATATTAGAAGACATTGGTATGATGCGCATGCTACCAAATATGACTGTAATTGTTCCAGCTGATTTTAATCAAACGAAACAAGCAACTATTGCTATAGCAGATCACCAAGGTCCAGTATATTTAAGATTTGGAAGACCTGTAATGCCTATTTTCGTTAGACCAGACGCTAAATTTATAATTGGTAAAGCGGATGTATTGACAGAAGGTACTGATGTAACAATAATAGCATGCGGACATTTGGTTTGGAAATCAATTGAGGCATTGAAAACTTTGACTGAAAAAGGAATTTCTGTTGAGCTAATAAACATGCACACGATCAAACCTTTGGATCATGAAGCTATTCTAAAATCAGTGTCCAAAACAAAATGTGTTGTTACTGCTGAAGAGCATATGATGAACGGTGGTTTGGGCGAAGCTGTTGCTCAAGTGCTTTCTAGAAATCTTCCGGTTCCTCATGAATTTGTTGCTGTAAATGATTCATTTGGTGAAAGTGGCGCACCGATGGAATTAATGACAAAATATGGAATTGACACTGCAAATATTATTTCAGCTGTTGAAAAAGTAATTGCTCGAAAAGCATAACGCAATGGATTCGAAGGATATTTTTCTTTCACATCAAGGTCAAACAAGTCCCTTTCCATTTTTGATTGAGGTTGAACGCGCCGAAGGTGTTTATATTTATGACAAGCAAGGAAAAAAATATACTGATTTAATTTCAGGGGTTGCTGTAAACAACATTGGACACAGACACCCTAAAGTTGTTGAAGCAATTAAAAAGCAAGTAGATAAACACTTGCACGTAATGGTTTATGGTGAATTTATCCAAGATGCACAAATTAACTTTGCAAAAAAACTAACCTCTTTGTTACCCCAGAATTTAGACAGTGTTTATGTTGTGAATTCAGGAACAGAAGCAAACGAAGCGGCAATTAAACTTGTAAAAAGAGTAACTGGCCGCATGGAAATTGTTTCTTTTAGAGGCTCATACCATGGGAGCACCAATGGATCATTGAGTATTTCCGGAAATGAAATCAAGAAAAAACCATTTCGCCCTTTGCTTCCTGAAGTTCGATTTATTCATCTGAATAATCACATTGAATTGAACCAGATAACAGAAAAAACTGCCGGTGTAATTGTAGAAACGATTCAAGGAGATGCAGGGGTTCGTATACCTGACATGGATTATTTACAAGCATTACGCAATCGGTGCGATGAGGTCGGTGCTTTGTTGATCTTTGATGAAATACAATGTGGCATGGGAAGAACAGGCAAACTCTTTGCGTTTGAACATTTTTCTGTAACTCCAGATATTTTAACGCTTGGAAAAGCATTGGGAGGAGGCATGCCGATAGGTGCCTTAGTTTCTTCTCAAAAGAATTTAAACCAATTTACAACTAATCCGATGCTGGGTCATATTACCACATTTGGTGGTCATCCCGTAATTTGCGCTGCAGGAGCGGCAACCTTGGATGTATTAACAACTGAAATTGATTGGGAGAAAGTGGAAGAAATTGGAAAATTCATTGAAGTAGAATTGGGTTCATTACCCCAAATAAAAGAAATACGTCGAAAAGGATTGATGTTTGCATTTGACATGGAATCTGAAGATCAGGTAGCTAAGGTTGTTGAAGAATGTATGAATCAAGGAGTGATAACATTTTGGTTTTTATCTCATCCGTATAGCTTTAGGCTTTCACCACCTTTGACCATTACGATTGAAGAGGTAAAAAGTGCCATAGAAATAATTAAATCTGTCATCAATTCCATTTAAGTATTCTAATCCTAGTTAGATTTAGCTTATTCACACATTAACTGTTGGTAACTCTTCTAAATTCGGTAAACATCAAACGATTGTTTATTAATTTTGCTTTTGATTCTACAATTTATGGGAATCAAATAGAAAGAATGAAAGAACTACTAGATAAGTTTGAAAATAAGCGACCAGAAATTGTTTTTGAGTGGAAGGATGCAGAGACTGAGGCTGAAGGATGGGTTGTTATTAATTCGTTGAGAGGTGGTGCAGCAGGAGGAGGAACTCGAATGAGAGTTGGCTTGGATAAACGAGAAGTTGAGTCATTAGCAAAAACAATGGAAGTTAAATTTACGGTTGCTGGTCCACCAATTGGGGGGGCAAAATCAGGAATTAATTTTGATCCAAAAGACCCTCGTAAAGAAGGCGTTTTACGCAGGTGGTATGCGGCTGTTTCTCCATTATTAAAGCATTATTACGGTACAGGTGGCGATTTAAATGTCGACGAAATTCATGAAGTTATTCCAATTACTGAAGACTGTGGTGTTTGGCATCCTCAAGAGGGAGTTTTTAACGGGCATTTTCAACCGAAAGAATCACAGAAAATTAATCGAATTGGTCAACTAAGACAAGGCGTCCTCAAAATTATTGAAAACGAAACGTTTACCCCTTCCAGCGAAAGAAAATACGTTGTTGCTGATATGATTACTGGTTATGGTGTAGCTGAATCTATCAAGCATTACTATTCCATTTGGGGTGGCGAATTAACAGGAAAAAAAATTATTGTCCAAGGCTGGGGTAATGTTGGTTCTGCAGCTGCGTACTATTTAGCTCAAAATGGAGCGAAAATTGTTGGAATTATTGATCGTGTTGGAGGATTAATCAACGAAAACGGATTTAGTTTTGAGCAAATTAAACACTTGTACTTATTCAAGAATGGTAATGAGTTAAATCATCCAGAAATAATCAGTTATGAGGAAGTAAATTCCAGAATTTGGGACTTACAGGCTGATGTTTTTATTCCTTGTGCAGGATCTAGAATGATCAATGAAAACCAGTTGGATAGAATGATATCGGCAGGAATTAGTGTTATTTCATGTGGAGCAAATGTTCCTTTTGCGGATCCACAAATATTCTTTGGACCAATTACCGAAAAAGCGGATTCTACCATTTCTCTTATTCCTGATTTCGTTGCAAATTGCGGAATGGCACGCGTTTTTGCTTATTTAATGAGCAATGACTTGGTGAAGTTGACAGATGAAGGTATTTTTCAAGATGCCAGTGACACTATCAAAGTTGCACTGCAAAAAACATATAAAATAAATCAAGATAAAACAGGGCTAGCCAGAACAGCCTTTGAACAAGCGCTGGAACAATTAGTAAATTAATTAAATAAAAAAACATGGAAATCTACATTTTTGCAATTTTTGTTTTAGGCTATGTAGCCATTACAATGGAGCATTCGCTCAAAATCGATAAATTAATACCTGCCCTATTAATGATGGTTGGTTGTTGGACCTTAATCGCTTTTGGCGCAGATGATTTAGTAAATTGGATAGATCCGGCAACGGGTGTAAAAGACGGGATTATCCCAACTATAACCGGTGATCATGAAACACGTTTACACCTTGTAAATGAAGCTTTATTACACCATTTTGGAAAAACGGCTGAAATCCTAATATTCTTAATGGGAGCAATGGCAATCGTAGAAATGATTGATTATTTCGAAGGGTTTTCCTCGATCAAAGGAATGATTAAAACACGTAGTAAAGTAATGTTGCTTTGGATTGTTTCCTTCCTTGCGTTTTTCCTATCATCTATTATTGATAATCTTACTGCAACAATTGTTCTTATTACCATTCTACGGAAAATCGTATCTGACCAAGAAGACCGCATGTGGTATGCAGGATTTATCATTATTGCTGCAAATGCAGGTGGGGCATGGACACCAATTGGAGATGTAACAACTACTATGCTTTGGATGGCTGGAAAAGTTACTACAGGAAATTTAATTGTGAAACTAGGTTTACCATCGTTGGTTTGTATTTTATTACCGTTAATTGTTGGCACATTTTTACCAGCTTTCAAAGGAGAAGTTGCGGTTATGGAAGAGGAAAAAGTAAATCCAAATTCTAAATTGATGTTGTTTTTAGGGTTGGGTCTGGTTGTGTTTGTACCTATTTTTAAAACCGTTACCCATTTACCTCCTTACCTTGGAATGATGCTTTCTTTGGCATTGTTTGCCATTATTGCAGAATTTTTAAGCAATCGTTCTTTTACAATGGATCCGAGCTCAAGACCAGAGGAATCACATGGACATTCAGGTCCAACGATGCGTGCATTAGGAAAAATTGAAATGCCTTCCGTTTTATTCTTTTTAGGAATATTAATGACTGTTGCAGCAATGGAGTCCACTGGATTAATTTTCAATTTTGGACAAGATGTTAAGAATGCCGGTATTTCTGAAAATATATTTGTAACCATGCTTGGATTGGCATCTGCAATTATTGACAACGTACCTTTAGTTGCCGCAAGTATCGGAATGTTCCAAAGTGTTGCAGATTCTCAAGTATGGCATTTCATCGCATTCGCAGCCGGAACTGGTGGTTCAATTTTAATTATTGGATCAGCAGCTGGAGTAGTTGCAATGGGTATGGAAAAAATTACGTTCTTCTGGTATATGAAAAGAATCAGCTTATTGGCCGCTCTTGGATATTTTGGAGGAATTGGTGTCTTTTTATTGTTTTCGTAACTAATTTATTAATTTAAGTTTCTAGAATATGAATTTAATTTTTTTACTTCAAGTTTCCAATCAACCTAATTCAACAGTGAAGAAGGTACCATTGTGGGATATTATCGATGCTTCCAATGCTGGTATTGGATGGGTAATAAACCTAATCTTAGTGATTATGCTAGGATATACCATTTTTGTATTTGTGGAACGTTTCCTGGCTTTGCGCAAAGCGACCAAAGAAGAATCAGGTCTATTAAATGGCGTAAAATCCAATTTATCCAATGGGAATATTGATGGAGCAAAACAATTATGTTTAGCATCTGAAAGTCCAATTGCTAAAATGTTGCTAAAAGGAATTTCGCGTATTGGTACTGCAAAAAATGAGAGTATTGCTGCAACGATTGAAAATACGGGAAAATTTGAAATACTACGTCTCGAGCAACGTTTAAATTTTTTAGCTACTGCATCTGGTGCAGCGCCGATGATTGGTTTCCTTGGAACAGTAATCGGTATGGTTGTTGTATTTATTGATTTACAAAATGCTCAATCTTTAGAATTGAAAATTATTGCTCCCGGAATTATGACTGCGATGATAACGACTGTTGGTGGATTGATTGTAGGGATTATCGCCTTTATGGGATATAACTATTTGGTGGGGCAAATTGGGAAAGTAGTTTACCAAATGGAGAATGCGGCATTAGAATTTATGGATCTATTGAACCAATCAGGAAAATAACAACAACATGAATTTTAACACACGCAATAAAGTCAAAGTAGAGGGCGGAATGGCTTCTATGACCGATTTGGTATTCTTGCTGTTGATTTTCTTTATTATCATGAGTTTAATGGCAAACAATCAAACACCGATTGATTTACCTAAACCAGATGAGAGCTTAAAACCAGTGAAAGATCCTGTGGAAGCAACGGTTATAATAACAGAAAACAACCAATACGTCGTAATGCCCGGTGGTGATATGGCTAAACCAATGGAATTCGATCAAATTAAACAATTGGCTGCAGGCGCAGTCAAAAAAACAGGAAAACCGAAATTGAGAATAGCAGGCCATAAAGAAGCAAGTTATGAAGCAGTATTTAGAGTACTTGCATTGGCTCAAGCAAATCAATGGGATCCGGTTTTAGCATACGATAAATAAACAAACATGATAACCGCAATACAAGTCAAAACAGATACTCCGGAGGTTGCAGACCCAAAGGATGTGCGTGCAGGAATATTTGCCGCAATTATTGCAGTTTTAATTTTATTCATTATACTTTTTCTATATACGTTTGAAATGCTAGACCCTCCTCCGGCTGATGTGGTGGTGAAAACAGAAACGACATTGGAGGAAATTGAATTAAAAGAACTTGTTATTGAACCAGGTGGTGGTGGAGCAACTTCTCCCACAGATGCCGCTCCCTCTCCAACTGATGCTAAACAAGTATTGACAGGTAACAGTTCTACTAGCACCACACAAACAGGTAAACCAAATGGTAAAGGTGAAGGGGATAATCCTTTTGGAAAAGATGGATTCGGGGGCAGAAATACGGGGTTATTTGGACCAGAAACTGGGCTTGTTGATGATGGAAAAGGAGATGGGACAACTTGTTCAAGTACTCCAACCAATTTGAATTCAATCATCAATCAATTAAAAAACAATGTGATTGTTACCAAACCAACAAGCGCAATAGTTACAATAAAAATTAAAGCCGATGGTTCTGTTTCTTCAGTTACAGTAACAGGATTAGGTGGCGCTGAAGCAAGTGTTGAACGGAAGATAAAAGAAGTAATTTCTAAATCAACTTGTACACCGTGCAACGGTAAAAATAAAAATTCAAGAAGCTATACTTTTTCTAAAATAGTTTTGAAACAAGACTAAAGTGTTCAATTCCTACAATGACGCTGTTTCCTGGCTTTTTAAGCAATTCCCTTCCTACCAGCAAATTGGAGCATCAGCCTATAAACCAGATTTAACCAATACGATTCAATTATTAGAATTAGTTGGAAATCCGCATGAAAAATTAAAATCCATTCACGTTGCCGGAACAAATGGCAAAGGAACTACCTCTTCGTTAATTGCTTCTGTTTTTACTGAAAACAACTATAAAACAGGTTTATTCACTTCCCCGCACATAATCGACTTTCGCGAAAGAATTCGAGTAAATGGTGAAATGATTTCAGAGAAATCGGTTGTTGAATTTTGTAATGACATACAATCCATTCAAGGTTTTGAACCATCATTTTTTGAAATTTCATTTGTAATGGCATTAACGCATTTTGCCAATAACCAATGTGATTATTGTATTATTGAAGTTGGGATGGGAGGAAGATTGGATGCCACCAATTGTATTTCACCTTTACTTTCTGTGATTACTACCATTGGATTAGATCATACACAATTTCTAGGAACAACCCTTGAGGCAATTGCAGGAGAAAAAGCAGGAATAATCAAACAAAATATACCAGTTGTTATTGGTGAAAAAAGAAATGAAACCCAATTTGTATTTGAAAAAATAGCCAATCAACAAGACGCTCCAATTTACTTCAGTCACGATTACACTTTTCCATCCTGGTTGAACAAATTGCCATTCCCGTTTAATGTCGGATTTCAATTAAATAACGCAAAAACCGCGTATGCATCTTTGGTAGAACTAGCAAAAAATGAAAAAATAATTTTCAATGAGGCAATTTTCACAAGAGCCGTGGCAAACCTTTCACCTAACACTGGCTATCAAAAACGATTGGAAATTGTTTCAACAAAACCAAGAATCATATTGGATGTTTCTCATAATTTTGAAGGGATTCAAGCAACACTATCACTAATTAAAGCAAGTACTGAAAACAACCTTCACCTAATTTATGGTTCCAGTTCCGATAAAAATTACGAAGAAATTATTCCACTTTTCTCACAAGAAAAAGCGATTTTCTTAACCCCTTTTTCGTCAGAACGAAGTTTAAACCAAACCGATTTAGAAAGGATAAAAAAAACCTTCGTGCATGATAATATAGCGGTTTGTTCTACGGTCAATGAAGCAATTAAACAAAGTTTACTATCATTAGGATCATCAGATACCTTACTTATTTTTGGTAGTTTCTTTTTAATTCAAGACATTCAATTCGATTTCTCCAAAATTAACGACAACTCTATTTAAAATTTCATGTTCAAGACCTATAAATACTACATTTTACTTCACCTTATCATTTTTATGTGGGGTTTTACGGGGATTTTAGGTAAGCTCATTGCACTTGATGCATTAATCATTGTATGGCATCGGGTATTAATTGCCTTTATTGCCTTAGGATTATTTTTACTTTTTAGAAAAAAATCAATCCGTATTTCAAATTGGCAAAGTGGATTAAAATTAATTGGTGTAGGAATAATCGTAACCTTGCATTGGATTACTTTTTATAAGTCCATTCAGCTATCTACTGCTTCTTTGGGCATCTTGTGTTTATCCACTACCACCTTGCACGTAACGTGGCTAGAGCCTTTTGTGATGAAACGTCCATTTCAAGTAAGCGAATTCCTTTTAGGTTTTATCGTTATTTTCGGAATCTACTTTGTATCCTCTGATTTTCAGCCACATGAATATGAGGCCTTGGGTTATGGATTAATTTCCGCTTTATGCGCTGCCTTATTCTCTGTTTTCAATGCGAAATTAGCACAAGAAATACCCACTCCAACAATTACGCTGTACGAAATGGGAACTGGATTTATCTTTCTAAGTATTATTTTATTGTTTCAAGGTAAATTAACAAGTGATTTATTTATCATGACAACAAGTGATTTTTTATGGTTGTTATTCCTAGGTATACTTTGTACCTCTTTTGCTTTTTTAATAACAATCGAAATCGTGAAAGTGCTCGGGGCATTCACCGTATCCTTAAGCATCAACCTTGAACCAATTTACACGATTTTGTTGGCTATTTTCATTCTACAGGAGCATACTTTACTGAATAATAGATTCTATATTGGGGCAACATTAATTATTCTAGTTGTAATCGCAAATGGTTGGATGAAAAATTATCAAAGACGTTTAAAATTGAAAAACTTATCCTAATTTTACACTATGAAAATCACCGATGAAATTGTTGACCATATTGCTCATTTAGCTCGCCTAGAATTTATTGGAGAGGACAAAAAAGAGATTAAGAAGGATATGGAAAAAATCATCACGTTTATGGATCAATTAAATACAGTTGATACTGATGGAGTTGAGCCCTTGATTTTCATGTCCGATTCAGTTAATGTTTTAAGAGAAGATATTGCTCAGATTACAATTTCGAAGGAACAAGCATTGAAAAATGCACCAAAAAAAGATTCAGATTATTTTCGAATTCCTAAGGTGTTGACAAAATAAAAGCCTTGTAATAACTAAGGTGTAATTTTAATTTATAAAATATGGATATTATGCCCGCCTTAGAGCTTCCTTTTTTTGTCAATATTTTAATCTTATTAGTTGTTGCCCGATTATTTGGTGAAATCATGGAACGATTTAATCAACCGGCCATGATTGGTGAGATTTTAGCGGGTGTCGTTTTAGGACCAGCATTATTAAATTTTGTTCACCGAACTGAGGATATTAAAGTTATTTCTGAATTAGGCGTATTTCTATTGGTAATTTTAGCCGGATTAGAAATCAATTTGGATGATGTACTTAAATCTTTGAAAGGGAAAAATATTATTATTTCCTTGTCTGCATTTTTCCTTCCTATTTTTAGTGGTTTCGCTGTTGGCAAATTATTCAATCAAGATGTAATGACCACCGTATTTATTGGCCTATGCGTTGCAATTACGGCTCTTCCCGTGAGTATTCGAATATTGATGGATTTAGGGAAACTGAACTCACCGTTAGGTCAAAAAATCGTTTCTGTGGCAATTTTTGATGACGTCATGGCTTTAACCATTTTAGGGATTTTGTTGGATTTAAAAGATGTAGAAAAAACGTTTTATTCAATAACCACCACAACAATCTTCACCTTACTTAAACTTGCCTTTTTTCTAATCGTTGTAATAATTAGTTATCGTTTGATTAAGCGATTTACCAAGGAGGAGAACTTTATAGAACAACAACTAAATAAAGTACTTGGGTTTTTAAAGGGGAAAGAATCTCTGTTTGCTATATTATTCGTCTTTATATTAATTTTTGCTTCCATAACAGAGGTTGTTGGGCTCCATTTCATAATCGGTTCATTTGTTGCAGCCATGCTAATTAACAAAGACTTGATTGGTGAGAAACATCTCAATACAGTACACAATACAACTAATAGTATGGCAATGGGGTTTTTAGCGCCGATATTTTTTGCTGGAATTGGATTAGAATTTAAGTTTGAAGCCATTTCAAATTATTGGTTACTGATTGCTATTGTATTTGTTTCGTTTGCTTCAAAGATCGCTGGCGGATTTATTGGTGGTAGAGCTGCTGGATTAAAAAATAGAGAATCCATTGTTTTAGGAATAGGACTAAACGCAAGAGGAATAATGGAATTAGTAATTGCCAATATTGCTTACCAAGCGAAATTGATTAATTCTGAAATATTTTCAATGCTCGTAATTATGGGCCTTTTAACTACGCTCACGACTCCGTTCCTGCTAAAACACGTATTCAAATCAATTGATGCGAGAAGTTAATAGCGCTTCATCTTAATTTATCCTATTTTCCATTTTAATAATTACCGAGGTATTTGTTTTATCCTCTAATGGCTGTTATTTGATTTTCTGTTATTTCCTTGATTTAAGCCCTTTTTACGTAAACCTACTTAGACACTTTCGTACTCCTACGTAATTACGTATTCGTAGCAGTGTGTATTTTGATTTCGTTTCAAGTTATTTTCTTTCATTCCCTTTCATTTAGCCGCAGATTTGTCTCATAAACAAACGCAGTAATTATGAAAACAACATCTAACTTCAAAAATTTAGCTCTAGGACTTTCTTTCGCTTTAACAGCTGTCCTTGCTCAAGCTCAAACTGGAAAAGTATGGGTTACTATCAATCAAGCTCAAAACATACCTACTCTTGCAAACGGTGTTTTGTCTTCCGCTAACGCTTCTTTCAACCAAGCTATTCAATCCTTGAATATCACTTCAGTTCAAAAAGCAATGCCGGCTGCTCGTTCTTCTAAATTGCAAAACGTTTTTGAAGTAACTTGTAACTGTAATGAAGTGGATCTTTATACTGCTCTTGTAAATAACGTTGCTGCTGTTTCAGCTGTTGAATATGCTCCAGATTATTTAACACTTGATACTCCAAACGATTATACTACTTCTTTCACTTCTGATTACGCGCTTGACTTAATCAATGCACAAGGTGCTTGGAATTTAACACACGGAAATCCGAACTTCATCATTGCTATTTCTGATCAAAACTTCTATAACACGCACGAAGAACTTGCGGGTAAAGTAACTTATTACGATGCTACAAACACTGCTACTAGAACTCATGGAACTGCTGTTGCTATTCTTGCTGCGGGTAACACCAACAACGGTATCGGTAAAAGTGCTATCG
>JBILYP010000011.1:0-77345 GCA_044377675.1 Crocinitomicaceae bacterium
ACGCCTAGTGTGTTGGTACTTGTTTCTTCCGCCATTGGATCTACTAATTCGCACCAGTATGTAACCGAATTTCCAACTCCACCACAACCCACGTCACGCCATCCAGCCGGTTCAATATTCAAACCTGTTTTGTTCGTACCGCCCAACGTATCCCAATCTTTTACGCTAATCAAATCAGTCAATTTTGAATTGGAGGTTGAAACATACGCTTCTAAATTTCCCCAATCAACCGTCGTACTAATTCTCCATCCTTCAGGGATAATTCCTCTTGGATCATTTATGGCGTAGGAATTGTACATTTTTCCATATTGTTTTAATTCTTGTTTTACCCCTTCTTCATTCGCTACGGTTACATAACACCAAGCTGGCTTACCGTTAAATCCGGCTTCTTGCCATTCATCATCTGTTTGAGCTTGCGGGATAGGGTCTCCATTTTGGAATTGTGTAACGCCTAGGTTTTCCGTCATCCATATTTGAGTTCCTAGTTGAACGCTATTTTGACAATAAATGGATCCTGACAACAAAACGAGGCAAAGGATTAAAATTTTCATACGTGCACTATTATTTATTAAAATTATTCTTCAATTAGTTCCATCACAAAACGGAATCCAACTTGAGGGGAAGGTAGGTTTTCATTATATTTAAGAGTTTTCACAAGTGGTCAATATTCCATGAACGTTCAAGTACATATTTGTTACTGATGAAATCAAAGTAGTTGTTTCTAAGCTGGTGAGATAAAACTAAATTGTGGGACATAAAAAAAAGGAATGAACCTCATTCCTTTCTAATACAAAAGTACTTGAACAATTATCTTTTTATAATTCTATTAATTCCTAACACTTGTTGGTCTTGAATAATTCGTATAAAATAAGTACCTGAAGAGAAGAGACTTAAATCCAACACTGAACTCTCTGATAGAGTTTTGCTGAAAAGGATTTTACCGGTTAAATCTAGAATCTCAACTTGATTATTTTCAAAGTTATTTGGAACTTGAATGGTAACAAAATCGTTTGTAGGATTCGGAAATATTTTAATTTCAGATTTATTAAACTCTCCAATATTAGCCGAATTTTCATAAATCACTTCAAATACAAAATTCTTTGTTGTTACGCCAACTGGTGTTCCATTGTCAGTGGCAGTAAGACTAACATGGTAGATTCCTGGTGTTACACCAGTAGCATTAAACGATGCTTGAATTTCATAATATTGTTCACTAATCGGAGTCATGCTATAGCTAAATGCTCCTGAAGGTGCATCTGAATTAGCAGAGATTTGAATGTTTTGTCCAATTTCCGGGGTCATAATTCCAATGATGAAATCACTTGAATTCATGCTTTTTAGGGTGTCTCCTGTTAGTACATTTATCGTGTCACAAAGAGCACTACTAATTAATAATGGAGGGGTGTTTGTTGTAGAGATTCCCGCAACATTAAAATAAATTTCTTGGCCGTCCAGAAAATCTACACCATCAAAATTATTGGTTGGTCCATCAAATGCAGTTCCCGGTTGTACAAATTGACCAACTTGAAAATAATCAGTTCCATTTCCAACGTTTACTCCAACCGTTGCTGGCGTTCCTCCAAAACCACCTATTCCGCTAGAAGCATCCCCGGTTGTCCATTGCATATCTTGATAACAAAAAGATACATTTCCTCCAGCTGAAACTAAAGAGTCTGAACCGTTTGAAATGATCAATTGAAAAGTTGAAACAAGGTCATTGTGCATGTTAAAATAGCCAACTTGATTCCAGTTGATGATTAAGGCAGTTGGTGTTACCTTGTACCAAACATTTCCTCCATTTCCAAGTAAATTCCCTAAACTATCCATTCCGCCACGTGTATCCACATCACCCCAGAATGGAGCAATCATATTATAAGAAGAATCAGGGAAAGAGTTTGAAGTCCATGTCATATAAGGTGAAACAAATGAAATATTCCCGTTGTTGTTGATGTATACTGAATTGTATTGATTTCCGTAAAAATCAAACGTAAAAGGAAGATTTATTAATCCGGATGAACCATCATCATTGGGTGACATTGCTAAGGAAAAAGTAGAATCTAATGGAACGATGCAATCACAAGTACCATTTTTTTCTATACCTCCATTATATTTTATGTTGGAAGGTAAAGAAACATCAGAAAAACTATATTGCGCGTTTGGATCAATTAAGCCTGCTTGTTTCATTTCTTGGTATTCTACCTGGGTTACAGTTACTGTGTTTTGACCGTATGCAACTGATGCAGAAAACAATACAATGGATAGGATTTTTTTCATGAGATATTAGTTTATTTTTTATTAGACATGATAACAATTCAAAAGGTTGCCTTAAAGTTAATATAAAAGTGTAATTTATCAATCAATTCTTTCTGAAATTCAAATTGAATTATAGAGACGCAACAACGTTATTTAATCGATTTTCTTTGGTGATTAAGTTTACCTTGTAATCTATTCCTCATCTCCTTCAATTTTTCTACCTTTGTGCTCAAATATTAAACAATGACGGTTTTTGAAATTCGCCAGCAATTTTTTGATTTTTTTGCCAGTAAAGGCCATGCAATTGTTCCTTCTGCTCCCATGGTTGTGAAAAATGACCCTACGCTGATGTTTACCAATGCGGGGATGAATCAATTCAAAGATTATTTTTTAGGATATCAAGTTCCAAAAGATCGACGTGTGGCAAATTCCCAAAAATGTTTGCGTGTTTCTGGTAAACACAACGATTTGGAAGAAGTTGGCGTGGATACCTACCACCACACGATGTTTGAAATGCTGGGTAATTGGTCGTTTGGTGATTATTTCAAGGAAGATGCGATTTCTTGGGCGTGGGAATTACTTACTGAGGTGTATAAAATTCCTGTTGATCGTTTATACGTTACTGTTTTTGAAGGGGATACAAAAGATAATGTTCCTAGAGACGAAGAAAGTTTTGCAATTTGGAAAAAATTTATTGCCGAAGATCGAATCATTTTAGCTTCCAAAAAGGATAATTTTTGGGAAATGGGAGATACGGGGCCTTGTGGTCCTTGTACCGAAATTCATGTTGATTTAAGGGATGAAAGTGAGCGAATCAGTACAAATGGAAGAGATTTAGTGAATAATGATCATCCTCAAGTGATTGAAATATGGAACAATGTATTCATGCAATTCAACCGAAAAGCAGATAGTTCGTTGGAGCCACTTCCTGCAACACATGTAGACACCGGAATGGGCTTGGAGCGTTTGGCGATGGCCTTGCAAGGAAAACAAAGTAATTACGATACGGATTTATTTCAAACGTTGATCCAACACATGGTAAAAGTTTCGGGTATTTCCTACGGGAAATCGGAAGAAACAGATATTGCGTTGCGTGTGATTGCAGATCACGTTCGAACAATTGCTTTTTCTATTGCTGATGGTCAACTCCCTGCTAATAATGGTGCGGGATATGTGATTCGTCGGATCCTAAGAAGAGCGGTGCGTTATGGATATCAAACTTTGGGATTGAAAGAATCATTTTTGAGCGATTTGGCCCTGGTTTTATGTGATTTAATGGGGGATCCCTACGAAGAATTGCTGCTTCAAAAAGAGTTGATTTCGAAAGTGATTCGCGAGGAAGAAAATAGTTTTTTCCGAACCTTGGAACAAGGAATCAAACGCATGGATGATTTGATGAGTCATTCAAAAAGTAAACAGGAAACCGTTATTGCGGGCGACGCTGTATTTGAATTGTATGATACGTATGGTTTTCCGGTAGATTTAACTTCTTTAATTGCACGTGAAAACGGATTGAGCATTGATGAAGATGGTTTTCAAAAGGAATTACAAATACAGAAAGATCGTTCTCGGGCAGCAACAGCGATTGAAACGGATGATTGGATGCAAGTAAATCCGGATGTTACCACTGAATTTATTGGATATGATACTACGATAGCTTCGGTTCAAATAATTAAATACCGCAAAGTATCTCAGAAGCAAAAAACATTCTTTCAACTGGTATTAAATCAAACTCCATTTTACCCGGAAGGGGGGGGGCAAATTGGTGATAAAGGGACGTTAACCAATGAAACGAATACGATTTCAATTTTTGACACAAAAAAAGAAAATAATTTAATCATTCATTTAACAGATAAAATTCCCACGGATTTATCAGGCGTTTTTGATGCACAAGTAAACGAAACCTTGCGCCTACGAACTTCTTTAAATCATTCGGCCACTCATTTATTACATCATGCGTTGCGCACCGTTTTGGGTACCCATGTGGAGCAAAAAGGATCATTGGTAAATGCCGAATATTTACGTTTTGATTTCTCTCATTTTGCGAAAATCACGGATGAGGAAATGGAGCAAATTGAAGCACTTGTAACGAATGCAATCCATGAAAACAGCCCGTTGGATGAACGAAGAGCTGTTCCAATTGAGGAAGCAAAATCTTTGGGTGCAATGGCGCTGTTTGGTGAAAAATACGGAGATCATGTGCGCGTTATCAAGTTTGGTGATTCGGTGGAATTATGTGGAGGAATTCATGTTTCCAATACGTCAAAAATTGGACTTTTTAAAGTTACCTCTGAATCAGCCGTAGCTGCTGGTGTTCGGCGAATTGAAGCCATTACAGGCGCAACTGCAGAACAATATTTCAAAGAAAAAGCAGCCAAATTAAATGCGATAAATGAGTTATTGAAAAATCCAAAAGATTTGGAGAAAGCGATTGAAGATTTAATGGCTAAAAATCAACAATTAAGCAAAGAGATTGAATCTTTTCAACGTGAAAAAGCGAAAAGCTTAAAATCAGAATTAAAAGCTAAAATCACCTCAATTGGAGAACTTCATTTTTTAGGAGAAATTGTTGCTTTGGACACAAATTCGGTGAAAGATATCTTGTTTCAATTGAAAGGAGAAATTACAAATTTTGTTGGTGTTATTGGGAATACGGAAGGTGAAAAATGTGGTTTAAGCTTAATAATTTCGGAGAATCTTGTTGAATCGAAGCAATGGAATGCTGCTCAATTTATTCGTGAAGTTTCATCCCACATACAAGGTGGGGGAGGCGGACAACCATTTTTTGCAACTGCAGGAGGTAAACAAGCTTCAGGATTAGCGACGGCAATAAATGCCATTCGAACAAAGTTGATTATTTAATTCTATCTTTCAAAAAAGCAGTTGTCTTTTTTAAATAATTAATACTTTCTTTTTCCAGTTTTAAAAAATAGACAGGAACAAAGAAAGTTAATGTAACTATTAATAAATTGACCAACACATTTATATATTCGTTGGTAATTAGTTTATTAGAAATAAATCCAAAAACTAAAGTAACAAAGCTTAGAAGAATTACCATAAACTGTTCCTTTGCAAAAGGATGTATTTTGTAAGCTAAATAGACAAAAAACATTCGCCCAAAATTATAGATTATTAATGCTATTGTTGTAGAAATGGCAGCACCAATACTCCCCCACCAGGGAATGAAAAAGAGTTTTAATCCATAAATGAGTAGAATTAAAAAAATAGTAAATAATAAATCAAATTTATATTTTTTTGAACTATTGAAAATTGCCCCATTTAATCCAAAATACATATCTAAAAGTCTACCTATCATGAGATAGAGAAATATCCAAATTCCAACATTGAAATCCGGTTTTAAGAATGAGAATAAAAAATCAATGTTCATCCAGAACATTAGAAAAAAAGACAAGCCTATAAACAAGGAAACTGAACTAACTTTTTGATAAAGTAATTTCATTTTATCAAAATCTCTTTGCTTCCAATATTCAGCTACTAATGGTGATGATATTCTAATGATTGATCGATAAGGAATAAGTAATGCACTTATTAAAAAAAGTATAGTTGAAAAAATACCTGCTGACTTCAATCCTACGTATTGCGCCAGCATAATTACGTCCAAATAATTAAGTAAAACTGCACCAATAGTGCTGATATAATTGAATGATGAGTATTGAAAAATAATACGTTTCATTTTTTTTGGAATGTCAATATGCTTTATAGACAATGAGAACTCTCCTATTTTCATCAAATAAACGGCTAGGATTAATGGAGGGACAAAATGTATTAAACTATGCCAAACAACAAGTTGATAAAATGAAATAGAATCAATCCAATACAAAATTAATAGCATAGTTACAGCAATTCGTAATGCCACGTCTTGGGCAAATACAGAAATTATGTTCTTGTAAAGACTCCTTAAGTAAACATCAAAGTATAGGTAAAAAGAGGAAGCTATCCCTAATGGGATAAACCAAAAGTAATAGTCTATAAATAATGGTGATTTTTCAATGTACTGTAATTCAATATCTTCCCTAAAAAAAAGAGCAAGAACACATAAAAAGAGTATTCCAACACAAGCAATTAATAACATGTAAATAAAAAACCCTCGGTGTTTTTTTTCTGAATTTTTTAGGAAAGGAAAAAATTTCCAAACAGAGAAACCAAGACCGAAATTTGAAAACTGAGCAAAAAGTGTTCCAAGTGAAAACAATAAATTAATAAGTCCTATTTGTTCTGTGGTTAAAATCAAAAGAAATAATACACCTTTATTGAAATAGCCAAGCCCAATTCCTAAGTAAGAAATAATAGTTGTTCGTAAAGCATCTTTTTGAATTTGACCCATTTTTTCAACGAAAATAAACATTTTTACCTCCATTCGATTCCGAATTGATAGTTAATTTATTAGTATATTCGCTTAGTAAATTAGAATTTAGTTTGGATGATTTTTATTTCTGTTGTAATCTGCACATATAATCGTGAGAAATATCTCCCTGTTTGCTTAGAATATTTAAAAAATCAGTCGGCCCAAAAAGACAGTTATGAAATTGTTATAATTAACAACAATTCAACTGACTCAACTGACAAAATATGTCAAAACTTTATTTCTAGCAATATAGAAATGAATGTTACTTATGCGATCGAGTTTAATTCTGGGTTATCTCATGCTCGTAACAAAGGAATAGAATTATCCAAAGGAGAAATAATATGTTTCATAGACGATGATGGATTTGCAGTTCCAAATTATATATCAATTGTTAAATCTTATGCACTAAATCCTAAATTCGAAGATTTTATTGCTTTCGGAGGAAAAGTGATACCCTGTTATAATGAAGGTAATGAGCCTCTTTGGCTTTCACAATACATTGAGGGTGTGGTTTCAAAAGTTGATTTGGGTGATCAAGTTAAAGCTTTTGATAAAAAATATCCTGCGGGTTGCAACATGATTTTTCGAAAAACATTTTTCGAAAAATGTGGCGGATTTAATACCGATTTACATACAAGAGGTGATGACAAATTCGTATTCGACAAACTCAAAAAAGCAGGATTGAAAATATTGTATATTCCAGAACTTTCCGTAAACCATTTTATTGATGATTATCGTCTCGAAAAATCCTTTGTAATTAATTTGTCAAAAATAATTGGTCAAAGTGAAACTATTAGGCTGAAGAATCACAATTTACTTTTATTTATCAAGATTTTGGAATATGTATTGAAACTTTTCATAGCCTTCATAATTGCAATTAATTTTTGTTTTAAATGTCAGTTTTCCAAAGCAAAATACATAGTTTTAGTAAGGTATTATGTTCTTGAGGGTTTTTTCTTAAAACAAAAACTTTGACTATGCGAAATTTCATTAGGTTATTAAATGGACGACTAACAAGTTTCTTTAATAGAAAATACTTTTTTCTGATTTTTCTAATTTTGAGAGGAATTCTTGCCAAGTCTGGTAAAATTATATTTCAGGGGTGGAAGATTCGATTTAATGATGCTAATTCCTTGATTGGAATGTACAATGAAATCATCGTTCAGGATTGCTACAAATTTGATTGTGAATCAGAGTCTCCAGTTATTATAGATTGTGGAGCTAACATTGGACTATCTTTACTATATTTTCTTAAACAAAATCCAAAAGCTCAAATAACGGCATACGAGGCAGACCCCATAATTTTTCAGATTTTAAAGTGTAACATTGAACAAAACGGGTATATTGCTAATTTGATTGAACGCGCAGTTTGGATTAATTCAAATGAAGAAATATCATTTGGATGTATTGGTGCGGATTCGGGTTCTTTGTTTGAATCTGCTTCCACGATTCAGGTAAAAACAATTCGTCTTAAAGAAGAATTGGCTCGTTTTAAACGAATTGATCTCTTAAAAATAGATATTGAAGGTGCAGAATTAGAGGTGATAAAAGATTGTGAAAACGATTTAGCTTTAGTAGAAAGGGTATTTATAGAATATCACTCATTTAATGATTCTGATCAAGATTTAGACGTGCTTCTTAATATTATGAAAAAGGCAGGTTTTCGATACAAAATCTTACCTGCTCGAAAAGAAAAAAGTCCTTTTTTCTATTACAATAAAGAACAAAAAATGGATTTACAATTGAACATTTTTTTCTTTAGGAAATGAGATTAATCATTGTCAATTTAATAAAATCAACCGCGTCATTCAGCAAGGTAATATTACTTTCGAAATTCAGAAATATATTAATTTCTGGTTATAAATCAAATGATAAATGCATTATTTTAGGAAATGGTCCTAGCTTGATTAAGAGTGTTGAAAAGAACAAGGAAATCCTCCTTAATTATGACTTAGTTTGCGTTAATAACTTTGTAAAATCTAATTTATTCGAAGAACTAAAACCAAGATTCTACATCTTATCAGCCAGCGTGCTATTTATGGATGATAAAGATTTAAGTGAACTATACATCAATATTCGAAATGACATCTTTAAAAATTTAGCTGAGAAAACCAGCTGGGATATTTATTTAATGATCCCTTTTACAGCAAAAAAGTGCACCAAATTTCAACATTTAATTTATTCTTGCTCATCTTTAAAACCGATTTATTTTAATCAAACACCAGTCGAGGGATTTTCATTTTTCAATCATTTGTGTTTCGGGAAAGGTATCGGGATGCCCAGACCGCACAACATTCTTATACCTGCAATTATGAATTGTATTTATTTGAATTACAAAGAAATATATTTACTCGGTGCCGATCATTCATGGTTACCTGAAATAAGTGTAAATGAAAGAAACGAAGCTCTAGTAAATCAAAAGCATTTTTATGATGAAATTGAATCAAAACCAGAAAAGATGCAGGATTATATTTCTAGACCAAGAAAGTTACATGAAATAATTCATAAATTCTATTTAACTTTCAAAGGATATTGGGAAATAAAATCTTTTGCAGAAAAACAAGGGGTTAAAATTTATAATTCAAGTGAAACATCAATGATTGATGCCTTCGACCGTATTGAAATTGAATCGATAAAATAAATAAAACTTCCAAATATTTTTTGGTATCTTTGTTTATCAAAAATTTAGCGTGAAAGACAAATCCATTCTTATTACCGGAGGTACCGGTTCCTTGGGGAAAGCACTTACAAAACACATTCTAACAACACATCCTGAAATAAAAAGACTCGTGATTTTTTCACGCGATGAACAAAAACAATTTGAAATGGAACAGGAATTTCCACATTCCAAATACAATCAAATTCGTTATTTTATTGGAGACGTAAGGGATTTTGAAAGACTTGAAAGAGCTTTTATAGGCATAGATTACGTAATTCATGCTGCTGCTATGAAACATGTTCATATAGCGGAATATAATCCAGATGAATGCGTTAAAACCAATGTTGGAGGTGCTGAAAATGTCATTAAAGCAGCTTTAAAAACGGATGTAAAGCATGTTGTCGCACTATCCACGGATAAAGCATGTGCACCAATTAATCTGTATGGTGCCACCAAACTAACTTCCGACAAGTTATTTGTTGCCGCGAACAACATTCGGGGAAAAAAAGACATTAAATTTTCAGTCGTTCGTTATGGAAATGTAATGGGGTCTAACGGCTCTGTAATTCCATTCTTTATAAAAAGGAAAAAAATTGATGGTATTCTACCAATTACGGTTGAATCGATGACGCGCTTTAATATTTCATTACAAGGTGGTGTAGACATGGTGATGAATGCACTATACACTGCTTGGGGCGGTGAGATTTTTGTTCCAAAGATCCGCTCATACAAAATAATGGATGTTGCAGAAGCAATAGGTCCGAACTGTGAAAAACCAATAATTGGAATTCGTCCTGGTGAGAAAATTCATGAAGAAATGATCACTTCTTCTGATTCATTTTTTACTTATGATTTAGGAAAATATTATGTTATATTGCCACAACAGCCGAACTTTAATGTGAACGATTTCGTTGAGCATTTTAATGCCGCAAAAGTACCTGAAGGCTTTAGCTACAATTCAAAAGAAAATATGGATTGGGAAACAGTCGATTCATTAAGAAGTCTAATTAGACTGCATTTGGACGCTAATTTCGAAGCATGAGAAAAATACCATACGGAAAACAACATATTACCAAAGATGACATTCAGGCAGTTGTTGATGCATTGCAATCTGACTTTCTAACACAAGGACCAAAAATCAAGGAATTTGAAGACGCTTTTGCAAACTATGTCGATGCTAAATATGCTGTAGCCGTATCGAACGGAACCGCAGCACTGCACCTTTCGGCATTAGCACTTGGCGTAAAAAAAGGAGATTTTGTAATTTGCACCCCATTAACCTTTGTTGCTTCGGTCAATTGTATTAAATATTGTGGTGGAGAGGTAATTTTTGCAGATATCGATCCAATTACCTATTTGATTGACCTCAATCAAGTTTCTAAGATTTTAGAAAAAAATCAAGAAAAAAATATTGTAGGAATCATTCCTGTTGACTTTGCGGGAAGTGTTGTAGATACTGAAAAACTTAAAGAAATTGCTAGTAAACACAATTGTTGGATTTTAGAGGATGCCTGTCATGCTCCCGGTGGTTTCTTTCAGGATTCTAATTCAAAAAATATTAAAGCTGGTTCATGTAAATTTGCCGATCTAGCAATCTTTTCATTTCACCCCGTAAAACACATTGCTTGTGGCGAAGGCGGAATGATTACCACTCAAAATGAAGCGTTGTACAAAAAATTACTGTTACTACGCACACATGGTATTACGAGAGAAACGGATTTGTTTCAAAACAAATTCGAAGAGGTAACCGACAATCCAAATTCATTCAGTGACTACCCTTCATGGTACATGGAAATGCAAGAATTGGGGTATAACTATCGCTTAACAGATTTTCAAGCAGCTTTGGGATTATCGCAGTTAAAGCGAGCAGAGAATGGCATTTCGAGAAGACGAGATATTGCTAAAAAATACACCTCTGAGCTTTCAAATTGCGAGGGTATCATTGGATTTTCGGGAAATGTTTCAGGACATGCTTATCACCTATTCATTATTGAAGCTAAAAATAGAAGGCACCTTTTTGAACATTTAAAATCGGAAGGCATATTCTGTCAAATACATTATATTCCTGTTCACTTTATGCCCTATTACCAAAGTCTTGGTTCGAAAAAGGACGACTTACCTAAAGTTGCCAACTATTATCAAAATTGTTTAAGTTTACCAATGTTTCCAACTCTAACAGACGCGGAACAAAACGAGGTAATAAACGTAATTCTTAAATTCTACGAGCAATATGCAAATAAATAATCGAAATCAACAAGAAGAATTCTGGGCTGGTAAATTCGGAACTGAATATATTTCTAGAAACAATAGCGCAGAATTACTTGCCTCGAATTTACATTTTTTCAGTAAGGCATTGCGAGGTCTCGCTCCAATAAAATCTTGTATAGAATTTGGTGCAAATGTTGGAATGAATCTTTTAGCACTACAAAACCTTTTTCCGAAATTAGTTTTATCTGCTATTGAAATTAATTCTGTTGCAGCTGGGGAATTAAAAAAAATGATTGGCGAAGAAAAAGTTATGAATTGCTCCATCTCTGAGGCGAAGTTTGATTCAACCAATGACCTTGCTCTTATCAAAGGCGTTTTAATTCATATTAATCCAGATCAATTAACGGAAATTTACAATCAACTTTACAAAGCTTCATCACGCTACATTCTAATTGCTGAATACTACAATCCATTTCCAGTAACTATCTCTTACAGAGGTTATAGTGAAAGATTATTTAAACGTGACTTTGCAGGTGAGTTTTTGGATACTTATAAAGATACTAGACTTATTGATTATGGTTTTGCATACAAACGTGACCCGTTGTTTCCACAGGATGATATCACTTGGTTTTTAATTGAGAAAGATTCGCACAAATAAATATTTAAATTTACTTGTAAAATGTCTTAACAACAGATGAAATCAAATTAACCATGAGAATTGCAATAATTCCTGCTCGCGGAGGAAGTAAAAGAATCCCCAGGAAAAATATTAAAGATTTTTTTGGAAAACCCATCATTGCTTATTCAATTGAAAACGCATTAAAAAGCGATTTATTTGATGAAGTTTTTGTTTCCACAGACGATGAAGAAATCGCGGCTATTGCCATGAAATACGGCGCCAAAGTCCCAGTATTCAGAAGTGAAGAAAATTCAAATGATTTTGCATCAACATCAGATGTACTACTTGAGGTAATCAATTATTACACATCCAAAAATCAAACCATTGAATCTATACTTTGTCTATATCCAACTGCCCCTTTAATAAATGAAAAAGATATAATATCTAGCCACGACATTTGGAAAACTGACAAGTTCGATGTATTGCTAAGTTCTGTAGCTTTTGATTTTGCTGTACAACGTGGATTCAAGATATCAGAAGGGGATTTTATTGAATTAATGAATCCTGAAGCAATTCAAATGCGATCACAAGATTTAGAAACAATTTATCATGATGCAGGTATTTTTTATTGGTTAAAATTTGACTCATTTATAAAAAACAAAACAATCTGGGATGGAAATATCGGTGCTTTTCCTTTAAATCAAATGAATGTACAAGATATCGATATTATTGAAGATTGGGAAATAGCTAAAATTAAATATGAGTACATACAAAGCGCTAAATAGACAAGAATTTCAAGTTGGAGCTTATACAATTGTTCCAATACGCTTTGAGGACAAAATTACCATCATGAAATGGCGTAACGAACAGTTGTATCATCTTAGACAAGTAAAACTACTTACCGAAAAGGATCAAGAATTGTATTTTGAAAGAGTCGTTTTAGCCCTATTTCAGCAAGAAAAACCCAATCAAATTTTATTCTCTTTATTGAAAGATGGTCAATGTATCGGCTATGGCGGACTTGTACATATTAACTGGAGAGACTTACATGCTGAAGTTTCATTTATCATGGATACTTCTCTAGAAAAAACTCAATTTGAACATCTCTGGACAGTATTTTTATACCTTTTAGAACAAGTTGCATTCAATGAATTAAAATTTCACAAGTTAAATACTTACGCTTTTGACCTCCGACCTCATCTATATCCAGTTTTAGAGAATAATATTTTTATTGAAGAAGCTAAATTAAAAGAGCATTGTTATTTTAATGGCGAATTCATTGACGTAATTTTACATGGAAAAATAAACGAACAGCTTACAATAGAAAAAGCAACAATTGCAGACATTGAACTCACTTTCAATTGGGCAACAAACCCCGTTATTCGAAAATATTCTTTTCAGCAAAATGAAATTCAATTTGATGAACATAAAGCATGGTTCAATAAACAAATAGCTGAGAAAAACGCTATTTACTTTATTTTATGGGAGAAGGATAAGGCGTTAGGTTCTCTTCGGATTAACAAAGATGACAAAGGTTTAGGATTAATAAGTTATCAAATTGCACCAGAGTTACATGGAAAAAAATTAGGTTCTAAATTATTACGAATGGCTATTCGACATATTCGAATTAATAACACTGATATCGAACGTATCATAGGATACGTAATCCCCGAAAATATAGCATCTATAAAAATATTTGAAAAGGTAAACTTTAGGTGCTTCGAAAAAAGAAATGACCGCTTAGGTTTTGAATTAAATTTAAAACAATGAATTTAATAAAAGAAGGAGTTTTTATTATCGCTGAGCTATCTGCGAACCATAATGGCAGTATAGAAATTGCCTTGGAAACAGTTCGAGCAGCAAAGCGAACAGGAGCAGATGCCATAAAAATACAAACTTATACTGCCGATACAATAACGCTCAATTGCCGAAACAACGATTTTCTAATCTCAGATACAATTTGGAATGGTAAATATTTGTACGAATTATACAAAGAAGCTTACACCCCATGGGAGTGGCATGAAGCAATTTTTAATGAGGCTAAAAAAGAAGGGTTAACTTGTTTTTCCTCACCTTTTGATTTCTCGGCTGTTGATTTTCTTGAAACCCTGAATTGCCCCATTTACAAAATTGCCTCCTTTGAAATAACAGATATTCCATTAATTGAATATGTTGCATCTAAAGGAAAACCAATCATTATTTCCACTGGAATTGCAGAAAAACAAGATATAGAACTTGCGCTGGAAGCATGCAGAAATCAAGGAAATAATAATATAACTTTATTGAAGTGTACTTCGTCCTATCCAGCTCCAATGGAAGAAGCAAATTTAAACTTGATGAAACAATTTGCTGTTGATTATGATGTCAATATTGGTCTTTCAGATCACACATTAGGTTTTTTGACACCAGTAATTGCAACTGCGCTTGGCGCAAAAGTAATCGAAAAACATTTTATCTTAAATCATACAGTTGGTGGTCCAGATGCAAGTTTTTCTCTTGATGAAAAGGAATTTAAGGAAATGGTTGAAGCAGTCAGAAAGACTGAAAAAGCACTTGGAAATAATAATTATCAGTTAACATCAAAACAAAAAGATGGCAAAGTTTTTAGTCGTTCACTCTACCCTACTTGCGATATTCAAAAAGGTGACCGAGTTACTTTCGAAAACATCAAGTCTGTTCGTCCAGGCCATAGTTTACATCCTAAACACTTGAATGATATTATCGGAAAAAGCGCCAAACGATTTATTCCTTTTGGTGACCGAATTTCACTAAGCGATTTTGAATAGTTTTTAATCTTTCTTTCCTTCCTCTTCGGTTTTTTCATTTCTAGCAGTCTTCAAAGACCAACCAATTGACCCAAAGAATAACAAATACAATAGAATTGAACCAATTAAGGCAATTCTATTTGACTTTCTAAATGTTTCTGGCTCAAATTTCCATTCGATCACATGACTACCTCCAGGAATTATTGCGCCTCTCAAAAAATAATTGGCTCTAAATATTTGATCATTTTTCTTGCCATCTACATAACAATTCCAGCCTTCAGGATAATATATTTCACTGAAAACTGCTGCACTTATAACCGAACTTTTTGATTTGTAGGTGATTTCATTGGGCGAATATTTAGTCATGGTGATAGTTGCCAAACTATCCTTACCAATTCTATTCAAAACTATTTTTGAAAATTCTGTTGTATTAATAACTACAATTTCTTTCAAATCCACCGTATTTAGTGTTTTCATTTCATCATTCGCAGATTTAACAGCATTGAATTTCTGAACAAACCAAGCGTTTCCGAATGCAGAATTATTTTTAACGGCCTTTTGTTGCGGATTAAGAACGAGATACCTAGTATTCATCAGATTCAGCAAGGGAGTTTCGATCATGTCAATAGCATCAATTTGAACTGTATCAAAAATGCTTTGGGCATTTTCCTTGGTTAACAATGGTTGTCCAGTAGTTGTATCAATTAAACCTACAAATTTTTGTAGTTGTACATTTTTTGCTTTTGAAATCGCTTGATTTGCTCGTTCGAGTTCGTTGGAAATGTAAAAATCAATAATTTCTTGATAGCGCTTCAATTTTGCACCATGATAACCTCCAATACTTTTATGAAAATAACTTGTAGCTGTCTCATTAAAAGGATTACCAAAATTTAAAACACGGTAATTACTATTTAAATTTAATGATCCAAAAGCTGCAAGTTGATCCACTGAGGCTGCATCAGCAGAAGCAAACTGTTCTGATGCAAGCATTTCATTTTTTATTTTTTGTTTAGTCAATTCTTTATTCTTTGTTTGGTCGTGCTCTCTTGATAATATACTCAAGTCCGAAACATTTGGTATGTAGGGTAGAGAGGCAATTGCTGTTTCATCATAATGCTCATAAATCCCTTCGGATTCTAAATTATTTAAATATCTTTTTGAGACTGACATATTGTCCCATGTAACAACTATTCCAATAAAAATAATAAAAGCGTATCTGTTTATTTTTGTATAAACCATCGCAAATAAAATTGCCACAGTTAGTAAAGTTAAACCGATTGCTCGACCGATATCATCTTTGAACATTCCAATTCTTACTTCAATCAAGGCTTGTTTTGATTCTTTAATCTCTATGATTTGCTTCGGATCTTTTACGCTTTTTAAATACTCAGAAAATTGAATTGATTCATCCGAACGAATAAAAGAGCCATAACTAGTTGGGTAAATGTAAAAAATTAGCAGAATCAACGTCATAATTCCACAAGCAATAAACCAATGTTTCTTCCTCCCCCAAATTTCTTGTTTTTTGATAAACCGATCCAAAAATAAAATTGCCATCGCAGGAATCATAACCTGTAATAAGACTAAAATCATTTTTGAATCACGGAATTTATTGTAAAGCGGAAATTTGTGAATAAAGAAATCATTCAATCCACCAGGGTTATTGGAAGCAAGTAAAATAACTAAAAATGAAAGAATTATAAAAGGCCATTTTATAAAATCTTTCATAAAAACTAGACCAAGAATAAATAAAACAAACATGATGACACCAAAATAAAATGCACCGCCACTCATCTTCTGTCCGCCCCAATATTGATTCATTTTTGAAACTTGTTCTGAATAGGCATAATCAATATTTGCCATGGCTTCTTCGTTATTTCCGATATAATCATCCTTTTCACCTTTCACCTTAGGCGCAATAACTGAAAGAATTTCTCCGGGACTGTAATTATACTCCAAAATATAGTTCGTTGCCAAACCAGATTGCTTTGAGATTTCTTTCTTCTTACCATCCGGTTCAATAGTTAGATCTGTCTCTCCTCTAGTTGTGTATTTACTGTACTCCTGAGTTGATAAAATATTCCCAACAGAAGGCAAAGGTGCAATGATAGCGGCTAAAAGTAAAGAAGGTAGTATCCTTGTCAATTCTTTGCCTTTCTTCTGAATAAATAAACGCACTATCTCACCTATCGCAACTGCACCTAGAAGAAATAAAAGATAATAGGTCATCTGCAAGTGATTTGCATTTAAGTTAAGTGCAAAAAACAGCGCGAAGACACCACTTCCCAGCAACCAATTCCCTCTAAAAGCGAGTATTAAACCACCTAAAGTAGGAGCCATATAGGCAATTGCATTTACTTTTGTTATATGGCCTGCCCCTAGATAAAGAATATTAATTGTAGAAAAACCAAATGCCAATGCTCCAATAATTCCAATCCATGGATTTATTCGTAAACACAAAGCAAAAATATAAAAGCCAAGCATAGCAGTAAACATTATCCCGACTGCTTTTGGGAGTCCTAGTTTTATTACTTTTTCAACAAAAAACAATTTATTACTCGGATATTGAAGGGTGATTTGATAAGTTGGCATTCCTCCAAACATTGAATTTGTCCACAAGGCTTGTTCACCATTTACTCGTTTAAAATCTTCCAATTCTTTTGTCATGCCCCGTAACTGTTTGACATCTCCTTGTTTGAGTTCATATCCATTAAACAAAGGACTAAAATAGATGGATGAAAAACTGACAAATATAAATACAGCTATAATATGAGGTGCTATTTTTTTTATGAGTTCCATAAGTTGAAATTATTTAAAGGGTGAAATTAATAAGAATATTGTATTTATTTGGGTTTTTGCTCATCGATTTAGTTAGATCTTTTATGTTTTGAAGTTTTAAAAATAGGCTGTTGAATACTTTTGGTGTCCTTTGGTTCAGTTAATTAGAAAAGAATTTAGTTTTACACAACTTTAATTATCATTTTATGAAGCTCGTATTAGTTGTTTTTTTATCATTCTCTACTTTTCTATGTTTTGCACAGCCAACTCAAACCATACGTGGTAAGGTTTACGATGCCGAAACCAATTTTCCGCTAGCAGGGGTGAGAATTCAGGTGGTCACTGAGGATACAAATGCACGCTATTTTGGCGGTACGGATGCTATGGGGGAATTTACCCTAAAACAAGTTCCAATTGGTAAACACAAATTGGTGGCTAAACTGAGTTCTTATGAACCTAATACAATTACTATAGAGGTGAATTCCGGTAAAGAATTAATTGTGAATATTCCTTTGATGGAAGCAATTATCACGAAAGAAGAAATTGTGGTTACAGCCCGTAAAAAAGGTGAGGTTCTGAATGAAATGGCAGTTTTGTCAGCCCAGCAATTTAGTGTGGAAGAAACGAATAGATACCCAGGTTCGCGAATGGATCCAGCTCGAATGGCATCAAATTTTGCTGGAGTACAAGGAGCAGATGACTCGAGAAATGATATTGTGGTAAGAGGGAATTCCCCCCTTGGAATCGTTTACCGAGTAGAGGGTATTGATATTCCTAACCCTTCTCATTTTTCCATTTCAGGTAGTTCCGGAGGTCCTGTTTCAATTTTGAATAATAAAATCCTAGGGAATTCTGACTTTTTTATGAGCGCTTTTCCGGCTGAATATGGAAATAGTACCTCAGGTATTTTTGATTTAAAATTGAGAAATGGAAATAGAAATCAGCATGAGTTTACGGGTCAGTTTGGTTTTTTAGGTACTGAGTTTTTAGCTGAAGGACCATTGAACAAAAATAAAAAGTCAAGCTTTTTAGTAATGGGAAGGTACTCAACATTATCCTTATTTGAAAAACTACGCATTCCCATTGGTACAGATGCAATTCCTGTCTATGGAGATGGGGCGTTTAAATTCAATTGGCAACTAAAAAAAGGAGGGAATTTATCATTCTTCGGAATGGGTGGAAAAAGTAATATTTCCATCTTGATTTCAGAAAAAAAAGAATATACAATGGATTTATATGGCGAAGGTGATCGAGACCAACTTTTTGGAACTAGTATGTATGTTTCTGGTTTCAACTACAAAAAATCGATCAATGAAAAAACATTTATTTCTGCTACATTAGCAGCATCTTTGGAGCAACAAAATGCTAATCACGAGTATTTGTCTAACCGACGATTTGAGGTTAATGGAACGGATACAACAATCACTTTTGACTCTGTTTATCCTATGATGGCATATCAATTTAGGAACATTAAAATTTCAGGATACACCGCTGTAAACCATAAATTTAATAAACGTCTTTTGATGAAGGCTGGTGTTAATTTTGATCTAATGTCAATGAATCAAATTGACTCTGTTTTAATTGATTTAAACACACCAGACAATTTTGTTGTTCGATGGGATTATCAAGGAAAAGCGCTTATGGTTCAACCTTTTGCCCAGTGGAAATGGAGGGCAAATGAAAATTTTGATTTGACTGCTGGGGTACATGCGCAATATTTCTCACTAAGTAATAGTATTAGTCCGGTAGAACCAAGAGTAGGGTTTAAATATAAATTTGGAGGAGGACAAGCCATTTTTGGGGGCGGTGGTATGCATAGTCAAATTCAGCCGTTGTACACCTATACCTATCATCAATTTGATGCTTCAGGAAATAAGGTTTTCAATAATAAAAACATGGATTTTAGTAGAAGCTTACATACTGGATTAGGCTATGAGAAATATTTTAACAAAGGATTTAGTGTGAAAACAGAGGCTTATTATCAGAATTTGTACAACATTCCAGTTACTGTTGCACCTTCTTCATTTTCAATGATTAATGTCGGAAGTGGATTTTCGCGTGTTTTCCCGGATTCTCTAAAAAATACTGGAACAGGATACAATTATGGAATTGAATTAACGGTTCAAAAATATTTTGATAAATCTTTCTTCTTTTTATTCTCTGGAACGGTATACGATTCTAAATACAAAGGAAGCGATGGGATTTTACGAAATACCTCTTATAACGGCAATTATGTGGTCAATTTATTGGTTGGAAAAGAATTTAAACTAGGAACAAAACACGTTCTTGGGTTTGGGACTAAAATCACCCGTGCAGGCGGTAGAAGATATGGATTGGTAGATGTTGCAACATCTGATGCTCAGAAAGAGATTATTTTTCAGGACTCTGCATTCAATGATCAACAATTTAATGATTATTTCCGTATTGATTTTAAGATAAGCTGGAGAATGAATACGAATAAAGTAACACATGAAATCGGGTTAGATTTAGTAAACATTCTAAGCACAAAGAATTTACTGAATTTAGCGTACTCTCCTTCATTAGATCCAAACGTGGATGTAACATCACCGAATTATAAACCTTACGTTCAAACCAATCAACTTGGATTTTTACCGTTATTCTATTATAAAATTGATTTTAAGTTGAAAAACAAGGAATAATTAATTCCAAGAAGGGCAACTGTCACAACCATTGGTCGGGCGTATGTAAAATAATGCGCCCAGCACCAAATTTCCTTCAATATATCCAAATCTCTGACGAGCATAAGCACTATAATCAATTGGTCGTGTTTTAACATGGTTTTGTATCAATACTCCCAATGCGACATTTGATTGTAAAAAGAAGTGTTTGAAAAATTCGAATCTCAAACCAGTATGCGCAGATAATCCAACGCCTGATAGTGAAACAGTGGCCATATCTTTTCTACCTCCAAAAGTAAAGTCATTGAAGGATAATATCATCCCAGTTGACGCCCCGAATAATGTGCTTATTGTGAAGTTGTCCCGATTATTACGGGTGATATTCCGCACGCGAGTTATTTCCGCACGTATGTAATTTAAACCATTTGTGTTCTCATAGTGAAATTGGGATTCGTTAGTTTTCACAATTTCATCCGCATAACTACCTGACCAATTTGGGTCAATTCCAGAATTTATTTTACCATCTAATAGATATTCTTGACCATGTACCATCACATATTTCAAATGATCATATCCAATCGAAAGATTCCAGTAATTCGCAAAATTATAACCAATTCTAAAATTGAACTGAGGAATTGTAATTTTATCAGGACTCACATATTCACTCAATTTTGTACTTGGTCTGTCAACCGCTTTCACTCCCCGCAAGGTGAAATTATATCCGGTTCCAACAAAATTTATATTACTTTTAGTATAGGCAGTTCGGTTGTAGCCCCAAGAAACAAATGCTGTGCCCTCAGCCATTGAATTCTTAGGTTTTTTACGATAATTACTCTTGTAGTTTCGTTGAGAAAAACAATTATCGGATAAAGAAATAATAAAAACGAGTAATAATACGAGCTTAATTATCGGTGTAGAAATTCTTTCCATTCCTTTTGTGTTAATACTTTTTCAAGTTTGAAATGAGCAATTTTATTTTTAGAGTAAAATTCAACTAATCCAAATCCTTCAGCGAAAATAGATATGCTTTCTGTACTAATGTTGGTTTCCTTTTTAGTGAAAATATTCATCAAAGTTAAACTTCTAAAATCTGAGAAGTAAATTGATTTTCGTTTTTCTTCATCCATAACCATATAATTAACATTTTCCTTTTGAACTTTTCTTTTTAATTCATCAAAAATCAAAGTAGAATCTAGATGTCCTGCATATTTGGAAGCAAACCATGTTTGTTCCTTGTTTGAAAAGGGGAAAAGTTTGGTTTTAACCAAAACAGCTTGGGTTTTTAAGTTTTTTCGGTTAACTACCATGTGATCAATGACGGTCAACGAATCATAATTATAATTGAATGCTTCAATAATTCTTCCAGTGGATGCATATTTTTCAACAACAATATGATGTCCTTTTGTGTCCTTTATCCCATAAATTCGATGAAACTCTTCATCAAGCCCATTTGCAATGTTGCGGTAACAATAGATTCTTGGTACACTATCGTAAGGATAAAAGTAATTTATATAAGGATGTACTGACTTTAATGTGGTGTCTTTCTTAGAATTTAACCCACAAGATGCAACGAATAGTAGTATGAGGTAAATGCTAAAGATTTTCATGATGACATTTTCAAAAATGCAACTTCTTTTTCCGTTAGGTGACGAAACATTCCACGTGGTAAATCTTTTTTCGTTAATCCAGAAAACTGAACACGATCTAGTTTTATCACTTTATATCCAATTGCTTCGAATAAACGACGTACAATTCGGTTTTTACCTGAGTGTAATTCAACACCAGCTTCATATTCTGTTCCACCTTCAATAAAACTTGCTTTATCACATTGCGTTTTTCCATCTTCTAAAACAACCCCTGTGATTAGTTTTTCTAGGTCCTCTTTTTTAATGGGTTTATCTGTTTCAATATGATAAATCTTAGATGCTTGATATCGGGGATGAGTCAATTTTTTTGCCATATCTCCATCATTTGTAAACAAGAGCAAACCAGTTGTTTCTCTATCCAATCTACCCACCGGGTAAACACGTTCTCTACATGCTTTTTTAACAAGTGACATAACGGTTTTTCTTCCTCTAGGATCATCCATAGTTGTAATAAAACCTTTGGGTTTATTCAATAAAACGTACCGTTTTTTTTCTGCGTTGATGGTTTCTCCATCGTATTGTACAACATCGTCTGGTTTGATTTTATACCCCAATTCTGTAATGATTTCTCCATTAACGGAGACAACACCTGTTTGAATAAGTACATCAGCTTCTCGACGAGAGCAAATTCCTGCGTTAGAAAGATATTTATTTAATCGAACAGCATCCTCATTGAATGTGGGAAGCGGATCGCCTTTTTTTACACGTTGTTTAAATTCAATGTATTTGCGTTTGTCACGTGGACTAACACTTTTTTCTTCTGAATTATCTTTTTTCGAAGGAGTTATTTTCTTCTTAGGATCCAGTTTTTTAGGTTTGGAAGTATCTGTTTTTTTTTGTGAATCTGGTTTGCGTCTGATCATTCTTTATTGAAAATTAATTAGATGAAAAAGCCATCTAAAATTTGAATTTCTTTGACCACATCATCAATGATCAAAAATAAAATGCGGTAGTCTGTATTATCTTCAAAATCAATTTCATCTTGATTGTTTTTTTGATCAACGATAAACATTAATTTATTTTTTGGATAGTCAAAGGTTTCAGTATCCAAAAAACGAGTCATTTCGAAGCTGTAAAAATTCTTGTAAATGGCAAATAATTCAGATTTCGTCATTCCAATTTTTGCTCCCTCCTTAGTTTTGAATCTTGAATCCTTTACCGCAACTCTATGAAGAACCATTGATTTAACTTCGTTTATTTCCTCTTCCTGAAAAGTGACGTGGTATTCAATACCTGCATGATTTACATCAAACTCAAAACTAAATTCTTCTGCTGGAATTGAAAGATTAGTTCCGCACAACTTAGAGATTTCAGAAACGCTTGCGCCTAATTTAAATCCGCTAATATTTCCATAATTAATTTCAAACTGACTAAAGCCAAATTGACTCATCAAAAGAAACAAAATAACAGATGCTATTTTCATGGTTTTCGTTTTAGTGTGTTTTTTGCAAAGATAACGAAAAGTGTGGACTTACCAAGTTGGATAAAATGCATAAGGAATATGTTCCAATTCAGTTCTGTAGGAATTGTGAACTATTGATATTATATCAAATCGGGCATCTAAATCAATGGAATTTTGTTTTATATAGTTGTCAGCAACTTGTATGATTTGTTTTTGTTTTGATCGTGTTACAGCCCGCCATGGTTCACCAATTTCCGCTGTCTGCCTTGTTTTTACCTCAATTATGATTAGTTCATTATTCTTTTTAGCAACGATGTCTATTTCAAATTTTTTAAAGCGATAATTTCTACCAAGAATGGTGAAATCATTTTGTGCTAAATACCGACAAGCGTATTCTTCTCCCCAATTTCCTAGCTCAGCCTTTTCCATTTTATTTTATTTCAATACTGAATTTACGAAATATTTTGTTACTCGGATAAAAAGAAATTTTACTTTTGTTAAAAAAATAGATCAATGAAATTTGCAACAAAAGCCATTCATGCGGGGGTTCAACCTGATCCTGCTACAGGAGCAATAATGACTCCCATTTATCAAACGTCAACGTATGTTCAAGACGGAGTGGGAAATCACAAAGGATATGAGTATTCAAGAACTTTGAACCCAACAAGACATGCATTGGAGCAGAACATTGCTGCCATTGAAAATGGGAAATATGGAGCATGTTTTGGTTCTGGCTTAGCAGCGATTGATTGTGTAATTAAAATGTTAAACCCAGGAGATGAGGTCATTTCTACTAATGATTTATATGGTGGGTCTTACCGGATTTTCAAAACGATTTTTGAAAAATATGGCATCAAATTTCATTTTGTAAACATGCACGATACAACAGAAGTAGAAGCGCATGTTAACGAGAACACCAAAATTATTTGGGTAGAAACTCCAACAAATCCAATGATGAATATCGTGGATATTGAGGCGATGTCTAAAATCTCGAAAAAAGCAGGCGCATTGTTGTGTGTAGATAATACCTTTGCTACGCCTTATTTACAAACTCCGTTGGACTTAGGTGCGGATGTAGTAATGCATTCTGTAACAAAATACTTAGGAGGTCATTCGGATGTGGTAATGGGTGCATTGGTTACATCAAATGAAGATGTGGCAAAAGAAATGTATCGCATTCAAAACTCATCGGGCGCCGTAACTGGACCAATGGATTCTTTCTTAGTGCTTCGTGGTATTAAAACGTTACATCTGCGCATGCAGAGACATTGTGAGAACGGAGAAAAAGTAGCTCATTTTTTAAAAAGACATTCTAAAATCGAAACAGTTTATTGGCCTGGCTTTGAGTCACATCCAAATCACGATATTGCAAAAAAGCAAATGCGCGGTTTTGGAGGAATGATTTCTTTTACTTTAAAAGGAAATAAATTAGAGGATGCATTGGAAGTTGTTAAAAAAGTACATCTTTTTGCCTTGGCTGAATCGTTGGGTGGTGTAGAATCCTTGATCGGGCATCCTGCAACAATGACACATGCTTCTATTCCGAAAGAAATTCGTGAACAGAGTGGAGTTGTAGATTCACTTATTAGATTGAGTGTTGGAGTAGAAGATGCGGATGACCTAATCGCAGATCTAGAAAAAGCATTGAACTAAAGTTCGTTACTCACTGTTTCTAATTCGCTGTAAAAATCGTTGCCAAAAGCTCGAATTAACGGCTCTTTAAGGAATTTGTAAACCGGAACATTGAGTGATGTTCCGCATGCGCAAGCAGGCTCACAGATTTTCCATTCTTCGTAGTTTATGGCAGTGTAATCATTGAATTTCTTCAGTCGAATTGGATATAAATGGCAGGAGATGGGCTTTTTAAAGTTTGTGGCTCCTTGTTTATTTGCTTGTTCGATTGCGCACTTCGCAATTCCATTTTCAAATTGAACGAACACACATTCTTTTTCATTGACCAAAGAGGTAACTGGCTCATTCTCCTCATCCAAATAATAGATGTCTGAGTTATCGATAACATCAATTCCTTCTTGACGCATAAAAGGCTTGATTTTTTCTAGGTCACTTTGAATGGTTTTTACCTCGTCCCAATTGAGAGGAGCTCCAGCATCACCCTCAACGCAACAAGCTCCTTTGCATGCATTTAAATCACAAACGAACTTTTGTTCGAAAATTTGAGTCGAAATAATCTTATCTCCTAATTCTATTAACATCTTTTGAGTAAAAGGGCTAAATTAATCTAATTTTATTTGGTATTTCAATTCCTTTGATATATATTTGCCAAAGAATTTAATGATTGCGAACGAGGGGACGAAAGTCCCCTCTTTTTTTAACCTATGATTGATAAGAAAAAAGTACTTAAGCTAATTGATGAGCGTTTCCAAGAGCTGGACGCAAATCTCTATGTGGTAGATTTATCAATTAGTGCTTCAAATGTTATCCATGTTACTATCGATAAAACAACAGGTCGTGTCTCTATTGAAGAGTGCATGTCTGTTTCAAGGAATATTGAACATAATTTGGATAGAGAAAAAGAAGATTTTGAGTTAAATGTTTCCTCAGCCGGATTGGATCGTCCTCTGACACATTGGAACCAGTACAGAAAGCACCAAGGAAAACGGGTGAAGGTTGTTACGGTGAAAGGTGAGAAAATAGAGGGTCAACTGGTTCAGGTGGAAGAAGATTTTATTCGATTGGAAAATGAAAAAACAGTGAAGATCGAAGGCACGAAGAAAAAAGAGACAATTACGGAAGAGTTTATACTTCCATTTAATCAAATAAAAGAAACAAAAATTGTAATTTCATTCAATTAACGTTAGATGCTATGAATAATGCTGAATTGACCGACTCGTTTTTAGAGTTTAAAGAATTAAAAAATATCGACAAACAAACAATGCAACATGTCCTAGAGGATGTGTTTCGTTCTATGTTTAAAAAGAAATTTAACACCGATAAACACATCGATATCATTGTTAATATCGATAAAGGAGATGTTCAAATTTTCTTGAACAAAGAAATTGTTGATGATGGAGAGGTAGAAGACTCAAACACGGAAATAGCCTATTCTGATGCTATTAAAATTGAACCAGATTTCGAAATCGGTGAAGAGGTTACTGAAGAGTTTAAATTTGCTGATTTTGGAAGAAGAAGTATTCTTTCACTTCGTCAAAATTTGATTTCTCGTATCATGGAACTGGAGAAAGACAGTTTATACAAAGCGTACAAAGAACGTGTGGGCGAAATCATTACTGGTGAAGTTTATCAAGTTTGGAAAAAAGAGATTTTAGTATTGGATGATGAAGGAAATGAATTGATTCTTCCAAAATCTGAGCAAATACCTTCTGATTATTTCAAAAAAGGAGAAAGCGTTCGCGCTGTGGTTGCTAAAGTAGATATGCGAAATTCTACTCCGGTAATCATATTATCTCGAACAGCTCCTGAATTTTTAGAACGATTATTTGAATTGGAAGTTCCTGAAGTTTTTGATGGCTTGATTACCATAAAACGAATTGTTAGAGAACCAGGTGAACGCGCTAAAGTTGCGGTTGAATCGTATGATGATCGAGTTGATCCAGTTGGAGCTTGTGTGGGTATGAAAGGATCCAGAATTCATGGAATTGTTCGTGAATTAAGAAATGAAAATATTGATGTTATCAATTTCACGACAAATGCTCAATTATTGATTCAAAGAGCGCTGTCTCCTGCAAAAATCACTTCTATTGAATTGAATGAAAGTGACAAGCGAGCGAAAGTTTTCTTAAAACCGGATCAAGTATCTTTGGCAATCGGTAAAGGTGGTAACAATATCAAGTTAGCTGGTCGTTTGAGCGGATATGAATTAGATGTTTATAGAGATGGAGAAGTTGATATTGAAGATGTTGATTTAGAAGAATTTGCAGATGAAATCGATAGCTGGATTTTAGATGAGTTGAAAGCGATTGGTTGTGATACAGCAAAATCAGTTATTGAGATGGGAGTTGAAGATTTAGTTCAACGGACAGATTTAGAGCATGAAACAGTTGAAGAAGTGATTCGAATTTTGCGATCTGAATTTGAATAACAAAGCTTCTCATACGAAGACAAAAACAAAGAAGAGTAAAAAATATGGCTGGTAAACCAATACGTTTAGGGAAAGCTGCGAGCGAACTCAATGTGGGTGTTTCAACACTTGTGGAGTTTCTAGATTCGAAGGGGATAAAAATTGATTCAAATCCAAATACAAAATTGGAAGAAGATCAAATGGTTATGTTGAGAAGTGAATTCTCAGCGGATGTTGATTTGAAGGAACAATCAAAAAATACAAATGTTAACCGTGAGAAACGCGAGACATTAAGTTTAAAGGATACTCGAGAAATTGAGGTGAAACAAGAAGAGATAGAGGAAGAGATAGAGGAAGAAGATGAAACTCCGATCAATCTAGAAGAGATTAAACGATCTGTTTTAGAGCCTGTTGAGGTTAAACCAGCTCCGGTTGAATCGAATTCGGGAATTAATGTGGTGGGTAGAATAGATTTAGACGCCCTTAATCAGAAAACTCGTCCTGACAAGAAAAAAGTTGAGCCGCTTGTAAAAGTGGTTGTTGAGGAAGTGAAACCTGAACCAGTCGTAGTTGAAGAGCCGAAAATTCAGAAGGAAGAGATACAGAAAGTTGATCAACCTGTTGAAATAGAAACTATTCGAGTTGAACGTAAAATTCTTACTGGACCTACTGTTTTAGGTAAAATAGAATTGCCCGTTGAAAGACCAAAAACCTCAAGCCATTCTGAGTCTGCTGAGGAGCAACGACGTAAACGTAAACGAATTAAAAAAGTTGAGACTCCTGCACCAAGTAATGCACCGAGGCCTGCGGTATTCAATAAAGAACCTCAGAAAGGAAAAGTTGAAAAACAAGTAATTAAAGAAGTTGATATCCAGAAAGAGATTAAAGATACGTTAGCTCGTTTGTCTAATCAAGGTGGAAAATCAAAGGCTTCAAAAAATCGTAGAGCAAAAAGAGATATCGTTTCCCAACGTCGCCAAGAAGAAATGGCAGCGGCTGAGATGGAAGAGAAAATCTTAAAAATCACTGAATTTGTTACCGTTTCTGAATTGGCATCAATGATGAATGTTCAGTCAACTCAGGTAATTTCGGCATGTATGTCATTGGGAATTTTTGCATCAATTAATCAACGTATTGACGCAGAAACAATTCAAATTATCGCTGACGAATTCGGTTTCGAAACTCAATTTGTAAGTGCTGAAATTGCGGAATCCATTAAAGTTATTGAAGATACCGAAGATCAATTAGTTTCTCGTCCACCAATTATAACGGTGATGGGACACGTTGATCATGGTAAAACTTCCTTGTTAGATAAAATTAGAAATGAAAATGTTACTGAGGGAGAAGCAGGTGGAATCACCCAACATATCGGAGCATATTCAGTAACACTCAAAGATGGTCGCAAAATGACTTTCTTAGATACTCCTGGACACGAGGCATTTACTGCAATGCGTGCACGTGGAGCTCAAGTTACTGACGTTGCAATTATTATTGTTGCTGCTGATGACGATGTAATGCCTCAAACAAAAGAAGCTATTTCACACGCTCAAGCTGCTGGTGTTCCAATGGTGTTTGCGATAAACAAAATTGATAAACCAGGTGCGAATCCAGATAAAATCCGTGAGCAATTATCAGCCATGAATATTTTGGTTGAAGATTGGGGTGGAAAATATCAAGTACAAGAAATTTCAGCAAAACAAAACTTAAACATCGATGCGCTTCTTGATAAGGTATTATTAGAGGCTGAAATGTTAAATTTAAAAGCAAATCCAGATAAAAATGCCGTAGGAACGGTAATTGAATCTTCTTTGGATAAAGGAAAAGGTTTTGTTACAAATTTATTGGTAGAATCTGGTACGATGCGTGTTGGTGATGTTATTCTAGTAGGTAGATATTATGGAAAAGTTCGTGCAATGCATGATGAACATGGTCTACTGGTTAAAGAAGCTGGTCCTTCTCGCCCGGTCTCTATTTTAGGTATCAGCGGAGCGCCTAGTGCAGGTGATAAATTTAATATCCTAGATGACGAGAAAGAAGCAAAAACAATAGCAACTAAAAGAGAACAATTATACAGAGAACAAGGACTTAGAACAACAAAACATATTACCTTGGATGAAATTGGTCGTCGTTTGGCAATCGGAGATTTCAAAGAGTTAAATGTTATTGTGAAAGGGGATGTGGATGGTTCAATTGAGGCACTTTCAGATGCTTTATTGAAACTTTCTACTGAGGAAATTCAAGTGAAAATAATCCATAAAGGTGTTGGAGCTATTTCTGAAGCTGATGTCAACCTTGCTTCTGCATCTGATGCAATTATCATTGGATTCCAAGTTAGACCTACTGTTACTGCTCGTAAAATGGCAGAAAACGAACAAATTGATATTCGTCTTTATTCCATCATCTACAAAGCAATTGAGGAGATTAAAGCAGCGATGGAAGGAATGCTTTCACCTGATATTGAAGAGAAAATTGTTGGGTCAGCTGAAATTAGAGAAACTTTTGACATTACCAAAGTTGGAACAATTGCTGGTTGTTATGTCATGGATGGTACCATCAAGCGCTCATCTAAAATTCGTGTTATTCGAGACGGAATTGTAGTCCATACTGGTGTACTTGGATCTTTAAAACGATTCAAAGATGATGTTCGTGAAGTGAAAAACAACTACGAATGTGGTTTGAATATTGATAAATTTGATGATATAAAGGTAGGAGATATCGTTGAAGCATTCGAAGAAGTAGAAGTAGCAAGAAAACTCTAAGCTCGAATTCTTTTTGGTTGAATATTACAACCTAATAATTCTTCCCATTCAATATTATTTTTTTCTAACTGGCAAGTTAGAATGGAGTATTGCACGCTACCGTCCGGAAAAGGAATCCGTTCAATTTTTTCATCTAGTAACTCAGTTGGATTGTTCCTTTGAAGAAATAATAGTAGTGGATTAAACCAGGAATGCGAAAGTATTACTACAGTTTCAAATGAAAGGTTACCTTCAAATACAACACATGTAACGTGTATTTCATTTTCGTATGAGTTAAATTCAATACGATTTATTTGATTCGTTTGATTATTCATTATCCTTTATTTTTGACAAAGATGCACATGTAAGCACGTAAGCTATTTACGTTCATCTATTTTAATTAATTTAAGGCAATTTTTTCATTTTAATACAACAGCTACGCTCTCTTTCTCAAATCTATAATCAATCATTTTACTTAAATTCGTACCAAAATTATATTTATGCGCCCTTTTCGGACTATTTGGACAACCGAAGATAGATTTGTTGAAGTCATTGATCAACGTAAATTACCTCATGAATTTGAGGTAGTAAAATTAGTTTCCTACAAAGATGCTGAACGAGCTATTAAAAATATGACTGTACGTGGAGCTCCGTTAATTGGCGCAACAGCTGCCTATGGAATATATTTGGCAGTTCGAGAAATGATTGAAAATCAATTGGATGGTTCGTTTATTGATCAAGCTTTTCAGGATCTTCGTGCCTCTCGTCCAACAGCGGTTAATTTATTCTGGGCGTTGGATAAAATGAGAAATTCACTAGATGAGTCATCGGATTTTTTATCCACTTCATGGGAAGAGGCTGCTCGAATTGTTGAGGAAGATATTGAAATTTGTAGAATGATCGGAGTTCATGGATTGCCAATTATCGAAAAGATTGCTGAGAAAAAAAATAACGAACCCGTTCAGATTTTGACACACTGTAATGCAGGAATGTTGGGGTGTATTGAATGGGGAACCGTAACTTCTCCCATTTATCAAGCCCATAGTAAAGGAATTAAGGTTCATGTTTGGGTTGATGAAACGCGTCCGCGCAATCAGGGTTCAAACTTGACGGCATATGAATTAACAAAACATGGAATTCCACATACTTTAATAGTAGATAATGCTGGTGGACATTTAATGCAACACGGAATGGTGGATTTGGTACTTGTTGGAACAGATCGAACAACACGCGAAGGCGACGTAGCGAACAAAATTGGTACCTATTTAAAAGCCCTAGCTGCAAAAGACAACAACATTCCATTTTATGTCGCGCTACCTTCAACCACTTTGGATATGTCGATTCGAAATGGATTAACTGAAATCCCAATCGAGGAACGCGATCAAAATGAGGTGAAATATATCACAGGTAAACGCTCTGATGGTCAATTAGATTCTGTATTGATTTGTCCAGAAACTACTTCAGCTAGTAATTTTGGATTTGATGTCACGCCTTCAAGATTTGTTACCGCTTTGATTACTGAACGAGGTGTTTGCAATGCAAATGAATCAGGTATTTTGTCTTTATTTCCTGAGTTTCAACTAACTTAATTGCCATGAAATTTCTAATTATTGGATTAGGTAATCCTGGTGTGGAATATAGTGAGACACGCCATAATATTGGTTTTAAAGCAGTTGAAAAACTTGTGAGAGATTTAGAAGGATCCTTTGTGTCCGCCAAGTTGGCAGATCGATCAGAGGTGAAGCTAAAGGGAAGAACTTTAATAGTGATAAAGCCTACTACTTATATGAATTTAAGTGGTAAATCAGTGAATTATTGGATGCAATTGGAAAAAATTCAGCGAGAAAATATTTTAGTCGTTACTGACGATATTTCTCTTCCTTTTGGTAAAATACGTATGAAAGGCAAAGGGAGTGATGGCGGGCACAATGGATTGAAGGATATTCAAGCTGTTCTGAATTCACAAGAGTATGCCCGTTTACGATTTGGCGTTGGAAACGTTTTTTCTCCTGGAAAACAATCAGATTATGTGTTGGGAAAATGGACAAGTGACGAACAAGCTGCTTTATCAGAAAGAATAGAGATTGCTAGTGAAGCCATCAAGGCCTTTGTAACTATTGGATTAGGCCTGGCAATGACCCAGTGGAATAATAAATAATTTTAGAATACAATTCGCTCATAACAATTCAATAAATTGTTATCTTTACAATAATTAAAAATGTATGGGTTGTTCATCGTGTTCAAGTGGGGGAGGTACACCAAAAGGGTGTAAGAATAATGGTACTTGTAGCTCTGGTGGGTGCAACAAATTAGATGTATATGATTGGTTAGGTAATATGGCTTTACCCGATGGTCAGTCGGTATATGATATGGTGGAAGTCCGTTTTAAAAATAGCCGAAAGGGTTTTTACCGAAATCAAAATGGAATTACCTTACAAGTTGGAGATGTTGTGATAGTGGAGACTTCGCCAGGATATGATGTTGGCGTTATTTCTGTGGTGGGTGAATTGGCTCGTGTTCAAATACGTAAAAAGGCTCCAGAAATTAAACCATACGACGCAAAAAAAATTCTCCGTATAGCCAATCAAGAAGAGATTGATAAATGGATGCAAGGACGAACATTGGAAAAAGATGTTATGTATCAAGCCCGATCTTTAGCGGTTAATTTGAAATTGGAAATGAAAATCTCTGATGTTGAATATCAAGCAGATTTGTCAAAAGCCACATTTTATTACACTGCTGAAGGAAGAGTAGATTTTAGACAGTTGATTAAAGATATGGCGGATAAGTTTAAAATCCGTATCGAAATGCGTCAAATTGGATCGCGCCAGGAAGCTTCTCGTTTGGGAGGAATCGGTTCTTGTGGTAGAGAATTATGCTGTTCGACTTGGTTGACCGATTTTAGAACGGTTTCAACCTCAGCAGCTCGATACCAGCAGCTTTCGCTTAATCCCCAAAAGTTAGCGGGACAATGCGGTAAACTGAAATGCTGCTTGAATTATGAATTAGATATGTACTTGGATACCATCAAAGAGTTTCCTCGTTCAGATGTTCGTCTTAAAACAGAAAAAGGAATAGCTTTTCATATTAAAACAGATGTCTTTAAAAGACAAATGTGGTATGCCAACGAAGGAGAAATGGGATTAATTGCTTTGTCGCCTGAAAAGGTTAAGGAAGTAATTAAATTGAATAAAGACGGTAAAACTCCTAAGGATTTAAAAGATTTCTCCTATCAAAAAGAAGCTGTTGTGAAAACAGATGAACCTAGTTATGAAAATGTGGTTGGTCAAGATAGCCTGAATCGTTTTGAAAATTCATTTAAGAAAAACAAAATGAAACGCCCTCAAGCAGGCCATTCTCTCAGTGGAAATAAGAATTCCAATAAACCGGTTCAGGGATCAGGTCAAAGATCAAATCCAGGAAATAATAACAATCGTCCGCCAAATCAGCAGAATCAATCAAAACAACCTCCTAAGTTATAGTCATGAAGTTTTTGATTCTAGTATTACCGATTTTTTTGCTTTTTTCTTGCGGAGATAATTCTATTGTCAATCAGTCTTATGAATTTGATAATGAAACTTGGAAAAAGTCAAATAAACCAATTTTTACCGTTGATATCAAAGACACAACCAAATTATATGATTTTGTATTTGTGATTCGGACGTCAACATCCTATGCCTATAGTAATATGTGGCTCTATTTGAATTCAATAGCTCCAAAAGGAAAACCTTCAAAAGAGGCTTTGCAAGTAAGAATAACAGATGAAACAGGTCGTTGGTTAGGAAATAAAACAGGTAGTTCGGTGGAGCACTATGTTAAATTCTCGAAACGAAAATTACCTATGAAAGGAAAATATTCATTCGAATTAAATTTAGCTACCGTAGAAAACCAATTAGAAAATGTTTTAGACGTATCCTTCATTGTACGTGAATCTGAGCTAGTAAAAAAATAGCCAAACTTATTTTAAGAATTCAATGTTTCGTTTTAATCCATCAAATTTTGTGCGCTTAACGGCACTTAATTTAAAGAGCTGATTAAAAACCTCTTCATTCAATTCGTGCCATTCATTTGTTTTCATTTCCAATAAAAGAGGATTTGGTTTAAAGCGCTTTTCATGTGTTGCCTTCGAAAATCGATTCCATGGACAAACATCCTGGCATATATCACAGCCAAACATCCATTGATCCATTTTACCAGAGAATTCTTGTGGGATAAGCTGGTCTTTTAACTCAATTGTAAGGTATGAAATACATTTGGATCCATCTACAACGTAAGGTTGAACAATTGCTTCGGTTGGACACGAATCAATGCAACGGGTGCATGTTCCGCAATAATCTTTCATAGGACCATCGGGTTCAATTTCGAGATCAATGATTAACTCCGCAATAAAGAAAAAGCTTCCCATCTTGGGTTGGATTAAATTTGTATTCTTTCCTATCCATCCTAACCCTGATTTCTTGGCCCAAGCTTTGTCCATTACCGGTGCTGAATCAACAAAAACTCGTCCGTTAATAGCACCGACTTTCTCACGAAGAAAATTCAACAATTCATTGAGCTTATCTTTTATTACAAAATGATAGTCTTCTCCATAGGCATACTTGGCTATTTTTGGTGCGTCTTCATATTGTTTAGTTTCAGGGAAGTAATTAAAGAGAAGTGAGACAATAGTTTTGGCTCCATCAACTAATAAACGGGGATCTAAACGCTTGTCAAAATGATTGGCCATATAGCCCATTTTACCGTGGTAATTTTTCGTTAACCAATCTTCTAATCGAGGTGCTTCCTCTTCCAAAAATTTTGCTTTAGAAAATCCACAAGAGAAAAAGCCTAATTCAATGGCCTTGTCATAGATTATTTTCTTTGCATTCATTTAAAACAAACCACCTTGTGACCACCCAAAGTCTTTACCCAAGTGCTTGAATGCCTTATCGGTCGCTTTTCTACCACGTGGTGTCCGCATCAAAAATCCTTCTTGAATTAAAAAAGGTTCGTAAACCTCCTCTAGTGTTCCAGCATTTTCTCCAATAGCTGTTGCAATAGTAGTCAATCCTACTGGGCCACCACTGAATTTTTCTATAATTACTTTTAAGATGCGTATATCCATTTCATCTAAGCCATTTGCATCAACATTTAATGCATTCAAAGCATATTCAGTTATTTCGTCATCTATTTTTCCTGAACCCTTAATTTGTGCAAAATCTCGAACTCTTCTCAGTAAGGCATTTCCAATACGTGGGGTCCCGCGACTTCTGCTGGCAATTTTATACGCAGCATCTTCATCAATTGCAATACCCAAAAGGCTTGCAGAACGCTCAATAATTAAAGTCAGTGTTTTGGAATCGTAATATTCTAATCGTGAATTTATACCAAAACGTGCGCGTAGGGGAGAGGTCAATAGGCCTGATCGCGTAGTAGCACCTATCAGTGTGAACGGATTTAGGTTTATTTGAATACTACGTGCGTTGGCTCCCGAGTCAATTAAAATATCAATTACATAATCTTCCATGGCAGAATATAAATACTCTTCCACTACTGGACTTAAACGGTGTATTTCATCAATAAATAATACATCACCTTCTCCAAGATTGGTAAGAAGTCCTGCTAAATCACCTGGTTTATCTAATACTGGACCGCTGGTGACTTTAAAGCCGACACCCAATTCATTTGCAATAATATTAGCTAGTGTTGTTTTACCAAGACCTGGAGGGCCATGTAAAAGGACATGGTCGAGTGGTTCGTTTCGCAATTTAGCGGCTTGAACAAAAATGGATAAATTTTGAACAATTGGATCTTGTCCCGAAAAATCGGTTAAATATTTTGGTCGAAGGACTTTGTCATAGTCTTGTTCGCCATTGCTTTCTGCTTCTTCTCTATAATCAAATGAATCTTCCATGTTCTTTTACAAATGTACAAAGAGTTTTACGAATCGAACGGCGGTTTCAACACTGGGGAGGTAAATAACGTTATTTTAAAATCCGACCTTCAATTGCAGCTGTCTTATTCTTATTGGCTAATTGTCCACATGCTGCATCAATATCTTTCCCTCTGCTTCTTCGAATATTTACGATCATATTTTTACTTTCTAATATCGAAGCAAATGCATTCACTTTATCGATTGATGCTTGCTGAAAAATGCCGTCGTCAATGGGGTTGTATTCAATAATGTTAATTTTACAGGGGACACATTTAGCAAATGCCGCCAATTCAAAGGCATCCTCTGGTTGGTCATTGAAGTCTTTAAAAATGATATATTCAAAAGTAATTCTACTACCTGTTTTTTCATAAAAATAAGTCAATGCTTCAGATAATTCGGCTAAATTATTAGATTCATTAATTTCCATTATTTTGTCTCTTTTTGAATCGTTGGCTGCATGTAAAGAAAGGGCTAAATTAAATTTTACTTGATCGTCTCCAAGTTTTTTTATCATTTTTGCAATTCCTGCTGTTGAGACGGTAATTCTTCTTGGAGAAATACCTAAGCCTTCTTCTGAGCAAAGAAGTTCAGTTGATTTCAAAACGTTTTTATAATTTAACAATGGTTCGCCCATTCCCATATAAACGATATTGCTTAAGGCTCTATTTTGATTTTTAAGGGACTCCTCGTTCAAATAAACCACTTGATCAACAATTTCACCAGCAGACAAATTTCGTAATAATTTCAATCTTCCTGTAGCACAGAATGTACAAGATAAACTACACCCAACCTGAGAGGAAATACAAGCGGTGGATCTCGATTTTGTCGGTATCAAAACTCCTTCAATTACTTGTGATTCGCCAATGGAGAAAGCACATTTTACTGTTCCGTCCTTACTGGTTTGCTTGTCTGTAAGTTGAATATGGTCGATGTAAAATTCAGTCGCTAATAAATCTCTAAAATTGGATGGAAGATTTGACATTTCTTGAAAAGAATGTGCGTTTTTTTTCCAAAGCCATTCATAGATTTGCTTCGCTCTGAAAGACTTTTGCCCAATCGAAAATAAATATTCTTGAAGCTCAACCAAACTTAGGTTGCGTATATTTTTTTTCGGGGAAGGTGTCATAAACTGTTTGTGACCTTGTGTTGAATTTATCTATTCAACATAACAGGCATTACCAACATAAGAATGTCTTCTTCTTGATTATCAGGTAGATTCGGCATCAATAATCCAGCACGACTAGGTATACTCATTGCTAATCTAATTTCTGGAGTGTCCAAATTACTTAGCATATCCATCAAAAAGCGTGAATTAAAACCAATTTCCATATCGTCGCCATCATATTGACACGTAAGGCGCTCACTTGCTGCATTTGAGAAATCTAGATCCTCAGCAGAAAGTAATAATTCAGAACCCGCAAGTTTTAATTTTATTTGATGCGTTGTTTTATTTGAAAAAATAGATACACGTTTAATAGAGCTTAAAAACTGTTGTCTATCAATTGTTAAAACATTAGGATTTTCTTTCGGAATAACGGCTTCATAATTAGGGTATTTGCCGTCAATTAATCGACAGATCAACGTTAAATCATTGAATGTGAAAATAGCATTAGAGCTATTAAACTCAATGGTTAATTCTTCATCACCACGTACATTGGATTTTAACAAGTTTAATGGCTTTTTAGGCAGTATGAACGATGCATTTCCATCAGCAGCGAAATCTTTTCGTGTGTAACGCACTAGTTTATGAGCATCTGTTGCAACGAAAGTAATTTCTTGTTCAGAGAATTGGCAGTAAACACCACTCATTACAGGACGTAACTCATCATTCCCAGTTGCGAAAATGGTTTTGTTTATTGCTCTTGATAAAATCTCACCTGTTATTTTAACTGAACTTTTGTTTTCTAAAACCGGTAATTTAGGATATTCTTCAGCGTTGAATCCAACCATTTTCGAATTACCGTTATCATAACCTATTTCGATTCCAAAATCAGTATTGATTCGAAATGAACAAGGTTGATCTGGTAAATTCTTAAGAACATCTAATAATAATTTTGCCGGAATAGCAATTTTACCAGCTTCTTCCATTTGCACTTCTAAGGAAGTCATCATGGTAGTTTCCAAATCCGATGCTAAAACGGTTAATTTGTTGTCAACAATGTCGAATAAGAAATTATCTAATATCGGCAAACTGCTGTTTGTACTTAGAACACCAGAAATACTCTGTAAATGACGTAATAGGGTTGTACTGGAAACTATAAAATTCATATGTGTATTTTAACTTTTGAAACGCAACGAAGTTAATTACTTTAACTGTAGGCTCAGCGCAAAATTAAAAATATTTATCTACACTCAATAGTTTACAAACCCAAAAGTTCTGACACTGAGTTTCTCGAAACGAAATGATAGTTTTGTTTAGCCGTTTCAAAGATAGATAATCCTAATAGTCGGTGATCAGGTGTTTTATTTAATTCAGTATAGATAGGCATTAAGTACTTTCTTCTACCTACTTTTGTTATGAATTGTTCCATCGGTAAAAATGCTGGCTTATAGTCACTTCGAATAGAAATCAAATACCATTCTGTCATGACTTCTGAATTACCCCAGCGCGAGAAATTCATGTAAGCGTCCGCTAATGCAAGTTTTTCAGGATCCATAAACATGGGTAATGAACGAATAAATTCTATCCATTCTTGGGTGGTGTAATCAGATCGTTTGATTTGTTTAGTCGTTCTTTTTTTACGCCAAGATTTTGGGATTGGTTCGTAAGTTGTTTTCGGTTCAAAAATATCATCCCCTGATGCAAAGGCCTTAGCAAGCTGTTGCATGTGTTTGAATTTTTTCGATTCAATTTTTAGGCAGCTTTTAGGGATTCCTGGTTCATAAACCCATTCGTCAATATTAAATTTGATGTTATTGGGCTCTAGCAATTCATTTTTTAAATAATCGATGAATTTTTCTGTACTTATGGTTTGAAAAGCAAATGTGTTGAAATAGTTGGTTAAAAAAGCATCCATTTTTTCTCTTCCAACTGTTTGTTCAAGTGTTTTCAAAAAGAAAGCTCCTTTGATATAGGCTACTTGGGTTAATCCTTCTCCAGGGTTTCGGTTTTTTAGATCGAGTTTCAAGTGTGTATCGGCTAATCGGTTTTCTTTTTTGAATTGCTTAAGTTCGTTCTTTAACTCTCCAAATTCAATGAGTGAAAGCATTTCTACATATTCTGAATCTGCAATTTCTTCCATGATTCGATGCTCAAAATAAACAGTAAACCCTTCGTTTAGCCAGAAGTCATTCCATGTTCTATTGGTCACCAAATTTCCTGACCATGAATGAGCGAGTTCATGAGCAATAACAGAAACTAAACTCTTGTCACCGGCTATGATTGTCGGATTTACAAATGTTAAACATGGATTTTCCATTCCGCCGTAAGGAAATGAATATGGGAGTACTAACAAATCATATTTTCCCCAACGATAAGGTCCGTATAGTTTTTCTGCTACTGAAATCATTTTGGGTAAATCTTCAAATTCATTTTTTGCCGCAGTAAGTAATTCTGGTTCAGCATAAATGCCGCATTTGTTTGATATAGGAACGTAATTTATATTACCAACTGAAAGAGCAATCAAATAGCTTGGAATTGCTTGTTTCATTTCAAAATGGTACAATCCTTCTTCGTTTTTTTTGATTGGATTTTCAGCGCTCATCACTGCCATCAATTCTTTTGGAACTTTAACATCTGCGCTGTAAGTAAAACGATTTAATGGGGAGTCTTGCAATGGAATCCATGTTCGAGTAAGAATAGGTTGTCCTTGTGTATATAAAAATGGATGTATTTTGCCTTCCGTTTGAACGGGGTCAAGCCAATCAATAGCTTCTGTGCGAGAAGTAGTTTGGTAATAAATATTGACAAATTGTGTCGATTTTTTAAGTCCAACAATCAACGGTTGCCCCAAAATGGAGTCTTTGTCCCAGGGTCCTATTACAAATTCAGATTCTATTTCTGATCCTTTTTTTCCTAAGGTTATTTTTTGAATTTGAAGGTGTTTGATATCAAATATTATGGTATCAGAGACATGTTTACCCAGGTCGTGGCGGGCAACACCATAAATCGTTTTGTTTTTGAAATTGACATCTAATTCGAGGTGTAGATGTTTTGTTTTAACTTCATCCACATTGGCGTAGCTGTGGTCATCTTTCTCTTTGTCAACCCAAGTTGTTTTTTTTCTCACCTTAATTTTTGTATCATCTTGACATGAAGTCAAGGTAAAAAAACCAAGTATAATTGAATAAAGTAAGAATTTTTGCATTCGATTACGAAATTAATCTAAAAGAGTCAATTGTAAAAATTTGGTCGTTAATTATTGCCATGTAGTTCATTTAAATAAGATTGTTCCCATTGATTAGGACACGGAAATAAGTGTCTATTGCATTGTATGTAGTTGAAATCCATCAGGGTTGAATATCCAAAAAAGGAAAAGACATCTTGTGCTTCTGCCAAGTATTTGTCAATGACCAACCAATCTTTTGTGGCTATAAAAACAATATTATCGTTGGTAAATTGAATAGCCTCTATCGCTTCTGGATTTCCTATCACTATCTTTGCTTGTTTTTCAGGGCATTGAGTTAAAAATGACTGCAGTAAAAAGTCATGATGTACACCAGGGCCACTCAGTAATAATAATGCATATTTTTTTTTTACAAGGTTGATTTGTGGCTGATTCTCGAATCTAGACAAGATTCCGATGTAATATATTTTTTTACTTCCATTGCTTTCAGATAGTTTACCGGCTAATTTTTTATTAGGGTCATCGGCAAGCCAAATAATGTCGAATTTATTTATCCATCGTTTGTGAAACAAATCAAAAAGTTTACTCAATCCCTTCAATGGAAGATTAAATTGATGCGTCAAAAATATAGACGTACAAGCATCCGTTCTAAATCCGTAACGATGATCCGAAATAACTAGGTCTATCTTGTATTTTTTTATAAAGTTTAAAACGTCTTCTTTTTCTTTTCGAATAAATGAGAGTAATTTAGTTTTTTGTTTCCAGAGGGCAGAAGAAAATGTTAATGTGTTCGAAAAATTAAAGGGGTAATCGGAATGTAAGATGGTTTCAATACGCGGAAAATAGGTTTTGAAAACCTCTAGTTGGTCCCCATTTCCCGCAACAATACATTCATTTCCCTGGTTTTCAAGTTTTTGGATTAGACCGATAGAACGCGAAACATGACCCATTCCCCAATTCAAACAAGAAATTAATATTTTTTTATTGTGAACTTCGGATAGATTCATTTCGATTCAAAACTAATCAAAAGATAATTAGTGTGAAAAATAAGAATGATTTTTAAAAGGATTGAAATAGAACTGATTTCTTTCATTACCTTTAAGGCTTAATTTGAAAAACTCACTTTTATGACGGATTATAACGAATTTAGAAAGTATGCTACCAAACACATTGGACTTAGCAGCATGCATGTTGAACATTACATTGAATCATCTTTGACACCCTACATTATTGAAGAACGGTCATTAAACATGACTCAAATGGATGTTTTTTCACGTTTGATGATGGATCGCATCATTTTTTTAGGAACAGGAATTAATGATCAAGTTGCTAATATTATCAATGCTCAGTTGTTGTTTTTAGAGTCGGCTGATGCAAAAAAAGATATACAGATTTATTTAAATTCTCCTGGAGGTTCTGTATACGCTGGTTTAGGAATTTATGACACAATGCAGTACATTCGACCAGATGTTGCAACAATTTGTACGGGAATGGCGGCTTCTATGGGAGCGGTTCTTTTGTGTGCTGGAGCAGAAGGAAAGCGTTCAGCATTAAAACATTCACGTGTGATGATTCACCAACCATTGGGTGGGGCTCAAGGTCAGGCATCAGATATAGAAATTACGGCACGAGAAATTCAAAAATTAAAGAAAGAGCTTTACGATATCATTGCTATTCATAGTAAACAAGATTATGAAAAGGTTTGGTCTGACTCGGATCGTGATTATTGGATGACATCAGAAGAGGCCAAAGATTACGGTATGGTTGATGAGATTTTATTACGTAACCCGAAATAATTTAAACCCTCTTTTCAATGGCTAAAAAAGAAGCCAACTGCTCATTCTGCGGCTCTACAAGGGCAGAAGTGGGTATGTTGATTGCAGGTGTTACAGGGCATATTTGTGATTCTTGTACCATTCAAGCTGAGCGTATTGTGCGCGATGAATTAAGTTTCAAACAAGGCGATGGAGCCACACCATCCAAAACAGGTGGTTCTTTTCAAGTGAAAAAACCCCTTGAAATAAAAAACTTTTTGGACGAATATGTAATCGGTCAGGAAGAAGCAAAACGTGTTTTGGCTGTTGCTGTATATAATCACTACAAGCGAATCAATAATCCATCCAAAGCGGAAGATGTTGAGATTGAAAAATCCAATATTATGCTTGTTGGAAGAACTGGAACTGGAAAGACTTTATTGGCAAAAACAATTGCTAAATTGCTTAACGTGCCCTTCTGTATAGCTGACGCAACAGTATTAACTGAAGCAGGTTATGTGGGTGAGGATGTGGAAAGTATTTTGTCTCGTTTGCTTCAAACAGCTGATTATAATGTTGAACATGCGCAGCGCGGAATTGTTTTTATTGATGAGGTAGATAAGATCGCAAGAAAAGGGGATAATCCATCTATTACAAGAGACGTTTCTGGTGAGGGAGTTCAACAAGCTTTGCTGAAATTGTTAGAAGGAACTGTGTCAAGCGTTCCCCCACAAGGAGGTAGAAAGCATCCAGAGCAAAAAATGGTTCAAATTGATACAAAAAATATTCTTTTCATTTGCGGTGGAGCTTTTGATGGTATTGAAAAAATCATTGCAGGAAGGGTTAATAAGCAAACAATTGGTTTCTCTTCTGATGCATCTTCCCGCATCGAACAAGATTCATTACTTCGATACATAAATCCAACCGATATCAAGAGTTTTGGGTTAATTCCTGAATTGATTGGTCGTTTTCCAGTTTTGAGTTATTTGGAACCGCTAGATGAAAATAGTTTAAGAAGAATTTTAACTGAACCCAAAAATGCATTAACCAAGCAGTATAAGAAGCTATTCGATTTGGATGATGTTAAATTGACTTTTGATAATGAAGCTTTGGATTTTATCGTTACAAAAGCAGTTGAATTTAAATTGGGTGCACGAGGTTTACGTTCAATTTGTGAGGCAATATTAACAGATGCCATGTTTGAATTACCGTCATCAGGCAAAAAATCCTATCGTCTCACTGGTCAATTTGCTGAAGATCAGTTTGCAAAGTCTAAATTTTCAATTTTAAAAGCAGTTTCTTAAATTTTGTTTTATGGAAGTTAAAGTTAAATTTCTAGCTACAAATGAATTGCCAAAATATGAAACGACTTTGTCTGCTGGAATGGATATTCGCGCCAATATTGAGCATACAGTTGAATTAAAGCCGATGGAACGTAAATTAATTCCAACCGGAATATTTATGGAAATCCCTGAAGGATATGAATGTCAGGTGCGACCAAGAAGTGGGTTGGCCTTGAAAAAAGGAATTACCGTTTTAAATTCACCAGGTACAATCGATGCTGACTATAGAGGTGAGGTTGGTGTGATATTGATTAATTTATCCTCCGAAAATGTAGTAATTGAGCCTTCAGAGCGTATCGCTCAATTGGTTTTTGCGAAGGTAGAACAAGCGAATTGGATTGTTTCTGAGAATTTGTCTGAAACAGTTAGAGGAGCAGGTGGTTTTGGTAGTACAGGTTTGAAAAGTTAATTGAAAAATACTTAATTCTATGAAAATTATAGTGCCGATGGCTGGAAGAGGAAGTAGGTTGCGTCCTCATACGTTGACAATTCCAAAACCGCTTGTGCCTGTTGGGGGAAAACCAATAGTACATAGGCTAGTTGAAGATATCGCAGAGGTTTGTACCGAACCTATTGATGAAATTGCGTTTATTATTGGTGATTTCGGAACAGAAGTAGAAAATGAACTTATTGCTGTTGCAGCAAGTCTAGGTGCAAAAGGTACTATTCATTATCAACACGAACCCTTGGGTACTGCCCATGCGGTTTTGTGCGCTGAATCTGCCTTGGAAGGACCTGTGGTGGTTGCATTTGCGGATACCTTATTTAAAGCGGATTTTAAATTGGATCCATCAGTTGATGGTATTTTATGGGTTAATCAAATTGAAGATCCGAGTGCTTTTGGAGTTGTACAATTAGATGCAGAAGGAAATATAACTGACTTTGTTGAAAAACCAGAACAATTTGTATCTGATTTGGCAATGATTGGTATTTATTATTTCAAAGATGGAAATCGATTAAAACAAGAATTGAACTTTTTGATTGATAACAAAATAATGAAGGGAGGAGAATATCAACTTCCTGATGCCATGCGTCGATTAACAGAAGCTGGATATAAATTGAAACCAGGAACAGTTTCTGAATGGTTAGATTGTGGAAATAAAGAAGTTACTGTGCATACGAACCAACGTGTGTTGGAAAATGACTGGGCGAAAAATCGAAATTTAGTTCATGAGGATTTAAAAGTTTCTAATGCCACGATTATTCCGCCCTGCTTTATTGGTGCTGGTGTTGTGATTGAAAACTCAGTAGTTGGTCCACACGTATCAATTGGTGCCGGCTCAAAAATTTCAAATAGTATTGTACATAATTCAATTATACAGGACAAAACGTCCATAACAGGAGTCGTACTTCGGGATTCTATGATTGGATCTCATGCTGTTGTAATTGGAAAAAGTAATGACCTAAGTTTAGGAGATTATTCCAATATACAGGTTTAATGGTATGCGAATTGTAAAATTCATACTTATTTTATTACTGCTGAACTCCTGTAAAGTAGTTTCGCATAAAAAAGACACTGCGCAATCCAGTGAGGAGAATAAGGAATATATTCAAAAATTTCATCAAGGTTTACGGGCAAAATTGAGTGGGCAATTAGATGAGGCAATTGAACTTTTTTTAAAAGCAAGTGTAATTGCTCCCACTGAAGATGCTCCACATTTTGCATTGGCGCAATGTTATCTTATGAAAAATGACATTCAAAATGCTTCTATTTCAACTAAAAATGCAGCAGATAGAGACCCGTTAAATACGTGGTATTTACAAGAGTTAGCATATATGTACAAGGAATTGAATGATGAAGAAAATGCAACCAAAATTTATAAACAACTCTTAAAACTTCAACCGCACAAGGCAGAATGGCTGTTTGAATATGCTTCTCTTCTAGAAAAAACAGGTGAAATTTCAGAGGCTATTGAGATGTTAACCAAAACTGAGAATGAAATTGGAGTAAACACTAGTATTTCTATTCGTAAATTTTATTTGTATCTTAAACTAAAAAATGAAAAAGATGCATTAGCAACTATTGAGAAAGCAAAGCAAAAATTTCCGAAGGATGCTCGATTGATTGCAACAGAAATTGATTATTATTTTGAGACAAAGCAAGATGTAAAAGCATTTCAAACAATGGAATCTCTGGTTGCTGCTGATCCAAGTAATGGAAATGCACACAAATTATTAGGTGATTATTATTTCCGTACCAATCAAAAAGAGAAAGGAATTCAAGAATTTGTTGCTGCCATTAAATGTGATTTATCACTCGACGATAGAATGAAAATGGCAATCCAATTATTTGATGTAAATACCCCAGATTCGATAATGGAAGATTTAGTAAATTATATTACTGAAGTTTTTCCAGATAATGCAAAGTCGTATACGTTTAAAGGAGATTTTCTACAACGTATTAATAACAATAAGGAAGCATTACGGGCATACAAAAAAGCGCTTGAATACGATAAATCAAAGTACTTGATTTGGCAAGAGGTTTTATTACTAGACTATGAAGAGAAGAATTTTGCTGATTTGAAAAAAGATGCAATGAGCTGCTTAGAACTTTTTCCAACTGTAGCAAACGTGTATTTAATGGCAGGATTGGCATCAAATCAATTAAAAAAATATGATGAGGCAATTGAATTAGTAACAAATGGAATGGACTTTGTTAAAGCAAATGATCCATTGCTCGCCGAATTTCATGGTCAATTGGGTGAGTCGTATTTTGGAAAGAAAGAAATGGGCAAGGCAATAGATAATTACAATACTGCATTAGAAATAGATCCGAAAAATATTATTTTGAAAAATAATTTTGCATACCGATTGGCTTTTTATAAAAAAGATCTTTCATTGGCAACTCGATTAATCAATGAAGTTGTTGGTTTGAATTCAAGTTCAAAGTATAGAGATACCCAAGGTTACGTGTTTTTTCAAGATGGTAAATATGCAGAAGCATTAGTTATTTTTCTGGCAATCTATACGGATCAAGCAGATAATATGTTGACAGAACATCTAGGGGATGCATTCTTCAAAACAGGAGATAAAAAAAGTGCTTTAAAATATTGGATAAAAGCGTCAGATTTGGGCTCAAAAAATAAGGTTCTAAATGATAAAATTGAAAAAATTGAATATTATGAGCCTCAGTATTAAACGGATGTTTTTTGGCGTATTGCTTCTTGTTAATTTCACAATATACGGGCAAAAGCAATTTTTAGAAAATGATTTAAATTCAGTCAATCAACAAATTTCCGATCTCATTAATAATAGACCTGATTTTTTTTACTCGAAAATAGGTATTGAATTGAGTGCTACAAATCCTGATTTTAGTGCTGATATGCGTTTGTCAACAAGGGTGAAAAAAGATTCGCTCGTTTTTGCAAATGCTAATTATATGGGCATTCAAGCGGCGACCATACAAATTACTAATTTGGAAGGTGTTTTGCTCAATAGATTTTCAAAATGTTACAGTCGAGGAAATACTGATCTTCTTTCAAATTTAATAGGGGTAGAGCTTGATCTAAAAGATTTAGAAGAATTCCTTCTAGGACTTCCTGTGTACTATCCAAAATTGGATAAAACAGCTTTGTCCTTAAAAAAAGATTCATTAGCGAACAATCAAGTAACCTATTCCGGAAATATGCGTATGTCTGATACTAACTCTAAATGGGTTAATATAGTGTATACGTTTGACGATTCGATATCCTTTATGAAACAAATGAATATTCAAATTCCTTCAGATTCAATTTCTGTAAAATGGAATTGTGAAGAATATCAGGATGTTTCCTCGTTTCGTGTTCCATCACTTGTTACTATATCTATTCAAAGAGGGGTTTCATTAATTGATGTACAGTTGAAATATAATGCTGTTGAAATTAATGTTCCTGAAAAAATTGAATTTGAAATTCCGGAGAATTATGAAAAGTGTAACTAAATTTCTGCTTCTCATCTTTTGTAGTTTGTCTACTACATTTCTATTTGCTCAAACCAAGAGCGAAAAATTGAAGAAAGATCAAGTGAAAATTGAAAAACGTATTAAAAACACGAAGAGTTTATTGGATAAAACAAAATCAAAAGCACAGTCTTCTTTACAAGAATTAGAATTAGTGGACGCTCAAATTTCGACACGTGAAATGCTTGTTCGGAATTTTGATGAACAGGTGAGAAATGCTGAAATGGAAATGATTGGGAAAGCAAATGATATTAAACATATCAAATCGCGTCAGCTATCGTTGAAAAAACAGTTTCGACAAATGATTTTGCATGCCTACAAGAACCGAAATAAAATGGGTAAATTAATGTATGTTTTTTCATCTAAAACCTATTCCGAGGCTTTACAACGAAATAATTACATTGAAAAAATGAAGGAAATTGAAAAAACTCAATTTCAGTTGCTCACGAAAAATCAACAGATCATTCAAGGTGAATTTACTTTAATCAGTTCTGAAAAAACAATAAAAGAACAAGCGCTAAATGAAAAATTAGTAGAAAAAGCGCTTATCGAAGAAGATAAAGTATTAAAAGAGACGCTATACCAGAAACTTAAGAGAGATGAGGAAACCTTACTTAGTAACCTTGCTAAAGATGAAAAGGAAAAGCAACTGTTGAAATCTAAAATTAATGCTGCAATTCAAGATGAGTTAAAAAAGTCGCAGCAACCAACAAAGAAGAAAAAGCAAACTTCAACCAAAGAAACTAAATCCTCCAAGAAAGAAACAAATAAAACCACTACGACAAAAAAAGAAGTTAATTCAACTGTCAAAAAAGAAGCAGCTGTTTCATTTACTGAAACTCCTGAGTCATCTTCATTGGGCGCTAATTTCTCTGGTAATAAAGGAAGATTGCCCTTTCCTGTTGGAAGTGGAACAATAACTGAAAAGTTTGGGACTAACCCACACCCAACAATTAAAAATGTTTTTACAAATAATAATGGTGTTGATATTAGCACGGCTAAAAATGCGGTTGTACGATCAGCATTTGAAGGCGAAGTTACTAGTGTTTTAACAATTCCAGGAGCTGGGAAGGTAGTTATTATAAAACATGGAAATTATAGAACAGTTTATAGTAACCTGAAAGATACATACGTAAATGTAGGATCAAAAGTAAGTACAAAACAATCCATTGGATCTCTGCTTACGCACGAATCAGGCTCAATATCAATCGTTCATTTTGAAATTCATTTGGTGAGTGGAGGAAGTATTCAATGTCTGAATCCATCACTCTGGTTGAGTCGATGACTTATCTTGGAAATTGGAAGCGCTGATTATACAAAAATTCCTTATCTGTTAACGTATATAGGAAAGCAATAATATCTTTTTGGTCATTGGATGTGAGTGGCTTTATTTTTTTTAATTCCTTACTGAGCTTAGGTGTTTTAGGATCTAAATGTGCATAATGATTTAACACCTCTTTCAATTTTTTAAATCTCCCATCGTGCATGTAAGGAAAAGTAAACTCAATATTTCTTAAAGTAGGAACTTTGAAAAGAAATGAATCCTTGTAATATTCACTAAATCCGGCTCTACCATAATCCTTAAGGTATGGATCCATAGGTATTCCATTACTTTTTAATTTATAATTGGAGAACAAAGGCTCTTGGTGGCAGGAGGCACATTCTTTTTTGAATATTCGATACCCTTTTTCTTGTTGAGGAGTAAATGAATATCCTAGCTCTTTTCGTTTTACTTTATCATAAATTGAATTACTAGAAACCAAGTTCGCTGTGAACATGGCTAATGATTGAATCATTCGACGAACTGTAATTTGATCATCACCCCAAACATCAAGAAATAATGCGCTATAAATTGGACTGGAAGATAAACGAGCCACTGCTGAATCTAAATTAAAATCCATTTCGTCATGATGCCTTATTGGTTCCATGGATTGTCGTTCAATATTTCCCATAGCACCATCCCAATTGAAATAAGGATTCCACGCCATGTTGATTAGCGCCGGAGCATTTCTTCTACCAATTCTTCCATCAATACCATGACTTAAGGCATGATCTGTATGCGCAAATCCAGAAAAAGAAACATGACAAGTAGCACAAGAAATAGTATTGTCTCGAGATAATAGCGGGTCATAAAATAATTTACGGCCCAATTGAAATTTTTCTTCAGTAAATGGATTCCCCTCAAAATAGTATAATGGTTTGGGCCATCCTTTGGGTGTTTCAAATCCCATTTTTGGTTTGATAGATTGAAAAGATAATAATCCAACCATAATTAAAAATAAGCTCAGAAAGATACTTCCTATTTTCATTGTTTAACTAATTGATAAAAACCATTTGCAATGTTCACTGCCTCAACACCTGGTATCATAATCACCGGCGATTCTCGTAAATTTACTGTTTCTACTGCAAATTTAGTTAAATCAAATATCAATTTTGGTTTCCCATCTTCTAGTTGAATCTTCGGTTCTAGCCATCTTTGCGTGTTGTTTTTTCCGACATAACCACCAATATGAAGTTGAAATTCATTATTTCGATACTTACTCAAATTAGATTTTCCTTCCATTTTAAAATGAATATATCCCGTATTCCATGCCCAATACATACCTAAACTAGGATCTAATGCACCTGAAAATTGAGTTTGCATTGTAGAAATACTATCTATTCCAATGGCAAATTGAAAAGTTGAGTTCGAATGTGAGCCATCCTCCGTAGATGGAAGTTGATAAGTAAGCGAATCATTCACGTCAATTAAATGAATTACACTGCTACCATTTACATTTTCATCCGAGAAAAAAGGGGAATATTGAACGTAAAATTTAAGTTCATCAATTTGAATCCAAGATGTATCGTTCATCAATTGAATTTTCTCACTTGTTTTTAAAGTAGAATTATTTAGTTCAAAACTACAGGTAATTTGGGAAAAAGTGCAAAATGAACTTATAATACATAGAGCACAAAACAGCCTTTTCATTTTCTAGGTGGATGTTTTGGTCTGGTAAAGTGCTTTTTTATTTCAGTAACAAATTGCTGTTTTTGAGAGGGATTACAAAGCGCATATATTTTTTTGAAATGCGTTAAATGTAATTGGTTTTTTTTACTAATTAAAGAACTTAATCTTGATTTTAGATTGTCTTCTTTCAAAGTATCAATTGCTGTGATACAAAGGTATAACTCTGCATGTAATTTCTCAATTTGTGAATCGAGTGGCCTAAGTTGTTCGAATAGAGATAACTCTATATTCTTTGCTTTTTTTAATTGATCACCCGTTAAACCAATTTTTTCGGAAACAAAAGGAGGATTATGTGGCTTACCTTTTTTCACTAATAAAAAGGCTGTAAATCCATTGCTGATAATCAATAAAATGATCAATAATTTAGAATATGTTTTTGCTTTCATAAGCTGTAAAAATTGTAATTAGACAGATGGGCTTCAAATGGGTTATTTTCTTGATTCGTTTGATTTAAATGTAAGAAGTTAATCAACATGAAGCCAATAAAACAAGCGACTGCTAGTAATGCAATCCAATTCAAATATGTTTTGTTTTCTCGTTTGTAATTCAATGGAATTTCTTTGATCTTATTAACTAAGTCATTTGAAGGAATTTCTTTTTTAAATGATTGACCTTCAATAAAATGATTTATGTAGTTTTCCTTATTATCCATATCATTTAGTGTTTATTACTTTCTTTTTCTTGTTCTAATTCAATTGTTTTCGCATTAAGTTGGCAAGTTTTTTTTTAGCTCGGAATAATAATGATTCCACTGCCGAATGCGAAGTTTTCATTTCAGTGGCAATTTCTTGATAACTCATTCCTTCCAAGCGATTAAGCATAAAAGCGAGTTGTTGTTTTTCAGGCAATTTTTTTAATGATTTTTGAAAAATTAGTTCGAATTCCTGATATTCTAGTTCCTCCAGCGGTGTTTGTTGATCTGATTTTAAAGGTGTTATTTCGTTATCAATTTGAATCATTTTTCCACTGCGTTTTTTTCGGCTTTTTCGACGGATTAGCTCATGGGATTTATTAATCGCTATTCGATATAACCAGGTTTTCAATAAACTTTCTCCTTTGAAAAAATCAATAGATAACCAGAGTGTTGTAAAAACTTCTTGTGTAATATCTTCTGCGTCCTCTCTGTTTCTTACTAAATTAAAACAAATAGTATATACCATGGTGGAGTACAGATCAACCACATAATTAAAAACTTGTTGGTTGCCTTGCTTTAATTCTCTAACAATTTCTGTTTCCTCCACCCTGAATTTAGTTGCTTTTTATGGAGATTAATTGCGCTGTTTGAAATTATTTTCTTGTAGATAACTTGTATCAGTCAGGGAAAACAAAAAAGCTTTAAGTTGTTCTTGCTCTTTTGAATTCAACTCAAAAGGATGTATTGTTTTATCTTGTAAGTGGTTACCTTGTCCACCTTTTTTATAATGATTAATAATTTCATCGATTGTATTCATACTACCATCGTGCATATAAGGATAAGTTAATTCAATGTTACGGAGGGAAGGTACTTTAAATTTTCCAATATCAGCGGAATCCAAATGAATTCTAAATCTACCTTTATCTTCTCCAAATTCTTTATATAATCCATTATTTTTAGCATCAAAAGTTGTGAAATAGGGTGGGGGGTGACACTGAATGCAATACAATTTATCGGTAAATAATTTCATGCCTGCTTTTTCATTCATGGTGAGAATTGTTTTGTTGCCTCTCATATATTGGTCATACCTTGAATTCAAAGACAATAAAGATCGCTCAAAAGCAGAAAGACTTCGGGTTAAAACGTAAGCATCAAAATCGCGGTTAAATATTTTTTTAGCCTCAGCTTGGTATTCGGGAATGTTTCTCAATTTTTGGATCAAATCTTTCATGTTGTGCCCCATTTCTGTATGCTCTTGAATTGGGACGATTACCTGCATTTCTAAGCTGGGTAAATGGGCATCGAACATAACAGTTTTCAAAAAAGCTGCATTTAAAATGGAAGGCGAATTTCGTGTGGTGGTTCTCCCTAAAATTCCCTCACTTGTTTTTTTACGATCAGTAAAGGCATACTCCGGTACGTGACAAGTTGCGCAAGAAACAGTTTCATTGAGTGATAAACGCTTGTCAAAAAACAATTGTCTACCCAATGCTATCTTCTCTTTGGTAATAGGATTTTCCGTGGGTGTTGGAATTTGACTAATTTCGATTGAAAACGGCGCTGCAACTGAGCATTTTAAAAAAAGTAGTAATCCTAAACCAATAAAAAGACTGAATTTAATGGCTGATGTCATCTTGCTTTAGTGGATTATACGATAATGGCCAATTGGATTTTCCTTATTATCAAATAAATTCAATGTATAGATGCCATTTGGAATAGCTGTAAGATTCCAGTTTCCGCTTTCTTCTTGGGTTCTATTTGACGCTACAACTTTTCCGCTCATATCTACCACCTCTATTTTGTCCAGATTAGTCATTGAATGCCAAATAAAATCAATTCCGTCTGTGTTATTTACAAAATATGCTGTACCTGTTGCTGGGTTCGACTCTAAATTTGCTGCTGCAGGTTGCGTAAAAACAGTTTCAGTTAAGACGTTTTCCATAACCGTTACGTTTATTCCAACCTGATCATGTAAGATTCCAATCGTACTTAGTGGTATGTTATTAATCCATCGATCAACATGACAATTTACATATACATCGATCTGATTAGTGGCTGAGTTTGATTGAACAACATTTGGAATTTCAACAAGTTGTTGGTTATTATTACCCAGATTATGCAATTCAAAATAAGCTTCTAGCGTACCGTCACCATTATTGTCTGCATATCCGCCAATAATCATGTGCATATATCCTGCTTGCCACCCCCAATACATAGAAGGTGTTTGAAAACTTAAGGGATGAATTTCAGGATAAACTGAAATGTCGATAGCCTCAGCTCCATTTTGTGTGTTGAGTGGCTTTGGAACACCAATCATGAAATTTATTTTTTCAATTTGATTTATTGGTAAGTTACCCACCAAAAGCGTATGATTTTGAGGCTCAACTAAAAAAACGGAATCAATAAGTGTTACGATTCCTCCATCGTGCGTGATTTGAAGTTCAGATAAATAATAGTCAAAATGGTCTAGTTTGAATGTTTTTCCATCCCATCCGGTGTAATTTAAATTCATTTGAAGATTTGCATTTTGAAAAACGGGTGCGATTTCTAAAAATATATTCTTTTGTCCAAAAACAGTTGAATTACTTAAAATCACTAGTGTTAGCAGGATGATGATTTTTTTCATATGAAATTAATATTGAATATTGTAGTTTAAAAGTTGTATTAAAGATACGCTATTCTTGATGAAATTAATTGAACTGGTTATTTTTTACGGGCAATGTACAATATTTCACCTGGTACTAATCGAAATTTATCAATAGTTTGCTGATCAAAATGGCTAGATAGATCAAAAGATTCAACTGTAAATCCTGATTTTTCGAGCCATTGTGGGTAATCTTTTCCAAAAAGTCGAACATGATCTTTTTGCCAAAAATGTTTTTCTCTATCTTCAGGACTTGTTATCGATGCGTCTTCATAGGTGGTTTCTCTTGACAAATCTTGCGGAACTTGCATAATTGCCCATCCTCCAATTTTCATAACACGGAAAAGTTCAGACATGCACTGAATGGGATCAGTAACATGTTCCATTACGTGATTACAAAAAACAACATCAAATTGATTGTCTTCTAATGGGATTTTATGAAGGTCAAAATGAAGATCAGCAAGCGGTGATTCTAAATCTCCTGTTAGATAATCCAAGTTTTTTTGTGCTTTGAATTTACTGTAAAAACATTGCTCTGGGGCAATATGCAATACTTTTAAATGAGTAGCGGTAAAAAAGTTACTTTCGTTTTTTAAATACAACCACATTAAACGATGGCGCTCAAGAGTTAAATCATAGGGACACAGAACATTCTCACGATGAGCCACTGCCGACCCGTAGGATAAAAAGGATGAAAATGATTTTTCACAAACAGGGCAAGTGACCTTATTTCCACGATACAATAAAGGAGCAAAAATTTTGAAAATATAACTTAACCGAATCAGTAATGGTCTCGGCAGGGTGTTTAATAAATACTTATATAGTGCTTTCACATTCCAAAGCTACAAAAAAGAAGTCTGAAACACTTTTTTTAGCTACAAATGTTCACGTTTTTTAATGAATTTGTAGACACGGTGAGTTAAAAATATATTGATTAAAATAATGACAATAACCAGATATCCAAGTAAATCAAAACGCTCCAGGGGACTCGTTTCAGACTTTTGAAGAACAATAGTGCCACCTACCATTGCGGCAATACCTCCTGCCATTTGCTGCAAAGAGGAATTTATACTCATGAAGGCTCCACGGTCTTGCATTTCTGGTAAAGACGCTGTCAATGCTTGGGATGGAATCATGCGAGCCATGATACCCATCATCATTAGGCCGTTAACAATTACCAATATAAAGAAGGAAGTTTGCTGTAAATGGGAATAAATTAAGATTGAAAATGCCATGAGAATCGAGGCTCCTGTGAAAATTGCAAATTTATTAACGCGGTCACTAATAAATCCAATGAGTGGCATAACGGCAAAGGTAATTAACCCAACAATCATAAACATAAGCGGTAGATCATCTTGTGAAATCCCAACATTATTAACGGCAAAAGCGGAGCCCCAAGGCATCATTAAATAACCTCCTAGAGACATAAATGCAGTTGCGATAAATCCAATTCGGTATTGTTTGTTTTTTATCGTATTCCACATATGTTTTAACGGATTGGCACGCTGCAAGGATAGATGAGCGGTAACAGGTTTTAAAATAAGGTAAACGGCACCAAAAATGACAATGGATAATCCAACAATGAGGTAAAATGGTGCTTGCCAATTCCATTCATTGGCTAAAAATAAACTAATCGGAATTCCCAAAATCTGACTGATACCAAATCCCATTTGAATAAATCCCATTACCCTCCCGCGCTGATTGAAATCAAATACATCTGCTACAATAGCTAAGGAAATCGAACTGATTACACCACCGAAAATTCCTGTGATGATTCGTGAAAAAACCAAAAACTCATACGAATTGGAAAGTCCACAAAGCAACGTGCCAACAATAAAACCCGTGTAAAAAAAGAGAAGTAGTTTTTTTCTATCGAATTTATCTGCAAAACTAGCTGTTAAGAACCCTGAAAATCCAGCAGAAAGCGCGTAGCTCGAAACAACAACTCCAAATTGACTAGGTGTCATTTTCATGGATTTCATTAGGATATCACCAAGAGGAGACATTACCATAAAATCTAGTACGACTGAAAATTGTGTAAGCGCCAGCAGTGACACAACAGCAATTTGATAGCGTGTAAAAGGATTTCCTTTATTTTGTTTAGTCATTCTGAAAATTGAATAATAAAATTACTCAAATAAATGTAAACAAAAATCGCGCAAATAATTCCATTAAATGCGCGATTAACAAGGTTGTCAATATCTTATCGAGTAAATAACATTTCTCGGAATTTAGGCAATGGCCATAATTCATCATCAACCAATAATTCTAGTTTATCTGCATGATAACGAATTTCTTCAAAATGAGATTTGACTTTGTCACAATATGCAATTGCTTTGTCTTCAGCGTCCTCTATCTTGTTTGCTAATTTGCGTTGAACAAGCATATTGTCGGAAGCAGATTTCATCGCGTTCATGTGTTCTGATATTCTTTCTATCAAGGATAATTGTGCCTTTGAAGCTTGTTTCCCAGCTTTGTCACCAAGTACACTTATTAATCCTTGAACATTTTGAATTAACTTATTTTGATATTCAACAGTGGCAGGAATAAAGTAATTCTGCGTAATATCTCCCATTAAACGAGATTCAATTTGAATTTTCAAAATATAGTTTTCAAATTCAATTTCTCGCCGTGCATCCAATTCACGTGGAGAAAGAACTCCCATTTCATCAAATAATTTAGCTACTTTTTTGTCATGCCAAACTTTCAATGCCCGTGGTGTATCCTTTAAATTGGCAAGACCTCTTTTTTCTGCTTCTTTCACCCATTCATCCCCGTAACCATTACCTTCAAATCGAATTTTTTTAGATTGTTTTATCAATGATTGAAGTTCTTTTAAAATTGCTTCATCTTTAGCTTCTCCTTTTTCAATTCGGATATCAACTAGTTTTTTAAATTCTTTTAGTTGTTTTGCCATAATTGTGTTCAAAACAATCATTGCTGAACCACAATTGGCAGAAGAACCTACAGCACGAAATTCAAATTTATTACCTGTAAATGCGAATGGAGAAGTTCGATTTCTATCCGTATTGTCCAATAATATTTGTGGGATTTTACCGATGTTTAGTTTTAACTCTGTTTTATCTTGCGGAGTCATTTTACCGGCCTTCACATTTTTCTCAATGTCATCTAATAATCCGGATAATTGAGTTCCAATAAAAGTGGATATTATCGCTGGAGGTGCTTCATTTGCTCCAAGGCGATGGTCATTTCCTGCAGATGCAATACAAGCGCGAAGTAAATCTGCGTTATCATGAATTGCCTTAATCGTATTAACGAAAAAGGTAAGAAACTGCAAGTTCGTTTTTGGGTTTTTTCCAGGTGCTAATAAATTAACTCCCGTGTTTGTACTTAACGACCAATTATTATGTTTACCAGATCCATTTACACCTGCAAAAGGTTTTTCATGAAGCAATACTCTAAAATCATGTTTGCGTGCAATTTTTTCCATCAAATCCATCAATAATAAATTATGATCATTTGCTAAATTACATTCTTCAAAAATTGGTGCACATTCAAATTGATTGGGTGCAACTTCGTTATGTCTCGTGGTAACGGGTATTCCTAATAAGATTGATTCCATTTCAAACTCACGCATAAATGCAGTTACACGCTCTGGTATTGAACCAAAATAATGGTCTTCCAATTGCTGACCTTTTGCTGGAGCATGTCCAAACAAAGCTCTTCCTGTCATAATTAGGTCAGGACGTGCATTAAATAATGCCTGATCTATTAGAAAGTACTCTTGTTCCCAACCTAAAGTGGCATTAACTTTTGTAACATTTTTATCAAAATACTGACATACTTCAACCGCCGCCATGTCCACAGCGTGAAGCGCTTTCAGAAGGGGCATTTTATAATCTAATGATTCACCCGTATATGAAATAAAAATTGTTGGAATACAAAGTGTTTTTCCAATTACAAATGCAGGTGAAGAGGGATCCCAAGCGGTATAACCTCGTGCTTCAAATGTATTTCTAATTCCACCATTTGGAAAAGATGAAGCATCAGGTTCTTGCTGAACCAACATTTCACCATCAAATCGTTCGATTGCTTTCCCTGGACCAATTGGTTTAAAAAAGGCATCGTGCTTCTCGGCTGTTGCACCTGTTAAAGGTTGAAACCAATGGGTATAATGTGTTGCGCCTTTTGAAATAGACCAATCTTTCATTGACGAGGCTACTTGATCTGCATTTTTACGATCTAATCGCGTTCCATTTGTTATGGATTCCATCATCGATTTATACGTTTCAGAGGGCAGGTACTCACGCATAACTTCTGCATGAAAAACATTTTTACCAAACAATTCAGATAATTTACCATCAAATTCGATATGTTTTGGTTCTCTATTCAATACATCTTGGTACGCGCGCAATCTTTTTGTAGCCATTTTTAATTTTTTTTACAAATTTAGAAAAAATAAGGGGGTACTGTAAACAATTTTGTTAAAAATATTCAACTTTGATAAAATATTTAGGGGGGTATTTAATTTTTTTTATATAAAAAGGTTGTTTCAAAAAAAAGCTGCCCTTTCGGACAGCTTCATCAAATTGTATGTAGAATTAGTTTTTATCTAATTTCTCTTTAATTTTCCCTTTGATTTTATCAACAACTGGTTTAGCTGCTTCTTTGCCTTCCTCAATTTTTTCGCCTGCTTTTTCTTTTATTTCAGAAGCTTTTTCTTTAACCTTATCCATTGTAGATGCTTCGTTTTCGGATGCATCCTCTGTTGATACTTCCTCTGATTCAGTAGCTACATCATCAGTAATTGCCTCAGTTGTTGCATTAGCTGATCCTTCGTCTTTTTTTCCACCGCATGAAATTAAAACGGTAGATGTTGCAAATACGATTGCAAGAGATAAAATAATTTTTTTCATTGTTAAAATTTTGAATTGTTCAAATATATTTATTTTAAGCATTCCAAAATCTGCTAATAATAATATTTTTCAACGGTGTTATAATAATGCGCAGTTCGAAAAATATTTCTGTAACTTTAGAACGTAATTATATAATCATGTCAATTTTTAGCATTCGTACTTTCGAGCAATATCAGCAAGCTTATGATTTGTCAATAGAAAATCCCCATCAATTTTGGGATGAAATTGCTCAACATTATACTTGGTTTAAGCCATACAATGAAGTTGCGAATTTTTCCATGAAGGATGCAAGGTTTTCATGGTTTAATGGTGGCGAAACCAATATAACATTTAATTGTTTGGATCGACATTTAACTGATTTAGCGCATAAAACAGCTATTATTTTTGAACCTAACGATCCTTCTGAAGCTCACCATGAAATAACCTATGCAGAATTACACCATCGTGTTTGCGCATTGGCAAATGTTTTAGTAGAAAAAGGTATTCGTAAAGGAGATCGGGTCTGTATCTATCTACCAATGATTCCAGAACTAGCTATTAGTTTATTAGCTTGCGCAAGAATAGGAGCTATACATTCAGTGGTTTTTGCTGGGTTTTCTGCTGGTGCTTTGGCTTCTCGGATCGAGGATTGTTCTTGTAAAATGGTAATTACATCTGATGGTGGATATCGTGGGAATAAAATCATTGATTTGAAAGGAATCGTGGACGAAGCTTTAGTCAGTTGTCCCGCTGTTGTATCAGTCCTTGTCGTTAAACGCACCATGCAGTCTGTTAAAATGATTGAAGGGAGGGATTTTTGGTTAGAAAATGAATTGTTACATGTTGCTTCTGATTGCCCGGCTGAACCAATGCAGTCTGAAGACCCTTTATTTATTTTATATACGTCTGGATCAACGGGTAAACCAAAAGGAATGATGCATTCTACTGGTGGTTATATGGTTTATGTTGGATATACATTTCATAATGTTTTTCAATACCAACCGAATGATACTTTTTGGTGTACTGCAGATATTGGTTGGATAACAGGTCATTCCTATATTTTGTATGGCCCTTTGTTAAATGGTGCAACAACCGTTTTATTCGAAGGTATTCCATCATATCCAGATTTTGGTCGTTTTTGGTCAATCATTGATAAACACCAGGTCACTCAATTTTACACTGCACCAACAGCCATTCGTTCTTTGGCCAAAGAATCCCTTTCATGGGTTGAGAAGCATAATCTTTCTTCGTTGAGAATTATCGGAAGTGTTGGAGAGCCCATTAACGATGAAGCATGGCAATGGTATTATGAAAATATTGGAAAATCGAATTGTCCCATTGTTGATACTTGGTGGCAAACTGAAACGGGAGGGATTCTAATTTCACCTTTACCCGGAATAACTAAGCTTAAACCAACTTTTGCAACCTTACCTCTGCCCGGTGTACAGCCAGTTCTGATTAATTCGGACAAGGAATTGATTCATGAAAATGAGTCTAATGGAAGTTTGTGTATCAAATATCCATGGCCTGCTATTGCTCGAACTATTTGGGGCGACCATCAACGATACAAGGATACGTATTTTACTGCTTTTCCCGGATATTATTTCACAGGAGATGGAGCCATAAGAGACATTGACGGGTATTATCGAATAACAGGAAGGGTAGACGATGTTATAATAGTTTCTGGACATAATCTCGGTACAGCGCCTATTGAAGACGCGATAAACGAACATCCCTTTGTGGCTGAATCGGCTATTGTAGGTTTTCCGCATGACATAAAAGGAAATGCATTATATGGTTTTGTTACTTTGAAGGATGGGACGGGTATTGTTGACGGAAATCAATTACGAAAAGAAATAAATCAATTTGTTTCAGATCAGATTGGACCTATTGCGAAGTTGGATAAAATTCAATTTACTTCTAGCCTTCCAAAAACCAGATCAGGAAAAATTATGCGTAGAATTTTGCGTAAGATAGCTGAAGGTGATTTTTCGAGTTTTGGTGATATTTCAACACTATTAAATCCCGAAATTGTGGATGAAATTAAAAATCAAGCTCTTTTGTAGCTAATAAAAATGTAAATTAGTAATCTAAAAATTAAGATATGTTCCAAGAAAAGAGATTATTTGATATTCCCTATTATCAATTAAAAAATTATCCCAATCCGGAAATGTTTGTTACCAAAACTAATGGTAATTGGCAGGGTATGCATACAAAAGCTTTTTTAGATCGAGCAATGTTGATTTCTCGTGGTTTAATTGCAATGGGCGTTGAACCAGGCGATATGGTTGCCATGGCTTCATCCAATAGAGTCGAATGGAATATTTTTGATATTGCCATTCAGCAAGTTGGTGCAATTGTGGTTCCTTTATATCCCAATATTTCTGTTAATGATTATAAGTATATATTCAATGATTGTGCTGCGAAAATTTGTTGCGTGGGAAATCAAGAATTGTTTGATAAAATTCAGTCAATTCGGACAGAAATACCTGCATTGGAACACCTATTTACCTTCGATGAAATTGCTGGAGTACCAAATTGGACTGAAATTGAATTAAAAGCAGAATTAGTGGAAGAGTCAGTCGTTCAGGCTCGCATGGATGTAATAAATCACGAAGATTTGGCAACAATTATATATACATCAGGAACTACAGGGAATCCTAAAGGAGTTATGTTGTCCCACAAAAATATTCTTTCCAATGTGGAGGCTTGCATTGAACCAATACCTGCAGATCAACATTCTAAAGTGCTGAGTTTTCTTCCTGTTTGCCATATTTATGAGCGCATGCTTCACTATTTGTACATGCATATTGGTTGTTCCATTCATTTCGCAGAATCTATGGAAACAATTGGGGATAATATTAGAGAAGTTAAACCGGATGTTTTTTCGGCTGTTCCTCGATTGATTGAGAAAGTGTACGATAAAATCATTGCTAAAGGCGACGAACTAACTGGAATCAAGAGAAGGTTGTTTTTTTTGGCCGTAGATTTAGCTGAACGATTCGATAATACAGGAAAAAATTCTTTGTTTTTTACTATTCAATTAGGAATAGCTCGAAAATTAATTTTTTCAAAATGGAAGGAAGCACTCGGAGGTAATGTTCGTGCAATTGCTTCTGGTAGTGCTGCACTTCAACCTCGATTAGCACGTATTTTTCTTGCGGCTGAAATACCAATTCTAGAAGGCTATGGTTTAACAGAAACTTCACCAGTGGTATCGGTAAATTCTTTTCAAAAAGGAATACGAATGGGGTGTGTTGGCGCCTTGATTGATGGGGTGGATGTCCAAATAGCAAGTGATGGAGAGATTTTAGTGAAAGGACCAAACGTAATGATGGGTTATTATAAATTACCGGAAGTTACAGCAGAGGCAATAGATTCTGAAGGTTGGTTTCATACTGGAGATATAGGTGAATTTGTGGAAGGAAAATTCTTGAAAATTACGGATCGTAAAAAAGAAATCTTTAAAACTTCTGGAGGTAAATATATTGTACCTCAGGCAATGGAGAATAAATTCAAGGAATCTCGTTTTATTGAGCAGATTATAGTGATTGGTGAAGGAGAGAAATTTCCTGCTGCATTCATTGTTCCTGCATTTTTGTTTCTAAAGGAGTGGGCAATCAGACATGGAAAAGAATTGGAAAATTTATCCAATGAAGAATTAATTGCTCAAGAGGATGTAATCAATCGAATACAGCAAGAAATTGATAGTTTTAATGTTGGATTCGGAAATTGGGAACAGATTAAAAAATTTGTTTTACTACCGAAAGAATTAAGTATTGATAGGGAAGAACTAACGCCAACCTTAAAATTAAAAAGGAAGAATATTTTGAAGCGATATCATCAAGAATACCGTCAAATATATTCAGATTAATTTCAGGGTAATTAATGCTTCTGTTTACTGATTACTCAATCGAATTTTGTCTATCGTATGTTCTTATCAAAAAAGTTTAGATACGCTCTGTCTATTTCTAGCGGAGTGTTGCTTATTTTAAGTTTTCCTTTCACGGGAGGATTGGCGTTTTTAGGTTTTATTGCATGGGTTCCTCTTTTACTAGTTGAAAATTCGATTCTACAAGCAAAACTAAGAAGCGGTAAAGTCTTTGTTCATGCCTATTTGGCATTTTTTATTTATAATATTGGAACAACATTCTGGATTTATTTTGCCTCTCCGGAAGGAGCGTATATGGCAATTTTGATCAACTCGTTATTTATGTCCCTTGCTTTCTATGCCTATCATCTTGCACGTAAGCGCTTGAATTCAAATTGGGGTTGGTTGTTTTTACCCGTGTTTTGGGTGGGATTTGAACATATGCATTATCATTGGGAACTATCATGGCCTTGGTTGACGCTGGGAAATATTTTTTCAATTTATCCCAAATTGGTGCAGTGGTATGAAGTAACAGGTGTTATGGGAGGTAGTATTTGGTTATTGGTCGTAAATCACCTCATTTTTTCCTATATTATCAAGTATAATCAGGGTGGGGTTTCATCGGGAAGTAGACGAAACTTTTTGCAACTAGGTAAGGTATTGTTTGCTTTCTTGATTCCTGTTACTTTTTCACTAATTCGATTTTACACCTATACAGAAAAGAAAGATCCGGTTCAGGTAGCAGTTATTCAACCTAATATTGACCCTTATAATGAGAAGTTTGTTGAAGACCCCTCTGTGCAGATAGAAAAAATGTTGAGCCTAGCGAAAAATGTGCAAAGCCCTCAAACCAACTTTATTTTATTTCCTGAAACCGCAATCAGTTCCTCCGTTGAAGAGTCGTATTTGCAAAAAAACGAGTCTGTTTCCTCTTTCTTAAAATTTACTGAAACATACCCGCATATACATCTATTGACTGGAGCATCAACGTATGCTTTTTTTGATAAGAAACACTCTATTGCATCAAAGCAAATTAATGGGACGGATAACTTTATTGAATTTTATAATTCTTCCTTATCAATTGAAGGAAATCAAACGGATGTAGTGCACAAATCAAAGTTAGTATTAGGGGTAGAAAAAATACCATTTACGGAGTGGTTTCCATTTTTTGAAGATTTATCTATTAATAATGGAGGCACCTCTGGATCTTTAGGGCATGAAGATGTTCCTAGGACTATGAAAAGTAAGTATGGATCTTATGCCCCAATTGTTTGTTACGAATCAATTTATGGTGAATTTATCAGTCAGCAAGTGCAAAAAGGAGCTGAGTTATTATTTATTATTACCAATGATGGTTGGTGGAAGGATACGCCTGGTCATAAGCAGCATAATAGTTTTGCCTCTATTCGAGCAATTGAAACAAGGAGATCTGTGGCTCGATCTGCCAATACCGGTATAAGCTCCTTTATAAATCAGCGAGGTGAAATTATTCAACAATCAGCTTGGTGGAAGGTAGATACATTAAAGGCGACATTGAATAAAAACCGAGTTAAAACGATTTATGTGCAATGGGGTGATTTCTTTTATCGATTTTTAAGTATGCTTGCAGCGGTATTCATTCTAGCCATTATTGTTATTCGTGTCAGAAGACTATTTATAACTTCAAAGTAAAAAAAAAGAGCCAATCTTGCGGAAGACTCTTGGATATTTTTTGTTTAAAAAATTAATTTAAAGAATAGCGTCTAATTTTGCCGATAATTGCGCTTTAGGAGCAGCTCCAACATTTTTATCAACGATTTCTCCGTTCTTAATAAATAATATCGTTGGAATACTTCTAATACCAAATTGAGCAGAAACTCCAGGGTTTAAGTCTACATTAACTTTTCCAATGATAGCTTTATCTGCATATTCATTAGCTAATTCTTCAACAACTGGTCCTATCATTCTACAAGGGCCACACCATTCTGCCCAAAAGTCTACTAAAACAGGCTTATCGGATTTCATTACTAATTCTTCAAAGTTTTGATCTGTAATTTCTAATGCCATTTTCTTTTTTTTTAATTATTATTTTTTCTTTTCATCAATCATTTGACCAAAACTGATCTATGAGACAAATTGTCAGTAATTATCTTTTTGAAATATCAACAAAAGGTCTTGAGGTATAACCTGTATATACTTGTCTTGGTCTACCAATTGGTTCTTTGTTTTCAGTCATTTCTTTCCATTGTGAAATCCATCCTGGAAGACGACCGATTGCAAACATTACGGTAAACATTTCAGTTGGAATCCCAATTGCTTTATAAATGATACCGGAATAAAAATCAACATTTGGATAGAGGTTTCGCGCTTTAAAGTACTCATCTTCCAATGCAACTTGTTCCAAACGTTTCGCTATTGCTAACATCGGGTCATTGATTCCCATTTTTTCAAGTACATCATCACATGCTTTTTTAATAATTTTCGCACGCGGGTCAAAATTTTTGTAAACACGGTGACCGAAGCCCATTAATCTAAATGAATCTTCTTTATCTTTAGCCTTCGCAACCCATTTATCAACATCGCCACCATCATTGTGAATTTGTTCAAGCATTTCAATTACTTCTTGATTTGCACCACCATGAAGAGGTCCCCAAAGTGCGGAAATCCCTGCAGAGATTGTTGCATACAAATTCGCTTGAGAAGATCCTACAATTCTAACGGTAGATGTGGAACAATTTTGTTCGTGGTCAGCGTGTAAGATTAACAATTTATTTAAGGCTGCTGCAACAACCGGATCAACCTTATAATCTTCCGTTGGCATTGCATACATCATGTGTAAGAAATTCGAACAATAATCATAGTCATTGTTTGGATACATGAAAGGATGGCGAATTGAATTCTTGTATGCCCAAGCTGCAAGTGTTGGCATTTTAGCCAATAAGCGATGCATGGTTAATTCCTTCATTTCCTTGCTTCTATGTGGATCTAACGATTCAGGATAAAAAGTTGAAAGTGAGCAAATCATAGAAGATAATACACCCATTGGATGTGCTTTTGCTGGATATGCTTCGAAAAAACGCTTCATATCTTCGTGAACAAGAGTATGTTTTTTTATACTACTTCCAAAAGATTCAAGCTCTGTTTGAGTAGGTAATTCTCCATTTAATAAGAGATAAGCTACTTCTAAAAAAGTTGCTTTTTCTGCTAATTCCTCAATAGAATATCCTCTGTAATGCAAAATCCCCTCCTCACCATCTAGAAAAGTAATACTACTCTTTGTTGCTCCGGTGTTTTTATAACCAGTATCTAATGTAATATAACCTGTTGTATCTCTTAATTTGGAAATATCAATGGCTTTTTCATTTTCTGTACCCACAACAACAGGAAATTCATATAATTTTCCGTCCAATTCAATTTTTGCTATTTCACTCATGATTTCTATTCTAAATTTTATATCAATCTATTGTATTACCTATTTAACTATTGTCATTTCGTCAACGATGTGTTTTGCTCCTGCAAATTTATCAATGATAAACAAAACATAGCGTATATCAACATTAATTGTTTTTTGTAATTTATTATCAAATATAACATCTCCTGCCATCGCTTCAATATTACCATCAAAAGCCAAACCGATCAATTCTCCTTTACCATTTAATACAGGTGAACCTGAATTCCCACCGGTGATGTCATTATCGGTTAAAAAGTTAACGGGTAAATGACCTGCTTTGTCTACATATTGACCATAATCTTTCGTTTTATGTAGATCTATCAAACGTTGTGGTAAGTCAAATTCTTCATCCTTGGCTTTGTATTTTTTAATTGTCCCATCCAAAGTAGTGTAATAGTTCACTTTAGCATCGTTTTTTGGATTAGCCGGTAACGCACTCACTTTTCCATAAGTTAAACGCAAAGTGCTATTTGCATCCGGGTATTGAATAGTACTCATTTTCGCTTCTCTAAGTCCTGCAACAAGTAATCTGAATGATTTTGAATAATCTGCTTGTAATTTTGTTAATTCTTCTGATTTTGCATTGTAGTGAGCAAGCAATTCAGTTGATAATTGGAACAATGGATCATTGGTGATCATTCCTTCTTTCGGAAATTCGATAAAAGCTTTTAATTTATTAGCTGATGCGAACAAGCTCATTTCAAATGTAGCATTGATAAATTTCGCGAAATCGTTATTTGATTTACTTCCAATTTGTTCAATTGAAGGGCATAATTTATATCCTGCTTTTCTAACGTATAAGTTAAATTGACTTGCCAATAAATCTTTTTCAACATCCATAGAAATTTCATTGTAAAATTCATCAATGCTAGTTAATAAATCTGCCTTCATTCCTGCTTTTGCCTCTTCGTTTGCTTTTGCATACCCGTCTAATTGAGCGCCTAGTGTTCTCGATATGGCAGCAAAACTGCTTCCTCTTAAGATTTGCATCAAATAATTGTCATGTTGTGCCTTTTCATTGGTTTTGGCGTAATAATTATTCAACGTTTCAACTACTTTACCGTATTTAGCAACATTGGCAGGTTTGTTCGCCCAAGCATTAAATTTGGCTTCGTTTTTTGCTTTCAATTCAGCTGTTTTTGCTTTAGTTAATGCATCAATCATTCCCTGACGATTTTTCCAATAATTAGCAATTCCAGCATACTTAGATTCATAATCTAATCGAGTATCATCATTTTGATCCATGTATTTTTTCATCACATCCATGTTCAATTTAGATGCTTCAACCCAAGCTGGGTAGGCGAACTTGACATTTTGTTCTATTCCTCCCGCTGGTAACCAACGATTAGTTCGTCCAGGATATCCTAAAATCATGGCAAAGTCTCCTTCTTTGACACCATTCATGTTCACTGAAAGATGACGTTTAGGTTTCAAAGGAATATTTGCTGTTGAATAATCTGCAGGGTTTCCAGCTGCATCACTATAAACGCGAAACATAGAGAAATCACCCGTGTGACGCGGCCATTCCCAGTTGTCTGTATCACCACCAAATTTTCCTATGCTTTTTGGTGGAGTACCAACTAGACGTACATCTTTAAAATCTTGGTAAACAAAATAATAAAATTCATTTCCTTGGAAAAATGAGCGAACACTTACCGTATATTTTCCACCGTCATTGTTTTCTTTTTGGATCAACGCAATTTCTGCATTAATAGCTTTTTCTCGCTCCTCTTCAGTCATTGAATCATTTACTTTGCCTAAAATTCGTTTGGAAACATCGTCCATTCGAACAAAAAACCGAATAAATAAAGATTTAGGTTTTAATTCATCAGCTTTTGTTTTTGCCCAAAAACCATCGGTTAAATAATCTTTTTCAGGAGTTGATAATTCTGCAATTGCGTCGTAACCGCAATGGTGGTTAGTCAAAATTAGCCCTTCTTTGGAAATGATTTCAGCTGTACAGCCTCCGTTGAACTGAACAATGGCGTCTTTTAAACTGTGGTTGTTGATACTATATATTTCTTCAGCAGTTAATTGCAAACCCATTTTTTGCATGTCCCGTTGATTTAATCGATCAATGAACATCAAGAACCACATTCCTTCGTCTGCTCGAGCAAACATGCCAATAAATACAAGTATGGCAACTAATTTCAATTTCAAATTTTTCATAATCTTTTTTAGGTTGCTAAAAGTAGTAAAACAAAGTTGAATTTTTGTAATGTTTAAGGTGAAATTTTAACACTTATTAGTGATAAAAGTAAGGGTCTGTAAAAATTTGAAATGTAATCCCTTGATTTTGATGTAAATTGACACTAAATAAAAAATCCCCGGAGTTACCGAGGATTCATTTGTTACTGAACTAAAGTTTTAGAAATGTAATGTAACACCAAATTGAAATATACTCATTTGTGTAGCTTTGTTTGCTTTAAATAAATTAGTTAATCCATAAGATGCGTAGGCTCCGAAATCACCATACCCTAATCTAACTGTTGCGTCAAGTTGAAATGGATTAATGTTAAAGTCATCATTAACTGTTTCTCGATACCTCACGTTGTTCTTTTTCCCACGCATGTAGTAAGATGATCCAACGCGGACGCCGCCAATAACTCCTGTGGATAAGTAAAATGACTTATTTCTTTTGCTTTTACTTGCAAATTCAATCAATAATGGTACTTCAATAATACCCATGGTCAATGAATTTTGTCTTACATTGTTTGTTGAATCATTAATCAAAATAGCATAAGTGCTGTCCGTGTTAGTTTGCAGTCGATAATCTCTATTTATTCCAATGGAATTCATCCCGAAACCAAATCCAGTTACGATTCCAACATATTGTTTCATAATCGGAAATTTGTGGCTGAATAAATTAAAATGAAATGAACTAGAACTTCCAGTTACATTTTCCCAATATGGTGCATCTGGAAAAGTAAGCTGATTGGATGAATTTAATAACGTATTAAACCCTATATCAATTCCAGACCAGGAATTTTCGTATTTTTTAGTTTTTTCTTTTTTTTCTATATCCGATTTTTCGTCTTTTTGTTTTTCTTCCTTCTTTTTGTTAGAAAGGTCAACAATGATTAACTCAGTGTCAGGTCCCAATTTAATTTTTGTGCTGTCTGAGTTCTTTTCAGTTGTTTGAGAATAGGTAATTTGACTGATTAAGAGCATTCCAAATGCCCAACTAATTTTCATTTTTTTCATGAGTATATATTAAAGAGTTATCTAATTTATTGATTAGACTGTTTTTTTAAAGAATTGTTACACAATGTTATTCAAAATCCACTGTTTAAAACTCCATGTCATATTATTCAATCGCATTCAATAGTTGTCGAATTTTGATCTTTAATTTGTTTATTATGAAAAAATCTATTTATATCCTAGGATTTACTGCAGCCATAACACTAATTGGATGTGTGCCGGCGAAAAAGTATCAAGATTTATTGGCTCGTGAAAAAACGTGTTCCGAAGAATTGGAAAAATATAAGAATCTAAGTACTGATTTCGAAGGCAAAGCAAAGTCATTACAAGAGAAATTAGATGTGTTAAATCGGGACATTGAAGGATTAAAAAAGGACACAACTTCTGCTGGATTGAGATTTCGAACATCAAATATTGAATTCTCGAAATTGAAAAAGCAATATGCTGATTTAGAAAAATCTTTTGAAAACAATAAGGCAATGGGGTCCAAAGAAGCTGCAGTTTTTCAGGCTGAATTGGAGGCGAAAAGTATTGAGTTGCAAAGAAAAGAAGATGCCTTAACTGCCCTTGAAAAAGAATTAAATGCGAAACAAGCTTTATTGGCTGAACGTGAAGCGAGAGTTAATGAGCTGGAAGAGATTATTTCTAGACAAGAACGTGGTATTAAGGAATTAAAAGAAAGAATTGCTGCAGCATTGAGAGCTTATGAAAACAAAGGATTAACTGTGGTGCAAAAGGACGGAAGAATCTATATTAGCTTGGAGGCAAAGCTATTGTTTAATCCTGGGAGCACGGTAATTGAACAGGGTGGTAGATCTGCCATTGTTGATTTATCCAAAGCTCTTGAAAATACAGGTGATTTAGAAATTATTGTTGAGGGACACACAGATAACACTAAAATGAATAGTCCAAATTCACCAAAAAACAATTGGGAATTATCGGTTCTGCGTGCTACCTCTGTGGTTGAGATTATGTTAGCTAATTCGTCAATGAATCCTAAGAAAATTATGGCAGCTGGAAGAAGTGAGTTTCTTCCAATAGACGCTAATGATAAAGCAAAAAACAGAAGAATTGAAGTTATTGTTTCTCCAAACTTGGATGAATTGTTTGATATAATATCCAATTAATAAACGAATATCAGGTTAATTCCCTTAAATATTGTTACTGGGAGATTTAGTTTTTGTTTATCTCCAATTTTTCGTTAACAATATCAGCTATATAACTACCAATTGCCAAGGATGCAGTGGCTGCAGGAGAGGGCGCATTCAATACATGAATTGAATTTCCGTGATGTTCTATTCTGAAATCGTCGCGAGTGTCCCCATTCTGAGAGAGTAATTGTGCTCGAACTCCCGCACGAGCTGGTTTAATATCATCCATTGTTAATGAAGGAATCATGCGCTGAAGTGATTTTAGAAACATACGTTTTGAAAAAGCTCGCCTGTATTCATCAATGCCATATTTTACATTACTTAAAAATAACTTCCAGGTACCAGCATATGTCAATGCCTCCCATGTATCTCTCCATGAAAAATCGGTTCTGTTATATCCTTCTCGTTTGAATGAGAAAACTGCATTAGGACCACATTCTACACTTCCATCGACCATTCGGGTAAAATGAACTCCTAAGAAAGGGAAGTTTGGATCAGGAACAGGATAGATTAAATTCTTTACTTTGTGTTTAGCATGATCAGCTAATTCATAATAATCACCTCGAAAAGGAACTACTTGCTCTTTCAATTTTACGCCATCTTTTTTGGCTAATCGATCTGCTTGTAATCCAGAACAATAAACTAAAAAACGTGATTTTATCGTGCCATTATTGGTATGAATAATTGAGTGATCCTCTGTTTTTTCTACACTTAAAAATTCTGTTGAAAGTCTTACCTCACTTTTTGAATTGATTGCCATGGATAATTCAACCATTTTAGCAGTTGCGCCACGGAAATCAATTATTCCTGTTACGGGCACGTAAATTCCTGCAATGCACTCAACAAAAGGTTCAATTTCCTTAACTTCTGCCGCGGTAATTTTCTTGATTCCTTCAATTTGATTTTGAATACCATTTTCAAATATCCGATCAAGATTAGGTAATTCTTTTTCATCGGTAGCAACAATTACTTTTCCGCAGATATCGTAATTGATTCCGTGTTCTTTTGCAAACGCAACCAATTCATGCCTTCCATCAAAACAGTTTTTTGCTTTTAAAGAACCGGGTTTATAGTATAATCCAGAATGAATAACGCCTGAATTATGTCCTGTTTGATGATGAGCAAGTTCTTTTTCCTTTTCCATTAGAACGATAGAAAGGTGTGGGTTTTTTTGTTGGAGTTTGTATAAAGTAGCTGCACCTACAATGCCACCACCCACTATTGCTATATCAAATGTCATAGTTAAATTTGTTCAAAATTACGATTATTCCTAGTATAAAATTTACAGGTTTTGATCCAGTAAATAGATAAACGAACTAATTGCTGCTGCACCAAGTTCTAATTCTCGTTTGTTTACATTTTCAAAAATATCGTTTGGTGTATGATGAAAGTCAAAATAACGCTGTGAATCTGGAACAAAACCAAACAAAGGAATTCCAGGGAATTGATTCTTCAGTGGGCCAATATCAACTCCACCATATCCTTTTTCGAAAACGTGTAATTCATAAGGTTTAAAAAATGGTGCTAACGATTCTAGAAATTTAACTTGATTGGGGTTTCCGTCACACGAGAATCCCCTCGGTGCGAATCCACCACGGTCACTTTCCAATGCTGCTATTTGTTTTTCACCCTTTGTAGCTGTATAATTGGCATAACCCTTTCCTCCCATGTTTCCATTTTCCTCATTCATAAAGAGTACCACTCGGAGCGTATGCTGGGGAGAGTAGTTTAGCTTTTTTAAAATCCGTAATGCCTCCATGCAATGTACCACACCAGCACCATCATCATGTGCTCCTTCTCCGGTATCCCATGAATCCAAGTGTCCACCAAATGTTATGATTTCTTTCGGTGTCGTTTTTCCACGGATTTCAGCAATTACATTATATGAAGGTTCATCTTCCAATGTTCGACAATTCATTTCAAGTGTTATTTTTAGTTTGCTCGATTTTAATTTTAGAGATAAAAAATCGGAATCCTGAGTAGAAAGCGCTGCGGCTGGAATTTTCTTCACAGAACTATCGTATGACATTACACCCGTGTGTGGGTGATCATCAATGGCTAAACCTAAGGAACGAATTAAGACTGCTTTTGCACCCAATTTACTAGCTTCAATTGCTCCTTTTAATCGAATTGAACTACATCCGCCGTATGCCTTAAAGGTATTAATATCTTCATCATTCATATATTGATTGATAAATACAATCTTACCTTGAACTTGCGAACTGTTTGCTTTTTTCAATTCATTTAAGCTTGAAAATTCAATAACGTCTCCTTTCAACAATCCATTAGTGGCAACAGAACCACCCAGCGCTAAAATATTCAATGAAATTTGCTCGTTTTCTACTTGTATCCAAGCTCGTTCAGTTGTACCTCTGTCCCAATGAGGCACCATAACCTTTTGAAGATAGACCGAGTCAAAACCATAATTATCTAAGGTGTTTTTCCCCCATTCAACCGCCATTTGCGCTGCTGCAGAACCGGATAATCTATTTCCAACATCTTTACATAGTTTTCTGAGGTTTTCGTAGGATTCACCTTTTGTCAGAGCTTCTCTGTAAATGGAAGAAATAAATAAACTATCTCCTTTTTGGCTATAAAGAAATGAGGTAAATACGAAGAAAGAAAGAAAGATGGTATTTTTTAACACGTGTTTTATTTTCAACAAATTTGGTCAAAAAAATTGGATGTAATAATTTGAAATTTATAAAATTTACAAAATCAGATTGAAATTATTGACCGCTATATTCGACAATGTTGTTTTCTGTTTCCCAAAGTCTTATCGTTAGGGCATATTTTGAATCCATTTTCTCTCTCAATAGATTATAACAAACAACAGCGATGTTTTCTGCTGTAGGAATCAAGGAGGTGAATTCTGGACAATCTAAGTTTAAGTTACGATGGTCAAAACGATCTTCAATTTCAATTTTAATTAGATCTTTAACGATTTTAAGGTCAATAACATAACCTGTTTCTTGATCTATTTCACCATCAATCCAGACCTCTAATGTGTAATTGTGTCCGTGAAAGTTCGGGTTGTTACATTTACCAAAAACAGTTTGATTTTTTTCATCAGACCAATCTGGACGGAACAAACGATGGGCGGCATTAAAATTCGATCTTCTACATACTTTCATGGCACAATTCTTTATTAAGTTTATCAAAATGCTGATTCATAATTATATTGAACCAAACGGTAAAGTTTTCTGGATTATTATTCATTTTTCCCTTTAAATCAGCCATCGAGATCCAGCAAAAATCTTGTGCCTCTGAAGGATTGAGCGTTGGGTTTTCGTCTGTGTAACCTACCATAACATGATCTAATTCATGTTCCGTTAATCCATTTTCAAAACTTTCTCTATATTCAAAATTAAATGCTTGAATCAGGAGGGTTGAAATTCCTAATTCTTCCTTTAATCTTCTATTTCCTGCGGCTAGGGTAGTTTCATTTGGGGCGGGATGACTACAACATGCATTCGACCAAAGTCCAGGAGAATGGTATTTCGATTCAGCGCGTTGTTGCAATAACATTTCGCCAGACGAATTAAACAGAAAAATAGAAAAAGCTCGGTGTAATAGTCCTTTTCGATGTGCTTCCAATTTCTCAATTGTTCCCGTCTCTTGATCTTCCGAATTAACCAAAATCACTAAATCCATATTACAGTAAATTCAAATTATGCCTAACATAAGATGATAAAAGAATACGTAATTTTTTATTATTCGGAATTCTGATGCGTTCATTCAAAATCGTATGAGCATCAGTACCTTTAATTTTATTAAATAATTTATAATAATAAATATAAGCAACATAAACACCAAATCGCGCTTTTTTGGGAAGCTGCTTAATCCCTTCATATCCTAATTTAAAATCGGACTCAATATCCTCTTCAATTTCTTGTTTAACGCGAGAGTTAAATTCGTTTAAATCAATACCTGGGAAATACGTTCTACCAAGATCATGATAATCTGCTTTTAAATCCCGGAGAAAGTTGATTTTTTGAAAGGCAGACCCAAGTTTCATCGCTAATGGTTTCAATCGCTCATATTCCGATTCATCACCTTCAACAAAAACTTTAAGACACATTAAACCTATCACTTCTGCTGAACCAAGAATATACTCTTCGTACCCATATTTGTCATAAGTACTATTATCCAAATCCATCTCCATAGATTTAAGAAATGTTTCAATTAGCTCCAACGGAATATTGAATGTATTTACGGCCCATTGGAAACTATTTAAAATAGGATTCAGTGAAATCCCATCTTGAATTGATTGATAAGTCTGCGCTTTAAAATCGGCTAATAATTTTGTCTTATCGAAACCATGAAAAGTATCAACTATTTCGTCGGCAAAACGGACAAAACCATAAATAGAGTATATCGGCTTGTGTAAATCAGAATTTAAAAAACGAATTCCTAAAGAAAAGGAAGTACTATATCGTTGGGTTGTAACACGACTCATTTCCTGACTTAGATCATCAAAAATTTGTTTCATAGTGCTTATTAAAAAGAATGCTCACGTATTATTTCTTTCGCAACCACTTCTCCAGATATGATGGAGGGAGGAACACCAGGACCCGGAACTGTAAGTTGTCCCGTATAATACATGTTTGTTAATTTATTATTTTTTAGGGAAGGCTTTAAAATTGCAGTTTGTTTCAGCGTATTTGCCAAACCGTATGCATTACCTTTAAATGCGTGATAATCAGATTTAAAATCTTTTATGGAGAAGGAACGTTTGTAAACAATGTTGTCCCTGATACTATTCCCTGTTTTTTTCTCTAAACGATCTAAAAGTAATTCAAAATATTGATCCCTTATTTCTTCTTTGTCTTCAAGATCTGGAGCAATAGGAATGAGCAGAAATAAGTTTTCATGACCATCAGGCGCAACAGTATTATCAGTAAGAGAAGGCACACTCAAGTAGAATAGTGGTGAAGTAGGCCATTTCGGATCTTTGTAAATTTCTTCGGCATGTTTGGTAAAGTCTTCATCAAAAAATAAATTATGATGTTCGAGATTTTCAACACGTTTATTTAATCCAACATAGAAAAGCAAACAAGACGGAGCCATCGTTCTTTTGTCCCAATATGAAGAGGAATAATTTGCTTTCTCTTTCAAAAGGGCGCTTTCAGTATGTTGATAATCAGCCCCAGATACAACGACGTCAGTTTCTATTAAACCGTTTTTCGTTTTAACATGAGTAATTTTTTTGTTTACGCACTCAAAGCCAATTACTTCGGAGTCTGTAAGAATTTTAACTCCTTGTTCGGTTGCAATTTTTTCGAATGCCTCAATAAATTTATACATCCCACCCATAGGATACCAAGTTCCTAATGAGATGTCTGCGTAATTCATTAAGGAATATAGCGCTGGTGTTTTACTTGGCATAGCTCCAAGAAACAAAATCGGGAATTCTAAAAGGGAAAGAATCTTGGGATGTTTGAAATACTTTCTAATATACCCTGAAAAGGAAGAAAGTAGGTGCATGTTGAACAAACCTGTCAAAATTCGCATGTCAGCAAATTCCATCAAGCTTCTACTTGGTTTAAAAACAAGTTCTTGCATACCAACTTCATACTTGTATTTAGCTTCTTTCAAGAATTTTGTCAACTGAACAGAACTTCCTGGTTCTAACTCTTCAAACCAAGCATTTATTTCTTCCATAGATGCCGGAATATTCGAGTAAGAGTTATCATTCCAATAAACTCTGTATGAAGGATCAAGTCTTTTTAACTCATAAAAATCGGTAGACTTATAACCAAATGAATTATAAAATCGCTCGAATACGTCAGGCATCCAATACCAACTTGGACCCATATCAAAAACAAAACCTTCCGTTTTGAATTGTCTTGCTCTACCACCAATTGTTGTGTTTTTTTCGAGTATTGTTACGTCATTGCCTTCTTTAGCGAGAAAAGATGCTGCTGCTAAACTGGATATTCCAGAGCCAATAACGATGATCTTTTTGTTCATTTAGTTCGCAAGATACGTGTATTCCGGCAATAAATCCATCAATTTTTTTCTTGCGATGAAAATTCTACTCTTAACAGTCCCGATAGGAATACCAAGACGATCTGCAATTTCCTTATATTTAAAGCCTTGGAAGTGTAATTCAAACGGAACTTTATATTCTTCGTTTAAACCATTTATTTGACGATTGATGTTTTTTGTGGCTATAATTTCCAAAGGAGTTTCGTTATGACCTGCAGAATTTGAAATTAGGAACAAATCTTTTGAATTGTCGAAAATTGTTCCTGATTTAACTTTTCTGCGGTATTGATTGATGAAAATATTTCGCATGATGGTGAAAACCCATGCTTTAAAATTTGTTTGTGGGGTATAATAATTACGATACGTAATTGCTTTAAGCATTGTTTCTTGAGTCAAATCTTGAGCGTCTTCTTTGTTTCTTGTGAAGCTCAAAGCAAAAGATTGTAAATTATCTTCCATACCTACCAAAACATCATTAAATTCAACTGTTGACATAACTTCAGATTTTTGTTTAACTTTTATTTGACAAACTTAAACAAAATTGTTTAAACATTTTATAAAAAAATTAAACAAAATTACACATATCTCGAAATTAAATCATATGTTATTGCTTTTCAGATAGTTAAGATATATGTTTTTTTATGAAAAATCATTTTGGAATATTTGTGTAACCTTTCTCCTATTAATCGATATAATCTATTAGATCAATTCATTTGTATGCGTATAAAATTTCTACTATTTTTTTGCTTTGTCATTTTACTTCGATTTTCTTCAGCTTTTGGTCAGCAGGAGGATTCGGAAATAGATGAAAATTGCCTTAAGCCTCCTAAAAAGGTGCTAAAAATGTTGGATAAAGCAAAAAAAGTAAGCGATTATTCTAAACGGATAGAGGCTATTGGTGAGGCAATAAAAATGAGTCCTGAAAGTGCTTTTTTATATTGTTATTTTGCTGATGAGATTAAAAAAGAGGGAGATAGATTGATAAAGACAGAGTTTACCCCTGACCGTGGTTTGCGCATGCACAAAACAGCTAGACAGGCTTACATAAAGGTTTATAAGTGTTGCCCAAGCTATTCTGGCAAGGTAATTACTGAAATTGTAGCTATTTCTTTTCAAAACAAGGAAGTTGAAATAGCAGAAGATTGGATGAATAAGTATATTGAGAGTAACAATAATTTTATTGAAGCTGATGCGGAGTTTGAGCAAACAAA
>JBILYP010000061.1:0-2565 GCA_044377675.1 Crocinitomicaceae bacterium
CCAAAAAAACAACAGTGGGGCCAATCTTAGATATTCGAGTCAATAAAGGCTGTAAGTTGGGATTTAGCAAGGGCACCAACTTTTTGAGCAGCCACCTCACCATTTTTAAAGAGGATCAGAGTTGGTATGCCCCGAATGCCAAATTTCGCTGGAATTGCTTGATTTTCATCAACATTCATTTTGGCAATTTGGATTTTATCCCCATAATCTTTAGCAACTTCTTCCAGGATTGGACCAATCATCTTACAAGGGCCGCACCATTCAGCCCAAAAGTCGAGCAGAACGGGTTTTGTGGATTGCACGACATCTGCTTCAAAAGAACTATCTGTAATATGTTTGATACCTTCGCTCATATAGGGATTCCTTAGTGAAAATAATAAGTAAAACTTGTAAGATGTAGATTCGATGATTCCGAAAAATTTCTTAGTTTGCCTATTTTACCTTGCTTGATGATCTCTTTGAAAAAAATGTGCAATGCGAATTGAACGCTTGATATTACCCAATGCGCAAGCATTAGATGAGATAGCTAAAGCAATTTGGCAGTTCGCACAAGAAACCGAGCAACGCCCACAAGTTGTATTATCGACTTCCGGCCCAGCGAATGCTTTGCGCCGAGCTATGGAAAGATTACGTCCAAAGAATTTACCTAAAGAGATTGTATTTTTACCAAAGATATTAGGTTTAGCAAAATGGCTTGAACAAACGCCTAGTTTGATGGATTATCCCGCAGTATTAAGTACCTTGGAGCGCTGGGAAAAAGTTCAACAAGCTTTAATCAAGTACCCATTGATTCAGAAAAACTTTGGAGTGATTGGAGAAAAGGGCATTTGGTCCTTAACCAAGTCGATTGTGCAAGCCTGTGACCATTTGTCACAAGCGCATTTAAATATAGACCCGTCTTTAGGGACCGTGTTTGAGTATGATCAGGCCAAAAAGATATTTGATAAAGCTTTAGCCGCAGCATATCCACTGCAGCAGAATGATTTTATCCAAGAAGAAAGCGCATTAATTATGGCTTTTTGGAAGAATTTGAGTTCATTACAAGATCCGGTGATTAGACGACAATGCAGTTTGATGTTACGCACACAGATGATTACACAGGTAGCTCATTTAGAACCATTGGTTTGGATAGAGATGGGAGAGGTTCGTGGTTCGCAACAGTTGACTGAGGAACATTTTCTGGATCGTTATGCAGATAGACAGTCTGTTTTAAAGATTGGTCTTGACTGGGAGCGGGCAGCTTTATGGCCAGAATGTTTAACCAGTTCTGGTGAGCGCCCAGAAAAACATCTCCAGATACAGAAAAACCGCCAAGATGCTAATACCGAGCATATTCGGATCATTGCCTTACCCAATTTTGAAAAGATGGCTTGGGGCGCTTTAGCGTGTATCCAAGAACATATTGCTCAGGATCGCCGGCGCATTGCTTTGGTAGCTCAAGATCGTTTAGTTGCACGACGTGTGCGGGCTTTATTAAATCGCCTAGGAAGCGCTGTTGTGGTGCAGGATCAGACGGGCTGGAAGTTATCGACTACAGGTGCTGCAGCAGCGGTACAGAGTTGGCTAGAGATTGCGCGGGCTAGAGAGGGGCCTGATCTTCATCAACTACTTGGATTTATCAAGAACCCTTTACTTGACTGGTCGGTGTTATGGCAAAACCTAAAAAAAGATTCCGTTGATTTTGAGCAAGTATGTTGGTTTATTGAAAAGACAATTTTGGAGCGACGTTTTATCCCAAATTGGCAATCATTATTAGAAAATTTTTATCACCTAGAAAATCAGCACGAGCCATTTGATGATTTAGCAACAGGCTTTTTTAGCCTCCAAAATAATACACAATTAAGTATTCAATTACTTCAAAACATACAGGAACTTGCCCAAGCTTGGCAAGGAGGTTTTAAGACTGGTAAAGACTGGGTATTACTTTTACAAGAACAATTACAACACCTTGGTATGACGAAGAATCTGAGTTCTGATGCGGCGGGTGCGGACACGATGCAGGCTTTGCAAGAGATGCAACGCATGCAAACAGAGCTAATATCTGGTAGTTCTTGGTTTAGTCTTTTTGATCAGTGGATGGAAGAGTCCTCTTACTTAGAGCAAAGTCCATTAGGCTATATACAAGTCTCAATCATTCCACTAGCAGCGACTAGATTACAGGTTTATGACGCGGTAGTCATGGTTGGTTGTGATGATCGACAATTACCGAACTTAACGGAACATGGCTTGATTTTTTCGAAGGCCATGGTGGCGAGTTTAGGATTAGCCACGATGGAGGATCAGTATCAACAGTATGCCAGGGACTTATCGGCTTTGATACAGGCCCATCCCCATACCGATTTTTTATGGCAAGAGTGGCAACAGGCGCAAGAAAGAAACCGCTGCGCAGGATGGCTAACCAGGCTGCAATTTGAGCTTGGACATTTGGCTAATAAAAAAATTACCTTGCCACAAAGTAGTACTTTACTTGGTGGGCAGACCACTGCGAAGGCTTCTTTACAAATAGGGGATACGCTATTTCCAAAGAGAATTAGCCCAAGTTCTTATAAAACTTTACGAGAGTGT
>JBILYP010000056.1:0-7883 GCA_044377675.1 Crocinitomicaceae bacterium
TACAGATGCTAACGGATGTACTGCTACAACTGATGCTACTGTTGAACAATACATCGCTGTAGATACTACAACTAACAACGGAGGTGGTAACAACGGTACTGCAGGTGTTGAAGAAAATACTTCTATCGATATCAACATCTACCCTAACCCAGCTTCAGAAAACGCAACTATCTCTTGGAACAACGAAGTAAACACATTACAAATCATCAACGCTCAAGGGCAAGTAATCGCTCAAGAAAACATTGCTAACACTAACTCTTTCCAAGTAACTGATCTTGCTACAGGTTCTTACTTCGTTCAATTATCTAATAACAATAACACAACTACCAAAAAATTAATCATCCAATAACACTAAAACGTAACTTATTTCCTTACACACGGTTTTAGTTTTTTAATTCATTTCAATCAGTTTTTTCATAATTAGTTTAGTTTAGGTGAAAAGGGGAGCAGTGCTCCCTTTTTTGCTTTCCCCACATTTTAATAGAATTAAATACTTTCAGGAGAAAAATCAAACTTTGTATATATTTGATTATATTAGAATTAATTACTCAACATGAAAAACATTCTTTTTATTGGCGATTTATGCCTTGCTCAGTTTTGTAATGTTCACGTTTGGTTTGAATCGGGTGCGAAATGACAATGAATTTTTGGACTATTAGTTCAGGGGGAACAGAAATTTAGTTGTTGAATGTACAGCATCTTTTTCAAATTGATTAATTTGAAAAGTTACTTAAAGATTTATAAAAAGGGAAGTTAACCTTTACAAATAATATTTTGTATTAATCCACATTGGCTAAAAATGGTATATTTAAACTAAAAATTCACGATATGAAACTATTATTTTTAATTATCACCTCATTATTTATAACTGTTTCACAGGCATATTCTCAATGCGGAACTACTATTATAGCCAATGATCAGTTTGCATGTTCTAATACGCTATTAACAACAAATATTGCCACTGATGCCGGAACATATGTTATCTCGTGGACAAACAATGACAATTATACAGGTATACCTGCTTCTGGTACAGGAGACATTTTAAATGTTTTACTTACTAGTTCGGGAGCTTCTTTAATTTATATTGAAGCAATTGATACGTTGAATAACTGTCCTACGCTATATGATACTATTATAGTTTATGTAAATGAAACACCTGATTTGGCAGGATTACCAAATATAACAGCATGTGCTAATGACATTGTTAATGTTAACCCATTTTCCTGTAATCCCACCAATAACAATGCTACTTATTCATGGACTGGAAATAATTCTAGTATTGGACTTTCACCAATAGGAACAGGAAATATTGGTTCATTTAATGCAGATAATCCCACTATGAATTGTCAAATTGATTCAATTTCGGTAATTGCATTTGCAAATGGATGTTCAAGTTTACCCGAAGTTTTTACAATCACAGTTTGTCCCTTTGTAGTTGTTTATCCCTCTTCCAATATAACAGTTTGCAACAATGAAATTACACTTGTAAATAACTTCATTTCCCCTAATCCATCTATTACTTATATATGGTCAAATGATCAGATTGGAATTGGCTTACCTCTAAACGGAACGGGAAATATTAATCCATTTACTGCCACAAATTCAACTTCAATTTGCCTCATTGCCAATATCACCGTTTTAGGGACTGCAAATAACTGTTCAAGCCTTGCCGATACATTTTCAATAACAGTCTGTCCAAGTCCAACAATAAATTTGACTTCAGATACCACTATTTGTTCAGGTAATCAAGTAATTTTAGTTGCGCAAGGTTTACCTTCAGGTGGTACATATCTTTGGAATACTTTAGAAACAAATGATTCAATCACAGTAAATTCAGGTGCTTCTACTAATTTTGCAGTTACTTATCAATCTACAGATGGTTGTACTAATGCAGATACAGTTTCAGTTTCAATTGCAACTATAGATAATTTTGATTTAACTGACACAAATATTTGTCAGGGAAGCTTTGTTGTTTTAAGTGCTGGTTCTAATTCCCTTTCTTGTGACTTTGCCGAACCAATCTGTACTGGAACTACCACAACATTTCCAAACATGACTAACACTACTGCTTTAATAGGAAATAATTACGATTGCTTGGCTTCTCAACCAAATCCTTCGTGGTTCTATCTTAAAATAGATCAACCAGGTGATTTAACATTGAATATTATACAAAATTCAAATTCTAATGGTTCAGGAATTGATGTAGATTTTATTCTTTACGGACCATATTCAAACTACACAGAAGCAACTACTTATTGCGGAAATCTAGGGACTGCCACAAGTGGCTCAGATTTGAATACAGTTGTTGACTGCAGTTATTCGACCTCATCAATAGAAACTGCTACTATCTCAAATGCTCAAGCTGGAGAAGTTTATATTTTAATGATTACCAATTTTGCAAACGAATCTGGATATTTTATTATTAATCAAACTTCAGGAATAGCATCTTTGGATTGTTCGATTTTAAATAATTCAACTACACATATAACTTACGCATGGTCGACCGGCGAAACAACACCTTGGATTTCAGTAATACCAAATAATACAATTTCTTATAGCGTTACTGCCACCTCGAATGGTTGTGATTTTACGGACTCATCCATCGTGACAGTAATCCCAACTCCCACAGTTTCTGTTAATAATGAAATAATTGCAAGTGGGCAAAACGCAACTTTAACTGCTGTTGGGACGCCATCAGGAGGTTCATTTAATTGGACTCCCAACGGTGAAACATCTGCAAGCATTGTTGTTTCACCAATTGCTACAACAGATTACACTGTCTCTTATTCATTAAACGGTTGTTCGAGTGAAGCAATAGCTACGGTTGAAGTTGTTGCTGGAATGTCTGAACAAACAACAAATTCAATATCCGTATTTCCAAATCCAGCTCAAAATTCTCTTTCAATTCAAGGAAATGATACATTAATCGGTGGTACTTTTGAAATAATCGATCAGCAAGGAAGAGTTCTAAAAACGGGTGAAATGCAATCACAGATTCAAGTAATTGCAATTTCAGATATCAAACCAGGTATATATACCGTTCGAATAGCAGGTAGAAATTTGAAATTTATGAAAAATTAGTTGTAAATCATCCATAACTTTTTCCATAAATTAGAGTGATTTATCTTTCTGTTTACTTTACTTTCCTTACCTTTGAGCCATATTTTTAAAACGTTCTATAAAATGGCTAAAATTAAAGTTGTAAACCCTGTAGTTGAATTGGATGGAGATGAAATGACACGCATCATTTGGAAAAACATCAAGGATAAGTTAATACTTCCATACCTCGACTTGGATATAAAATACTATGATTTAGGAGTTGAAAAACGCGATGAAACAAGTGATCAAATAACAGTTGATGCAGCTGAGGCGATTAAAAAATATAAAGTAGGTATTAAATGTGCCACAATTACACCCGATGAAGCCCGTGTAAAAGAATTCAATTTAAAATCCATGTGGAAATCACCAAATGGTACAATTCGAAATATATTGGATGGAACGGTATTTAGAGAGCCTATCGTTATGCAAAATGTACCAAGATTAGTAACCAATTGGACAGCGCCAATCATTGTTGGCCGTCATGCTTTTGGAGACCAATATCGTGCTACGGATGCTGTTTTCAAAGGAAAAGGCAAACTTACTATGACATTCACTCCAGAGGACGGAGGAGATGTTCAAACTTTCGATGTATATAATTTCAAAGGAGACGGTGTGGGAATGGCTATGTACAATACGGACGAATCTATAAAAGGATTTGCCTACAGTTGTTTTAACATGGCTCTTTCCAAAAAATGGCCACTTTACTTATCAACGAAAAACACCATTTTGAAAAAATATGATGGTCGTTTCAAGGACATTTTTGAAGAAATCTACCAAGCAGAATTCAAATCGAAATTTGAGGAAGCAGGAATAGTTTATGAACACCGATTAATCGATGATATGGTTGCTTCTGCTCTTAAATGGCACGGAAATTTTGTGTGGGCTTGTAAAAACTATGATGGTGATGTTCAATCAGATACTGTTGCTCAAGGATTCGGATCATTAGGATTAATGACTTCCGTATTAATTACACCTGATGGAGAAATCATGGAAGCAGAAGCAGCACACGGAACAGTTACCAGACATTATAGAGATTATCAAGCGGGCAAAAAAACATCGACGAATCCAATTGCATCCATTTTCGCATGGACGAGAGGTTTAGCTTTTAGAGGCAAATTGGATGGAAATCAAGAATTAATCGATTTTTGTAATACACTAGAAAAAGTATGTGTAGAGACAGTAGAATCTGGAGTAATGACAAAAGATTTGGCTGTGTGCATTCACGGAAACAAAGTAAATGCAGGAGAACATTATGTGTATACTGAAGATTTCTTGGATGCTTTAGACAAAGGACTTCAAGCAAAAATGAACTAATTATTAGGGAGCTGAGGCTCCCTTTTTTATTGAATCAAATTATAGGTGAAAACGAAATTTAGTTTCATTTTAAAAAACATAATCTCTAACCTCGACTTTAGAGTATATTCTTTTTTTCTATTTGGTCTATTATTGGTAAGTTGCAAATCTATTGAGCCACTTGCTCCTTCTGAAAAAATAATCGATCCGCCAATTAGCGTGGCAAAAGCTTCTTATTTGTCTATCCCAATTGAAATCAACTTAGAAAGTTATTATAAATCAGCTGAATCTTCGATTCCCAAATCATTTTCTGGAAAAGAAAAAAACTGCGAAGGGCTAAGTTATACCTATCAATTAAAAAGAGACCCTGTTTTATTTAAAACTAATGCTCAAGGTTTAGATTTTTCTACCAATTTATCCTATAGCTTAGACCTATCCTATTGTCCGAAATGTACCAATTTATTCAGCAATGAAGGGAATTGTGTGGTTCCGCGTTTTTTTGGGTCTTGTGGCATTAATGAACCCATGCGAAGTGCGTCAATTTCATTTGCAACTAAACTTGAAATGGCTTCTAATTTTACCTTAAAATCATCTACAAACCTAACAAAACTGGATTTAATTGATCCCTGCGAAATCACGTTGGTTAATTATGATATTACATCTACTCTAGATAAAGAAATTCGAAAGGAAATGAAAACCATGCAAAGCGAAATTGACAAAGAAATAGGAAAAATAGATATCAAGTCAACTTGCACCAGTGCGTGGAAACAGCTACAAGAAATTATCCCTATCGAATCGTATGGATACCTGAAATTAGCACCTACTAGAATTGCACTTAGCACCTTAAAATTTAATCAAAACAAAGTTTATTTTGATCTTGGAATTGAATCATTCCCTACTATTCAAACAGAAAAACCAATTTCAAAACCAATTGCTTTACCTAATTTATCAGAGTTTAAAAAAACAGAAGGATTTCAATTAAACATGGATATTTTCGCCTCTTACGACTCACTAAATCAATGGGTCGCAAAATCCGTACAAGGCAGTGAATTTTCGATTAAAGGAAGAAAAATCAGATTAGATTCAGTTCAACTTATTGGAGCAGATGGAAAAAGAATTCACCTATCAATTAAGTTTAGTGGAGCGCGAAAGGGAAAATTGTATTTCTCGGCTAAACCGAAATTAGATGTCAACCAGCAAATAATTTACCTCAGCGACATTCAATTTGACTTGAAAACGAAAAGCATATTATTAAAATCAGCAAAATGGTTGTTTAACGATCAAATCACTAAAAAATTAGAATCTGAAGCAAAAGTAGATTTAAAATCAATTTTGACAGAATCGAAAAATGAAATTACCAAAGCACTCAATCAAGACCTTGAGCAGAACATACATTTGAGTGGCAATGTTCATAAAATGGATGTAATTGACTTATTTCCACTTAAGAAAGGTTTATTTATTCGTTCAGAAATTACAGGGAAATTGAAACTTAATATTGAATAACTCGTTACATCTATTTCAATTCTAACAAGAATGAAAAAAATAGTATTCCTTATTGCATTTTGCACATTATTTTATATAAACAACCAAGCCCAGCTGTTTGGTAGAAAAACGATTTCTATTGCAGATTGTTCAGGCGCTGTTAACATAACCGAGTCCGGGATTTATACGCTTCAATTTATAGGGAATAATGGTTCTGATTTAAAGTCATTCGAAAAATATACGAGCGATTCTGTTTCACGAAATTTAATTTGGTCCTATTTTGAGACAGAACAGTTGGGTACAATTTCAATGCTGTTAAAGAATTCAACCCAAAAAGTCTTCTGTTTTGAGACTTCAGAAGAGAGTCCTTGTAATCAAATTTTAACAGGACAAGCAAAAGAAATAAAACTCAAGCATGTTTCCGATTCTACTATGAAATGGGAATTTAATGTTGAAGATAATAAAAAATATATTTTTGTTTTTGCGGCTCCTTCGAAGTCAACTGAAAAATTAACTTTTGATTTCTCCTACATAGCCAAAGATATTGATGGAATTGAGATTAAAGATGATAAAAGGGTGGATTTAAGAGATAAATCGAATCTCAAATACACTTATATTCGAATTAGAAATGCTCGAACAAAAAAACCAGTTAGTGTGAACCTAACTATTTCCGGTTCAAAAGATGTGGATGGTTATTATATTACAAGTGATTTATTATTAACCCTCTCCAAAGGCAATAAATCACTAATCAAAACAGATGTTCGCGGTTATTTTTCCAAAGATCTTGAGTATAAATTCAATCCTGGTAAAATCGATACAATAACTATTGATCTTGAACCACTTACTATCGGTGCGACCGCTCAATTTGAAGAAATTGAATTTTACAGAGGAACGAGTACAATCATGAAAGGGTCAGAAAAAAAGCTAAAACGTTTAGTTGATTTTATGGCATTGAATGCAACTGTTTCTATAGAAATTCAAGGTCATGTGAATGATAAATCCAAAAAAAACAAACCTTCATCCGTTAGACTTTCAAAAAAACGAGCAAAACAAGTAAGAAAGTACCTTATCTATAATGGAATTCATCCCTCACGAATGACCGCAGAAGGATACGGAAATACGAAACCCATCTTCCCCAACCCAAAACAAGCATACGAGGAACAAGCTAATCGCCGAGTTGAAATTCTTATTAAATAATTCAATTATTACCCCAATTTCCTCGATCTAAACTTCTGTACTGAATCGCTTCTGCTACATGCTTAACTTCAATATTCATGGAAGAATCTAAGTCTGCTATTGTACGTGCCACCTTTAAAATCCGATCATACGCACGCGCTGACAAGCCCATTCTGATCATTGCTGTTTTAACTAATTGCTTTGATGTTTCCTCAATTTGACAATGCAATTCAAATTCAGATCTACTCATTTGTGCATTACAATGAATATCATTTTTTGCGGAGTATCGCTGCACTTGTATTTTTCGAGCGCTTTGAACCCGCGTACGAATTTCGAAACTTCCTTCACAAGGTATATCAGTGGATAGCTCATCAAATGAAACTGGAGTAACCTCGACATGTAAATCAATACGATCCATTAATGGGCCCGAAATTTTATTTAAATAGCGCTGCACAACTCCAGGCACACATACACATTCCTTTTCCGGATGATTATAATATCCACACGGACAGGGATTCATTGCTGCTACCAACATAAATCCTGCAGGATATTCAACTGAAAATCTTGCTCGGGCAATGGTAACCGTTCGATCTTCTAAGGGTTGGCGCATAACCTCCAAAACAGATCTTTTATATTCTGGCAATTCATCTAAAAACAAAACTCCATTGTGAGCCAGTGAAATTTCACCAGGTTGAGGATAACTTCCCCCGCCAACTAAACCATTTTCCGATATGGTATGATGTGGCTTTCTAAAAGGTCGTTGAGTGATTAAACCTAATTCATTTTTAACTTTCCCTGCAACGCTATGAATTTTTGTTGTTTCCAATGCTTCA
>JBILYP010000037.1:0-24168 GCA_044377675.1 Crocinitomicaceae bacterium
CGCTTAAAAAATTCCACAATTGATTGGAAATTAACCAACGAAGAACGCGTGAGAACAAAACTTTCATGGTGCCGAAAACATCTGAAAAGCAGTGAACTGATTGAAAATGAGATAAAAAGAAGGTTTTTAGAGAAAGAATTGTAACTTTGCAGCCTGTAAAGCTTAAAAAATGAAAACAATTCTACCATTTTTGACCATTTCTTTGTGTTTGGTATTTCTATCTTGTGGAAACAACGATAAATCCCTTGCTTCAGTAAATATCAAGCAGTCAATTAAGTCCAAAGCTCCTGTGCAAGATACACTCACCCCGGTTTGTAAATTAAAGTTGAACGATATTTTGGGGAATTATTCCAATAAGAGTGGTTTTTCAGCCATAATTAAAGTTTCAGAGAAGGATTCTTCTAAAATTGATTTTGTTTTTCAAATTAGTAAAGGTTGCGTAAGACGTTATTCCGGGTCAGCATCTAAAGAAGAATTCTATAGTGAAAATGAACTGAATTATATTTCAAAAGATACAGTAAATAAAATTGAGTTGGAGATTTCTATGTTCTTTAGTGAGAATAAATTAGCTGTGACCGAAAGAACATCAGAGAAAAAAGAAAAAAAGAATGAGAAATGTGTTTTTGAAGGGCATTTAACGAAATTAAAATAGATTTCAACAGAACGACAATCGAAAGCAAAAGAATATTAACTTTGTATCATAAATTGAAAATCAAATGGGTAGAGGAGATAAAAAAACAGCAAAAGGGAAACGTGCAATGGGTTCCTATGGAATTTCTAGAAAAAGAAATGAAGAAAAGGTTGTAGTCATAACTAAGGTAGAAAAACCGGTAAAAGTTACAAAACCGGCGGCTGTTAAAGCTGAAAAAAAGGCCACCACTTCGGCAGCGCCAAAAAAGGCAGCGCCAAAAAAGACAAAAGAATAATTTAAAGCCCGATTTTCGGGCTTTTTTTTTGAACATTTTATAGTTTTATTTCACAAGCTATCGGTATTTGAAACCAACTTTTGCATTTTTGTAGATTAGAATATTAAATAAAAAAACGGATATGAAACATAATTTTGGCGCTGGACCATGTATTTTACCTCAAGTAGTTTTTGAACAAGCTGCTGCAGCAGTTCTTGATTTTAATGGACTCTCAATTCTAGAAGTATCGCACAGACATAAAGATTTTGTTGCTGTTATGGATGAAGCAATGGATCTTGTGAAAAAAGCGCTAAATGTACCATCGGGTTATTCTGTTGCCTTTTTACAAGGAGGAGCAACTCTTGGCTTTACAATTGCAGCGCTTAATATGATGCGTGAAACTAAAAAAGCGGGTTATATCAATACGGGTACGTGGGCTTCTGGAGCAATTAAAGAAGCTAAAAAAGTGGGAGTCGATGTGAATGTTTTTGCTTCATCTGAAGAGAAAGGTTTTACATATATACCAAAGAATTATGTTGCTCCGACTGATGTTGATTATATTCATTTCACCTCTAATAATACAATTTACGGAACGCAATTCAAGGAGTGCCCCAAAACACAGTTACCCTTAGTTTGTGATATGTCTTCAGATATTTTTTCGAAAGAAATCAATGTGGCAGATTTTGACTTAATTTATGCCGGGGCGCAAAAAAATTTAGGCCCTGCCGGTGCAACATTATATATTGTTAAAGATGAGGTTTTAGGTAAGTCAACATCTCCATTTATGCCATCATACCTAGATTTAAAGCAACAGGTGGAGAAAGAATCTATGTTGAATACACCTCCGGTTTTTTCTATTTATGTGGCAATGTTAAACTTACGTGATTTACTAGCTACTGGTGGTGTTAAAGCTATGGAGGTTAAAAATAACGCAAAAGCTAAATTATTGTATGATGAGATTGATGCAAGTCCTACATTTCGTGGTGCGGTAGAAACGGAAGACCGATCTAATATGAATGTGACATTTTTACTCAATGATGAGTCTGGCTCTGCTGAGTTTGATAATTTATGGAAGGGTGCTGGTATTGTTGGACTCCCAGGTCATAGATCTGTTGGGGGGTATAGAGCCTCAATGTATAATGCACTTCCAATAGAAAGTGTTCAGGTTTTAGTTGATGTGATGAAAGAATTTGCCCGTAAAGGTTAATAAAATATATAAAAATGAAAATTTTAGCAAACGATGGTATTTCTGATTTAGGTCAAAAATTATTGGAAAACGCTGGATTTACTGTTATTACTGATAAGGTAGATCAAACTGAACTTGCCTCCTTTATTCAAGCTGAGCAAATCCCTATTTTATTGGTTAGAAGCGCAACAACAGCTCGAAAAGAATTAATAGATCAATGCCCTTCATTAAAATTGATAGGTCGCGGTGGTGTTGGAATGGATAATATCGATGTAGCATACGCCCGAGAAAAAGGATTAAAAGTAATAAATACTCCCGCATCATCTTCTCAATCTGTGGCTGAATTAGTAATGGGACATTTATTTTCGATTTCCCGTTTTTTAAATGATTCATTCAAAAACATGGAATCAGGAGATTTTTCTGAATTGAAGAAAAAATATGCCAAAGGAGTGGAACTTCGTGGAAAAACATTAGGAATCATTGGTTTTGGTCGAATTGGACAAAGTTTAGCATCCTATGCGTTAGGTGCTGGAATGAATGTTATAGCGGTTGATCAATTTACGAATACCGTGGGCATATTGGTTCCAATTGGAACAAATCAACAAGTAACGGTTGCGATCACGCCAAGTAGTGATTTAGTGGCTGAATTGCCAAAAATGGATTACATTTCTATTCATGTTCCAAAACAGGCAGATGGAAGTGCAGTGCTAGGGTCAAAGGAATTTCAAATAATGAAAAAAGGGGTTCGTATTGTTAACGCTGCCCGTGGGGGAGTTGTTAATGAAACTGATTTAATCGATGCACTGAACTCAGGAATTGTAGCTTATGCCGCTTTGGATGTATTTGAAAATGAGCCTAACCCACTAAAAGATTTGTTGAATAATTCGAAAATTGCTACAACACCTCATATTGGAGCCGCTACTGTTGAAGCTCAGGATCGAATTGGTGAAGAATTGGCTGAGTTAATAATTTCAGAATTTGGTAAACAATAATAGGATGCAATTACTGGATGGAAAAGCAACGGCTGATTCGATACGTAAAGAATTAGCAGAAGCTGTAAAAACAAGAAAAAAAGAAGGGAAAAAAATCCCTCATCTCGCGGCAATCTTGGTCGGAAATGATGGTGGATCAATGACTTATGTAGGTGCGAAAGTGAAAGCATGTAATCAAATTGGTTTTGAAAGCACCTTAATTCAATATGATGAATCTGTTTCTGAAGAGGTATTGATGAATAAGATTAAAACGCTTAATGAGGATAAGAGTATTGATGGATTTATCGTTCAATTGCCTTTACCTAGCCACATTGATGAATTAAAAGTTACGTTAGCTATAGATCCAGCAAAGGACGTTGATGGGTTTCACCCTGTGAATTTAGGAAAAATGGTACTTAATTTACCGGGTTTTTTACCCGCTACTCCTGCAGGGATTTTGGAATTACTCAAACGAAATAATATTGATACAGAAGGTAAAAACTGTGTGGTTGTTGGCAGAAGTAATATTGTTGGAACTCCATTAAGTATTTTATTAGGCCGAAATGCAGATCCTGGAAACTGTACGGTAACTTTAGCTCATTCAAAAACAAAGAATTTAAAGGAAATTTGTAAAAAAGCAGATATCTTAATTGCAGCAATTGGTAAACCTGAATTTATAACAGCCGATATGGTTAAAGAAGGTGCTGTTGTTATTGATGTTGGAACAACGAGAGTTTCTGATGTTTCTCGTATACGGGGATGGAAACTACGTGGTGATGTTAAATTTGATGAGGTTTCTGAAAAATGTTCATTTATTACTCCTGTTCCTGGTGGAGTGGGTCCCATGACAATTGCCTCGTTAATGATTAACACATTGAAAGCGCTGGAGCTACGTGGAAAATAGTCTTTTCCCCGATGAGTTCCAAAAAATCGAATTAGAAGATACTGTTTTACTTTATTTTCCTCATTTCTTGAATGCTAACGAAGCCGATTTCTGGTTCGAAAATCTCAACTCGACTATTTCATTTCAATCAGGCGAAATCACCCTTTTCGGAAAAACCTTTAAGAAGCCACGGTTGGAAGCGTTTTTTGCTGACGGAAATTTATCCTATTCTTATTCAAGTCAACAGTTGAATACGGTGCCCATTTTCAAGGAACTAAATGAGTTGAAAACGCGCGTTGAAAAAGTATCACAATTTGATTTTAATGCAATCCTAGTTAATCTGTATCGTGATGGTCAAGACAGCAACGGATGGCATTCCGATAATGAGAAGGAGCTTGGGCCAGATCCTATAATTGCCTCCTTAAGTTTGGGAGCTGAAAGAGTTTTTGAAATGCAACACACCCATTCAAAAAAGCGGATAAAACTCAACTTAGAACATGGTAGTTTGTTATGTATGTTGCAGGGCAGTCAACGATACTGGAAGCATCAATTACCGAAAGATAAAAAGGTTAATTCAACAAGGATTAATTTAACATTTCGAAAAATTTTCACATAAAAAAAACGCCTCCGTTTCCGAAGGCGTTCTTAAAAAAGGTTTATCAATTATTTGATAACTACATTAGCAGTAGTAACCATTCCATTTGATTTGATAGAAACAATGTAACTTCCTTTAGCAACAGATGTTGTAGCAAAAGAAATTAATTGTGTTCCTGTAGCGTTAGTCAATTCTTGAGAAGTAATAACACGACCTTGTAAATCCATTAATGAAATTGAATAATCTGTGTTAGCCGCTTCAAAAGAAACATTAACTGCATCCGTAGCAGGGTTAGGATATACATTCAATGCGATTGTATTTAATTCATCAACAGAAGCAACTCCTGTTTTGAATACTCCTTTATCAGAATCAGTAAATTCACCACCTGAAACTAAAACTGTTCCATTTGCATCAGTAACAGAATAAGCTCCGTTACCATATGAACAACAAATTCCATCACCATAAGAATCAAGGATTTCAAAAGTATAACATTGAGAAGGGATTAATGTTGCAGCAACAGGAGTTTGAACTGTTACGCCATTTGCAGTTAAATCAGTCCAAGGACCACCTTGAGAAACAACTGTTCCAGTACTGTTTTTCAATTTCCAAGTTGTTTCAGAAGCATATCTGTCTGTAGTGATGTTTACATAAACTATTTGAGAAGCCGCGTTAGAAGCACCTGCAACTGTGATATTTAGGTTGTTATTTGTTGCAGAAGCATCTCCATTTGTTGTTACTGTTACTGCAAGAGCACCACCTGTAAAGTTTGTAATTGCTGTACAGTTTACAGTAGCAACTCCATAAGTAGCTAAACTTCCTGAGTATGTTCCAGTTGAAACAGTGTTACCACCTTGAGTTACTGTAATCGTTGCAGAAGTTAATGCAGAAGTACCGTTGTTTTGAATTTGCACTTTAGGAGTGTATGCACCTTCACAATGAATTAAATCTCCTTTATACGATAATGCAGAAACATCAACTGCTTGAGAAGCCGGCGCAGGACAGTCACCAATATAACTGTTCAAGTTTGCTAAAGTACCAATTGACCCAGCAACACCTGATTGAAGAACCGTACGATTAGGGCAAATAACATACATTACAGGAAAATAAGCAATGTCCAATCCTGAGTTCTCAAATGAAGCTGCAGTAACTAAGTCGATGATCGGCATGTCTTCACCAGTAACCCAATCTCCTTGAGTATTAGCTCCAGTTCCATTTAAATCCGCTGCTGTTGTAGATGCGTCACCTTCAATAAAAAATACCATTGCTTCGTTAGTCCCATTTGGTCCTTTAGCATTGTAAAAATTGTTCAAAGCTCCTGTTCCATGGTAGCCCCAGCAAGGTCCACACCAGGTAGCAGAAACATCAATAACAACCATTTTTCCTGCGTCTAGGTAGGAAAATAAATCATGAGAAGTTCCATTGATATCAGTCAATGTGAAATTGTTGACAATTGTTCCAACAGGAGTTTGAGCCTGAAATGACCCAAAACCAGCAAGAATAGCCGCGCTAAGTATAAGTTTTTTCATGTTAAAAAATTTAGTTTAGGTAAATTTAACATAAAGTTTTAAATATGCGAAAAAAGATTGTTTTTTTTTCAGGAGCCGGAATGAGTGCAGAAAGCGGAATTGGCACTTTTCGAGATTCAGGTGGTTTGTGGGAAAAGTATAAGATTGAAGATGTAGCCACCCAAAAGGCATGGCAAATAAATCCTAATTTGGTTACTGATTTTTACAACCAACGCAGGAAACAAATCATTGAAACCGATCCCAATGAAGCACATTATATTATTTCTGAGCTAGAAAAACACTTTGACGTGTCGATTATAACTCAAAACATTGACGATTTACACGAGCGTGCAGGATCAAATAATGTATTGCACTTGCATGGAAATATTCGATTAGCCAAATCATCAGGGCCCAATCAAGAAAAAAAATATTACTCGATCGAAGGTTGGAAGCTAACTAAAAGTGATCTGTGCGAGGAAGGCTTCAGACTTAGACCACATGTCGTTTGGTTTGGAGAATCAGTCCCAGCGATGGATGGCGCCATCAACATTGTTAAGGAAGCTGATTATTTTGTAGTAATTGGCACATCCCTTCAAGTATACCCGGCAGCAGGGCTTGTTCATGTAGTTCCCGTAAATGCGATTAAGTTTGTGATTGATCCTAATGTTGATTCTTTTGATTTACCAGCCGATTTTAATCAAATAGGGGAGAATGCTATTGCGGGAATCAACGAATTTAAAAGGATTCTCTTGAACTCTTTTTAAGGAATACTGTTAGAAATAAGAATAACTCTACTTTTGTAAAAAGATTTAACATGACATTAGAACAATTTCAAGCAGCTATAAAACAAGGGATTCCGAATGAAATGCCTACAATTAAACTGTACGACACCGAAATAAATCACGCACCCAAGCGAAAAGAAATTCTTTCTAAAGACGAGAAAAAATTAGCGTTAAGGAATGCTTTGCGTTATTTCCCTAGCAATCAGCATATGATTTTAGCTCCTGAATTTTTGAAGGAATTGAATGATTTTGGTCGTATTTATATGTATCGGTATAGGCCTGATTATGAAATGTATGCTAGACCCATAGAGGAATATCCGGGTAATTCAATGCAAGCAAAAGCGATCATGTTAATGATTCAAAATAATTTGGATTATGCTGTTGCTCAACATCCTCATGAATTAATAACATATGGAGGAAATGGAGCCGTATTTCAAAATTGGATTCAATACCGACTAACCATGAAATATCTGTCAGAAATGACTGATGAACAAACATTGGTAATGTATTCCGGACATCCCATGGGATTGTTTCCATCGCATAAAAATGCACCAAGGGTGGTGGTTACAAATGGTATGATGATTCCAAATTACTCCAAACCAGATGATTGGGAAAAATTTAATGCTTTAGGTGTGACCCAATACGGTCAAATGACAGCTGGATCTTACATGTATATTGGCCCGCAAGGAATCGTTCACGGAACAACCATAACGGTATTAAATGCTGTCCGTAGAATTGCGAAGAGTAGAGATGATATAAAAGGTAAGTTGTTTATTACCGCAGGACTGGGCGGAATGTCTGGTGCGCAACCAAAAGCAGGAAACATTGCAGGTGTAATTTCTGTGACGGCAGAAGTTAATCCAAAAGCTGCACAAACGAGACACTCACAAGGTTGGGTTGATGAAATTATTACAGATTTAGATGAATTATCGACCAGGGTGAAATTGGCAAAAGCGGCCAAGGAAACTGTTTCAATTGCCTATTTGGGGAATATTGTTGATGTTTGGGAGAAATTTGATCAAGAAGATATTTACATTGATTTAGGCTCTGATCAAACTTCCCTGCATAATCCTTGGGCAGGTGGTTATTATCCAGTTGGACTTTCATTGGACGATTCTAACAAAATGATGGCAAATGATCCTGAAAAATTTAAAGATTTTGTCCAAGATAGTTTGAGGCGTCACGCATCAGCAATAAATAAACACACGGCAAAAGGGACGTATTTTTTCGATTATGGAAATGCTTTTTTATTAGAAGCTTCGAGAGCCGGTGCTGATGTTATGGCTGAAAATGGAATTGATTTTAAGTATCCATCTTATATTCAAGATATTTTAGGTCCTATGTGTTTTGATTTTGGTTTTGGTCCATTTCGATGGGTTTGTGCATCTGGAAAGAAAGAGGATCTTCAACGAACAGATGATATAGCTTGTCAGGTCCTTGAAGAAATGATGACGAATAGTCCATCCGAAATTCAGCAACAAATGGCTGATAATATTCAATGGATCAAAGGAGCACAGGAAAATAAATTAGTGGTTGGTTCTCAAGCGCGAATTTTATATGCTGATGCTGAGGGAAGAATGAAAATTGCCGAAGCTTTCAATAAGGCCATTGCATCTGGAGAAATCGGACCTGTTGTTTTAGGCCGTGATCACCATGATGTATCTGGAACAGATTCGCCCTACAGAGAAACTTCTAATATATACGATGGTTCAAGATTTACAGCAGACATGGCTATTCAGAATGTAATCGGTGATAGTTTTAGAGGAGCAACGTGGGTTTCTATTCACAATGGTGGTGGAGTAGGTTGGGGAGAAGTGATCAATGGTGGGTTTGGAATGCTTTTAGATGGCAGCGAAGTCGCTGATCGAAACTTGAAAATGATGCTTCATTGGGATGTTAATAATGGCGTGGCAAGAAGAAATTGGGCAAGAAACGAAAACGCTAATTTTGCTATTAAACGAGCTATGGAGGCGGAACCACTACTCAAAGTTACTTTACCCGAAAATGTTACCGAGGATGTAATGAATAAATTAGAATTCTAAGCTTTATTCAATGCTACAAGTGTTTTATGATAGTAGCAATTTTAGGTAACCCCTCCACACGTAAAAAATAGGTGCCAACAGTAAATTTAATTAAAGAAATAGTTTGATTTTCAGATATTATCATATCCGAGAATACGATTCTACCTGTAAAGTCATACAGTTCCATTTTTTTACCTATAAAATCAATTGGTAGCGAAATAAGAACATTATCTATTGAGGGATTTGGGGAAACTAATAAAGCATTGTCATTGGTGACTATCTTTAAATGAAGGGTAATCAAACTATCACATCCAAAATAATTCGCAAGTGTTTGAAAATAGGTGCCACTTTCAGAATAGGCAGTACCATTTAAGATTAATAATGAAAGCGCATTGGTGTTTATTGTAGTATCACTTGTTTGGAAGATTTGAACACTCATTGAATCCCTTTTCTGACAACCAAATTCGTCGGTGACTTGCAAGTTATAGGTTCCAGAATTGGCGATAAATATATCGGAAGAATCTGGTCCAGGTTGCCAATTATAGGAAAGAGACGTACTGTTTGTTATTGACGCATCATAGTTTAGACTGACGCAGGAAGAAGTATCTTCTGGTAGTATTAAATTAATTTCATAATTACTGAAGGGGGCAAGTTCATTATCGATCCAATCTAATCGCGTAGTTAGAAATGTCTTTAATGAATTAATTTGAGTTGAGTACGTTTGCCCTCCTAGGTCATTCCAAATGGTAAAATTTCTTTCTGCAGGCCCTTGCAAAAGAGTTGCCATACTATCAATGAAGAAGATAAAATTCTCCGTTTTAAGTTCATCTTGTCTTAGAGTTTTCCATCGACAAGCAAGTTCTTTTTGATAGGTAGGATCGGTGTACATTTTAGACCACCAAAATGGAAATGGCCAATACGGATGACAAATTTCCCAAACCCATCCGGCTGCTGCACCCATGTTGCCATAATCTAGCGCTCGATCGTAATCCCAAGGAGGACCAATTTTCAGTTTTCCTCCATCTGTATTTTTTTCTTTGTACATGAATGTACTTCGACCATAACTATCATAATTTACTGAAAATTCATTGACAATCAAGAAATCAATAAAAGTTGAAACATCAATAAAATTTCTGTATCCTAAAATTGGATCTGTAAATGTTGAGGCATTTAAAGCCGTCTCAAAGGAATCAACAAATGCATGGATATAATTTGCTTGCACAGGTAAAATTTCAGACGCTTTAGGATCTACATGTTTAAATTCAACAGGGGAACCTGCTGTCGCAACATTGATAGGGTCAAAATTGGAATACCAAGCGCCTGGGTCCCCGTTAATATTCATTTCAATGATATACCCACCTGTTAAATCGATTCCGACAGTATCATTAACTGATAAATTTGCGATGTCTACTCGGTTTTGATCGCGCTTAATTGTTTCAGTTAGTGTATAGTAACCAATGTATTCCCCATCTAAAATAATTTCACAAGGTTTTGTTCTAGGGGCATATTGGTCGATTCGTCTGGCAAATTCATACGTTATGGTGTTTTTCAATAAGCTATGATCAAGGTATTCTGCTTTAAAAACAAAATCATTTTCAGAAGGCAGTCCCATTAAAACTGTATCAATTTTAACTCCTGAATTATTGATTAAATCAAAATCATAGTTTTTTTTTGGGTAGGAAGGTCCTGTAAAACCTTGCCATTCAGTTAAAATTTGACCCTCGTAGGCATAATTTATATCATTGGCAAAATTCATCATTCCTTGTCCATTATCAATAATTTGCATGAGCACAGGAACTTTCACATTGTCATTTATAGGTGCATTTAATGTGGTTAGTTTTACAATTGGAATATTACTTGAAATAAATACAAAAGGCTGGGCAGGTGCATTATTGAATGTGATTTGCCAATCAATTAAAAAGCCAATATCTGCGCCATACATATCTCGGCAAAGTAATTGCCATGTTCCATTGGGATTTTGACCATTGTTGACATTACCTAATACCGACATGCTTTGAAATGAGCCGGTGAAGGGAGCAACTCCTGCGGCTATTGCGGACCCAGTTCCTTCCACACAAGTATTGGTGAAATTATCGTCACCGCCGCCAATTCCCGCGAAAAGTAAAGTTTGCGTTCCGTCTGGAGCTTTTAACTTCACTTCCATATCCGAACAATAGGTATGTGTCATATTCAAACAAACACTGGCTACACCAAAATTCTGATTTATGGTAGTTGGTAAACCCGAAATGAATAAATTGAAACCAACGGTTGTATTATTATCGGGTATTGTTTGATTGACGGAACTATAGAATGTTTGACCGTTAACTATAGAAAAAAAGCACAACAAGAACCAACAAAAGTGATATTTTAACATACAATGATATTCAAACAAATATAATCCTATTTTTCAAAAAAAAAAGGTCGAGAAACTCTCGACCTTGTAATATTAAAATTATTGAATTATTTAAAGGAGCTTAAATCCGGTTTTTTATTCAAAATGATAGAAGTTACTTTTCCACTCAAGGTAAAAGGGCCCATTCCAATTGAAGTTGTATGAGGGAATAAAAATCCACCAACGTCTTTATAATCTCCAAATGTAACAGAGGATTCTACTGTTTCCTCGCCTTGTTTACGAATAGCAACCATTTTCTCTTTTAGAAAGGTAGATTTATTAAAGTAAATAAAAGATTCACCCTCATCGTCGATTTGCTTTACCACATACATTTCCTTTCCGTCAATTAGTTCAATTCCAGTTAATGTAAGGTTCAATTCCTTGTAGAACAATTCTTGAAATACACCGGCAGTTTTTGCTTTTTTTGCAACCTCTGCTTCTGTCATTTCTGTTCTTTTTCCTTGCGAAAATGTATATCCTTTTTTGCCGTCTGAGTAAGATTTTTGAAGTACCATTCCCATTCCTTCCACTTTTTCAGCTTCCACTTTTGGTGATGTCCAGTAACTCATCATTACAAATGGAGCAGGAACTTGAGGATTGGTAAGCTCTGTTTTTGATTCATAGCTTTTTAACTTTTTCATTTTCTTTGCCAAATCTTTTGCGTTTTTGGTTTGAGTTACAGCTGAAATATAATTATTATAAAGTTCATCTTTTGTGATATCAGCAGGTTTACCTTCTTTTAAAGGGTTTCCAAATGGATCCAACAAATCAACTTTTCCATCGCTATCAAATTTGGTTAAATTCCCAATGATTTCATCATTACCCACTACAATGATATTGCAGTTTTTTGCAGTGAAATACTTTTTTGCCATGGCTAAAACATCTTCTTTGGAAACAGCATCTAATCGTTGAAGATATGTTTTGTAATAATCAGATTCCAGATTATTTTTTTTAATGTTTAACGCAAAACGAGCTATGGTTTGAGGTCTCTCCAATGAACGCCCAAAATTCCCACTCATAGAGGATTTTGTCAAACTCAATTCTTCATCCTTCACTAATTCAGTTGTAATAACATCAAATTCTTTTAATATTTCTATGATCGCAGAATCGGTTATTGCATTTCTGAAATTTCCACCGGCTGACATCCAAGAACCATTTTCAGTTACCGTAACGGTTGAGTAACATCCATAGGTGTAAGCTTTATCTTCTCGCAAATTTTGAAACAGACGCGTACCGAAACCACCTCCACCAAGTATACCATTTAACACGTTTAATGGTAATTGATTTTTGTCGCCGGATTTCATTTCAATTGGAAAAGTAATATAAACAACTGATTGAACAGCCCCTGGTTTTTTAACAAAGTAAACTTGATTTCCTTTTGCTTTTTTTCCAAATCCCAAATCATTCTTGAATGCTTGTTTTCCGCTCCAAGAACTAAAATATTTCTTAGTAACATTAATGGCTTCTTCCTTTGAAATATCACCTACAATAACTAGGTAACTTCCATTTGGAGTAAAATTAGCCGCATAATAAGACATGATTTCCTCTCGTGATATGGACAATAAAGACTCCTCTGTCATCACTTCACCAAACGGATGATTTGAAAAATTGATTTTTACCGTTGCATTATTGGCCATGCTTGAACCATCCGATTTCATGGAGATTAATCCATCTTTATTTTGGTTTCGGATGCGCTCAACTTCACTTTCTGGGAAATTAGCATTAAATAAAACATCGGACATTAAGCTTAGTCCTGTATTCATATGCTTTGTTAAGCAAGACAGTGTCATTGATGATTTATCAGCGGTTAAATTTGCGCCAATGTAGTCAATCTCTTTATCTAATTGATCTTTTGTTCTATTTGATGTTCCTGACAATATAAGCGATCCTGCCATGTCAGCAAGTCCAGCCTTATCATTTTCCATTCGTGGATCTGAACCCATAACAAGGTCGAAAGAAACACGTGGTACTTTATGATTTTCAGATAGAATAACGGTGATACCATTTTCTAAGGTGAACACTTCCGAATCATTGATATTGATTATGGGAGCATTACCAGCTTTTGGCTGAATAGAACGGTCAATTTGTGCCGATAAAAATAGTGGCAACGAAAGTATGGTAGTTAATATTAATTTTTTCATTTCTCCTTATTTTGCTTTTGGAACATAATGTAAGATGATTCTAGCATCTTGTGTGAAATATTTTTGGGCAACACGCTGAATATCTTCACGTGTAACTTTCATGTAATCATTTAATTGCGTATTCACTCGATTAGCATTTTTGAAATACACATAATTATCAGCCAAATTTTCGGATATACCAGAAATAGTTGCATTGGATGAAACAAGGTCATTTTCAAATTTATTTCGCACCTTTTCAAATTCTTCTTGAGAAATTAATTCATTTTTAACAAGATCAATTTGTTGATCAAATTCTTTTTGCAAATCATCCAAGCTAATTCCATTAGATGCAATCGCTGCAAAAATACCCATCCCGGCATCTTCCAATCCGAAATTAAATGAAAAAGCAAAATTTGCCATTTGTTTCTTCTCAACAATTGTTTTATTAATGCGAGAAGAACTACCACCAGACAAAACGTCATTTAACATTTCAAGAGCATAGCTATCTGGATGTGTTTGTTCTGGAAATTTATATCCCATGAATAATCCAGAAAGTTGAATGTTGTCTTGTATTTCTTCCTTGATTATCCCTTTAAGTGCTTCAGTATCTTTTTGAGTTCTTTTTATCTCAATTGGTTTGTTTTGAAAATCAGCAATTAACTTTTTTGCTTCTGGATTTTTAGAAGCCATGAATTGTTTTGCGTCGAATTTCGATTTCGCAACTTTATATTTATTTTCAAATTCTACATCAGAATAATTGATAAAATCTCTGTAAAGATTCAAGGCCTGTCCTTTAGGAATTGATGCAAAATAGCTATCAATTAACTTTTTCGTTTGAGCTACATCAATATCACCAGCAATGGATAATGTTGCATTGGAAGGGACATAATAATTCTTATAAAAATTTACGTAATCTTCTTCTTGAGCTGCATCTAAGTGTTCCATACTTCCAATGGGAACCCAATTATATGGGTGATTAGTAAACATACGCTTACTCATTTCTGTGATAAAAGAAGCATACGGCTGATTGTCAACACGTTGTCTTTTTTCTTCTTTCACTACTGATCGTTGCGTTTCAATTCCTTTAGTATCCACTTTTGCGTGTAATAACCTTTCGCTTTCTAACCACAACCCTAATTCTAATTTATTAGAAGGAAGTAGTTCAAAGTAAAAAGTACGATCTTGAGAGGTATTTGCGTTTAAAGTACCGCCATTCCGTTCAACAATTTTACTGTATTCACCGCGTCCAATATTAACAGTTCCTTCAAATAGTAAATGTTCAAAAAAGTGAGCAAACCCCGTGCGGTTGGGTACTTCATTTTTAGATCCAACATGGTAAAGAACAGATACTGCAACAATTGGTGTGGCGTGTTCTTCATGCAAAATTACGTGCATTCCGTTTGGCAGGTCGTATTCGATAAAATCGATTTTTCGTTGCCCAAAAACCGCAGTGCTTAAGGCAAATAGTGCGGATGACAATAACAATTTTTTCATTTAGATTTTTTTAGCAGGGTAAATTTACAATAAAAAGAACTTTTACAGTGCGATTGATAAATATAAAATAAATAAAAAAAACCGACCATAAGATCGGTTTTAATTAGAGTGTAAATTGAATTACAACTTAATAAACTTAGAAGTAGCTGTTTTATTACCAGCAACTAACCTAACAATATAAGTACCTGTTTTTAAACCATCAACATCCAATTGAATATCATGTTTTCCAGATGACAGGTTTTTCAAAGAAAGTGCATGTACTTTAGTTCCATTTATAGTAAATACTTCAATGTTAACATCTGTTGCGTTATCTAAATTAACAGAAACAGCTGTGGAAGAATTGGTTGGATTAGGAACTAAATTAAATTTAAATACTTCTTTCTTATTTAATTCAGTTTGAGACTCATCTACCCCAAGGAAAGTAGTTGAGCTCCAAATACCTCGTCCAAATGTACCAATATAAATTTCTCCAGGCCTTCCGTTTCCTTCCTGCCATGTTCTCCAAGATTGACGAACTTCATAAACTGGTGTTCCTTCAAATCCTGCTGAAGAATTAGTAAAGGTCACACCACCGTCTTGAGAGATTACAACACCATTGGAAGTTCCTAAAACAAGAACATCGGATTCAACTGCATCAATTATACCATCATAACAAGCAACTCCTCCTACACTTCCTAAATTGAATGAAGATATTCCATTTGTACCAGCAGTAGAAGCGTTATTTGCACGTTTACTTGATCCACCGAATCCAGCCAATAACAATAAATCATTATCATCATTTGGATTCACAGCAATACCTTCATAGTTAGTTGATGTGATTTTAGTTGCTGTAGTATAAGTTGGAGTTGTAGCTGCTGCACCGGTTCCTACAAATCCCACTTTGTCTACAAAATCAGGGTCTGAAGTATAAGCCGAACCAAGTCCATCAATTCTCCACACACCATTCGTGCTCCCGCTTACATAACAATGTTCTAAATCTTTTGAAAACTCGATATCGATATTTCCAAAAAGACCGCCACCAATACCTTTAGCAACGCAAACCCATTGTGTTGCTGTTACAGATAAACGTAAGGCGTTTCTTGTTCCCCATAATTCTCCACCGTTTGCGTTAACATATACAAGAAACCAAGATTGATATGGATCTTGAACACGAACTGTATCCCAAGTAATATTGTAAATAATTGTGTCGGAACCCATATTTACTGTTTCACCAGTAGCTGTGTTAACTCCATAGTTAACTCCATTAGATGTAAGAGAGGGATCATAAGATAACTCCTCATCGAAGTAATAATTTTGATTGGCAATCATTGTAATTGAATCTCCCGAAGATAAACTCGGTACTCGAACTGTTTCTCCCGCAGTGATGTCGCGTGTTGGAATAAAAGTAACTGAATCTTGAGAATTCAAATCATAATATTCTGCTAAAACGAATTCGGTATGGAATGGATGATAATTACTTCCATCTGTTCCAGCTGGATCGTATGTTCCAGGTAGTATTGGAACAAAATTTGTCCAAGTTTCACCTTTATCTCCTGATCGAGATATCGAGTTATAGTATACTGATGAGAACATTACGCGCTCATTAAAAAATGAGATCTCACATTCAAAACCATCACCGCCATTTACTTCTCTAAATTCTTTATAAGTATTCATTGAGTGGTCATTGTATAATGTACCGTTATCTTGAGTACCTCCCATCACAGCACCAAGTTTATCAAATGCTATGCCGTAGAATTGAGTCACATTGTATCCTCTATTGGCTACAAACCATTCGATTGCATCGGGATTTGTTGAGTTAACATTGTTTGAAATACTAACACCACCATCACTACCAGCATAAAAACGACCATTTCCATCCCATTTCATTTCATGATTATCAGCATGAACATAAATGGAAGAGCTTGGACTAACAAACCATTGACTTACTTTACGGAATCCACCTGAAGGAGGGTTATTAACCGTTTGTTTCCATCTCCATACATCAATACCACCAATAAGAATCATTTCAGGATCATTTGGAACTACAGATACAATTGAATTGTATGTTCCTTGATCCCTGAAAATATCAAAATCTGCTGGAGCAGGAGTACCTGGGTTACCAACAAATTCTGTCCATGTTGTTCCGTTATCATGAGAAACATTCATTCCTAATAAATTAGAGTTAGTTCTAACCGCATACAGGGAATAATTTCCCGATGAATTTAACTCATGAGAGATAGCATATTCAATGCGTGATGCACCTTGGAGTACTAGATTATTTGCTGCAGTTCCTGATCTATCAGTGAAAGAAGCACTTCCATCAGTTGAAACATAAGTCTTATTAGATCCATAGGCAGCCACAATTACTTGTTCGTTGTTTGAGATTTTTAATGCGTAACAAGCACCTGAAGCAGGAGTAATACTCGTCAAAGAGGCATCGCCTAATTTCCACTTTCTCATACCTGAAGGAGTTGCCATATATGCATAATCGGATGCGTCACCACTTTCTATCTCTGTGCAATCTGAAGTTCCTGGAACTTTTGTCCAGTTTGCACCAAGATCCGTGGTATACCACACGCCATTCCCATTCCATCCTTCATTATTTGAACCAGTAGCAACGAAAAGTGTACCGTCTTTGGTCATTGTCATACTTGAGATATAAGGAGATGCACCCTGATTGATGTATGAATCAACTCTAGTCCAGCTATTCCCTTGGTTGGATGAATAAAACAACCCACCAGAAACTCCTCCTGCCCAAATATCATTCGGATTATTTCGGTTAATTTCTATTGCACGTGTTCTACCACCAATATTATCTGGACCTTGTTCTTCCCAATCAATTGATTTTTCCTTAGATAATTTGTTGAAGTTTTTTTGGATTTCAGCTAATTTTTCAGCTGTAATCTGCTGACCCGTAGCTGCGTCAACGTATCTGGCACGCAACCATGCTTGCGCCTCATCCGCTTTTCTCGCTTCCAAAATCGATAGAGATTCTTGTTTGTAAGAAGCGGTCCCGTCGTTTTTCATAAGCCACATCCCAACTGTAAAAGCTACAGAAACTCCAGTTAGAGCGAGCGATCCTAAGATTATGTTTTTCTTTTTCATAGTTTGTTTAAAAATGAATTTTATTCAGTGAGCCAAGTTATAAAATTATTATCAAATACTTTTAAATTTTCGTCGAACTTTTAAATTTTTCGGTTAATTTTTTATTTTTTTCTGTATTTTAACAATGTTTTTCATTCAATTCAAGTTTGCAAGTAACAATTTTTTTAAAACAAGTGTTTTTCTGCATGGTATGATGAACGGACTAAAGGACCACTTTCAACGTATCTAAATCCCATTTCTTGTCCAATCTTCCCAAGTTTATCAAATTGCTCGGGAGTAATAAATTCTGAAATTGGAAGGTGTTTTGAAGTTGGTTGAAGGTATTGTCCCAATGTTAAAACGTCAACTCCAACACTCCGCAAATCGGACATAGTTTCAATAACTTCTTCTTCTGTTTCTCCAAGACCTAACATTACTCCTGATTTTGTGCGCATTCCACCCTTTTTTAATCGAAAGAGTACTTCTAAACTACGATCATATTTGGCTTGAATCCGAACTTGCTTGGTAAGCCTTCTAACGGTTTCCAAATTGTGAGAAACTATTTCTGGCGCTACATCTATTATTGTTTGTAAATTTTCCCATTTACCTGCGAAATCGGGAATCAAAGTCTCCAGAGTGGTTTGAGGTGATTGCTGACGTATCGCTCTCACAGTTTGAGCCCATATTTCAGAACCTCCGTCTTTTAGATCATCACGATCAACCGATGTAATTACCGCATGTTTAACACCCATAATTTTAACACTGTTAGCAACTCTGCCTGGTTCAAAAGTATCAACTGCATCTGGTTTTCCAGTTTGAACGGCACAGAACCCACAAGAACGGGTGCAAATATTTCCAAGGATCATAAAGGTCGCTGTTCCTTCTCCCCAGCATTCCCCCATATTTGGGCAACTACCACTTTCGCAAATGGTATGTAGTTTATGTTCATCAACAAGAGAGCGAACTTTTCGGTAATTTTCACCGATAGGTAATTTCACCCGCAACCATTTAGGTTTTTTTGTTCGGGTTTCTTGCAATATTTCTGTTGAAAATTGATTTTCACTCATACTTTAAACAACAAATGGATGTGACCAAAGTTTATTTTTCACAAAAATAATTTATTTGTTTGAATTTTTGGCAAGAAGTGATGTTGAAAAGAGTTACTTTGATTTGATTTTTCGCTAGTTCAATTTTTTACGCTTGATTATTGGAAGTAATTTTATTAAAAAAGTATGAAATCAATATATCACAGTTGATTACTTAAAAAAATCTTCAATTTCATCCAAGGCACAGACACCAAATTGATTGTTGTTCCAAATTTTTAAGGCCTTTTTTTTATTTGATAACACAAAACAAGGAAATGTTCCTTGAGCAAGGTTTGCTTGTTCGCTAACATCATGGCGTTGAATCGGTTTAAATTCTGATGGGATTAAACGCAGAATAGCAGTTTTAGGTGCTAATGTATCAGAGACTACCACCCAATAAGAAATTTTAATTTTTGGGTTTCGCTTTTTTATTTTTTTCATTAAAGCGATAGATTGATAGCAAAATGGACAATTTGGCAAAACAATCACCGTTAACACTTTTTCTTCAGGAAAAGAAATGGTGGTTTTCGGTTGAATACCTAAGTTTGAAAAATCGCCCTCGTAAATTGGAAAAAACGCAAAATAAATACTGATTGGAAAAACGAGTAATACAAATGAGATTAGCCTATTGGTCCAATTCTTTTTGCTTTTTACTTTTTTATGAACTATTAGGAATAACAAGCCTGTAGTCAGAAAAAATAAGTAAGGGATTAACTTGGATATCTTCCAACTTAATCCAAAATCTAATAGGAAGTTTTCAATTGAATTCATAAAAAAAAGGGGGCGAGCCCCCTAGGTTTAGATTAATTATGATTATTGAATTTCACAATCAACAGTAACGCCTAATGCACTTCCGTCTCCACCATTACATTCCGCTTTAGCATCCGATTTAGTCATATCTGCAATCGTTGAAGACGAAGATCCGCCAACAGAAGAAGTACAAGTACATGTCCAATCTTTTTTACAAGAAGTCAAGGACAAAAGTGCAAATGCACCGAATAAAATTACTTTTTTCATGATTTTTATTTTTAATTTCTTCAAATATAATTGATTTTTTGAAATCGAATTGTTGGGTCAAACAAAATAAATATATTTGGCAAAAATGAGTGATGATTTCTCCCTTTAATGATGAATACTTCATGAAGCAAGCGCTTCAGCAGGCCCAAAAAGCATTTGAAATAGATGAAGTTCCTGTTGGTGCTGTAGTTGTAGCCAACAATCAAATTATTGCTCGTGCACACAATTTTACTGAAAAATTAAACGACGTAACTGCTCATGCTGAAATTCAAGCAATAACTGCAGCAGCGGAATATTTGGGCGCAAAATATTTAACCGGATGCACCCTGTATGTGACGCTTGAGCCATGTGTTATGTGTGGTGGAGCTTTGTATTGGTCACAAATCGATAAGGTTGTTTTTGCTGCCCGGGATGAAAAAAGGGGTGCGGGAAGATTACATGAGTCTATTTATCACCCGAAGACCTTGGTTACGAATGGACTTTTAGCTGAGGAATCGATTGTTTTGTTAAAGCGTTTTTTTGAAAATAAAAGGAATTGACATCGGTATAACAAATTACAGTTAATTGTTTTTTATTACCAATTGAAGTGGGTGTTATAATAATCTGTATCTTTAAAGTCGTTAAATCTTAAAAATAGTTTATGAAAAAAATAATTGGTATTTCTTTAATGGTCTTATTGTTTGTTTCCGTTTCAGCAATTATTACGCTTCATCTTTTTACAAAAGAAAAAGTTGAAGTTATGGCAAAAAATGCCTCAGGTTTTGCTTTTTATTCAGAAGAAACTGCCTTTGATTTAGGGGCTTTATTAGGTTTTAATATGTCCATAATTGGTGAAGAGTATGTAAAATTTGAGAATGACCAATTAATAAATGAATGGAGAAATATGCTTGCGAATGATCCGAGCCTAGCCTATACTAGTTTTGATTTGTATTCTCCAACATTTGTTACTGCTTTCAAAAAAGAATTTGAGAACCACAAGGTAAATATGATTGCTTCTCTAAAGGAAACGAAATCTAATGAGAATGATGAGCTAATCAAAATTTATTCAGCTAAAAGCGCAACTGATTTTCTTAGAAAAAGTCTTGAAAAAATGGATAAATATCAAAATCTTATTGATGAACTATTAAAATTGGATGATAACAGATTAAATTCATTCATTAGTAGTGTTCCAAAAGATGCGTGTTGTAGTTATGAAAATCAGATTGAAGCCACGGAGTTTAAGAAATGGTTACTCGAAAAAAATATAATCTCAATAAATGATGTTGAAAGTCCAAGTTTGCCTTGGGTTTCGATTTACCCCACAGACTTATTATTGCTTTCATTTCGAGTTTCCTCAAGTTATCCAACATGGACAAACAGGAGGTTTTTACAAGAAGTGAAAAAATTCTCTGTTCATGTTGAGGAGAATTTTAAGTATTAAAGAAGTCTTTGTTTATATAATAGTTCAAGCCACGTTTTTTTTTTCAGGCCTAAATTATTCAACAATTCGATCACTAATCAATAGATTGGGGTAATTAGATTTTTTTATTTTAAAAGCTGTGAATAACTATTCAAAGTTAGCCGCGTGGAAAAATGATATTCTCCTTAATTTTGTTGGCACAAATAATCTCGATGGTAACACTTAATCCAACCGATTTACCCGTTCAAAAACTGCATCAATATTTATTGGGAGCGATTGGTCCAAGGCCTATTGCATTTGCCTCTACTGTTGATTTAACTGGCAGACCCAATTTGGCTCCATTCAGTTTCTTCAATGTTTTTAGTGCAAATCCGCCAATTCTTATATTTTCTCCAGCGCGTTCTGGAAGAAGTAACACAACTAAGGATACATATAATAATGTAAAGGTGGTACCTGAAGTGGTAATCAATGTCGTAAATCATTCAATTGTTCATCAAATGAGTCTTGCGAGTTCTCCTTATGCTTCTGATGTAGATGAATTTGTTAAATCCGGATTCACACCCGTTGCTTCTGAAACAATCAAGCCAATGCGTGTTGCTGAATCTCCTGTTCAATTTGAGTGCAAGGTGAATCAAGTGATTGAATTGGGTACAGAAGGTGGCGCAGGAAATTTAATTATTTGTGAGGTTACTCGAATTCATATTAACGAAGATGTTTTGAATGAAGAAGGAATGATTGACCAGCATAAAATCGATTTAGTTTCTCGAATGGGTGGGGATTGGTACTGCAGAGCAGATTCAAGTTCAATGTTTGAAATTAAAAAACCAATTACAACATGTGGAATTGGTTTTGATCAACTGCCTTCAGATATTGTATCAAGTGCTGTGTTTAGTAAAAATGATTTGGGTCAATTGGCTGGAATAGAGTCGCTTCCTAGTGAAACGGATGTAAATGAATATAAATTGCTTGAGTTAAGTGATTTATTTGTAACTTTAGGTAGCGATGCAGAAAAGTTGGAAAACGAACTGCATGAACGAGCACAAGAATTGTTGCGCGAAAACAAATTACAGGAGGCTTGGTTAACGCTTTTAGCATTTAATAACGGATAAAAAAATAAATATGTTTAAAATTACAGGAACAATTAAAGTGTTGAATCCTACTGTACAGGTTTCAGAGAAGTTTGCAAAAAGAGAATTTGTGTTGACTGAAAACACAAGTCAATATCCTCAAGATATTCTATTTCAGGCGGTACAAGATAGATGTGCCATGTTGGATAACGTACAAGTTAGTGAGCAGGTAGAAGTTTCATTCAACCTACGCGGACGAGAATGGACTAGCCCACAAGGAGAGGTGAAATTTTTTAATTCATTAGATGCATGGAGAATTGAAAAAGTAGGTCAGGGTATGCCAGCAGGTGGACCTTCTTCGATGGATTTAAATGCTGTTCCTTCAGGTTCTCCTGTAGACGCATTACTGTCATCAAATGATGATACTGACGACTTACCATTTTAATGATTAGGCTTATACTATTTGGGTGTTTCCTTTTCCTTGGGGAACTTGGGTTAAACGCACAAATTTTAATCTCTGAATTAGATTTTGCCGTTCCCGGAGATACGGTGCGAATAAGTGTTGCAAATCAAACTACTAATGAACCGATGTTAACCGGTTCGGGTATTACGTGGGATTACTCATCATTAGTTGCAAATAGTCAATTTATTCGAGAGTTTACATCGATAGGATTTAGTCCGGTGCAATTTACATTTGGTGTTTTTGCTCCACAAAATTATCAGGCTTCCTATTTTATTCCTGAAAATACTTTGCCGGTTGATCAATTAAATGGATTTTTGCCCGTTTCACTTTCAGATCCAAGATCGTATCAAAAATCAACTATTGACACAATTACGAAGGTTGGTTTTTCGGTGAAAGTAAGTGGAATAGATGTGGCTTTTAAATCTGATACAATTGAGACAAAGTATAAATTCCCTATGGCATTTCAACAAACGTTTGATACGCGTGGGTATACTTTTATAGATTTGAATCCGGCTGCTGATTTTAAAATCAAGCAACATCGTTCCATTACAAGTACAGTGGATGGGTTTGGCCAGCTAATATTACCGTATGGAACATTTGATGTATTGCGATTGCGAAGGGACATTACAGAAATTGATTCGATTTATCAGACATTTTTTGGGACGGGTACTTGGATTGGAACACCGCCAATTCAAACAACGGAATATGAATGGATTGGTCAAAATAAAAAGGATGTTTTATTAAAAATAGTTGTTGCCAACACTAATGGGAGTAGTCAAATTCGAACCATTGAATACCAAGATATTTACCTTGGGTTGGATGCAAGTATTACAGAAAATGATTTTAATGCAACAATTTTTCCTAATCCTACTAATGATGAGATTCAAATAACTTGTCCTTCAATCATAAATAAAATTACTTTATTCGATTGTAAAGGTAATTTGATCAATCAATTAGCGGGAATAAATTCTAATGCTTTGAATATAAACCTTGCTGCTTATTTACCTGGAATTTATTTTATTGCACTAGAGTCAAGTGAGGGTTCCAAAACGATTCGAGTTACTAAAAACTAATACGTACATTTGCATTAGGCAAATCGGTCTATCGCTGTTTTGGGAAACCAAGAGAGAGGAAAGTCCGGGCAGTATAGAGCATCGTACTTCCTAACGGGAAGGTCTCATGGGTTTAAGCTTATGGGAACAGAAAGTGCCGCAGAAAGG
>JBILYP010000015.1:0-67672 GCA_044377675.1 Crocinitomicaceae bacterium
ACAAGATGAAGCCGAATACCACGCCATTCCCATGTCTGTTAAGGTTCCTGTATTAGTATTTATGGTTAAAGCCCCCCCAGCAGGAACGGTTACCTGATACCAAACATCATCTCCCCCAGCAGTGTAGGAAGCACAACCAGGCGCTGGAATACCAGTGGTCCCTGTCATGCTTGTAGGTAAATTTCCAGCAGAATAACTACAATTTGTACTCACAGTTAACGACGGTGCTCCACAAGGATTATCGGTTTGTCCGAAGTAAGATGAAAATATTATTAAAAAAAATATGAGTAGTAATTTATTCATTCAATTCAGATTAATTTGATAGAAAAATATTTGTACCATTTAATTCTTGAATCTCAACATCTAAGTTTTTCAAACGATCCTTTACATACTCGATTCTGATGCAAGCATTAAAACTAACTTTTAATTCAAAACTATTCAAAATCACATTCACATTTTCATGATTTAACAAATTGAAAGCTTGCTTTAATTCATTTTCAGAATATTGAAGAATGTTTTCGCCGGCGGTAATATTATATGACACTCCTATACCATCAATAAGAGAAAGGCTGTTCGCTTTATTTAAATCAATTCTAGCTAGAATTTCATCAGATAAAGGTTCATACATTGATATTAACTCGTTTATTGAACAGTACTTTTCAATTTGATTAAACTGAATTTGTTGCGCTGTCATTTTAGAATTCCCAAGGAAAAACAAAAGTAAAAAGCAGAAATAAAAATATTTCATAATCATCTTTAAAATTAAACGAATATTAACATTGTGGGTTGCCAATATTAAATCTAAATTATATAAAAAAAGCCAGAAAAATCTGGCTTAATGAACAAAAGATAGGTTTCGATTAAAATTCAAACGTCTCCATAAATTTTGTAGTAAAATTTCCTTTCTGAAAATCTTCATTATTCATCAGTTTTTGATGAAAAGGAATAGTTGTTTTCACCCCTTGTATTATATACTCATCCAAAGCTCTTTTCATTTTTAAAATCGCTTCTTCACGCGTTTGAGCAACAACTATGAGTTTAGAAATCATTGAATCATAATTTGGCGGAATAGTATAGCCAGAATAAACATGGGCATCAATTCTAACTCCGTGACCTCCTGGACAATGATATTCTGTGATTTTACCCGGTGAAGGTCGAAAATCAGCATATGGATCTTCCGCGTTTATTCTACATTGAATTGCATGACGCATTACAGGATAATAGTTTTTACCTGAAATTTTCTCGCCAGCAGCAATTTTAATTTGTTCTTTTATCAAGTCAAAATTGATTACTTCCTCTGTTATAGTATGCTCCACCTGAATACGCGTATTCATTTCCATGAAGTAGAAATCCCGATTTTTATCTACCAAAAATTCAACAGTTCCAACACCTTCATATTTAACAGCTTTAGCCGCTTTTATTGCTGCATCACCCATTTTCTCTCTCAATTCATCTGTCATAAAAGGAGAAGGCGTTTCTTCAACTAATTTTTGATGACGACGTTGAATAGAACAATCACGTTCGGACATGTGACAAGCATTTCCATATTGATCACCCGCAATTTGAATTTCAATATGACGTGGTTCTTCAATGTATTTCTCCATATAAATACCATCGTTGCCAAATGCTGCTAAAGCTTCTTGACGCGTTGAATCCCATGCCGCCTCCACATCTTCCTCTTTCCACACAATACGCATGCCTTTTCCACCACCACCTGCGGTTGCTTTAAGGATTACAGGATATTTAATTACTGCTGCTGTTTTAATGGCATCCGCTAAATCTTTCAGCAAACCCTTTGAACCAGGAATACAAGGTACACCCGCTTTAATCATCGTTGATTTCGCAGTTGCTTTATCGCCCATTCCTGCAATTTGTTCTGGCAAAGCACCAATAAATTTTATTCCATGTTCTTGACAAACCTTAGAAAACTTTTCATTTTCAGAAAGAAAACCATATCCTGGATGAATTGCATCAGCATTTGTTATCTCTGCGGCCGCAATAATATTTGGAATGGAAAGGTAGGATTTGGAACTAACAGGTGGACCTATACAAACTGCCTCATCGGCAAAACGAACAGGAAGACTATCCTTGTCTGCAGTGGAATAAACGGCAACTGTTTTGATGCCCATTTCTTTACACGTACGAATAATGCGCAGAGCAATTTCGCCGCGATTTGCGATTAAAATCTTTTTAAACATACCTTTGATTTTAAGGAATTATGCTGGCTCAACCAAAAACAACGGTTGGTCATATTCTACAGGACTTGCATCATCAACCAAAACCTTAACGATTTTACCGCTTATTTCTGATTCAATTTCGTTGAATAATTTCATTGCCTCAATAATACAAACTTTATCTCCTTTTTGAACCATTGATCCAACAGATACAAAAGCATCTTTGTCTGGACCTGAAGAACGATAAAATGTTCCAATCATAGGAGATTTAATCGTAATCAATGTAGAGTCTTCTGATGGTGCTGCGTCATTAGTTACTGCAACTGGAGCTACCGCTACAGGACTTGCTGGTGGAGCAATAGGTGAACTAACTGGAGCTGCTTGCACATAAATAGGCTGATCATTTCCTTTTGCTTTTTCAGCCTTTAGAGTGATCTTAAAATCTTTTTTCTCAATTTCTACTTCTGTTAACCCAGATTTTGAAACTAACTTGATTAAATCTTGTATTTCATTTAAATTCATGTGAATATAATTTTTGGTAAATATAATTATTTATGAGTTGTATGCCCATTTTAAATAAACTGCTCCCCAAGTAAACCCACCTCCAAATGCAGATAAAATAAGTGTATCGCCTTTTTTTAATTGTTTTTCATAATCCCACAAGCAGAGGGGTAAAGTACCTGCAGTTGTATTTCCGTACTTTTGGATATTTATCATAACCTTTTCCTTCGGTAGTCCCATTCTACTGGCAGTAGCGTCTATTATACGCAAATTTGCTTGATGTGGAACTAACCAATCAACATCGTCGCTTGTCAAGTTATTTTTTTCCATGATTTCAGCTGAAACTTCGGCCATGTTAGTTACGGCAAATTTAAAAACCTGCTTCCCTTCTTGTTTGACATAATGCATACGATTTTCAACTGTTTCGATAGATGCCGGATTTGCTGATCCTCCACCTGGCTGAATCAAGTATTGTCTACCAGAACCATCACTGCGTAAAATAAAATCTAAAACTCCTAAACCTTCCTCATTTGGTTCAAGTAAAACAGCACCCGCGCCATCTCCAAAAATCACACAAGTAGTTCGGTCCTCGTAATCCAAAATAGATGTCATTTTATCTACTCCAACGACTATTACTTTTTTGTAACGTCCTGTTTCAATAAATTGAGCGCCTGTAGACAAAGCATAGATAAAGCCTGAACATGCCGCAATTAAATCATAACCCCAAGCGTTTTTCATACCTGTTTTGTCGCACAATACGTTTGCAGTGCTTGGGAAAGGATAATCTGGGGTAACGGTAGCAAGTATCACGAGTTCAATATCCTCCGGAGAGGTATTTGTTTTCTTCAATAAACCCTCTACAGCTGCGGCTGCTAAGTCTGATGATGCGCCATCGCGGAGAATTCTGCGTTCTTTTATACCCGTACGAGAAGTTATCCATTCATCTGAGGTATCAACAATCTTTGCTAAATCGGCATTTGACAATACTTCATCAGGAACGAATCCTTGAACACCTGTAATGGCAGCAGTTATTTTTTTCATCAACTATTAAATGCTTCGTTAAGTTTTTCTGACAATTTCGAATTTGCTACTTCGTATGCATGAAGTATCATATTTTTAACTGCTATATCGTTGGAAATTCCATGACCGATAATCACATTTCCTTTAACTCCTAAAATCGGAGTGCCTCCATAATTTTCATAATTGAAACGATCGAAATATTCGTCACGAATACCTCTTTTTCTCATTAAGGCATATATACCTTCGGCTTCTTTCAATACAATATTTCCTGTAAAGCCATCGCACACAACGACATCTGCTTTTGCTAAGAACAAATCCCTACCTTCAATATTTCCAACGAAATTAATTTCATCAGACTCGGCAAACAATTTGTGCGCTGCAATTGTCAATAAATTACCCTTAGTTTCTTCCTCACCAATATTTAAAAGAGCCACACGTGGATTTTCAACTCCGTAAACAGCTTTTGAATAGAGAGATCCTAAAACAGCAAATTGATAAAGCACATCAACCTTACAATCAGCATTTGATCCAACATCCAGTAAAATAGAACTTGAACCATCAAACGCCGGAAGCGTGGAGGTAATGCATGGTCTTATGACGCCTGGAATAGTATTTAATTTATAGATAGAACCAACCAACATGGCACCTGTATTACCCGTACTTGCAAAGGCATCGATTTCCTTATTCACTAATAAATCAAATCCGATGGCAATGGTACTATTTGGTTTTTGAGGAATTGCACGGGTTGGGTGATCGTGCATGGTAATTATGTCAGGAGCATGAACAATTTCAATACGCTTCTCATCAATACCAAATTTTTCTAATGAATTTTTAATCTGTTCTTTGTCGCCAATACAAGTTAAAACCACATCAGAAGGTAGCGTTTTTAAGGCAAGAGAAACTCCTCCCAGATTAGCATCTGGAGCAAAATCTCCTCCTAAAATATCAATTCCGATTTTCATCTGCGGAATTATTTAGGGAAATTAAACTGCAACTTCTTTCTCAGCTACTACTTTTCCTCTGTAGTAAAGCTTTCCTTCATGCCAATGAGCATGATGAAACAAATGCGGTTGGCCCGTAGTTGGACAAGTTGCGATGTTTTTTGCAACAGCATTCTTGTGTGTTCTCCTTTTATCTCTTCGTGTGGTGGAGATTCTACGTTTAGGATGTGCCATAATTATTTATTTATATTGTTAATTCAAATTTTTTAAAACTGACCACCGCGGATCAATTTGATCATTTTTTTCGCTTTCGTCTGTTGGCGAAGATAAGTATTTATTCAACGTGTCTAGCATTTCTTGATTACATTGACCTTCAGCATGTACTGTACGTAAAGGAAGTGCAAGAGTCAGAAACTCATAGATAGGGTGGCTAACATCAATTTGGTAACTATCTGGGTGAATGACAATAATTGAATCATCTTCCAAATCCTCTAGTCCAAACTTATAGATTAGCGGGTATGAAGCATTAACTGATTGATTCATAGGATCTGTGCATAGATTACACTCCACCTCAACCGAACCAGTTAGGGTAAACTGCAAAATGAGCATAGTTTCCTTTTTTTCTAAATCAATAGAAACGACAATATTCCCTTTTTTTACAAGTGAATAATCCAAATCTTCAAAGAACGTATCATCAACCTCAAATTCATAAGAATGATGTCCTAATTTTAAACCTGCAAACGGAATAGTAAAGTCTAATTTTTTCTTCATGTTTCCTCGCATTTCCAAAAACGGAGCGCAAAGATAAGAAATTTCCAAGAATTCTTAAAGGAATAGTTACTTTTTCTCTGAAACTTTTCTATAATCAATTATCCCGTTCACTTCGATCACCCTCGTGCTTCCCAATAGGTAAAGGATTTGAATTAATTTCCTTGACAAATTTTCTGTTCTTAAAAATATCTGTTGCCAAATAAATCGCTGACCGAAAAGAACTTGCATCTGCTTCATTTTTTCCAGCAATATCGTAGGCTGTGCCATGATCCGGTGAAGTTCGGACGATTGGTAGACCCGCCGTAAAATTAACCCCGTCTTCAAATGCAATTGCTTTAAAAGCAGCTAATCCTTGGTCGTGGTACATGGCTAAAACACCATCAAATTGATTGCGCGCTTGAGATCCAAAAAACCCATCTGCTGCATAAGGACCAAAAACAAGTTTGCCTTCTGCCTTACTTGCCTGAATTGCTGGAGCAATAATTTCTTTTTCTTCCTGACCCAATTTACCATTTTCACCCGCATGCGGATTCAACCCCAAAACGGCTATTCTCGGTTTAACTAAGGCAAAATCTTTTTTCAAGGAATCTTCGAAAGCACTGATCTTTTTCATTATTTTATCCTTGGTCAATAAACCAGCGACCTCCTTCAGGGGAACATGCACAGTAACTAATGCAACCCTCAAGGAATTACTAACTAAAATCATGAGCGCCTCAGGCACCCCTGACATTTCAGCTAAATATTCAGTATGTCCGATAAATGAAAAACCTGATTTTGCTACGGCTTCTTTCGAAAAGGGAGCGGTAACTAAAACATCTATTTTACCACTTGCCAAATCCTGTGCTGCTTTTTCCAAAGATTGAATAGCATACTTACCCGAAGCTTCCGATGGAGTTCCCGGGGTAATTTCTACGTCTTCATTCCAAGTATTAATTATATTTATTTTTCGCAGTTGAATTTCATTTGCATCCTTGATTGTTTGGTAATTGAATTCTACTTCATTCAACAACTTTTTATAAAAGGAAAATACCTTTGTTGAACCATATATAACGGGTGTACAATCCAATAATATGCGGTTATCATTAAGTGATTTGATAATCACTTCCGGTCCAATCCCATTAATATCTCCAATCGTTATTCCTATTTTTATTGGATTGGGATTACCCACTTCTTTTTCCTTGTCCATTAATTTGATTTATTTTTCAAAAACTGATATAATAAGCGAACACCAACTCCCGTTCCGCCTTTTGGACGATAACCCTCCTTAGCATCAAGCCAAGTAGGCCCTGCAACATCCATGTGAATATAGGGAGATTTAACAAAATGCTCCAAAAATTTCCCTGCTGTTATCATTCCTGCGTTTCCGCCTCCAATATTTTTTAAATCTGCGATAGATGATTTCATTTCTTTCAAATAGTCGTCCCAGAATGGAAAACGCACTACCCGCTCATGAACTTGATTTCCCGCTGTTTCCAGCGCATCGAAATAAGAATCTGAAGCATTACCCATAACAATACTGGCATGTGTTCCGATTGCGCGCACTGCAGCGCCTGTTAACGTTGCGGCGTCGATAACCAACTCCGGATCATACTTTGCCGAATAAGCCAATGCATCGGCTAAAATCAATCTTCCTTCTGCATCTGTATTTAATACTTCAACTGTTGATCCATTGTGCATTGTTAAAATATCCCCTGGTGTATATGCATCCATTCCCGGTCGATTATCTGTTGCAGGAATGAGCACTACCAAATTAATTTTTAATTGTTGCAAAGTAGCCAAGTAAATAGCTCCTGCAACTGCAGCTGCTCCAGCCATATCACTTTTCATACAATCCATTGAACCAGGTGTTGGTTTTAAACTCAAACCACCAGTATCATAAACAACTCCTTTTCCCACCAAAACAATTGGTTTTTCATTAACTGCTTCAGGATGACAATAGGTAGCGATCGTGAATGTTGGTGGATCCATTGAACCTCTATTTACGCCTAATAATCCACCCATTTTTAAGGCTTCTATTTGCGACTTTTCTAAGACATTTACGGAAAATCCAGCATTGATGCCAGCTTCAACAATCTCCTCACTTAATTTTTCAGCGGTTAGGTAAGAAACGGGTTCATTCACCATGTCGCGTGACCAATATACAACCTTGCAAGAATTTTCTAATTCGCTGATTGTTTTTGAGGATACTTCTTGAGGAAATTGCAACGTGGATAATTTGAAGACTTGTTCATTTCTATCACTGCAATATTTCAAAAATTGATAATTACTTAATATTACACCTTCCGCAAGAGGCAATACAGCGCTTTCAACTCCTAATAATTGCAAAGTAGAAACTGTTTTAGCTATTTGTAGTTGGATGGTTGAGCCTATAACTCTCAACGCTTCATCCGATTGTTCCGAAAAAATAGCAAACGTAAAAACCGACCCTTTTTTAACGAAGTCCATTTTTTCTTTACCTTCTTGAATTAATTTCAAATCACTATTTGTAAATTCATTCGTGCTGAAATTTTTATTTACGTCTTCTGCTGAAAAAAGAATAACTTGCGACGCACCTGCAATTTCTTTTCCACTTTGAGTGATTTGAATCATGTTATAGTTTTTTACAAATGTACGCAAGATATTTTAGGTTAAGAGTTAAAAAGGGAGTAGTTGTTTTCAATAAATCGATCAATTAATCTTGGCAACGGATAGGAGCCTAATTCTTCAAAACTAAGTTCGATTAGATCCTCAAATTCATTCAATAAATCGGCATTTGTTACAAAAGCGAATCGTCCATAAATATGCTGATGAGATAAAATATGTTTTTGGGCAGGCGAAATAAATTTTATTTGGCTAGAAATAGAATTAATGTATTCCGTGCAGGCTTGCTCAGAATCGAATTCAAGCATTGGGAACTCAAACAATTCTTGCCAGATATCTTTTTCTGTCCTTTTTCGCAAATAAAATGTCTTAGATTCTGAATTCCAAAATATTAAATATAAAAAATACCGATTACGCACTTTCGTTTTGCCTTTTTTAACCGGTCGATTTGAAACCACTCCCAATTGAAATGACTTACATTCATGAATCAATGGGCAATTTACACAAAGAGGTTTACCCGGAATGCATTGAATTGCTCCAAATTCCATCATAGCTTGATTAAAAATACCTGGATCTTGCTTGTCGATTAGCTCGTTTGCGAGTGCGCTAAACTGTTTTTTACCTTCCGTGGAATCAATGGGCAAATCAATATCAAACAATCGACTTAAAACGCGATAAACATTGCCATCAACAACTGCATACGGTAAATCATACGCGAAGGAGGCAATTGCCGATGCTGTATATTCTCCAATTCCCTTAAGTTTCAGAATCGATTTGAAATCAGTTGGAAAAACCGCATCAAAATCAGTAGAAATTTGCTTTGCGGTGGCGTGAAGATTTCTTGCACGAGAATAATAGCCCAATCCTTGCCAATCAGCTAACACTTCTTGTTCAGAAGCGGCAGCAAGATCACGAACAGTTGGATAATGACGGATAAATTTTTCGTAATAGGAAAGACCTTGAGCCACACGTGTTTGTTGCAAAATTATCTCGCTTAACCAAATTATATAGGGGTTTTTGGTCTCTCGCCATGGTAAATCACGTTTATTAGCAAGGTACCAACTCTTTATTATTTGCTGAAAATCAGTCATTAACGTTAATTATTAAAAAAAAAATTAAAAAAATCGACAATTAAATGCTTAAGCTAATTACTTTTGTAACTCAAATTAAACTAGTATTAAACTTATATTAAACTCTAAAAATAACAAATCATGACTAAAGCAGACGTAGTTACGGAAATTGTTCAAGAAACTGGACTTGAAAAAAACGAGGCATTAAAAGCGGTTGAAGCTTTTATGACATCCATCAAAAACTCATTAGCAAACGGACAAAATGTTTACCTAAGAGGCTTTGGTAGCTTTATCGTTAAAGAAAGAGCGGAAAAAACTGGAAGAAACATTTCTAAAAACACAACAATCATTATTCCAGCTCACAACATTCCTTCTTTCAAACCTGCAAAAACATTTGTAGAGGAAGTAAAAGCAAAAGTAAAAGGCTAATCTTAAACTTATATCTCTTCTTAAAATACGTTACATCAGTGACGTATTTTTTTTTCCTATTTTGAGCAGATATACACAAATGCCGGCGGAATGTTCAGTGCTGTAAAACGGAGTTTTACCTTGCTAAAGATTTCTTTTAGTTTACTTTTTGCCTGTAAACTATATTGAAACTGGATGTATTTTCCATTTTCAACTAACAAATGATGAGCAGTTTTTAAGATGCTTGAGCGCAAGTCTTTCGAAAAATTTGCTAGTGGCAGAGAAGAAATTATAACTTCTGTTTTCTCAAAACCATATTCTTGAAGATAACGCTGAATTTGATCGGCTGAATCAAATATAATATGAACATTGCTTTGCTGGAATTCTGCTTTTAATTGAGTGCAAAATCCCTCGTTTAGTTCAAAGACAAATAAATGAGCCGTAACCGGTAATTTTTCAACGATTTTTCGGGTAAAAACACCCGTTCCAGGGCCTAATTCAACAACCACATTTACCGTTGAAAAATCGATACCATCAATCATTTTAGCAGCCAAAAAACGAGAGCTAGGCGTGAGTGAACCCACCATTTTGTTTTCTTTAATAAACTCCTTTAAAAACGTCCTTTTTGACATAGGTTATTCAGCTAATATAAAGGAATCTGCTTGTATTACACCATGAACTTTTCCGGTGAATTCCTTGCCGAAAAAAGGCGTGTTACTGGCTTTTGATACACTATTCTTCTTTTCATAAATCCATTTTGATTGGGTATCAAATAGGGTTGCATCCACCGATGAGCCAATTTCAATTGGTCTTATATCGATGTCAAATGCAATACGCGCTTTGATTGATAAAGCATTCACAAATTGTTCCACAGTTTCAGGAAAATGCGTGTTTAAGTTTGAAAAAAGGGTTTGTAGCTGTATACATCCGAAGCCTGCAAAATCAAATTCAATTTCTTTTTCTTCCAAATCCAACGGACGATGATCCGATGCAATTGTATCGATTGCGCCGTCTAAAACTCCTTGAACCAATGCCAAACGATCGCTTTCCGTTCTCAAAACTGGAAAAACTTTATACTGTGTGTTAAAGTCCAGCATTATTGTTTCATTAAACAACAAGTTCATAACATGAACATCAGCCGTTATATCTAGTCCTTTCTTTTTGGCATTTCGAATTAAATAGACACTTTCTGCTGTTGAAATTCCGGTGATGTGTAAACGACCTCCTGTATATTCTAATAAACGGATATTTCTTTCTAATTGAATAATTTCAGACACTGCCGGATCAGGTTTTAATCCTGTTCTAGTACTTGCAATCCCTTCATTAACCATGCCTTTTGCTGAAATAGATTCATCCCGAGCAATGGAAACAATTTTACCGCCAAAATTTTTGCAATACAATAAGGCTCGATAAAAAATCCCACCATTTAATGCTTGCTGATCATCCGTAAACAGCTTTGCTCCACTCTGAAACATATCATACATTTCAGCCAAATTTTGACCTTCTTTTTTCTCCGTTACACAGCCCATAGGATGCAATTGGGTTGTATGGTATTCTGATTTTCTGAGCACATATTCCACATGCGACTTATTATCAATAACAGGATACGTACTTGGTGTAATAAAAACATGTGTAAAACCGCCTGATGCAGCTGCATTCAATCCAGAATCTATGGTTTCTTTTTGCTCAAAACCCGGATCTCCAAAAGTAGCTTTTACATCCACCCAACCTTGTGAGATTTGCAATCCATCAATTTGAATTACTTGTGCATCAGCATCTTGAATTGAATCTGCAATGTTGCTATAAATTCCATCTTCTATTAAAATATCTTTTTTTGCTCCGAAAAAAGAGGAAGAAGCATCTGATATTAGGACTGATTTCAGTAGGATTTTCATGCTGTTTTCTGCGTTTTTACAATATTACTTCCAAAATTTTAAAACTGCCCACTCACTTAAAAGAAAAAGTAACCCAATTATCAACATCCAACGCCAATATTCGACGGGTTTATCTAATTCAATTTTGGCTAAGCTTTGTCCTTCATTAATTTTTTTATAGGTGACCCGTTTTATTCCCTTGTCTTTTAAACCATCTAAAATTTCTGCTTCGGTAGCATAAATCACCTCAGATTCATCGCGTGAATAATTCAATGAAACAATACCGATTTGTTCCTCATCTTGAACGGAATACGTTCCCGCTTTTAACATTTCCACAGCTTCCTTACCTCGCAATATGAAATAGGTGGCCATTCCTTGTTGTTCTGTTTTTGGAATAAAATCTACTTCCTTGTTTTTTAAATGTACTGGCGTATCATCCTTTACTTTCTTGTATAATGGAAAACTTGATTCTTTTCCAATTGTAAGGTAAATAGGGGTTTTTCGTTGACTCATCTCCCCCATTCTTAGTAAAATGGAAGGGAAAAGTGCATCCGAGATAAAGGAACTAAAGGAGCTTTCAAGCGAACTCGTGAATAGAAACACGGAAGAACTTAAGCTTGAACGAATAAACAAAGGAAGTCCGTTTTGAAGATTGATTAAATCAAATGCTCGCGAGCTACCGGTTCGTTGAGTTTGATAGAGTTGAGAAACTGCTGGTAAGGTAATATTGGTACTTTTCTTCTCAAACATTCCCAAAAAGAAAGGATCTTCGAAGGCGATTTGTTTAATTTTTGTTCCCGTTGAAACAAGTCCGCCCAATTGTGGTAATTGAACTTGACTCAAAAAAGAATTCCAAGAACCCTTCTCTAATTTAGACCCAGGAAAAAGGCCTAAAGATCCGCCACCTTGCACAAACTCTAGCAACATTGCCGCATGACCAGAAGAAATTTCATTTACGCCATTCAGTACGACTAAATCCGTTTGATTTAATTGATCTTTTGAAAAGGAGCCTTGTTGCACCACATTTAATTTGTAATACTTTTCTAGCGAATACACACGTTGCATGGCATCAGTGGCGTCTGGACCATTGAGCACCAAAACTGAGGTGTGATCATCTAAAAAATAGGAAAAGTGAAAATCATCATCCCATAATAATTGTTTATCATTCACAGAGACTTTACCTGTTTTATAGCCGGGAGAATTATCCGTAAAATTAATCGTAGTTGTAGTTTTTTTGTTGGCCGGTAAATCAATCACAAAATCGCGTTTGATGTTGTTTATAGTACATGAAACATCTACGTTATTCAAAATTACCGTTCCATTATTGACTAAGCGAATATTCAATTCCGAATTCTCTCCCAACTTTTGTACGGGCGAAGTGAACCAAACAGAATCAATTGTTAAATTAGACGCTTGCTGCGGCTTTAGCTGAATCGGATAATAATATCCAATTTCATCTTTGGTAAGTTGATCAAATTTTACTTGGTTTTTCTGAAAATCTGAAAAGATAACATATTGCTTTGAACCCAGTTTTTGTTGATTAGCCTCTTCATTTTTCACAATGTTCTTTTCCCACTCCAGCACTTCATCCAGCGATTTACGAATAGGTGTTGGTTTAATTTTGTCCAACATTTCCAGGGCTTCCACCTTGGTGATTAACCTGCTTTCAACTCCATTCATTAAGTTGGTATGCAATAAAACGCGCGTTTCTGGGGCTACATCTTGCAACATTTTTCTTGCCTTCTCGCGTGCTTCAGAAATCAATTCTCCCTCTGTTCCTTTAGCCGTCATGGAAAAAGAATTATCAATGTAAATAGAGAGAAAAGGTTTTGCACCTGCATTCGCAGAATTTTCAACGGGCAAGTATGGCTGGGCGAAGGCAAGAACTAAAAACACAAGCGCGAGAATTCTAAGCGCTAAAATTAACCAATGCTTCAGCTTACGAACCGATTTTTTTTGCTGATCGAGGTATTGAATGAATTTTAAAGAAGAAAAATAAAGTGTTTTATACTTTCTAAAATGAAATAAATGAATGATAATCGGAACGGCAAGCGCAGTTAAACCCCACAAAAATTCCGGATATACAAATTTCATACTTCAAAAGTACAAAATTGAACGCAGTAAAATCATTCTTTTTTTCACCTCGTTAGGACGATATTTGCTGTACCTTTGTGGATAAATCGTGTTGTATTGGAATCGAAAAATATATTTAATAGTTTATCTTTCAGGTTATTAACCCTTTTCACTCTTTCATTCATCGCTGCGAGTATCTATTTTTTATACCGGGATAATACAATTATTTTTAATCAAATTTTATCAACATTCCAAATCGATAATCTACTCAATAAAAAGGATTTAGCACCACATTTTCCATTACCCAATTGGGCGATTTATTCCTTACCCGGTGGAATTTGGGTTTTTGTACTTACCTCCCTCTTGAATCAGCATAGTATTTGGGTCCATAAGGCAAGATTACCCCTTGATTACCTACCGATTACTTATGGAATCATTCTTGAATTTTTACAGTTTTTCCATATTACGAATGGGACATTTGACTTTGTGGATATCCTTTTTGTGCTCGGATTTGGCGTTATTGCCTTATCCATCAATAGAAACCAACAAGCTCTTACTGTAAATTGGCAGAAAAAAATACCCCACTGGGTGCTTGTTTCAGGGTTTTTAGTACTGATTTTGAGCGACGTACACAAATAACTTTTTTCAATAACCAATTTTGTATATTTGATTTACTAAAATCAGTGTTATGAAAATCTTCCCATTTTTTGTGTTTTTTTTCGGTGTTCTTGTCCTACATGGATGTGGCGATAAATTTCAACCCAATAAAGAAATTAAAACAGATTGCACGCTCGGAAGTGAACCCATTCGCAAAGTGCTTTTTGTTGGGTGGGATGGTGTTCGGACGGATGCATTGTTAGCGGCAAATACACCTTGCGTGGATAGTTTACTGAATCATGCGTATTACAATTGGAATACAGATCGCGGTGAACACACAGTTAGCGTACCGGGATGGTCTACCATTTTACATGGCGTTTGGCCTGCTAAACATGGACTATTTGATAACACATTTAAAACAAATGAATACAGCACTTACAAAGATATTTTTAGCCTTGCCAAACAAATAAAACCAACGCTGAGCGTGGCAAACTTGAGTAATTGGGATGATTTCTTGAGAATAACCGAGAATGAAAACTACGCACAGCGATTTGATTCAGACATGGATTTAAAAAATGACGCCATTCGCGTAATCAATTCTTGTACCCCTGATATCATGGTGCTTCATTTTGACAATCCCGATGCATTTGGTCACGACAGCGGTTTTTCGCCGAACAATCAACCGTATTTGGATGCCATCACGTTATCAGACACGTATTTAGCAGAAATTATGGAAGTTGTAAAACAACGAGAATCAGCATTTAATGAGCAATGGCTGGTGGTCATTAGCACGGATCATGGAGGGGAAGGAACGGGACACGGAAATCAATATGACCTTCCTCAAACGCGCTATGTTTGGTCTATTTTACGCCGACCGGATTTGGCAACCTCAACCGAATTACCAATAGTGAATAGTGTTGATTTATTGCCCACCATGCTCAATTGGTTAAATATTCCGGTACAATCTTCTTGGAATTTGGACGGAGTAGTTTTGTTTTAATCTCTTACTTGTTAAGTAATTTATTTATTTCCTTTTGTAAGTTCGCTTTATTGTTTGGGCCAATTCCGGTTGACGCATACTGAATCAAGCCATTTTGGTCGATAATTACATTGGTTGGAAATCCTTTAATGCCATAGGAATCGGACACAGATTGACCACTTGAAATAACTTTATAATTAAAATCGGTTTTTTTTAAGAATTTTTTGAGCTGCTTTTGGTTGTTTATTGCAATTGCCAAGAAAACCACTTCTTTTCCTTTAAATTCTTCCACTAATTCATTTAATTCTGGCATTTCCATAATACAAGGTTTGCATTCAACGAACCAAAAATTTAATGCTACAACTTTGCCTTTTAGTTCAGAAAGTTTGTATTTTTTTCCTTTTATGTCTGTAACATCAAAATCAACAGCTTGAGTACCAACAAGTGGACTTTTTTCTTGTTCCTGCCCCATTCCGCCTTGTTGCATTTTTGCCATCATAGCCTTTTCCTCTTCCGTTGCTTTTCTCAAAACAAATGCTTTAACTGCTTTTTTTTCATCCACATACGGTTCTGGAATGTACTCGTTGGACATCATTATTTTCATGAAGTCTGCTGGATTTATCTTCTGCAATTGCTGATCATACATGGGCATTGACATGGGATCAAGCATCAACGGTGTTCCTGAATCTATATCTCCAGGACCAGCAAGTTTTAACCCTGCCAAAGGATTTGATTTATCATTGATTTTTTCAGAACTTGAAATCTGTGCATTTATTTCAAGTGAATTAAAGAATAAAATGCTAAAAACTAGCAAAATAACATTCGTGTAGGTCTTAAGTAAATAATGCATAATAAGTGTGTTTTGTAGCAAATGTAATAATAACAATTTATTAGCTTGATGATTTTTCTGGTACTCGCGGGATTCATACCAAAAAGTAGTTTGTTATTGTATTACGGTAAAAGAGTTTGCGCCGAGTTAGGATTATCAACAATTTTGAAAATTTGTTTTAAACTAAATACTACCTTTGCAATCAATACATTCCTATGGAAACACTTGAAAAAAGATACATTGACTTTGACCGTTCAGGATTTGAAGATGCTGAATTGATTGAGATTTACCGCAAATTACTTTTACCTCGTTTGGTAGAAGAAAAAATGCTCATTTATTTGCGCCAAGGAAAAATCTCTAAATGGTTCTCTGGATGGGGGCAGGAAGGAATTTCCGTGGGTTGCGCCTATGCCATGAATGAAGATGAGTACATCTTGCCGATGCACCGAAACCTAGGAGTTTTCACTACTCGAAATGTGCCACTTCCGCGATTGTTTGCGCAATTTCAAGGAAAAATGTCGGGTTTCACCAAAGGACGCGATCGCTCGTTTCATTTTGGAACACAAGAACATAAATTGGTCGGAATGATATCGCACCTTGGTCCTCAATTGGGGATTGCTGATGGAATTGCATTGGCTGCTAAATTGCGTAAAGAACAAAAATCAACCTTGGTGTTTACTGGTGATGGAGGTGCATCTGAAGGTGATTTTCATGAATCAGTGAATGTGGCTTCAGTATGGGATTTACCCGTGATTTTTGCCATCGAAAACAATGCGTGGGGATTATCAACGCCATCGGTGGAGCAATTTCGTTGCAAACAATTTATTGATAAAGGAATTGGGTACGGAATGAAAGCCGTTCAAGTGGACGGAAACAACATATTGGCGGTAATAAAAGCTGTTAGAGAAATCAATGCAGACATCCGCATAGACCCCAAACCGTATTTGTTGGAATTAATGACTTTCCGCATGCGTGGACATGAAGAAGCATCTGGAACAAAATATTATCCGGAAGGATTGCAAGATGAAAAAGCGAAATTTGATCCAATTGATAATTACACCTTGTATTTGAAAGAATTGGGTGTGTTGACGGATGAATTGGAAAACACGATTCGCGAAGAGCACAAAGAATACATTCAACAATCGTTTGAAACCGCTCTTGCCGAACCCAAGATCGTTCCAGATATGAAACGTGAATTGGATGATTTATTTGCACCTTATACACCAGTAATTACTTCGGCAAGCGGAGCACAAACTGAAAAAAGATTTATTGATGCAGTACAGGATGGTTTGCGTCAATCAATGGAAAAATACCCAGATTTAGTAATCATGGGACAAGATATTGCCGAGTATGGTGGTGCATTCAAAGTTACCGAAGGATTTGTTGATTTGTTTGGCAGAGAGCGCGTTCGTAACACACCCATTTGTGAATCGGCCATTGTAGGCGCTGGATTGGGATTATCTATTTCAGGGATGAAAGCCATTGTGGAGATGCAATTTGCTGATTTTGCGACATGTGGCTTCAATCAAATTGTAAATAATTTAGCGAAAATGCATTGGCGCTGGGGACAACAAGCCGATGTGGTAGTGCGCATGCCAACGGGAGCAGGAACAGCAGCCGGACCTTTCCATTCGCAAAGTAACGAGGCTTGGTTTGTGCATACTCCAGGCTTGAAAGTGGTTTATCCTTCCAATCCGTATGACGCAAAAGGATTATTGAACGCAAGTATCGAAGATCCAAACCCTGTGTTGTTCTTCGAACACAAATATTTGTACAGAAGCATCAAAGCGGATATTCCGAATGATTATTATACAGTAGAAATTGGCAAAGCAGGAATTGAAAAAAGTGGAAACGATTTATCGGTAATCACATACGGTATGGGAGTTCATTGGGCAAAGAATTATGCCAACGAACATCCAGAAATTTCGATGGAAATTATCGATTTAAAAACGCTTCTTCCTTTGGATTTAGAAACCATTTACAACAGCGTGAGCAAAACCGGAAAAGTGATTGTACTTCATGAAGATTGTATGACTGGTGGAATTGGTGGCGAAATTGCGGCATTGATTACAGAACATTGTTTTGAACACTTGGATGCACCTGTAAAACGCGTTGCTTCCTTGGATACTCCGGTTCCATTTACCTCATCGTTGGAAGGTCAGTTTTTACCGATTGATCGTTTTTCGGAAGCAGTTTCAGCTTTGATGGCTTACTAATTTAGTAATTTGAGCATGACCAGTCACTCCGATCCTATTTGCGCATTAGCCACTGCCAACGGTGTGGGTGCTATCTCGGTTATTCGGGTTTCAGGTGCAGGGAGTAAAGCCTTGGTTTCAAAAAATTTCTCGAAAGAATTGACTGACAAACCTAGTCACACGGTGCATTTTGGCGTTTTTTCGGACTTGGTTAATAAGGCGATAGATGAAGTACTCATCAGCGTTTTTGACGAAGGTAAAAGCTTTACGGGCGAAGAAAGCGTGGAAATTTCGTGTCACGGTTCATTTTATATTCAACAACAAATTTTACAAATTCTTTGCGCCTCCGGATTTCGAATGGCCGAACCGGGTGAATTTACCCAACGGGCTTTCTTGAATGGAAAAATGGATTTGTCGCAAGCAGAAGCGGTGGCGGACCTCATCGCGTCGCAATCCAAACAAGCACATGATGTTGCACTGAAACAACTTCGGGGACAATTTTCAAATCAGTTGAACGAACTGCGAGAAAAACTGATACACTTCGCTGCGATGATTGAGCTAGAACTCGATTTTGGGGAGGAAGACGTGGAGTTTGCAGATCGCACGCAATTAAACAAGCTAGTGAAAGAGGTATTGGCCATTGTGCATCGCTTAGCGAATTCATTCGAATTGGGTAATGCCCTAAAAAATGGAGTCCCAGTTGCCATTGTTGGTGCACCCAATACGGGAAAAAGTACCTTACTGAACCAATTGTTGGGCGAAGATCGGGCGATTGTGAGCAACATTGCGGGCACGACACGCGACGTGATCGAAGAAACATTAAACATAGACGGAATACTATTTCGTTTGATTGATACCGCGGGAATACGCGAAACAACAGAAACCATTGAGGCATTGGGAATTGAGCGCTCGCGACAAAAAATTGAGCAAGCCACCATCGTATTGTGCATGGCTGATGCTACGGTTGAAACGAGTACTACGGAAGTGCGTGCATGGAAATCACAACTCGAAAATCAATTTCCCGAAAAGAAAATAGAATTTATACTCAATAAGGTGGATGCTATTTCGGAAGTTCCGGCAGAAGGATTGGCGGTGAGTGCTAAGAATGGAAGCGGCATTGAAGCATTGAAAAAGCACTTGGTAGATTTGGTAATTGGCACATTTGATTTACAAAACGACATCATTGTGGCCAATGCGCGCCATCACGAAGCACTACAAAAAACAGCACTTGCCCTAGAACAAGCCCTTCAGGGATTAGAAAACGGAACCACAGGAGATTTTGTAGCCATGGACATCCGCGAAGCCATGCGCCAACTCGGGAATATAACTGGTCAGATTGATATCGATACCGATATTTTGGGAGCCATTTTCTCGAAGTTTTGTATTGGGAAGTAGGAACTTACTATAAAGATTTGGGTTTGTATAGGAATTAGAAGAATTTGTGATTAACAATAATTTTCCCTATCTTCAATAGTATGAAGAATGAAATTATTTTATATCAAACAGATGAATTACCGAAACACATTGAAGTAAAAGTTGATTCTCAAAAAGATACATTTTGGTTGTCTTTAAATCAAATAGCTTTTCTATTTGAAAGAGATAAATCCGTTATATCTAGGCATTTAAAAAATATTTTTAATGAAAAGGAATTAGAACGGAAATCAGTTGTTGCATTTTTTGCAACAACTGCAACAGACGGAAAATCATATTCTGTAGAACATTATAATCTTGATGCTATTTTATCAGTTGGATACAGGGTAAATTCAAAACGAGGCACCCAATTTCGTATTTGGGCAAATCGGGTATTGAAAGACTATTTACTAAAAGGGTATTCTATTAACAACCGAATGAATCGGATTGAAGATCATGTGGAGCAATTGGCAAAAAAAGTATCAGAAATTGATTTACAGATAAGCTCTCATCTTATTCCAACCCAAGGCGTTTTTTTTGATGGACAGGTTTTTGACGCATATGAATTAGCGTCCAGAATAATTCGCTCTGCAAAAAAGAATATTATCTTAATTGATAATTATTTGGATGAAAGCACGTTAACACATCTTTCTAAAAAGCAAAATGCAGTTGTTGTGACACTTTTCACAAAAGAAATTGGCAAACAACTTTCGTTAGACATTCAAAAAGCCAATGAGCAATTTGGTCAGATTGAAGTGAAAGTATTTAAACATAGTCACGATCGATTTTTGATCATTGACCATCAGGAGGTTTTTCATTTAGGTGCTTCACTCAAAGATTTAGGTAAAAAATGGTTTGCCTTTTCCAAAATGGATAAAAAATCAGTTGAAAGTATTCTAAATTCCATATCGTTATTGAAATGAATTTCATGGTAACGTGAAAAAAAAATTATTATTGGTGCGTTTTTGGTGTATATCTACACCTAAAAAGAAACGTAATGAGAAGACAACGTTTTTCTTTAACGAACCAAATGAAATAGCCGAATACATTGAGGTGAGGATGGAAAATGAAACTATATGGATTTATAAAAAAATGGTGAGTACATTAATCCACCAAATACCCCTTTGCTATCTCAACGATTCGTTTACTTAACGCAACAATATTTTCAAGATCATCTGCAGCATGCTTTTCGCTACTATTTCCTGCTAACTCAAGAAAGTGTTTATTCTTTGATGACGTGATTTTTGCAATAACTTTTCGTTGATTATCATCTACTAAAATATTGAAACTGTTCTTCTGATCTCGGTAGGAAATGCGCGAGAAATCAACTTTTTTCAACGAATTAATGATAATTGTTTTTACGGCATGGTAGATTTTCAACTCTTCACCAGTTGTAATTATCAAAACACCATTCTTCGATTCTTCTTCAATCAATCTAGGTAAAACTTGCTGAATCGAATTGGAATTAATTAATCCTCGCAGTTTATCTTTTACAGCATCATTCATCCGTTTACCTGGCATTCTCGAAAATATAGCCTTAATGAAATCATCTGATGGATCCAATAATTCTTCGCTCAGAGCTCCGTTAAATCCCTCAAGGAAAAAAGTATCTTGTGCCTCTTCTAATATTTTAGATAGAAAGTTGGGGTCTGGATTATTCTTATGGAATTGAGCAAATTGTTCAATTTTATTATCATCGATTTCTGTAAAATCAATCACTAAAAATGGATTAGAATGAAGCTTGTTCTTTTCTACATATTCAGCATAGAATCTCCATTCAGACCCATTTGTTAAAATTCCAATTTTTGATCCTTCAGTGTTACTAAAATAACCGTTTAATTGATCTCCTTCTTTATCTGTTAATTTTTTACCGTATTTTTTGCATTCAATAATTATTTCTGGCTTTTTACCTTTAATAATCAATCCTATATCTGCTTTTGCATTTTTTTGTCCCCATCCAGCAGTAATTTCCGTTAGCATGTCTTTGTCGTCAATCCTACTGAATCCAAGCATTTCACACATAGGCTCAATCAAATAAGAACGAGTCTGAGCTTCATTTGTACATTTCTCTTCTAACCGAGAAAAGTCAAATTGTGAAAAAGATTTTTTTACAGCCGATAGTATTTTCTTGTCAATATTCATGAGTAGGATATTTATGTGTATTTATTTTAACAAAAATAATGAAATAAATACACAAAATGAACTTCGTTAAAAGCGTAGATAAAACCAACCAGCTGCATAGTTCTTTAAATTAATGCTCGTAGATTTTCTTTTTTCCGTTCTGAAAAACATGGTTTTATCAACTTTCAAATAGAGTTAGTTACACGAAGTCATTTTTATGTAAATAAATTAGTGCTCAATACTAAAAATACACATATTTTAACATTGTCAATTGAATTTAAACTTCTAATATTGCAGTCAATTATCGCCTTCAATTGTTGACATTGTAATTTCTCTAAAATACAATTTCAGTTTTTCAGGGTGATGAATTAAAGACACTTTTAAAATGAAAAAACTGATTTTTGCATGTATAGCAATGCTCAATGCATGTGTTATATTTTCCCAAGTAGTAATTACAAAACCTTCTTTAACGAATAATTCCTGTGTGTCACCATCGAATTATTCGTCTCTGGAAACAATAACAATTACTGAAACAACGGATTCTGACTTTTCTGTTTCAACTGCGGAGACAATAATTATAGCTGCTCCAACGAATCTTGAGTTCGAACCCGGAATAGGTAATATAAGTAATCAAAACGGTCGCAATATTACAAGCTCTACTATATTGGTTACCTCAAACCAAATTACAATAACATATTCATGTAATGGAACAAATAAAAGAGATGAATTAACACTGTCAAATTTGAGAGTAAGGGCCACTTCAACTGTAAATGTTAGTTTAATCAGAACAGGAGGTTCAGCATCAATTAACGGATTGTCTAATAATACTGCTTTGACCAATGTTATATCGGCTAACTTTAGCCAATTAGTTTACCGAACCAAATCAAACTTAACAGGACTATTGAATTGGAGTAATCCTAATATTTGGACTTGAGGTATTGTCCCGCCAAATGATGGCTCATCAGATGTATACATAAGTGCCACACAAGGTGCTTTTGATGTGAACAACGCCGTTTTTTATAAAACAGCAAACGTAAGATCTTTGGTAATTGAAACTGGCGCTAACTTTTCTCCTCCAGACGAAAATGGTTCTACTTTAACAATTAATGGTAATCTCATAATTCAGCCTGGTGCATTTATTAGACAAATAAACTGGACTCAAAATGGCAAAAATACTATTGAAATCAAAGGTAATTTCACTAATAACGGCGAAATGACCACTAATGGAAATAATAACGCATACGATTTAGACATTGTTTTAAACGGAACATCTCCTCAAACTATTTCAGGCGATGGAATTTTTAGAATGATCGGTAATGGATCACAAACAAGTACACTCTTTTTGAATAATGCTAAAGGAATATCTTTAGAGGCGTCATTTTCAACTCAGGATGTATTTAATGATTTAGGCGCTGTAGTGATCAATGGATTAGTGACATTTGGATCAAGCACAAATCAATTTACAGGAGGTGGGACTTTAACGTTCAATGGATCTACTATCCTTAAGGCACCAACATTTTATGGACATTACGCAATGACTGGCACGAAAACTTTCGGAGCATTTACTTCTGTTGAATACACTAACTCGGCGTCAAATATCAGTTCAACAAATATACCTACTCTAAACGTATATAGACTTACATCAAATGTTGGTAATACTGGTGTTTTGACTGTAGCAAATAATTTAACTGTTTCTAATATTCTAACATTAACAACCGGAAAAATTAATTTAGGTGCAAACACACTTACTATTGGAACATCCTTGACAAATACAGGACTAATAATTCATTCCTCAGGATTTATTCAAGGGAAGTTAAAAAGATGGTTTTCATCAACAAATTCAGGTAATCAATCAGGTTTATTCCCTCTTGGCATAAGTACAAAAAGAAAATTTGTAAAAGTGGAATATATCCAGCCAACAGATGGTGGCACATTAACTGCTGAATGGATTCCTTCGGCGATGGGAACAAATTACACTACTGATCCAATTCAAACAACGTGTAATGGCAATTTTGAAATATACAACACCGCAAGTGGCTATTGGAGTATGACTCCTGGTGACGGTATCACAAATGCGGAAAACAAAAAATACAACATCAATTTATTTGCGGATGGACTTCTTGATTTCACAAACGATTGTCACGTAACTATTCTTAAACGTCAAGGAAGCAATCCGTGGTTGCAATCAGGTACACACGTTAATAACACTGGGGATGCAATAAGTCCAAATGTTCAGCGAGTTGGTGCATCAGGATGGAGCAACTGGGGATTTGCAGGTGGATCAGGAACACCGCTACCCGTTGAACTTTCCTCATTTACGTTAAATTGCAACGAAAAAGGGCTGAACGTTGATTGGACAACTGAATCAGAATTTAACAGCTCATCGTTTGAACTAGAACAATCTAGTAATGGAAATGATTGGGATTTTGTTACAAGTGTTGAGGCCGCAGGTAATAGCACTGCGCACATTAATTATTCGTATTTTATTGAAAGAACTGATAAAATCAAATACCTTAGACTTCGTCAAATAGACATTAATGGTGAAGAACAGATATATGGTCCGTTGAGTGTAAATTGCAAAACCTTTTTTAAAGTTACTACCTACCCAAATCCGAGCGATGACAACTTCAATTTAATTATTAATTCAGTTGATAATGACAACACGGTTACTATGAAATTGATCGATTTAAATGGCAGGCTTTTATTTGAAAAGAATTTATCGATAAATGAAGGTATTAATCTTTATCAAATTTCAAATATTCCTCAATTGGTTAAAGGAACCTACCTAATTTCTGTAAGTGGTGATTCATTAGAATCTACTCAAATTAAGCACATTATTAAGTAATAAACTCAAAATAAGCTTAAAACGATCTACAGTGTGAAGCATAATTTCAATACACTGGTAAATCAGGATAAACATTTAAATAATCTTTTGAGTAAAATGGATGAAAGTGAATTAATCCACAAAACAACTCAAAATTCTTGGTGACAGAATATTCTTGTTTTGCGTTAATCCAAAACTACATGAGTAAGCTATTTATTTGTAAAACAAATAATTAACATTTCTGGAATAGGGATTTAAAAACCAGTTATGTCAATTGAAAACCATTTTCCTGACGTCGAGAAATTAGTAAGACATATATTGATCGGTGCTCGGGAACAAATTAATCATGTTTGGCTAAATTTAAAAATTCAATTGCGCTTGAATTCTCAATAAATTCCCTCTTTGATAGTTTTCTTGTTTTGTATAATCTTCAAATCTTCTAGATGACATGGTGTACATGACAACGAGCTCGAAGTTTTTTCCCATTTGCCACTCGGCTCCAATTTCTAGTTCTTCTACACGGTAACTTCTTGCATCCAATTCATGTTTTTTACCTCCTTTGTATTTTTGGTATCGCACGAATGGAATTAGCGTTTGATCACCTACATTCATTTTATAGCAAGCAGTTACAAATCCACCTTGCAAACGTTGAGTTGAAATTGAGTCAGCAAACTTGTCAAACTCTGGTCCTCGACCAATATTATACTCTGCTAAAATCCCAAATGGCTTTGGATACAACACAAACGTTCCTCCTATCCTCTCATCGTCGTATAATTTATCTTCAGCAAATTTTACACCACTTGATGTACTTAACAAAGTAAACTTTCCTTTATATGCCTGAATACCCGTCTCAATAATTTGATTTCTCACTTGAAATGGGTACGAGAAACGAGAAACTATATGTCTGTTTAAATTTAATTCAGGTCTATTTGCAGTTTGACCATTGTAGACACCAAGTGCAAATACGCCGTAATCACCTGAACCCTTTAGCCCATCACTCACCAATGATGAAAATAATTTCCTTTTCTTCTCCGGAGCCCAATAAAAAAACACGCCTAAATCTCGTTCATTTGAAACAGCACTATTCAAGGCATCATTTCGGTCGAGCGGCAAACGATTTTGTGAAGATTGCATATTTTCAAAGCCAAACGGCACTTTACTTTGTCCAATTCTTAAACGAAATTCATTCTTTTTATCGATTCCAACATCAAAATAAGCGTCACGCAATTGAGTAAAGTGGAGTGTTGATGAAGAGGGGGCGCTGGCAAAATCTGGTTGAATATAAAAATATACTCTTGGATGGATTTGTCCAAAGAAAATAAAACGCATCCGTCTAATTAAGAAACCTCCTTCACCTCCCCAGCTTCTGTCACATTGCTCACATTCCAAATCTTCGTTTGTTTGTAAAAGGCCGTTATAACGAATTTGGGTATATCCTCTAATTGATATTTTATCATACCACTTTTTTGTACTTATCTCAGTTGAATCTTTCGTCAACTGTGATAAGGAATTAAAACCTATTACTAAGAAACAAACTAAAATAACCCTGCTCATAACCTTAAATTTGGCAGCAAAAATACATCCTTAATATTGGGTTAATATTAAGTTTATTAAAGCGTAATGTTAATATAAACTTCTTAACAATTTGGTAACATACAAAAAAGGTGTCTGTATAAAGAAGTTTCCGAGCAGCCTAGCGCTTCAAAAAATAACAGTTGCACTCTCGCAAGCCTTACATAGATTGGAAAACGGAACCACCGGAGATTTTGTGGCGATGGACATCCGCGAAGCCATGCTGCAACTCGGGAATATTACCGGTCAGATTGATATTGATACGGATATTTTGGGAGCCATTTTTTTCGAAGTTTTGTATCCGAAAGTAGGATCTTACTATATATATTTGGTTTTGTATAGGAATTAGAAGAATTTGTGATTAATAACAAATTTCCGTATCTTCAATAGTATGAAGAATGAAATCATTTTATACCAAGCGGATGAATTACCAACACATATCGAAGTTAAAGTTGATGAGCAAAATGAGACAATTTGGTTAACACAAGAACAAATAGCTGAATTGTATGGTACTCAACGACCTGCTATTTCCAAACATTTGAAGAATATTTTTAAGTTGGGTGAACTCGAAGAAAAAGTGGTTAGTTCCATTTTGGAACATACCACTCAACATGTTGCCTTAAAGGAAAAACGCAAACAATCAAAACAAAGTTTTACAACTTTGATGCGATATTATCAGTCGGTTATAGAGTGAATTCTGTTCGGACAACCCAATTCCGCATTTGGGTAAATCGAGTGTTGAAAGAGTATTTACTGAAATCACCAAAAGATATAGGCTTTTCCCTCAAATGAATTTCTGAAATAAATTATCACTAATTTTAATCATATTAAACGCCCTAAAATATGATTCAATTTTACACTTCGAAGTCTCTGTTATCCCTCTTTTTATTCATTCTCTTTTTTCCAATTCTTGGTTTTGTGGGGCTATCCCAAACAAATGTTGTTTTCACTACTCCCTTAACAGAACAACTTATAAAAGGCAATTACAACCCCTCCACTTACCTTTCAGTATCATCAATCAATCAGCACGACGCCATTGTTTCATTCATTCAAAATAATGTAAACGCTGATTCACTGAAGTCGTATGTGCTAAAGTTAGCTTCTTTCGAAAACAGAAATACTGCCTCTGATACCGTTTCAGCAACAACGGGAATTGGTGCGGCAAGACGTTGGGCCTTTCAACAATTTTCGAATTTCAGCACTGAAGCTGAGAACAGGCTTATTCCATCGTATTTTCAATTTGACAAAGATATCTGCGGCGTGATTCAACATCGAAATGTAATTGCGGTTTTACCCGGAACAGATGCCTCCAATCATGAAGTGATAGTTATTGAAGGTCACATGGATAGTCGATGTGAAAATGAATGTGATATTGCTTGTCAAGCGCAAGGAATAGAAGACAATGCATCTGGCTCAGCACTTGTTCTAGAATTGGCACGGGTAATGAGTAAGTGTACCTATAAAAACACACTTATTTTTATGTTAACCATTGGCGAAGAGCAAGGTTTGTATGGTGCCGATGCCTTAGCTGATTATTGTAATCTGAATGATATTCCTGTGAAAGCTGTATTTAACAACGATGTGATTGGTGGGGTCATTTGTGGACAAACATCTTCTGCTCCCTCTTGCCCGGGTTTAAATAATATTGATTCTACTCAAGTTCGAATTTTTTCGTACGGCGGATTTAATTCAGCAAACAAGCAATTAGCTCGTTTTATCAAATTGCAATACAAAGAAGAACTAAAGCCATTAGTGAGCGTTCCGATGTTGGTAACCATTATGTCTGGCGAAGATCGTTCTGGTCGCGGAGGAGATCATATCCCATTTCGTGTGAATGGGTTTGCCTCTTGTCGCTTTACATCTGCAAATGAACATGGAGATGCTTCAAATGGGCCAGGATACGCCGATAGGCAACATACAACCAATGATGTTTTAGGGGTGGATACTGATTTAGATGGTACAATTGATAGTTTTTTTGTTGATTTTAATTATTTAGCACGAAATGCGTGTATCAATGGTGCAGGGGCAACAATTGCAGCTCTTGGACCGAAAAAACCTGATTTTAATTGTACGACAATTCCCGGTCCCGGAATATTAATTCATGTTACACAAGAGTCTCAATATGCAACTTATCGTGTCGGAATTCGCTCTGCAACAAACGATTGGGACTCGGTATATACGATTTCTGGTTACTACGACACTATTTTTCCTCCAGTTACAAATGTGTATTACGTCAGTATCGCTTCTGTTGATCAAAATGGGTTAGAAAGCTTATTTTCTAGAGAAGTGTTGATTCAAAATAGCCAAATTTCAGTTCCGGAACTTGAACAAGAAACAGTTTCTCCCATTGAGTTATTGCAAAATCGACCAAATCCATTTGATGAGGCCACACTAATTGGAGTGGTAGTTAATCAACAAGTGGAATATAAAAAAGCAGAAATTGTGGTGTTTGACATGAGTGGAAAAAAGGTTGAATCTCTTACAATTGATTTAAAGCCTGGTGTTAATGAAGTTTTTTATGAACATGGTTATGGCAAAACGGGTACTTATATCTATGCGCTGATTGTCGATGGAAAAGAGATTGCCAGAAAGTCTATGGTTTTCGCAAATTAAAGCACTGAAAGATTAACAAAGCCATTCTCTAAAAAACATAGTAAAAAAGTCCATGGTGAGTTTACCGAACCATGGTTTGCGTTTTCTAAAATGAATAAAAATTCGGTGAAAAGTATCTTGAAAACACTTTTAGAAAATAGAAAAGTAGAGTTACTTTTAATCCTTTAACATCTTGTAATTCTTGGAGATTTTGGGTAAATTTAGAATGACACGAAAAACAATCAATATTGAATTCTTAAACTTGAAGGTTTTTTAATCTTAAAAAATTTCCGTATCTTCAGTAGTATGAAGAACGAAATCATTTTATACCGCCCAAATGAATTGGTTGAACACATTGAAGTGCGGATAGAAGATGAAACTGTATGGCTAAATAGAAACCAACTTGCTTTGCTATTTGGGAGGGATGTCAAAACAATCGGAAAACACATAAATAACATTTTTAGAGAGGGAGAATTATTTAAAGATGTGGTTGTCGCAAATTTTGCGACAACCACTCAACATGGCGCAATCAAAGAAAAAACACAAATAAATATTGTTGAATTCTATAACTTGGACGTTATAATTTCCGTTGGTTATCGCGTTAAATCGAAAGAAGGCACCCAATTTCGTATTTGGGCAAATCGGGTACTGAAAGACTATTTATTGAAAGGCTATGCCATCAACCAACGCATGAACCGTATTGAAAGCACGGTGGAAGATTTAGCTAAAAAAGTTTCTGAAATTGACTTTCAAATTAATTCTAAACTTATTCCAACGCAAGGTGTTTTCTTTGACGGACAGGTTTTTGATGCGTATGAATTGGCATCCAGAATTATTCGTTAAGCAAAAAATAATATTGTTTTAATTGATAATTACATCGATGAAAGTACTTTAACACATCTATCAAAAAAGCATAATGCGGTTGCGGTGACACTTTTCACAAAAGGTATCGACAAACAACTTTCTTTGGACATTCAAAAAGCCAACGAACAATATGGGTATTTTGAAGTTAAAGTTTTCAAGCATAGCCATGATCGTTTTTTAATCATTGACAATCAAGAGATTTATCACTTGGGCGCTTCCCTAAAAGACCTGGGAAAGAAGTGGTTTGCGTTTTCTAAAATGAATAAAAATTCGGTGAAAAGTATCTTAAATAGCATTTCATAATTGGACAAATAAACTTAATGAATGATTGTTCATTGTATTTTGAATTATTCTAAATTCGCAGGGAAATTACCCACCATAATTGCCAACACTGAAGCAAATGATTCATTTATTACAGCTCTCAACTTGGATCATACGCATACTTCTGATTCTCTTCATCGGGGGTAGTTGTTCTGAAAACAACAAGACGGAAACAAAATCCGATTACAAACTACCTTCCGACTCGCTTGCAACTACTTTTGAAAAAGAAGAATCAGATTCACTCATTCAGCACCTAGAAATTCCCTTTTTTCAAGAAGGAGATCAAATTGTTTCTCATACTGGGTATACGCTATCGTACAATGAAACGTTTGAGCAAGCAAATTGGGTGGCGTATGAATTAACGGCACAAGAAACACAAAAAGCATTTGAACGAACCAATAAATTCCTGGTAGATCCCGCAGTTTCAACTGGTTCTGCCACGGATGCAGATTATAAAAAATCGGGTTACGATCGAGGTCACTTGGCGCCAGCCGCAGATATGGGTTGGTCTTCCACCACCATGATTGAATCGTTTTATTTTTCCAATATGAGTCCACAATTACCCGGTTTTAACAGAGGAATCTGGAAGAACTTGGAAAGCTTGGTACGCTCATGGGCCAATGAAAACGAATCGATATATGTGGTTACCGGTCCTGTTTTTACAAATGGAATGAGCACCATTGGCGCAAATCAAGTGGCTATTCCGAACTATTATTACAAAGTGATTTTGGACTACCAAGAGCCATCATTAAAAGGAATCGGTTTTATTCTTCCCAATGCATCCTCAAGTCTGCCCTTGCAACATTTTGCGGTGAGTATTGATAGCGTGGAAAAGGTTACAGGAATTGACTTTTATCATTTGTTGGAAGATGAGCAAGAAACACTCCTAGAAAAAACAGTTTGTACTCCCTGTTGGTCATGGAAATCTACCAGCAAAAGCTATAAATCAAATACAACCAGTGTTCAATGTAGCGGTATTACAAAAAAAGGTGCGAGATGCAGAAGAACTACCTCCAATGCAAATGGAAGATGTCAACAGCATCAATGATAAGTTATAATACATGTAGAATTGTTATTTTCTGCGCAGTGCAATCATAAACTTATCGTTTCTTATCAAACCTTCATTTTTGCACTAAAAAGAACTATAATTATACTTTATTTGATAGCAAATGAGAAATTTGCTAATTTTGGACACTAAATTAAAATTCATGAAAATTATTATTCTTTTTGTTTCGATACTGCTCATTGCTCAAAATCTATCCATAGCTCAAAAGTCATGGTTAGGAATCCCATTGTTCGATAAGAATATTCGGTTATCTGCATGCCCTATTTGCAAGGGAATTGATAGTGATAAATCATTGGAAAATTTCAATGATTCGTTGTTTGACAACCTTCCAATTCAGAAATGGAAAAATCCTGAATATTTTGACAAAAACTATGTTTTTTTAAAAGCTATGTTATCAACCTATAGGAATGATAACAGAAAATATGATGTTATTCTGCATAATTTGATTGCTATGTATCCTGATAAAAAAATGAATGATTATGAAGAATTAACTACCAAGGATTTAATAGATTTTAGTTCTTTTATTGACACTTTAATAGCGCGAAACCCAAATTCTGCAATTGAAACGTATTTTCATCAAAGAAGAATGTCCGAATTTCAAAATGTGGGTGCCTTGGAAAAGATTGAAGAAAATAAATCCGAAGAGGCATTAGATAAAGAATTTGTCAGTTGGTATTTAGATGATAATATTGCTGGAATTCAAGATAAAGATTGGTTGAATATTGCTAAAATCTATGTTGATGACCATAAAAAAGCTGGTCCTTTTCATCTTTTTGATAGTTATGACGGATTAAACCTAGGTTATACTTCATTTGGAACTAGAAATGGATTTTATCAAGGTTTTGATATATCATTGGATAATACAAATAAAGTTAATCCATTTATGCGAAGTTTAAGAGTTTCCTATTATGGAGTATCATTTTTAAAAGAATATAAAGGAGGTAATTCCGAGTTTTTATTTTATACTTTTCAATTTAGAACTCTTTTACAAGTAAACCTTGTTCAATTTGGCATAAATAAAAACTCTAATTTAGGTACAAATACATGGTTTTGGAAACCTGAAATTGGCATAAACTATGGACTGCTAAATTTGGCATATGCTTATAACTTACCATTTAAAAATACCGGGGATATTAAAGGGCACCAATTGAAGATATCATATTCATATCCTTTGGTGAGATTAGGAAAATATAAATAATTTAATTATAATTTCAATTTTCTCACACTTAATTAAACTAAAAAAGCCCGGTAAAAACCGAGCTTTTATCTAATAAGTTGGAATCTTATTTCATTACGTTGTCACAAGCCATCTCATCTGGTGCATCTGCTCCCCAAGTTGGAGTTGTTGAATAAACGCCACCACCTTTGTAAGTGTAGCTAGCGTAAACAGCACACATATAGCAGTTTCCGTCTTTTCCCTTGAATGCTACCCAAATTTCGTGGTATTCATATAATGGTAAACCATATTCGTTTTTCTTAATGTACGTAGATGCTGTTGTTGTCACTGCTCTCATTGTAGAAGCAACTTGACTGTCAGATCTCCCTTTCAAATAATCGTTATAATCTGTTCCTTTCACGTAGTTCATAGCTCCTGCCTCCAATGTAGCATTCTTCGTAGCTGCTTTCGGTAAAAACACCTTAGCAATTTCAGCCGCATGCATTTTGTCCATATATTGCTTGTGTTGACCACTGCTGATATATAACTCAGCGTCTGCTTTGGTTTTTGAAACTGTTGCTTTAGCTTGTGTTAAGGCAGTAAGCGTAGCAGCATCCAATTTCAAACTATTGTCAGTTTCGATTCTACCCAATGCAGCCAAATAATCATCACAACGTGTAATCACTTTTTTAGGCTCAGCAGGTTTTGTTGTTTTGGCATATTCTGTAATCGCTTTTTCTAAATTTTCTTTAGATGCCCACAGTGCGTAATTATTACCGTTTGTCATACATGTTGCCATGTTTGCAAAAAGAGTTTGTGTTTTTGAATCTGAATAACCAACTAATTGAGCCGTCAATGCCTCATATTGTTTCTTTGCAGTTTCGTATTCTGCAAGGGTTTTAACATCAGATCGATAATTGCGGCAATAACATTGTGCATGAGCACCATATCCTTCTGTTCGGAAGGTCATTGGATCCGGTTTTTTAAATTCTACTGGTGCATTGAAATCTTTTTGAAAAGCTGATTCTAATTTTTGAGCTTCAGCATACGCTGCATTTTGCTTATCTGCCTTTTCTTTTAAGGGCGTATATTTTTCATCGTATTTACTACGGTCAATTTTTGGCTCCAATTTCATGACATGCCCCAAGCTTCGCTCGTTTTCGAAGATTAATTTTGTCAATGCATCATAATCTACAGAAGTTTTTGCGAATTCCGCTTCAATAGCTGCTAAATTGGTAACGGCAGATTTTCTATGAAATTCAGCGTTATTATCATTGGTTACATTACGGAACAAGCCACTTGGATCTTTTCCACCTAACCCAACATCAGAAGCCTTCACGTCGCTTTTAACGCCTGGTACTGAAACATTAATTTTTGGTTTTGAAAGTTTTGGTAATTGAGCAAAACAATTCATGTTTAATGCAAGCGTTCCAAGCAACAACGCCGACGAAAAGCTAAATTTCATACTAGTAGGTTTTAAAATGAGTTGCAAAAATAAAGCATATTTATAGAAACCACCCGCTTTTTTGGGATTAATTACTGTTTTTTGGATCTTTCAAAATGGTGTAGGTTAAGGATAACTCATTTTGGTGATTTCAACATAATTCCCAAACCTGATATCTGACTCAATAGAAGATGAATACATCAACTTAAAAATAGGATTATCGATTATTTCTGTCTGTTCTACTAATCTTCCATTTCTATCGAATCGATAAATGCAGCCAATGAATAATCCAACTCTGTTATTTCATTTCTGTCATGCGTAAACAATTCTATTTTCATTTTTGAGCAATTGAAAATAAAAACATCTGGATGGTGTTGAACTTTATCGGCATGCTTGGCAACTTGAAGCAGAAAATAAGCTAACTCGGTCTGATTTTTAAATGAAAACTGCTTTGTTAAGCGATTATTTAATATTTGCCAATTCATACATTTATATATTTTTGATCTGTGAAAAGAAGGATGTTTTTTTCCTTGATTAGCTAAACCTAAAACAATTATTGGTTCAACAACTAATAAAGCTCAAAGAATCATAAATTTAATATATTTGATAAAAATCAGCCGGTATATAAATAAAAATTATCGGTTAACGAAAAATTACAAGCTATGAAAAATACAGTTTTCCTTACTTTAAGTCTAATTCTATTAGTGTTATTTTCAAATTGTGGCGGCTCAGATACAAATAAAGCTGAGTTGGAAAAGGAAAAACAAAAATTAAAAGAAGCGCAAGCTGCCTTGGACAAAGCAAAGGCGGATAAAGAAAAAGCTGATTCCATGGAGGCAAATACCATGAGACTATCTACCTCATCAGAAAATCCGGTAAATGACAACGATTTAATTTCACTTTTCAATATTTCACGCAAAAGTCTGGGTTCAGATTTTGTGAATGAGAATGATCCTTCAATAAAACCAGAATATAAAATTGTTGGCAAGCAATATTACACCATCGGAACAGAAAATTACTTACTTGCTGCAATGGGAATTACCAACCCAAATGATTTTCACATCTCCTCAGGCTCTATGAATATTGGATTATTTCAATACGAGGGAGATCGTTGGAACCGCATAGACTTAGTTAAAAACGTAGCCATTCCATCCGGTTTTGGAGGATACGGTGAATTAGAAAATATAGAAGTATTTGGCCCAGAAAACATCTGTGTAAGTGTTTCTGGCGGGTATATGGCACAAGGAAATATGGAGGAGCAACGAGTGGTTGTTGGAGTGGTTGACAATTTATTAAAGGTGATTTACTCAGGGCAAAAATCAATGAATGATGAAGGAGCTGGTGGAACGGAAGATAAGGAAATACGCATTTCATTTAAGAAGTCAGAGACTGGATATTACGAGCTGAAAGAAGAGAAATATTCCAAAAAACGTTTGTCAAAAACAAACATCAAAGTATTCAACGAAACGAAAATGAAATACATCTAAGCGATACAGAAATTATCGATAAGAAGTAAACCAGCAAATATCGTTGGATTACTTATTTTTACACCATGCGAATAGCTTATATCTGCGGAACGGAAAGTTGGGGAGGTTTAGAAATGAACCAAGCTAAAAATGCGCTGTGGATGCTACAAAAAGGCCATAGTGTTTTCTGCCTTGGATTGAAAGATAGTAAGTTTCAAAACTATTGCGTTGAACATAAGATTCCGTTTCAGGTCATAAAAAAGCACAAAAAATACTATGATTTTAGAGCCGCTCTAACACTTCGCAAACTACTTATCTCGAATAAGATTGAGCACTTGATTTTGCGCGATACTCGGGACATGAGTGTTTCTGTTTCCGCAAAGTTTTGGGGTAAAACCACATTCAAAGTACATTATTTTATGGAGATGCAGCTGGGCGTTTCCAAAAAGAATATCCTACATACTATTCGATTTCGATTATTGGACACTTGGTCCTGCCCCTTGAACTGGTTAAAGGAACAGGTGGAACAAAAAACCTTCATGCCGAAAAATCGCCTTGTGGTTATACCTAGTGGTTTGGATCGAGCGCCATTTATTCACAACATACCCCAAGAAGAAGCACGCAGAACTTTGCAGCTCCCGCAGAATAAACTAATAATTGGTTTGGCCGGTAGATTTGACCAACAAAAAGGCCAATTGCTGCTATTAAAAGCACTGAACAAATTGAAAAACAACGAAATTTCGATTTTATTTCTGGGAGAACCCACGCACAATGAAGGTGAAGAATATCACCATAAAATGACACAATTTATAGCCGTAAATAACCTACAGGAACAAGTTTTTATTCGCCATTTTCGAAAAGATATTGCTGTTTTTTACAAAGCAATTGATGTGTTTGTAATGGCAAGTAAGGCTGAAACGGTTGGTATGGTTACCCTTGAGGCATTGGCTAGTAATACCCCAGTAATTGGCAGTAATTCAGGTGGAACAATGGAATTGTTGGAAAATGGAAAATTAGGCTATTTATTTGAACCAGAGAATTTCGAATCTCTTGCAGAAGCAATTACTAATTTCTATAGAAAAGAAAAAAAATGGCCTAACGATGAACTGAATAAAAGCACTCAAAAATATGACCACCATACGGTTACTGAACAAGTTGAAAATCATCTATCTAGGCTCAAAAAGTAACTGCTATTTAATTATTAATAGCTCAAAAAATCTGCAAGAAACCCAAAAAATTTTCAAATTTTAACGCGTTGTTTTAAACAAGTGTTTAAATTCTTTGTTTATTTTTGCATCGAAATTAATTTATGTGCAAGATATCATCTACTGAGGAAAAAATTAAAGAAGCTGCCAAACGCGTCTTTATTACCAAAGGATTTTCTGCATGTACTTCCCGTGAAATCGCGAAAGAGGCTGGAATGAATGTCGCATTGGTTAATTACTATTTCCGATCCAAAAACCAACTTTTTTTAATCATCTATCATGCGGTGATGCATGATTTCATGCTGAGTATGATGGAAGTTTTTTCAACTGAATTAAGCTTAAAGGAAAAAGTTAGTTTACTTATTGACCGAGAATATGAATTTCTCACTAAACACCCTGAGATTCCAACTTTTGTACTGAATGAAATGGCGCGAAATAAAGATTCAGGAATACAAATTCATGAAACCTTAAATGATTTCGCTAAAACAGGTGTTTTTTTAGAGGCATCAAACGCTCAAAAGAGAGGTGAAATGCGAAAAGTGGACATGGTTAGCCTAACAATGATTATTATGGCAAATTGTCAACATCCGTTTATGGCACGCTTGTTAACACAGCAATTGCATGGCATGACTGATGATCAATACGATACACAAATTATCAAACACAAAGAAATCATTAAGGAAATGATTTTAAATTACTTATTTCCAACAAAATCAGCAAATGAATAAGATACAAAACAAATTAATTGTTGCACTAGCGATCAGTTTTCTGAGCCTATGTAGCAACTCAGTGAATGCCCAAACCTATGATTTGCAACAACTGTTAAAAATGGCAGACACAGCAAATCCTTCTATTCGAAATGGGCGTTTAGATATTGAAATCAATAACAAACAAAAAAATGCCTATCTCGCTGCTCGATTACCAAAAGTAACAGCATCAGGAGATTATAAATACAACGCAATCATTCCTGGACAAGTGGTACCAGCGGCATTTTTTGGTGGTACTCCTGGCACCTACTCTACAGTGAAATTTGGTGTGCCGTATAATTTAGGAAACACGGTTCAATTGACACAGATTATTTATAATTCGCAATTAAATTATGGGTTAGCTGTACTTGACATCAATAAGAAAGTTGTTGATATACAATTGAAAATGACACAAGATGAAGTGAAATTCCAAGTGGCCAATGCTTATTTCAATTTACAAGCGGTGAATAAACAGCAAGCCTACATTGATAGCAATTTGGTTAATTTAGATAAGTTAGTTGCCAACATGACCAATATGTTGAAACAAGGATTGATTACATCCATTGAATTGGATAAATTAAAAATCAATCGACTTACGTTAGAAAACTCACTTCAAAATTTGGCCTCCACAAGCGTTCAAATTGAAGATGCTTTGCGAATTTTGACGGGAATCCCAGTGAACAATAAAATCACTTTGCTTTCAGACCAGCTCATTGAAAAAACTATATTAATCGATACTACCTCTATTTATCGACCTCAATTGGATTTATTAAATACTCAAAAAGAAATGAATTTGGAGGAGCGCAAAGGAAATAAAATGGCGTATTTACCTAACTTATCATTTTATGCGGCATATAACTATACCTACAATTTACAACCAGAAGACAATTTCCGAACAGGAATAGAATCTGCATTTATTGGTTTGCGTTTAGATTGGACCTTATTTGATGGACTTGAAAAAGTATATAAACACAAAATGAATGTGTTAAATCGGGAAAAATTAGATAACCAAGAAATACAGGTAAAACAACAACTTGATTTAGCTACACTTAACGCAAAAAGAGAAATTGAGAACCAAACAAATGCCTTGAAATTAAATAAAGAACAATTAGCCCTTTCAGAAAAAGTGTACAGTCAAACAGAAAACCAATACAAACAAGGTTTAATCAGTACCAATGATTTAATACAAGCAGACAATGCCGTGCAACAAGCACAAACGAATGTAGTAACTAGCTACGTAAAATTGCGTCAAGCAGAAATTCTCTATTTAAAATCAATCGGAAACATCAAATAAATACAAAAAATAATGAACAGAAGAGTTATCATTGTAGGTCTCATAGCGATAGGATTAGTCGTTCTGACGATTTTCAAATTATTCAGTAACAAAGAAAAAGTAGCAGCAAAAATTTACATTCATGATGTGAATGCATCTGTTTTAGTAGAAACAACGAAACCTCAATTTCATACTTTTGATAGTCAATTTTCTTATCTAGGAACTTTTGAACCCAATAAGCAAGTAATGGTGAGTTCTGAAGGGCAAGGAAAAGTACTAAGCATCAATTTTGAAGAAGGAGATGCCATTAAAAAAGGAAGCGTTATTGCTAAACTAGACGATGAAATGTTACGCTTACAACTTCAAACGATTGAGGTCAATTTGGATGGACAGCGTAAAGACGAAGAGCGTTACAGAATACTTGCTCAACAAAATGCCGCTCCAGAAATTCAGTTGGAAAAAATTGAATTAGCCATTCGTGGGTTGGAGATTCAAAAGTCTCAAATCCTGAAGCAAATCAAAGGTTGTACTATTCTTTCACCTTTTAGCGGCGTGGTCACTAAAAAAATGATTGACTTAGGGTCTGTGATTGGAGTTGGAACTCCAGTAATTGAGGTGACAGATATTTCAATTTTAAAACTGGCGGTGAACATCCCTGAAAGAGACATTAATAAATTCAAGATAGGTCAAAAAGTAGAAGTTAACACAGATGTTCTTGTCAATCAAACACTTCAAGGTACGTTGAAAATTATTTCAGTTCAAGCCGATAAAACACACAATTTAAAGGTTCAAATTGAGGTAATTAATAAATCAAATGAATTACGAGCTGGAATGTTTGGAACGGCTGTTTTAGCCAATGGTTCAAGTCACAACGCGTTAGCTATACCTCGAAAAACGTTGGTTGGGTCTACGAAAAACCCACAATTGTATGTAGTCAAAAATGGTAAAGCTCTCTTAACGTCATTCAGCGCAGGGACATCAGATGGTAATTTTATGGAAATCGTTTCTGGAATTACAGAAAGTGACAATGTGGTTATCAAAGGACAAGTCAACTTGAAAAATAATTCGAACGTTAAACTGAAATAAGAGTTAATACAATGACAATTACCGAATTATCGATTAAACGTCCTTCCTTCATTATTGTAATTTTTACAATTCTAATCGGTGGCGGCTTGATTAGTTATAATCAGCTTAGTTATGAACTGCTTCCTGATTTTTCACCTCCCATTTTAACGGTAACAACAACCTATCCGGGAGCCTCACCAGCAACAGTGGAAAATCAAGTTTCTAAGCAATTAGAAGATGCATTGAGTGGATTGGAAAACATTTCTGAGGTCACTTCTTTTTCGTTAGATAATGCCTCTGTTGTTCTTCTGGAATTCAAGCCATCGGCTGATATGGATGAAGCATTACAGGATGCACAACGTAAAATAAATAACGTTCAAAACAAACTACCCGAAGGAGCTAAAAAACCTATTCTAGCTAAAATTGAACCCAATGCAGCTCCTGTACTTCAGGTGAGTGCGATTGCACCAAAAATGACTGACAGAGATTTCATGCAATTAATGGATAATCAAATTCTACCTTCGATAAAACAAACAAAAGGGGTTGCGGAAGTACAAGTTATTGGTGGAGAGCGAAGAGAATTTAAAGTTGATATAGATGCCGACAAACTCAAAGCATATGGCCTAACACTGGGCAATATCAACCAATCTATTGCCGCTGCTAATGTTGATTTTCCAACTGGTAAAGTAAAAAACGAAAGCGAGCAAATGACTGTTCGTTTGTCCGGGAAATTTAAATCAGTAAAGGAACTTGGCGAACATATTATCATTACCAACAACAATTCAACTGTTCGATTAAAAGATGTTGCTTCGATTACTGATTCAAAGGAGGATCAAATTGCCATTAGCCGCTACAATGGCGAAAATGGAGTTGGTTTACGTATCATGAAACAAAGCGATGCAAATGCCGTGGATATGTCAAATGCAACCAAAGAGCGTTTTAAACAAATTGAAGAAAAATATAAAAAAGAAGGAGTAAAATTTACGGTTGCAACCGATACATCAATCCCAACAATTAGTTCCGTTAATGCAGTAATTCACGATTTGGAACTCGCTGTATTATTAGTAGCAGCAGTAATGTTGTTATTTCTACATAGTTTGAGAAATGCATTTATTGTATTGATTTCCATTCCAGCATCATTGATCTCTACGTTTATTGCCATGTATTTATTGGGATACACGCTCAATTTAATGACCCTATTGGCTATGTCATTGGTAATCGGAATTTTGGTAGATGACTCAATAGTTGTTTTGGAAAATATCTATCGACACTTACAAATGGGTAAAAACAAACGGCAAGCCGCCTTGGATGGTAGAAATGAAATTGGGTTTACTGCTTTGGCCATTACTTTAGTGGACGTTGTCGTTTTTTCGCCCGTGGTTTTTATAGAAGGGGTGATTTCTGATATTTTACGTCAATTTTCAATCGTCGTTGTAATTTCAACATTGATGTCTCTCTTAGTCTGTTTTACATTAACGCCTTGGCTTGCTTCGCGTTTTGCAAAAGATGTTAAGCTGAACGCAAAAAATCCTTTCCATGCAATCCTGTTGTGGTTTGAAAGAAGGATTACCATTTTTACCAATTCATACGTTAGTTTAGTAGCCTGGTCATTGCGCCACAAAATCATTATGGGGGTTGGAATTCTTGCGTTATTTGTTGCAAGTATTGCAACTATGGGATTAGGAATCGTTGGTCAAGAATTCGTTGCACAAGGAGATCAAGGAAAATTCATGGTTAAATTGAAGTACGATAAGAGTACCACATTTGAAGAGAATAATGCCACCACATTAGAAATTGAACAACTAATCTTGGCGCAAAAAGATGTCGTAGATGTTGTATTCTCAAACGTGGGCGGACCAAGTTCTGGAATGGGGGCAGCAGCTTTTGGTGCAGAAAATAAATCTGAAATTACAGTTCAAATGAAGGAAGGAATGCAAAACACATTCCCCACAGCGATTTACATGAATGAAGTTCGGAAAAAAATTGAAGCTAAATACCCTGGAATTGAGGTGAAGGCCTTGAATATGGGAATGGTTGAATCGGAGGAGGCACCTATTGAAATCTTCTTGTCATCAGATGATAATGATTTGTTAATAAAGGAAGCGCGAAGGTTAAAAAATGCAATTCAAGCCATGAAAGGCGCAAAAGATCCTACCATTTCTACCGATGATGTTACACCTGAAGTACGAGTTGAACTTGACCGGGAAAAAATGGGTGCCTTAGGTTTACCTATAGCAACTGTAGGTATGCAATTGCAAAATGCCTTAACCGGAAATGATGATGCGCAATTTGATGATAAAGGAGAAGAATACGATATCCGAATCATGCTAGATAAATTTGACCGCAAAAGTGCAGATGACATAGAAGAAATGCTTTTCAATACCAACGACGGCAAACAAATCCGTTTAGCTGATTTCGCAAAAATCACGGTAGACAATGGAAATGGATCCTTGGAGCGTAAGAATAGAATTTCAAATACTACTATTCGGAGCTATGTGTTAGGTACAGCTTCAGGAACAGTTGCAACTGAAATTGAAACGTACCTCAAAAAAAATCCATTGGATAAGAACATTCGTATGTTGTGGGGTGGAGAGGTAAAAAGACAAAAAGAATCCATGGGAGCATTGGGTACAGCGATGGGCATTGGATTAATACTTGTTTACCTTATTATGGTTGCCCTTTATGATAATTTTGTTTATCCATTCGTCGTTCTTTTCTCGATACTTGTATCCTTAATCGGTGCAATATTGGCATTGAATTTAACCGCATCAAGTATGGGAATATTTACCATGCTGGGTATGTTAATGTTACTTGGATTAGTTGCTAAAAACGCCATTTTAATTGTCGATTTTACCAATCATCTCAAAACGCAAGGAAAAAGCACTTACGACGCATTATTGGAATCCGTTAGAGAACGTATGCGACCTATTTTAATGACCACAATTGCCATGGTTATTGGTATGATTCCAATTGCTATTGCAAAAGGATCTGGTGCCGAATGGAAAAACGGGTTAGCTTGGATTCTAATTGGTGGTTTAACCAGCTCTATGTTCCTTACAATTATTGTTGTGCCTATGATGTACTACATTGTTGACAGAATCAAAGACAAATTAACTTTTAGAAAAAACAAAGGTTCTGATGAAGAATTACTTTCAGAATCTACCGGTGCATAATATAATTATGCCTACTACAACGGAAAGGCGTCACAATGTGGCGCCTTTCTTATTTATGACTAATTAATGTTTAGTATTTCAAGTGCTTAACGGAAATTCCCGTATTTTGAAGTTCCTTTAAGGAATCTATTCCAATACGCAAATGATCATTCACAAATTCTGTGGTTACTTTTTGATCACTCGTTTCTGTTTTCACCCCTTCAGGTGTCATTGGTTGATCACTTACTAAAAGCAAAGCACCAACAGGAATTTCATTATAGAAACCAACACTGAAAATAGTTGCCGTTTCCATGTCGATGGCCATTGCACGAATTGCCTTTAGATACTCTTTAAATTTTTCATCATGCTCCCATACACGCCGATTCGTCGTATATACAGTGCCTGACCAATAATCTCTTCCACTTAAACGAATGGTGTAGGAAATAGCTTTTTGTAAGTTAAACGAAGGCAAAGCCGGTACTTCAGGAGGAAAATAATCATTGGAAGTTCCTTCGCCACGAATGGCTGCAATTGGAAGAATTAAATCGCCCACTTGACTCTTTTTTTTCAACCCACCACATTTTCCTAAAAACAAAACCGCCTTAGGTTCAATGGCTGATAAAAGATCAACGATAGTTGCCGCCATTGCACTTCCCATACTAAAGTTAATAATGGTAATGCCATCTTTTGTCGCGGATTGCATCGGTCTATCGAGGCCTTCAACCTCCACTTCATTCCATTCAGCAAAGAGATTTACGTAACCGGAAAAATTGGTTAATAAAATATACTTTCCAAAATCCCCCAACTGCTTACCCGTGTAGCGTGGCAACCAGTTTTGAACTATCTCTTCTTTCGTTTTCATGACATCAATTTAAATCAATCGAATATATAAAACCTCATCCTCTTTTGAAACTTTCAGCAAGTTGTTTTTTGTAAGTGTTTTTATACTTGTATCCCATTGTTTATTACTCATTTCAACTTTGGAACGCAAATCTGCGAGAAGCATTTCTTTTTCAATTTTCATACACTCAAAAAGTGTAGATTCCGTTTCCGAAAGTTCAATTTTTGGAGTAACGATTTCTGGACGCATCTGCGGAAAAAACAAAACTTCCTGAATAGACGGATTATTTGTTAGATACATAATCAGACGATCCATTCCAATTCCAAGTCCACTCGTTGGCGGCATTCCATATTCCAGAGAACGCAAGAAATCTTGATCAATAAACATGGCTTCATCATCCCCTTTTTCTTGTAAACGCAATTGTTCTTCAAACCGTTCACGTTGATCAATAGGGTCATTTAACTCAGAATAAGCATTTGCTACTTCTTTCCCACAGACCATTAATTCAAATCGCTCCGTTAATTCTGGATTATCTCGATGAGCTTTGCACAAAGGAGACATTTCCTTGGGGTAATCAGTAATAAATGTAGGCTGAATGTATTTCCCCTCGCATTTCTCTCCAAAAATCTCATCAATAAGTTTTCCTTTACCCATTGTTTCATCAACGGCAATTCCCATACTCAATGCAGCAATTCTTAATTCATCTTCTGACTTTCCATGAATGTCAAATTCGGTAAAATCAATGATAGACTGACGCATGGTAACACGTTTGTATGGTGCTTTAAAATCGATTGTATGTTCTCCAAAAATAGCGGATGTTGTACCATTTACAGCTAGAGCACAATGCTCCAATAGTTGTTCTGTAAACTCCATCATCCAATTATAATCTTTATAGGCAACGTAGATTTCCATTGCAGTAAACTCCGGATTATGGGTTCGATCCATTCCTTCATTTCTAAAATTTTTGGAAAACTCATAAACCCCATCAAAACCACCAACTATCAATCTTTTCAGGTATAATTCGTTGGCAATTCTCATGTAAAGTGGAATATCTAACGCATTGTGATGTGTCATAAATGGTCTAGCCGACGCACCGCCAGGAATTGCCTGTAAAACGGGCGTTTCAACTTCCATATATCCTGCATCATTGAAAAACTGACGCATCGCATTGAACAATTTTGTTCGTTTAATAAAAATCTCTTTGATATTGGGATTTACCACCAAATCCACATATCGTTGACGATAACGCAATTCGGGGTCAGTAAAAGCATCGTGAATCCTTCCTTCATTATCCGTTTTTGGAAGGGGCAGCGGCTTTAGCGATTTACTTAATAGAGTAAACTCTTGAACATGCACTGAAATCTCACCCACTTGAGTTTTAAACACATACCCTTTCACACCAATAAAATCACCTAAATCCAAATAGCGTTTAAAAACTTCATTGTACATGGTTTTATCTTCACCTGGACAAAGTTCATCCCGATTAATATATACCTGAATTCTTCCTGATGAATCTTGCAATTCAGCAAAAGATGCCTTACCCATAATCCGTTGACTCATCATTCGACCAGCCAAGCAAATCTGTTTTCCTTCACTAAAATTAGCTTTCACTTCACTAGCAAAATCAGTAACAGGATATAAATCAGCAGGATACGGATTAATGCCTAATTCACGCAACTTCTGTAAGGATTCTCGTCGTTGTATCTCTTGTTCAGAGAGTTCCACATAACTCATAATTTCCAATTTGAGTTGCAAAGATAACTATTTTCGCTCGTTGTAAGTTTTCCTATAATAGATAGACTAAAATATGATTGAACGCAGCAGAGTATACATTGAGATAAAGCAGATTCACGAATTAATTTAATTAACTTTGTGCTATGTTAGTAATCAAGCAGGCAGAATTTGTAATTTCCTCAACCGATTTTAAAAAAGGGCCAAAAGATGGCAAACCCGAATTTGCATTTATTGGTAGATCCAATGTTGGGAAGTCTTCCTTGATTAATATGCTAACGGGGAAAAAAAAATTAGCTAAGACCTCAGGAACGCCAGGAAAAACTAGATTAATTAATCATTTTATCATCAATGAAAATTGGTATTTAGTTGATTTACCTGGTTTTGGATATGCCCGCGCATCCAAGAAAGACCGTGCAACATGGGAAAAGTTTATTGTTGACTATTTAACGAAATGTGAATCATTAGTCAATCTTTTTGTATTGGTTGATGCCCGATTAGAGCCTCAGAAAATTGACCTTGAATTTATGAATTGGTGCGGAGAAAAACAAATTCCATTTTCAATTATTTTCACCAAGCTAGATAAATTATCGGCATCAGAATTTTCTAGAAATTTAGTGAAGCTCAAAAAAGAATTAGGTAAAACTTGGGCAACAATACCACCCGTTTTTTCCACTTCCAGCACTTCCAAACACGGAAGAGAAAGTGTATTAAATTACATTGAAGAGATACTTAAAGCTATTGGATAGACTTGATATACGCCATAGATAAGTCCATTGTTTCCAATGAATTAACTTGGAAATCACGCAGGGTTAGATTCAACACAACGAAAAAATCATCGGAATAAATTGGAAGAATCAATGCTTCATCCATTAATATATTATTACATTGATTTAAGAATCTAGTTCGGGTTGTTACTTCTTTTTCAATAAGGGATTTTTCGTAAAACTCATTAAAAATTGGATTTTTTGAAGTTACATTCCCCCAACTAGGATTGACCAACGAATGTGGGCCATAAAAAATACTCATAAAACTCTCAGGATCTGGATAATCAGCAACCCAACCGGAACGCCAAATCAATGCATCACCCCGTGAAATCGCTTCGAATTTTTCTTTAAACGAGCAATATTGAAGTTGAATATCAATTCCTAAATTAGCTTTCAATTGAGCAATAATATCCTTTGTCCATTTACTCACGGAACTACCATCAATTGAATTGACCCACAATTTAAGTTGCGGAAACTCATTTCCTCCACCAAAACCTGCCTTTGCTAATTCTTGTTTCGCTTCACTAGGATCAAACCTCAGTTGAATTGTAGAATCAAGCTGATAGCCATCCATTTCGGGAATAAAACCGTTTATAGCTGGAAAACCTTCACCCAATAAAACTTCATTTACTATTTTAGAGCGATCAATCGCTAATTGAAAAGCTTTTCGCACATGGATGTTGTTAAAGGGTTCTTTATCTAGTGAGAACGCTAGGTAATTGATAGATGAACTTTTACGAGAAAAAATGCGGTGCCGAATAGTTTTGCCTTTTTGAGCATCGGCCAAGGAACCAAAAAGATCTTGCACATTTTCAACGGGAACTTCCAACACAATATCCACTTCATTTTTTTCAAAAGCTTCCAATTCACTATTTTTATTTTTCGCATATTTCATACTCAAAGAAGCCAAAAAAGGCAATTGATTTCCAAAACTGTCCTTTTTCCAATAGCGATTATTTCGTTTGAGTCGAATACCTTCATCATTCATCTTATCCAATTGAAAAGGTCCCGTTCCTACAGGGTTTTTCAATATGTTTTCTCCATAATGCACATATGCCTCTTTAGGAAAAATACCCAACCCTGGATGGGATAAAATCTTTTGAAATTCGGCGTAGGGCTTGTTTAAGGTAATTGAAACTGTATATGCATCAATAATTTTTATTCCTGAAATATGGTTGGGAGATAACATTTTTTTTGAGGCTTTGTGAAATTCTTCAGAGCCTTTAATCTTGTTTACCAAAAGATGCGCTAAATGATTTAATGACAATCCAGAGCAAGCAAATTCCAATACATACTGAATATCAGTAGCTTTCAATTCTTTTGTTTTGTTTTCAAAACACTCATTTTCGTGAAAATAAATGCCTTTTCGCAACTGAATAGTGTGTTTAAGTCCGTCAGCAGAAACAGTATGCTGGTCAACTAAATTGGGAATTACTCGTTTTCCTGTTAAATCCTCCTTGAAAAGAGATTCGTAAATTTGTGTATTTATTCGTTGCGAATATAGGTCCAAAGAGTGCATGGGAAACAGATTCGACACCTTTTCTAAGGACATGAATCGGAAATCACCGCCGTAACTCTTTCCTCCTTTAGCAACCTTAGGTAAGTTGTCCTCATTGGTTGAACAAGCAACCAAAAAACAATGTACAATAAATAAGGTGAACCATTTTTTCATCGGTGCAAGTTAGCTGTTATCCATTTTCTGCCACAACTTCCAGAACTTCCGGTAAATGCTGCTTCAATAAATTCTCAATTCCTCCTTTTAATGTTGCCGTTGAAGAAGGACAACCAGCGCAAGATCCTTTCATAACTACGGTTACTTTACCATCGGCAAAACCTCTATAATCAATTGCTCCACCATCGCTTTCTACAGCAGGTCGAACATACTCATCCAATAAAGAACGAATGGCATCATCAATTTCATGAGGTTCATGGATTTGAGGTTTCTCAGAATTGGTTGCTTCTGCTTGTTTTTCAGGTGGCATTTGTACCAATACATCTTTGCCGTCAGCAATCCAATTTTTCACAAATTCTCGCAATTCCATAGTTATAAAATCCCAAGGAACATTGTCCGTTTTGGTGATCGTTACAAAATTTGCTGCGATGAAAACGCCGTTTACAAAAGGAAACTTAAAAAGTTCTTCTGCCAAAGGGGAATATCCTTTTGAGTCGTTACTATTTTTGAATTCAACAGACTCTCCACTAACCAATAAATATTTATTGGCAACAAATTTCATGGTTGTTGGGTTTGGAGTCATTTCGGTATATACGGTTACAGGAACTTGCATGTTAAAGAATTTTGAACAAATTTAACGATTTTGCGGTTGAATAAACCGTGAAATGAATTAAATCTATTTACTAATATTTCTAGAAACTTCAAAAGTGCCAATCACCAAATAATATTCATCTGAATGAAGTCGTTTCTTTTTTCCTAAACCGAGATTAATATGAAAATATTTATTGAATAACTTTGAAAGCAATGGAAATTGTTTGTGTTCAATTATGTCCGTCGATGCAACATTGTGCGTGACATCTTGTCGGTCCTCCTCCTCTTTTGTTTGAATAAAATCCTCAGGAAATATAGTCGCCACATCGACAGTATTCGGTGTTGCTTTCAGTGAGTCAGTAGGCAAAGGCACTATGGTAAATTGATCCACGATCAAAGCATCCTCTTTAATTTCAAGTGGTTTTTCTTGACTCTGTTTTTTCGCTGCGGAAAAGGCAGGCAAATACTCGACCGAATCCGTTGGTACATAATTCCCATTTGCAGAGTTATTTGTTCTTGGTTTTACCCCTTTTTTATTTGGATTTGGTTTTATAGAAACCGTTGTAGATCCTGTATTTGTAGCTTGTTCATTTTGATTAATAAAAAAGATAAATACAAGAATACAAGCAGCTGCGTACATGAAACGCTTCATCGTAAAAACACCCCGATAAGGTTGTTTGAGTTTGTTTTTATTCTCAAAAACGATTGAAAAATCGGGAGCTAATTTAGTTTGCTCAAAAAGAGTAGCCGATTGCTGATATTTTGCATTTGATTGTTCGAATAATTCTAATTCCTTTTTCTTTTCTGGAGGTAATATCCCATCTATATTTGCAGTCTGAAAAAAGGAAAGTGAGGAAGCATAAACCGGTGTGTCTTGAATTGAAAATTGAAACAACTCCTCCTTTTTAGAATCAGGAAAATGATCCGTTAATTCAGTATCAAGATGAAAATCAATTAGGTTGAATGGTGTTTTTAAAGAAGGATTTTCATCCAAAAAAGACAGTAATTCTTGGATTTGGCTTTCACTTAAATTTCCTTCATAAAAATCCAAGTAATATGCTTCGAAATTAGCTAAATTGATTACTCGTTTCATTATACAATATTTTCTAAGTGAACAAAATAAGCCTTCATTTGCCGACGTGCCCTAAAAATATAAACTTTCACTTGCGTTTCAGTTAGCCCTGTCATCTCACCAATTTCAGAATAAGCATATCCTTCATAATCACGCAACAAAAGCACCGTTTTTTGAATTTGATTCAATTTTTGGAGCGCCTCTTCAATTGTCGTTTGCAAGTCGAATGATTGAGCCTCTTTTGATATAAAAAAGTGAGTTTGCAAATCACTGCCTTGTATTGGTTTCGGTTTTTTGGACCAATCAACCACCAAGTGATACAGTGTAGTAAACAAATACGACTTCACCTTTTCTGCTTGAATCGTTTCTCGTTTTTCCCACACTTTCATAAAAGTGTCTTGCACTAAATCTTGAGCAATAGCGCGATCCAATACTTGCTTGAGAGCAAATCTGAATAATCCGTCCGCGTATAAATCAACAGCCGTATTGTAATCGCTACGTTTCATTGAGATAATAAGACAGAAAAGGCAACTAAAAGTTACAGTTAATTATAAAATACTTTATCCTTAAATTGTAAAATTTTCACCCGTTTTGTTTTTGGGTCTATAACAAGCATGTTGGAAAGGATAAATGTCTTGTCGTTATAATAGATTTCTTTTTCCTCCTTCAACTCATTGAAAGAAAACGTATAAATATTGGTTAGATTTCCGAAAGTATCATATTTGAATTTTTTTTCCTCAACCGGCTCAGCGCCATTATCACTGAATTTCTTAATCGATTCAAGCCAACCATGATCGTTATAGGCAAAGGTTTTTCGATACATTCCAGTTGTTGTCCTAGATTGCTCAATTTCTTCAATTAAATAGTTATCCGCATTATACACCCGAGAAATTTCCAAATAGGGTAAGTTGTAATTATTAAAAATTATTTGCTTTTCCTTGTTTTCAGAAAGCTCATACTTCATTGTTTCTTCACTAATCACATAAGACTCGACTAATTGGTTCTTTTCATCCAAAATATCTCTGCGATACACTTGTTTTTGAATTCGACCGTCGGTATTATATTCATTTATGATTGAGGTATAACCGTTGTATTCTTTTTTTCGATGCTGAACAAGTAAATCCTCCTCATTGTAGTAGAAAAAATTTTCGAGTGAATCTTTCCGTTCCGTTCCTTGATATGTTTCCAGCGTATAACTCAATCTGCCCTTATTATCAAACTCATACATAGAGTAAAGTCCGGTTTGCATAATGGATGTGGAAGGACTCGTAACAGAAAAATTTCCTTTAATGCGTTTGATCTTGTTTTTGTAAATAAAACGTTGATTGAAAAAGGGCTTATCAGAAAAAGCTTTTCCTTCTCTATTATCAATCATTTGGGTAGTTCCAAAAGAAAATTTAAATAGGTAGCAACCTAGTAATGCTAGTTGAAATATACGCATGATATCAAAATGTTATACTTTACTTTTCTGCAGAGCATAGGTAATTAAGAGCGTAAATACGAAAAATAGCCCGGAAAACACAATGATTATTCCTGATGAAAACACGAACAGTTTGAGAATAAAAAATAGTAAAATCGACAATAAGAAAGCGGTGAATCCAGCAGTTTTGATCAATAACGTAGCTTTTTTACTCTGGGTAGAAATAGCTACACCAAGAGTCAAGCAAAGAGAAAAAATCAGAAACATATTCAATCCAATAGTTATTTTTAAATTACTTGAAGTTGTAAAAAAATTAGGCAGTAGTAAAAAACCATAGGACAATAACGCCGAAATAGCGACAGCAAAAACCAGTAAAACGTAATTAATTTTCATAAAATAACAATTAAGGTAATTGAGGCGGCGCAAGAGCAATATACTTCAATACTTCCGGCATTTCCTCGATTTTTTTCCATGCTGGGTTTCCTGGTTTCCATGCTAGAGTGTCTTTATTGATTTTACCTTGCTGAATCAAATCCAATGTTTCTTTTGCGGCAAAAGGTCCCATTACTTGATTTTCTGGGGCAAAATAAAACAATTCGGGCGACAGATTGGGCGACAGGACGTTCGAGGATCCTGGGATAACGGAGTTTGTTAAGGTGTAATTCATTGATGCAACCATTTGCTGAGAAATGGCTAAACCTAACCCGAATTCTACCAATTTATCTACTGAAAAAAAATCTGAATCATTCATATATCAATATTAAATTATTGGAGGAATTGGAGGAGGAACATGAGCAAATAGCATTGATAAATCTGGAACAGATTCGGCCTTTTCCCAATTTCCCATCCCTACTTTCCAAACATGCGTTTCTTTTGTGAGCTGACTATTGGAAACCAACTGGGTTAGTTCTGCCATGGAAAACGGTCCTGCTTGTTGCCCATTCAAAACGATGAAATAACTTACTGATGTTGGCAAAGGTGGTGGATTCTGTTGATTTTGATTGATGTTTTGACCCATTTGATTCATCATGCCAGCCATTTGATTCCCCATTGCGCCACCCAAGGCCATTCCGGTCATCATTCCTGCCGGATTCATTCCAGAACCCTCCCCTCCTACTTGACCCATTGTTCCTAAGCTACCCGCAGCAGTTTTGAGTACATCTGCTTGTTGGTTCAAGGCATGCGTATTAATGAAGTTGGTTTCTGTTTGTAATTTTTGAGCACGTTGGGCCTCCTCACGCTGCACCCGCAAGGTTTCTTCTAAATTTTGAGCATTAATTTCTTGCGTATCTACCAAGTTTTTAATATTTACTTCGCTTTGTGCATCTATTGTTTTAGTTACTTGATTTGCTGTAATTGCCAGTAATTTCTGGTAATCCTCACTTTCTTTATCAATTTCAATTGCACTGATATCTAACGCTTTGAGATTTAATCCGAAATCGGTAGAAAGTCGCTGCTGAATTTCTGGCGTTACTCGTTCATTTACTTCAAGAATATTTCGCTCTAATTGTATTACTGGCCTTTGTGTTTCAGAAGGTAAGTTCGTTACAACTTGTTTAATTCTTTTTGTAATAGCATCCTTAATTTGATTAAATAAATCGTCCTTGTTAAATTCAATCAACCTATTCAGCTGAATGAATGTACGATAATCGGTCAAGTTAAACGTTAGGGTGCCACGAACAGCTACAGGAACAGAAAAATCATTGAAACGTGGGTCAAAAACATCAAAATAAGGAATTCCAAATTTCAATTGATTATTACCCGAAATATTAATGAAATAAACCTCTGCTTGAAACGGGCTTTGACCTCCAAAGGCGGTTCCCACAATATTTGATAGAATAGGAAAATTGGCGGTTTTTATGGTTTCATCATGCGGCCCAACGATAAAATCCTGAATCTCGCCCCCATCTTTTGAGTAGACAAAAACGGCTACTTCTCCTTGTTTAACGCGCAAACTACTGCCATAACGAATAGCATTTTCTTTTTTTGTGTTTTCGCCATTTCCAGACGGATTCCATTTCCAAACAAGATAGTCTGGCTCATCACACCGGATAACATCCATAAAACCACCTTCTGAACTAGTAAAAAGTCCCATAATTTAATTTATTTCAATTTGAGTTGCGTAATTGTTTATTTCTTGAAGTATTTTCGGATCATCCTTTAATGAAAATCGCGCTTTTATAATTATCTGTTCACATTTTGTTTTCCAGACAGGAACCATTTCATTATGTACCTTATTTTCCGCAGAGTTTCGGGTCAGGAAATTTCCATTTTGCTTCGCTTTCGGAAGAGCCAAAGCCAAAAACTCGAGCATGTCCGCCTTGGTAGTAGGAATGGGAAAACTAGAAATAACTTCCATTTTTTTCCGCTCGATCGCTCCAGGACCTAGGATACTAGAAAATGATTTAGCATAAAAATTACCCAGTGCAGCAAAGGGGTTGGATGAATCAACTGAATCCTGACGCGATGATTCGATTTGATTCAACATTTCAAATAATTTTTGAATGCTTGCATTAGAATCTCTTTCGGAGATTTCAAAATTACAATCCGTGCAACGAGCAGCATAAGCAGGAAGAACACCACCACAAGCAGGACATTTCGATAAATCTGCTTTTGGCTTGGTTGGTGCCGCGTCAATCACTGCTGAATTAACTGCTTCCGTGTTACGTAGTTCTGGTTCAGAAGAATCTTCTTCCGTATTCCTCTCAAACAAGCGCGCATCCAACACCATTTCAAATTCATCCTGATCAATTCCTGCTTCAACAGCCTTACGAATTAATATTTCTCTTTCCTTATCCGTTAAAACATTATCAACCAATGCTAGTTTTATGAATGCTTCAATTCGTTCGTCGTACATTTAATAATAATTGATTTTAACTACAATACTTTCAAAGATATTAATTTATTTTTAACACTGGTTTTATGTGATAAATCAATGAAACAAGAAGAATATGTAAATAATACCCAAAGTATTCCATACGATTTGATAAAAATAGTTGTAAAGACTGTCAATTAAAAAATTTAACCTAAATTTAGCATACAAAAAACTTTCTGTAAATATTCAAATGCATTTATGACCGACCCAACCTATTTAACAGAAGAAAAAATTGACTTGAAAGCATCCTTGAAAAAATTCTTCGGATTTGATCAATTTAAGGGAAGTCAAGAGTCTGTTATTGAGAATGTGCTTTCAGGCAAAAACACCTTTGTTATCATGCCAACGGGTGGTGGCAAATCACTTTGCTATCAACTTCCAGCTTTGATTTCCAATGGAACAGCAATTATTGTCTCGCCATTAATTGCATTGATGAAAAATCAAGTTGATTCCATTCGAAATGTGAGTGACAATGAGGCTGTTGCTCATTTTTTAAACTCCTCTCTTTCAAAATCGGAAATAACCAAGGTTAAAAAAGATATCCAATCAGGAGTTACGAAAATGTTGTTTGTGGCCCCGGAATCACTTACAAAAAAAGAGAATATTGATTTTTTAACTTCTGTTGAAGTTTCCTTCTTTGCCATTGATGAAGCCCATTGTATATCTGAATGGGGTCATGACTTTCGACCTGAATACAGAAGATTACGAGAGATTTTCGAAAGAATATCCAATGTCCCGATTATTGCATTGACCGCTACAGCAACACCCAAAGTTCAGCATGACATTCAGAAAAACTTGAATATGTTGGATGCTACGGTTTTCAAATCTTCTTTTAATCGTGATAACTTATTTTACGAGATTCGACCTAAAAGAGATGTAGAAAAACAGATTGTAAAATACATTAAAAATAAAGCAGGAAAAAGCGGTATAATTTATTGTTTAAGTAGAAAAAAAGTAGAGGAGTTTGCTGAATTGCTTCAAATTAACGGAATCCAAGCACTTCCTTATCATGCTGGTTTAGACGCTACAACTCGTGCGAAACATCAAGACATGTTTTTAATGGAAGATGTGGAGGTTATTGTTGCTACCATTGCATTTGGAATGGGTATCGATAAGCCAGATGTGCGCTTCGTGATTCACCATGATATACCAAAATCGATAGAAAGTTATTACCAGGAAACAGGCCGTGCCGGACGAGATGGTGGTGAAGGTGAGTGTATTGCTTTTTACAGTTATAAAGACATCGAAAAATTAGAGAAGTTTCTTCAAGGAAAACCTGTTTCTGAACAAGAAATCGGAAAACAGTTGTTGGGTGAAATGGTGTCCTACGCAGAAACCTCTATTTGTAGACGGAAATTTGTTTTGCATTATTTTGGCGAGCAATTTGATGAAAAGAGTTGTTCGGAGAATTGTGATAATTGCAAAAATCCAAAGGAGCGAAAAGAAGGTGGTACCTATGTTACTATGTTGCTTCAAGCTATCAAAATACTGAACGAATCTCAGAAATCGAAACATTATTGCGCCTTTCTTGCCGGAAATGTTACTTCGGACATCAAATCCTATCAGCATGATATTTTGCCTCTTTTTGGGGTTGGAAAAGAAAAGGATGAAAATTTCTGGAATGCCGTAATCAGACAAACAACTGTGGCAGGATTGATTTCAAAAGACATTGAGACTTATGGTATAATTAAATTAACACAAGCAGGTGAAGATTTTATTGCAAACCCAAAACCATTCTTATTAATTCAGGAAAGAGATTTCTCAAACACCGATGATGACGATGATTCATTGATTTCCCCAGGAAATAAAGGTGGTGCTTTTGATGATGTTTTATACGATATGTTATTGGATTTACGCAAATCCCTTTCCAAGCAGAGAAATATACCACCTTTTGTGATTTTTCAAGATCCTTCTTTGAAAGATATGTGCATTCACTATCCTATCACATTAGATGAATTAACAAATATACAAGGAGTTGGCTCAGGTAAAGCATCCAGATACGGTGAACCATTTGTAGCTTTAATAGAGAAATATGTATCGGAAAATGATATTGAACGACCACTAGATATGGTAATAAAATCATTGGTTAATAAATCAGGATTAAAAGTTCAATTGATTCAAAATATTGATCGCAAATTACCATTGGAAGACATTGGGCGTTCCCAAGGAAAAGAACTTCCAGAAATTATTGACGAAATTGAAGCGATCGTTTCTTCGGGTACACGAGTAAACATAAACTACTACATTGAAACATTGATGGATAGCGAAAACCAAGAAGAAATTTACGACTATTTCTCTGAGGCTGAAACCGATGATATTGTTGCTGCTTATCACGAATTCGATGGCGCTTATTCTGAGGAGGAATTGAGACTTATGCGCATCAAATTCATGAGTGAAATGGCAAATTAACGCCAACAAGACCTAGAGAAAAAACATCTTTTTTTTATTCCCAGACTCTCATCAAGTGTGATGTTTCCCAACGAATTCAATGAAACTTTTGATTCATTAAATAAAGACCGATTTATTTCGCACGTAAAAAAAAATCGCTTTGAATAAATTTCTAAGCGAATACCGTATCTTTGTAATCCAAAATTAATAATTATGCGTCTTGTTACGGTTGGCAGTGTTGCCTTTGATGCCATTGAAACTCCATTTGGCAAAACAAACAAAATTGTTGGTGGAGCAGGAACTTTTATTTCCTTGTCTGCATCATTTTTCATGAAAAATCAAGGAATTATTTCCGTTGTTGGGGATGATTTTCCGGCAGAAACATTAGAATTCATGAAGTCCAGAGGGATAAACACGTCTGGTATTCAAATAAAAGAAGGTGAAAAAACATTTTTTTGGTCAGGAAAATACCACAATGACATGAACTCCCGCGATACCTTGGTAACGGAGTTGAATGTTCTTGAAAATTTTGATCCAATAGTTCCGGAAGAATTTCAACAAGCAGATTATTTGATGCTAGGAAATCTTTCACCGCAGGTTCAGCGTCAAGTAATTGAACGCATGGCAAGTAGGCCCAAATTGATTGCTATGGATACCATGAATTTTTGGATGGATATAGCACTTACTGATTTGATGGAGACAATTTCTATGGTAGATGTTTTGATTATTAATGACGAAGAGGCGCGCCAATTATCCAAAGAATATTCATTATTGAAAGCGTCTAAAGTAATTCGAGCGATGGGCCCAAAAATACTCATTATTAAAAAAGGAGAACATGGCGCATTGCTATTTCACGGCGACCACGTTTTCTTTGCCCCAGCATTACCTTTAGAAGAAGTTTTTGATCCAACTGGTGCTGGAGATACTTTTGCTGGTGGTTTTATGGGATATATTGCCGCTACAGATGATATTTCCTTTGAGAACATGAAACGAGCAATTATTGCAGGTTCGGCCCTTGCGTCATTCAGCGTTGAAAAATTTGGTACAGAACGTTTAACAGAGATTTCCGCAACAGACATGGATGAGCGTATGCAACAATTTGTAACGTTGACCAATTTTGAAATGAATCAACTGTCCTAAATAAAAACGTATGGAAACCAATCATTTTATTCAAGAAATTACTACCTTACTTCAAGCTGAAGATTTATTAATTATTGGAAAAGAAGCACAGGAATTAAAAGGAAAATTTGACGACTTTATCTTAGAAGAAGAGCGCAAGGAACAAGTAAACCAACTAAATGCTGCAGAAAAAGGTGAAGCATACGAGTCAACTGACTTTACGCCGCTCAAAGAGGCTTTCTATGTGTCTTACAATGCGTTTAAAGCAAAAAGAAACGAGCAAAAAACCTTAAAAGAAGCGCTCGAAAAGGAGAACCTACGTCATAAAAAATCATTGATTGAAAAACTGCGCGAGGTCATTGAAAATGAAGAAAATATTGGTGCAGCATACAACGCTAAAAAAGAAATTCACGAAACGTGGAAAAAAATAGGAGAGATTCCTAGAGACAAACGAGACGAAATTCAGCGAGAATATTCACGTATGCTCGAGATTTTCTTTCACAACATGAAAATTTATCGGGAGTTAAAAGACCACGATTATCACCGAAATACCCAATTGAAGATAGCGTTGATTAATCAGTTGGAAATACTGAAAAACTCTACGAACATAAAAGATATGGAGTCTGCTTTACGCACGCTTCAAAATGAATGGGAAGAAATAGGGCCTGTTCAAAATGAGGAATGGGAGAAGCTAAAAACAAATTACTGGGATGCTGTTCGGGCAGTTTATGAAAAAATAAACCAGTTTTATAACGAAAGAAGAAATGTACAACTAGATAACCTCGAGAAGAAAAAAGAATTACTTCTTCAAGTTACTCAATTGAATGAAAAACTTGCTGAAAATCAAACAGCAAAACAATGGGAAACGAGTACAGAAGCATTATTAAAAATCCAGAGTAACTGGAAAACAATTGGTCAAGCCCCGAAGAAAGAGAATGAAGAAATTTGGAAATCCTTTCGGGAAGCATGTGATATCTTTTTTGATACAAAAAAAGGATTTTATAAAAATATAGAAGCACACCAAAACGAAATTGCTGATAAAAAACGAAAACTAATTGAAGAAGCGAAAAACCTTCAGCTTTCAACGGATTGGAGATCAACATCAGAAAAACTGATCCGACTACAAAAAGAATGGAAGAATAGTGGTAATGCTGGTCAGCGTTTAGAAAATAGATTATGGACAGAGTTTCGCGCAAGTTGCGACGTCTTTTTTAATGCCCGTGAAAGTAATCTGAAAGAACAAGAAGCTGGGCTCATCACTAATTTGGAAGAAAAAAAGGGAATCCTAGAGAAATTAACAGCTTTTGTGGCATCCGGGGATAAAGTACTCGATTTATCTGCGCTCAAGGAGTTCAGTGATTCGTGGAAAGCCATTGGACCTATTCCCGCTGAGGGAAGAGATGAATTGTATCATTCTTACAAGAAGACTTTAGATGCACATTACGAAAAATTACAAATAGATCCTGCTGAAAAAGAATTAATTATTTTCAAAGCAAGATTTGAATCTCTACCAGTTGGAAGCGATAGAATACAAACATTGCAACGGGAAAAAACATTTATTCGGAAGCAAATTGACCAACTGAATGCAGAAATCAATCAGATGGAAAATAACTTGAGTTTTTTCGCCAAATCAAAAGGTGCAGATGCCTTACGAAAGGAAGTTGATGGAAAAATTCAACAAATTCAACAGAGAATAGTGGTTTTTAAACAAAAATTGAAAGTAATTCCGAATGAATAGTTTCATTAACGTATTAACACTATTCGTAACGTTTCCCATACTAGCCTTGGCTATCTTTATTGGATTTGACATTCCGTTTGATTCTTTGGGAATTACCGGATCCGAAATTCCTTACCGCTTTGAATTGTTTGCAGGATTGGGTTTTATTCTTTTCATCATACAATTAAGAAGATCCACGCGCAGATGGTTGGCGTTATCTATGGTAACAAAATTAAATCGGTTTCAATGGAATCAACCCGTTAGCTCCTCCAGAAAAAAAAGAATTGCCACCTACAACCTAATTGAGGTAGTTATTATGAGTTTCTTGAGTGTTGGTTTGTATGTAGTAACCAAAGAAACAATTATTCCGGCTATCGTTTTTCTTTTATTCGCATTGGATTCGCTGATATTTACGATATACGGAGGAAATAAATACCGGGTCGGACTTTCAACAAAAGCCATTTTAGTAGCAGATAGAGAAATAATATTGATCTATTTTACTGGATTAAGAAAAGTTGCCATCCAACAACAAACGGTTTACTTCGATTACATAAACAACCTTCAACTCACTTTTCCATTAGACTGTATTGAAATTGAAAACCAACCCGCTTTTTTTGATGCGTTGCACGAAGTAATTGATAAAGATCGCGTATTTTTTAGTAATATTCAGCAAACACTCTAATTTCACGTCATGAATAAAACGCAAATTTTAATTGTTGAGGATGATTATAGCTTTGCAGATTTAGTTCAGTTTCAACTTACTACCGTTGGGTTTGATTCAGAATCTATTTTAGCTATTGCATCTATTCAAGAAGCCAAAGAAGCTGCACTTGAATTTATTCCTGAGGTAATTTTACTCGATTTAAATATATTAGATTCAAACGGAATCTCTACTTACGACTCCATCACATCCATTTTTCCGCAAGCTTCCATCATCGTTTTATCCGGTTTAGATGACAAAAGCATTGCATTGCGCATTGTTTCTAAAGGTGCTCAGGATTACATCTTAAAAAGTGATATTAAACCTGAACTGCTCGAAAAAACGATTAAATATGGGGGTTTACGAAAAAAATTAAAGGACGAATTAGAGGAATCAGAAAAGAAATATCGGGATGTATTTTATAAATCACCCATGCCGATGTTCAAATTGAAGGGAGAATCATTAGTGATTGAAATGGCAAATCAAGCGTCACATGATCTATACCAAGTGCCTCATGCTGGATTTGATGGATTGAGTTTTTATGAATTTAATTCGCTCGGAAACACACCTTTCACCAACTTGAACAGTGAATCCTCTTTTCGAAAAGAATTTATTCAAGAAACGCTAACAGGAGAAGAAAAAACAGTTGAGGTAATTTTAAATAAACTCGATTCTGTAGATGAAATCATGTTTATTGCTCATATTATAGATCGAACAGAAGAACTCGAATTTGAACGCAAAAAATATGAAATAATTTCGCAAGCAGAAGAGAATGAAAAAAAGAAAATTGCTCGCGAATTACACGACGGATTAGGTCAGAATATGGTGTTACTCAATTTGCTGTATCAAAGTATTACACCGCATACCGACCAGTTAAATCAATACGATGAAATCGGACACTTGATACAAAATTGCATCAGAGAACTCAAAGAAATTGCATATAGTTTACTTCCACCAGAATTAGATTACGGATTTTTAAATGCCATCCATCGCTTTGCCCATCGAGTAAATTCTATTGGAGCATTGGATTTTATTGTCGATATTCAAGAAGGATTTTCCGAAGATGATTTACTTAATATTGATAAATTCAATTTATACCGGATTGTGCAGGAATTCGTTAATAACTCGATTAAACATGCCCTTGCGAAAACAGTGAGTTTTAAAATTGAGAAAACATTTAGTGATATCACTATTTCAATTTCAGATAACGGCATTGGCTTCGATGAGGAAACAGTTCTTAGAGGATTAGGTATTCAGAATGTTCAACACCGCATTAAAATGGCGAATATCAAAGGTGAATTAAAAAGCACTCTCGGCAAAGGTGCTGAGTTAATATTAGTAATAAACCGATATTAATTTTTTTTTTAAGGACAAGTTACTTTCCATTATTAATTACCTATATTTGCACCGTTAATTTAATTAAATGAGTATTTCACCTTTTTCTATGCGAATTTTAAGTTTCGCAATGCTATTTTTTCTATCTGTTTTTCAAGAAAGTTTAGCACAAAGTCCCATTGCATCTTTTACAACGCTTCCCGTAAGTTCAGGAGGTACAGTGACGGTTTGTCAAGGGCAGCAAGTGACTTTTATTAATACTTCTACCAATACGGTTTCAGGAGCAACTTATACCTGGAATTTTGGCACAGGTGCTACACCATCTTCGGTAACAGGTACTGGGCCGCACAACGTGATTTATAATACGGCCACCACTACAACCGCTTCATTAACGGTAGTAAACACAAATAATTTAGCAAATAGCACTTCGTTATCTATTCAAGTAAATACCACACCCACTTCCAATATTACCCTATCAAATAATGGGGCTAGTTTTGCCACAACAACTGCAGGAGGATTAACCTTATTCAGAAATTGTAGTGTCAGTCTATCTACTGCATTTTTGTTTAATGTAACTAGTTATGAAGTTGGAACAACCCAAACATTTAATTGGGGAGATGGCTCACCTAACTCAACCCAAGCCAATTTATCCGGTTCCAATCAAATTACGCACACCTATGGATTAGGTCAATTCACACTTACCCATACCGTGATTTTGCCAAATGGGTGTCAAGTAATTAGACAATACACAATTTTTAATGGTGAAGCTCCTGTTATAACGGTTTCAGGTTCAGGACAGACGACTTGTTTGCCTTTCCCCTATTCAGTTGATATTCTCTCAAACAATATTCCCGGTACAAATTATAATGTTTCTTTCTCCGACGGAAGCCCAGCATCATTATTTACAACAGTAAACGACACCACCATTTCTCACATTTTTAATACCTCTTCTTGTGGCCAAACCTATCCAGTTGGTCCCATTAACATTGACAATGCTTTTCAATCTACGATTGTGGCACAAAATGCATGTGGAACAACTTTTGCGACAGTGGGGCCAATTACCATTTCAACAGGTACCAATGCTGAATTCACCTATCAACCGGCTTCACCCATCTGTCAAAATACACCAGTTACCTTTACCAATCAATCTTCGGGGGGACAAAATGTAGATCAAGATGGTTGTTCAAATAATTACGCTTACTACTGGTCAATTCAAGAATCAACAGGTTGGTTAGTGACCGATGGAGCCCTTGGGTCAAATAACGGATTTGTGGGTTCCACCTACGATTATACGCAATGGACCTCGCCAACAACAGACAGTGTTGAAATCACATTTAGCATTCCTGGAACCTATCACATGTGGGTATATACGGCAAATGCATGCGGAATTGATTCTATCATGCACGACCTAGTTATCAATCCAACAGCGGTAGTGAACATGAACCCAATCAATCCAGTTGTCTGTTCGGGAGAATTATCGGATTCCATTTTTATGGTTTCAACCATTCCTGGATATTTGATTACATGGACAATAGAAGACACCGTAAATGTTGTTGGAATTACAACAATGAGTGGTTCTGGAACGAATGCAGATACTCTTTTACCGATTTTGCTTACGAATCCAACGAATGATTTGGGATATGTGGTAATCAGTGCAACGGTAGGTTGTACTTCTGTTCCTCCAACTTTGGATACCATATATGTTTATCCTCAGGGAGATTTGCAAGTAACTCCTCTGCAGGATTATTTATGTAGCAACGAAACAACTGATATCGATATAACAAGTAATTTATCTTCTGCCACTTTTTCATGGGTAGCGGCTTATCCATCTACCATTACAGGGGCATCAAATGGCTCAGGAGATAATATCGCTCAAGAACTCTTTAATTCAGGAAATACAATTGATACAGTATTTTACACCATCTACATAGGCAATGTTCTTTGTCCGGGTGATTCAGTGGTTGTTCCTGTAGCTGTTCAGCCTGGTATTGTGCTTAATCAAGTGAATGATACCTTGGTTTGTTCGGGTGCTGTTATTAATCCTGTAAATTATATTTCTTCTCCAGCTGGAGCCACCTATTCCTGGCAAAATAACAATACAGCTATTGGTTTAGGCGCCTCTGGTACCGGTCAAATTCCAACATGGACAGTACCAAGTAACACAACAGGAAACTCAATTTCAGGAACAATAACGGTTACAGCTACATTAGACCCAAGTTGTCCGGGAACAGAAACAGATTTCGTGGTTACAGTTGATCCAACAGGAAATATTGATGTGTCCACATTAGATACCTTAGTTTGTAGTGGAGAATCACCTCAAATAACCGTAGAAAGTAGTATTTCATCTGCAACTATCACTTGGACACAAACCTCCCCAGCTAGTATTTCCGGAGCAGCTAATGGTGGAGGCAATCTAGGAACTATTTCAGATGTTTTGGTAAACAACGGTTCAACCAACTCAATTGATACTGTTTTCTATACTGTTTCAATTTCAAACGTTCAGTGTCCAGATCCAAACGTGACTATTTCAGTAGCTGTTCAGCCTCAAATTACCATGAATAATGTGACAAACATATTGGTTTGTCCAGGTCAACCCATCAATCCCGACGATTTTGTAACAACTCCGGCTGGAGGCACTTTTTCTTGGACAAATGATAATACATCCATCGGAATTGCTGCATCTGGTACAGGACAAATTGCTACTTGGACAGCACCGGCAAATAATTCTTCAAGCACGATTTCAGGCAACATAACGGTTACTGGTGAATTGAATGGATGTCCTGGGGTACAAGATCAATTTACAGTTTCAATTAATCCTACACCTGATTATACCTATTCCTTAAATCCTGTTAATGGTATTTCCTGTATCTCACCCACTGCGGTTATTTCAGGAACTGTTGTGCCTGCTGGTTCCACCATTGTTTGGACAGGCCCTGGAATCGTTTCAGGACAGGGAACTAATTCAATAACATTAAATACTCCAGGAGTTTATTCTATAACCATGACTGATGCGGCTACCGGTTGTTTTTCCAATGAAACTATTCAGATGGATCCACCGACTCAAATTTCATTTACTGCTGCCACCATTGAAAATATTACTTGTGCAAACGCAAATAATGGAGTTATTTATGTAACAACAAATAATGCATCTGGAGTTACCTACAATTGGACTCCTAACGTTGGAACAGGTGCATCAGTGAATAATCTTTCTCCAGGAACTTATACTGTAACCGTTTCCAATTTGGATTTGTGTACGGCAGATTCTTCTTTTACATTAACCGAACCAGATCCTATTGTGGTCGTTATGACAGATAGTGTTGGGTCTGAATGTGGAGAAGATAATGGGTATTTGACAGTGAATGCAAGTGGTGGTCAAAGTGGCTTTTCCTATACTTGGAACAATGGAAATACCGGTCCAACCAATGCGGGAATTGATGCTGGAAATCACACAGTAACCGTAACGGATGCAGCGGGATGTTCAATCAGTCAAACCTTTGACTTAGGATGTACCCAACTCCTTCCAATTGTAGTACCACAGTTAATTTCACCGAATGGAGATGGAAAAAATGACCTGTGGATCATTCAAAACTTAGCTCAATATCCAGACATTAAAGTATGGGTTTATAATCGATGGGGAAATCTTGTGTATCAATCTCAACCGTATCAAAACGATTGGAATGGATATTATACGGAAGGATTAAACGTAGATGGTCCATTACCAGCTTCTACATACTTCTATTTGATTGACACCATGAAAAAATCACAAGACCCAATCAAAGGTTATTTAGAAATTCAACCATAAGATATTACACGATGAAAAAATTAATTCTATTCCTTATTGGTATTATTTCGCTTAGCGCCAATGCTCAGCAGGATGCACAGTCATCTATGTATTTTTTTAACCCACTCAATTATAACCCAGCCTATGCAGGTAGTCGGGGTTCGTTAAACTTCACGGGCGTACATCGTTCACAATGGGTTGGTTGGGATGGAGCTCCTACCACGCAGTTTGTATCCGTGCATGCTCCGGTTGCCCGCAAGCATATTGGGATTGGTGGTAATTTGAGTTATGATAGAATTGGATCAAGAACTAATTTCACGGCCATGGCTAATTTTGCGTATCATTTGCAATTAAACGCTAAAAACTTACGCCTTTCCCTAGGAGCTTCAGCAGGATTAAATGCGAATCAATATAACTTTCAAAGTTTAATTGTTACTGACCAAACGGATCCTACTTTCTTAAATTCAAATTCATCTATGTCACCAAATTTTGGACTTGGAGCGTATTTGTATGGAAAGAGAGGTTACTTAGGTCTTTCGGTTCCTCGTTTGTTGCAAAAATCCATAGATAATAACACCAGCAATTCTTTTTTACAAAGACATTATTACATGGCAGCTGGATATGTTTTTCCAATCAATTCCGTGGTTGATCTAAAGCCATCCGTATTAGTAAAATATACGAATAGAGCACCGGTTACCATTGATTTCAACCTATCCGCTCACCTATACAAACAATTTTGGTTTGGTGCATTATATCGCATGAATGAATCGTTGGGATTCAATGCTTCCTATCAAATCAATGATAAATTGATGTTGGGATATGCCTTTGATTTCCCCTTCAACAAGTTGAGTTACCGCAATTGGGGTAGTCATGAAGTGGTTATTTCAATAGATATACGCTCCAAAAACAATGCATTCATTAGTCCTCGTTATTTTTAATTTCCCATTATGCCCTTGTTTATGAAACAATTGATTCTGTTTTCACTCTTAATAAATCTCGCTGGTTTTTCTTATGGACAATCGTTTAAAGAAGAATACGCCACCAAACTTTCCAATACGCTACAATTTGTTGAGGCTTACCCCGTTTGGGCTGAATTGGCTGAAAAAAGCATAAAAAACAATACTCTAAATGGGATGTATATACGACGAACTGTTGAAGCTGCCTATAATTCTGAGCAATATTCAAAGGCCTTATTTTGGGCGGAAAAATTAACTGCAAGCCCTGATATCAATGAATCAGATTGGTTGACCTATTTTTCTTTGTTGCAAATCACCAGCAATCACGTAAGGCTTTCCGGTGCCGTAGATTCTGCGCAATCAAGATTACCTCAAAGTAAGCTAATTCAAAATTGGAAACAACAGTTGCCGTTGATTTTAAAACAATTGACTGTAAATTCTGATTATACCATTGCTCCTTTCAGAGAAATAAAAACAGGCGAGGAATTTTGTGCCGTTCCTTACAAAGATGGATTTGTATTGGTTTCCAATCGCCGAAACACGGGATTTGTAAATAGAGAATATGCTTGGACTGGACAATTTTTTACGGATTTAATTTCCATCAATGGTGCAACTGAAATTGAAAAAGACCAACTTTGGAAGGAAGTAAAAAGAACCAATCCACACGATGGACCAATTGCCTTTTCAGGAGATTACAAAACAGCAATTTTAACGGTTAATCAAGAAGAAATTGATGAGGTGAATAAAATAAAATATGCCCGCTTGGCATTAGTTATTTACCGTTTCAAAGAAGGGAAATGGACAACTGAAAATCCTTTTCCGTTCAATAATAAAGCTTATTCCGTAGGACATGGGGTCTTGGATTTGGAAGGCAATTTGATTTTTGCTTCCGACAAACCGGGTGGTTTCGGAGGAGTTGATTTGTACAAAAGTAGCTGGAAAGAAGGTGCATGGAGCGAACCCATCAACCTAGGCGACAAAGTAAATACAGCAGGCGATGAAGTATTTCCATTTGTATCAAACACCGGAATATTATATTTTTCTTCGAATGGCTGGCCTGGAAATGGTGGGTTGGATGTATTTTACCAAGAAAATAAAAATGCGAAAGCCATGCACATTGGTAATCCAATCAATACCAATGCGGATGATTTTGGAATTTTCGTAGATGACACGACCGGCAAGGGATTGCTTTCGTCTAACAGAAATAATTTTAAGGACGAAATTTATTCGATTTCGAAACCTGTGTATAAAATTGAAGCTGAAATTACTTTATCAACGTGCGATAATAAAGCGCTCAGCAAACAAATCATTGTAGCTAAGAATTTGAATACGCTGACAGAAGAAAAACTTACAACAGACGAGAAAGGAAAAGTAACATTTAAACCGGCTTTGAACTCACGTTATCAGTTTTCGTATGCCGGAGAAGGAAATATTGCTTCTTGTACAACAGAAAAAACGTTTGATAAGGAAGGAAAACACACCGTAAAACTAAGTTCAAATTACTCGAACAAACAAGTGAATATTACTGTAGTAGATGAAAATCAGGTGAGTCTTTCAGGCGCTCAATTAACGTACTATTCAAAAGGAAGAGCTACTAAAAAACGAATCACAGACGGAAACAATCCGATTATAGTTTTGAGCACGGAGGAATTAGCTGAAACAGATTCAATTGTTGGAAATCTCATTAACTACACTGACGGTAAACTATCTTGGTCAAGCACTTCTGAATGTAATTCAACACAGAATCTGAGCATGGTCTTATCACCGATAAAAGGGCGAGACCGCATCAATTTAGGAATGATTTACTACGATTTCGATTTATGGAATCTTCGTCCGGAAAGCAAGGTTGAATTGGACAAATTGGTGAAATACATGAAAGAACATCCAGATTTGACAGTTGAGTTGGGTTCACATACAGATTCGCGCGGATCAGATTATTACAACGAATGGCTTTCTGAACAAAGATCGCAAAGTTGCATAAACTACATTAAGAAAAATGGAATTCCTGTCAATAAAATAATAGCGAAAGGCTACGGTGAAAAACAACTGGTAAACTCATGTTCAGACGGGGTAAAATGTTCTGAAGCTGAACACCAATTGAACAGAAGAACCACATTGGAGATTAAACTGGATTAATCACCTTTGAAGTTGAATTTATGAATTTAGAAGAAATAAAATCGAAGATTGATTTTACATCAATTAATGAGTTAAGAATAAAAAACAAGAAAATAATTGATTACCGGACAACTATGTTTCTGGTATTTAACTTAATACTATTTATAGCGCTCATCATTTTTATTTGGCCTCATGTAGAATTTTTATTAGCTATTTTTATACCATTAGCTGTTGTAGCTTTAATATATTCAATTCTTTATGTATTATTTATTCGTAAATATGAAGTTCAATTTAAGAAAGGTT
>JBILYP010000012.1:0-73861 GCA_044377675.1 Crocinitomicaceae bacterium
CATTGGGGCTAATCAACCAGCCGAGAAAGGATTAATAAATTCATATATGAATGTTTTTTACACCAACAAAAACTTCAAGGCTGGAATGAGATTAGAATCCTATTTACCAAGAATTCAAGGATACCCAAATCGATTCGATGGAACAGGAATTGGAATGCGCTACATAGGTTATGTTAATAAATTAGTAGATGTAACATTAGGATCATTTTACGAGCAATTTGGTGCTGGTTTATCCCTGAGAGCATATGAAGACCGAGCTCTTGGATATGACAATTTACTGGATGGTGCTCGATTAATTGTTCGCCCATACAAAGGTATTGTCTTGAAGGGTGTTTATGGTTATCAACGATTATCATTTCAACAAGGTCAAATTGTTCATGGTGAAGGTATCGTTCGTGGTATGGATGCAGAAATTAATTTCAAGGAAACGTTTGATTCGCTGTTGAATGATAATTGGGATTTTGGACTTGGATTTTCATTTGTTAGCAAGTTTCAGGCGGATAATGATGACGCATTAATTCTTCCTCAAAATGTGGGTGCATATGGCGGACGATTCAAAGCACGTTACAAAAACATTAATTTTAATGGAGAATACATATTAAAGGAACAAGACCCATCTAATGATAACAGTAAAATTTATAACTATGGCCATGCTGCTATTTTCAATTTGGGATATTCAAAAAAAGGCCTTGGAATCTTATTGTCCGGAAAATCGGTTGACAATATGAGTTATCGCTCTGATCGAACAAAGGACCTTCAAGATGTTTTTATTAACTACCTACCAGCCCTAAATAAAACCCATACATACAATTTAGTGGCAACTTTATATCCTTATGCAACTCAGCCAATGGGTGAGGTGGCATATCAAGCAGAGGTTTTGTATACAATTAAAAAAGGAACAAAATTTGGCGGTAAATATGGGGCATCAGTCAATTTGAATGTATCATCAACTTATAGTCCTGTACATCATGTTTCAGGATTTAGTCCACTCGATTCGACCGGTGTAGCTTATTCTGCGCGACCATTTGATAAAAGTGATAGTATGTATTGGAGAGATATAAATTTTAACATTACGAAGAAAATAAATAAAAAGTTGAGTTTCATTTTTTCTTATTTCAATATCAACATTAATAACGATGTCGCTAAAATTTCAAATGATGCCAAAGGAATGATTTCATCGCATATTGGTGTAATTGAGACATCCTTTAAAATAAATAAAAAACACTCAATTCGATCAGAAATTCAAGCGCTTTTCGTTGAGAAAATTAAAAATGGGTTACCGAATGCCGGTGGTATTAATGATAAAGGAAATTGGGGCACAATTTTACTGGAATATACAGTTTCTCCTCATTGGTCGTTTGGATTTATGGATCAATACAATTACGGCAATCCAACTGAAAGTAAAAGGGTTCATTATCCTATTTTCACATTCGGTTACGTAAAGGATGCAACTCGTTTTTCAATCTATTATGGTCGACAACGGGCTGGATTGTTTTGTGTAGGAGGTGTTTGTCGATTTGTTCCTGCATCCAATGGATTAACGTTCAGTTTTACCCAAAGTTTTTAATATGGTAAAGTCAACTTTAAGTATTTTATTTTTAGTTTTTTTGATTTCTTTGCAATCATGCGATCATGTCGATAATCCATATCCTAACCTACCAAGTTTAGAATTAGACACAACACTTTATCCTGGTAATTGGAGTGATTATGTTACTAACGAGTGGCCACAATTTACTATAAATTCCAATGTAAATCGCAATGTGTTAATCGAAGATTTTACCGGTCATCAATGTGTTTATTGCCCAGCTGCTGCAGATTTGGCTCATGCCCTTCATGGTGCAAATCCATCGAGAGTTTTTGTTTCTTCGATACATGCTGGACCTACTGGAATCGGAGATTTTCAGTTAGTATCTCCACCGCAATACCCTATTGATTTTACGAATCCTCAAGGAATTGAAATTGGAACTTACTTTGGAACCAATGATGGAGGTTTTTCCGGTAACCCGCGTGGTACAATTAATCGATTTAACAATGGATATATTTTTCAAAGTCCTATTTCTTGGACATCTATGGTGAATACCCAGTTAGCGGAAAACAATTTACGTGTGAATATTCAATCAGATTTAAATTATTATTCAGAAACTAAAGGAGCTTTTTTACACGTGGAAGTGGATAAAATCGATGCATCTTTAACGAATGAGTTAGGAATTATCGCAAGCATTTATGAGGATTCTTTAATCGGTGACCAAAAAATGAGTGATAATTCTCATAATTCTTCTTATGTTCATAGGGATATCCATCGAGGAAATTTAAATAATCAAGCGTTTGGACGTGTTTTAACCGACAATGATTTAACAAATGGAAAATATTACGTGAATTATTCTTTTGTATTGCCAAATCAATTAGATGGCGCACACAATCCTGATAATATGCATTTGTTGATTTACGTATACGATAGAACAACTTGGGAGATCTATCAAGTGATCAAACAATCAATTATTCCTTAAATGGAAATTTCTTCCATTTATAAAAATGCTTTATATGGAGCAGTTGAAGCTTCACAAAGAATAATGGAAATTTATTCAGTAGGGTTTGATGCTGAATATAAAAAAGATGGTTCGCCAATAACTGAAGCAGATTTAGCCTCAACAGAGATTTTACATCGTTATTTAGAGGAAACAAATATTCCTATAACGGGAGAAGAAAGTATAAATTCAGATTATTCTGTTCGCAAAAATTGGACAAAATGTTGGTGCATTGATCCGTTAGATGGCACGAAAGAATTCGTAAGTAGAAATGGTGAGTTTGCCGTTAATATTGCTCTCATTGAAAATGGAAATCCAGTTTTTGGATTAATTGCATCTCCAGTAAAAAAGGAGCTAATAATTGGTTCTAAAGAATTTGGTGTTTACATTATGAATTTTGAATCTATTCATGATTCTTCGAAATGGACTAAAATTGAAACTCCTCTCAAGGTCAACTCTCCCTTAGTGATCACTTGTTCTAGAAGCCACCACTCTGGACCAATATTACATTTTATACAATCTCTTCAAGCGATCTCACCTGAATTAAAATATATCAAAAAAGGGTCCTCACTAAAATTCTTTGATTTGGCTATGGGAAACGCTGATGCGTATCCGAGATTTGCACCAACAATGGAATGGGATATTGCAGCTGGTCAGGCAATTATGGAAACACTTGGAGGTATTGTTTATCACGCGGAAACAGGTGAACCACTACGATACAATAAAGAAAATCTTACGAATCCTAATTTTATTGCTAAGACTAATGCTCTTAGTTTCATTATGCCATGAAGTATTTATTAGCCATAAATTTTTCATGTTTCGTCATCTTTTTTCTGACTTGTCAAAACAATACAATTTCAACTCAAAGCTATTACAGAGATCAGTTAATGAATGCAAATCGGTTAAATCCATATTCAGGGAGTAGCTTTTTGCCAGTAATTGAATCAGATTATAATTTACTGCACATTATTCGCGATTCTTCAGTTTTATATAATGATATGGCTGTTGATTTGTTGAAAAAACACATGGTAGAGCTGGAAGGAAAAGATTACTACTTGACAATATCAGTGGTGGGACAAATTAGTTTAGGCCGGGATTTATTGGATACATTAAAACCTAAATTATTTCAAAATACAAGAGGAATTCTCGTGGAAGGTGATTTATTTAAAAACTTTTCCTTTTCAACTTCCTTTTATGAAAACCAATCTCGATTCAGTCAATTTGAAAGTCAGTTTATAAAAAATAACGGTGAGTTTTACACCTATTGGAACGGTTACACTCAGCAAAATGGTGTGGTTTCGGGTGCTGCTAGAACAAAACCATTTAAGTCAAATGCTTTTGATTATGCCTATGCGGTGGGTAATTTTATTTACAAGCCAATTAAGTCGTTAGCCATTATCGCTGGTAATAATCAGCAATTTATTGGATCCGGATATCGATCAATGTTATTATCTGACAATTCATGTGGCTCACCTTATTTGCGACTTGATCTGAAACTTCATTCTAAATGGACTGCTACTATTTTACGATCTAGATACATGAATTTGGTTCGTAAGAAAACGTATTCAACAGTTGAAGGATATTATCAACCAAAAGGATTTTCAGTAAATTATTTATCATATCAAATATCCAAAAAAAGTACAATTAGCTTTTTTGAAGGAAGTATCTGGTCTATGGGAGATTCATTAGCAACACGTTCCTTAAATCCATTATTTTTTCTTCCATGCATTGGAATGTCAGCAATTAATTCAAAAAACACCTATTCTTTATATGGTATAAATTTTTCACAGATTTTATTTTCTAAATTCCGAGTTTATAGTCAATTAGCAATTGGGAGTGAAGCCAGAAATCAATATGCTTTTCAACTGGGAGCCCGAGCAAACAATCCGTGGAGGCTAAAAAATACTATGTTTCAACTAGAATTAAATGTGGCAGCGAAAAATATGTATACTTCGAAGAATGCTCGATTGAATTATTCCAATTACAACATGCCTATTGCTCATATTAAGGGTTCAGGATTTAAAGAGTTACTTATTCGTTTTAATACACAATATCATGGTTACTATTTGGATATTAAAAGCAGTAGTTATTTTCTCAAAGACTACAATAATGATGCTCTTTTACCGGTTAGATTAACGAATCAAACAAAAAGTGGATTTGTTCTAAATAATCAACTAGAAGTAGGTTATCGATTTAATTCAAAACTAAATGTTAATCTTTTTGGCCATGTAATTTTGAGAAATGAAATGTTAGATGTCACAAATTCAAATTTAATCTTCCAGGCAGGAATTAGAACTGGATTAATGAGTCAATATAATGATTATTAAGTGTTTACTCATATTTTTTTTCGCCCCATTAATGACTTTTGGGCAAGGAACCATAAGCTATTTGACGGAGGAACTCCCTCTGGATTCTATTCCGGAGCCAAGTGTTGAAAATCATTCGGCTATTTGGCCAAGAGTAGAGAGGGATTTTAAGTTTAAGCAATGTTTAGGTGCTTTTCCCATAGGAGATATCGCTTATGCATTTGATAAAGTTTCGCCTTCATCAGTTTATTTTAGACATGGTCTTGGTGTTCAAACAGATTTGAAAATTTCGCCAAGATGGTATGCGAGAGTTGGTTATAATTTCACATCTCTTACGAATGACACCAATTATTTGGATACGCGATCCTATTTTTATACGCGAAAACCAAATAAAATACCCCTTTCGCACAATTTACTCGGTAGAATTTCCTACACACCCAATCATATTTTTAATTTTCAGGCAGGTATCGATCGTAATTTTATTGGCGAGGGTAATCGATCTTTGTTTTTAAGTGATTATGGCAAACCATATCCATTTGCTCAAATTAGAGCAAGGTTTTGGCATGTGGAGTACTTGGTAATGTATCAGTTTTTTAATGAAGAATTCAATCAAAAGCAACGATCAAAATATGGTGCCATGCATTACCTGAGCTGGAATGTGACAAAATGGTTGAACGTGGGGGTTTTTGAAACGGTTGTTTTTCAGCCAAAAGACACCTTGTTGAATAGAGGGTATGAATTGGAATATTTAAACCCAGTTATTTTTTATCGTCCACAAGAATATGCGATTGGATCCTCAGATAATGTGCTCCTAGGGTTATCATTTTCGGCTAAATTGAAACAACATTTATTTTATGGACAGTTAATATTGGATGAATTTCTGCTTTCCGAAATAAAAGCACGATCAGGTTGGTGGGCCAATAAATATGGTGCACAGCTTGGGGTAAAAGGAAGATTTGAATTTAAAAAAGAAAAATTCTTTTATCGTATTGAAGGGAATGCTGTCCGACCCTACACCTATTCACATTTGAATGCTTTGCAAAATTATGGAAATGCCGGGTATACATTGGCACATCCTTATGGTGGAAATTTTGCAGAAATCTTAGGCGAATTAAAATGGCAAAAAAAGAAATGGACCATAAAAACATTTGTTTCCTACGGAATTCAAGGGTTTGATAAAAATGGTAAGAGTTATGGTGGGGATATATATCAACCATATACCAATCGACCATTTAATTATAATCATGAAATTGGTCAAGGATTAAAAAATAATTTTTTTAGAAATCAATGGCATTTAAGTTACACGTATAACTTTTTATATCAAGCCTTTGCTGAGATAAATCTTAGATTCGACTCTGCCTTTAATCGCTTCACATTTCTCCCCATGTTGGGATGTAGAATAAATCTTTGGAATGATTATCGAAATTATTGATTAGAAATTTTTAAAAAAAATGTTTCCAAAATACATATTATCCAGGTATTCTATTAAAGTTATTAGAATGATGGTGCCAAAAATTAATATCATGTAAGCTTTGTTCATTGTTTTTTTATAAATTTTAGATAATTCATTTTTTTCATTTTGGAAATAGGCACCTATAGGTTTGAGCTCAATTACTTTTCTGAAACCGACAATGAATAATAAAAAATATAGGCTATACAACAATAAGAATATATCCGTCGGTAAAAATGCAGCGGAAATCGAAAAAATGAAATACAATAAAACATTTAGCGCATTATAATAAAAGATTACATCTTTATGGTAATCAAATGAATAGGTTGATTGTTTTGTTTTTTTTGATATGAAATATAATTGTACTATTGTCGTAAATATTAACATTGGAATAAAACCTGTGGAAAAAATAAAACCCATAAATTGAGCGAAAGACAATTCTGCTGGTCCAGGTGTGATTTTGTTCGTGATTAAGTAATTAATTCTATTAATATGTTGCAATGATACTTTTTCCCAATCGATTATAAATCCGTTAACAACAATGAAATAACTGCAAACATTCACCATGAATTTCACAGGGTTAACATAGGTTAAATCATTGTTAATAGAAGACTCCACTACTTTTTTAGGATCTTTATAAAGGTCTACAACCGTCCGAATGAACCCACTTTCATAGCCAATTCCTTCCTTGATTAGGCCTAAGAAAAATTTCTTATTCATCGATTAAACTATTTGATCGGCAAGGAGAAATCACTCAAATCAATTTCGTATAAATCGTAATTGGCTTTTTCGTTTTTTGTATTGATCGAAGCTACAAAACCTTTTTTAAATTCAGGATAATAGCTGAAATGGCTGTCATCTGTGTAGGAATTTACTCGAGAACCAAGGTTAACCGGTTGACCAAATACTCCCGCTTTTATTTCTGACACATAGATATCTAGTCCGCCCATACCAGCCAAGCCATCAGAACTAAAAAATAGATATTTTCCATCAGGAGTTATAAAAGGAGTAGTCTCACGTCCCTTGGTGTTTATGTAATCCGGTAGCGCTTCTGCTTTTCCCCATTCACTTCCAATTTTTTGAACACGATAAAGTTCGGTAGATTTTTTGTCTCCCTTGCGATCCGATACAAAATACATGGTTTTGCGATCCGATGTCATTGTGGCCGAACCATCATAATATGAAGAATTAATAGACTTGCTTTCTATTGCTTTTGGTGACCCCCATTTTCCGGTGGAATTGCTCAACGTTAATTCAAAAATATCAGAACTAGCTGTTGTTTTTTCGGCTAAAGCTTCATTGTTAATAGTCATTAAGGCATATTTTCCATCACGTGATACAAACGTTAAAGCATCAAATCCTTTGGTATTCCATTTTAGTGCATTGGTTACGCTATCCCAATCATTTATTTGCTCGTTCCATTCAGCCATATAAATATCTTCAAAATAATCTTGATCATCCTCATTCATTGTTCTTCCTTTCGTGTCGGATTTTCGAGCTGTAAAATATAAAACATTACCGCTATCTGCTAATATTGGCCCATATTCAGCATAATTAGAATTGACAGTTCTACTTAACAGTCTTTTCTTTTCTGATTTATTCTTGAGAAATTCCTTTTGTGCATATTCCACTTGTTGTATGCGCATGGGAATTTGAAATTCTTTTATCAAGGAGCCAGATAATTTCATGTTAGCTTTCTTGTAATAAACCAAAGCTGTATCAAGATTCCCCATGCGGTGATTTACTTTTGCAAAGTGTTCATAAAAATCAGCGTTGGGCTTTCTATTCGCTAGGTTTAATGCTGATTTTGCTTGTGATAAGGATAATGAATAATAATTCAATTCATAATTTACTAGGCTGATATAAAAAACGATCTTCCAATTGTTAGGGTCTTTGATTGCTGCATCTTTGAACTTAGAAAGCGCTTCTTTGTTTTGACCCATATTAAAAAATGTGACTCCATCTTCGAATAGTTTTAACGCAAGTGCTTTATTAATTAAGTTGGTTGAACTATCTCTTGGTTCGCTCATCAAATCTGTTGCTTTAATTGAACTCATTCCAGCAATAATAAGTAAGGTAAAAAAGAACTTCTTCATATAAACAATTTACGGTAAAGTAAAGATACTTTTTTTTAATCTCAAATGGAAAAGTACTAGTTTAAAACTACTAACGTGATGATGTTTATTAATTATGGTCCTGGAATTTACTTGTGGTGAGTGCAAATGCAACTGAAGACACTTATTTATAACGTATGCTTTTTGATTCGTTAGAAAATAGTATAGATTTGCTTCACGGCAACTATTTTTCAAAAATGGAATATTTCATAGAGGTCCAACTAAATGAAAATTCTAAAGACCCACCATAACCGTTTCGAAGTTTGGTTAACAACATGTCATAGGATACGCCAAATTTAAACCCTCCTAATTCTAAAGAAACTCCCGGGATTAATACTCCTGATGATTGGTAAAATGCCCCAAATCCGAGGTAGGAATCTTGTTTGGTTTTTGTTATTTTTGAACCTTCAGTTACAAGAGTTTTGTAATATAACCCTCCAACAACCTCATTGTGTTTTCCTTGTCTGGCTTGCAAATAACAAAGATCTAATGCCGCTCTGGATGAAACGGTGTAAGTGATTTTTGAATTGAACACAAATTTAATGTCTAATTTGTCTGTTGTTATCGCATTGTATCTGAGTTTGGGCCTATTTATATGAAAAAATGCGATTCCACTTTCTACCGAAAATGCATTCTCACGCACTACTTTTTGTTGTTTTTGGCCATATTTGTAATTAATGCCCGCAGAAGCATCTAAATAACCAAAAGAGGTCATACTGTTTTCTTCTCCAGATGAAATGGTTGGGTCTATAATTGTACCATTCCATTGGCTTAAAAATGTAACTCTAGATAAATCTGCTGAACGGTTAGTAAAGGCAGTTTGAATACCTGCGGATATAAAATTTTGCTTGTTTAAGGGTACAATTCCAGCAAAATTTATGGCTCCTGTTTTATTTCCAAAACGAGAGTCTCCTCCAATATCATTGAGCAAAAGCACACCAATTCCTACATAAGATTTTTCATCTCGAATGCCTTTTCCAATCGTAAATTCACCTGATGCCAAGGATGTCATAAACTGAGTTCCTGCACCAATCCATTGGTTTCTATGAGAAACAGAAAATCGTTCATAACCATTGAACATACCGGTTGCTGCAGGGTTGTACAGCATTGTATTTCGATTTATTTGTGAAAAATGGTAATCTTGAGAATAAACCGATTCAAATAAACTTAGAAAGAAAAGCATAGAAAATATCTGACGCATAATTTAACGTATCAAAGTAATATTACCTGAAATTGTTTCAGAGGTTCCATTGGTATATTCTACAAGTGCTTGATAAGCATAAATCCCGGCATTACACGCTGTAGATTTGTAGGTGCCGTCCCAAACAAACTGTTTATTGGTCGTTTGTAGAATGATATTGCCCCAACGATCGAAAATTGTAAATTGAAGTGTTTTAATATTCTTTCCTGCAATGATGGAATAGACGTTATTTGCCGAGTTTCCAATGCCATCCGGAGAAAAAGCAGTTGGAATATGTATTCCTTCCGTACATTCTGGGGAATCATTAACTGGACTGCATGGGTCACAAGGATTTGAACCTCCGGTTACTTCGGCTCCATCACTAATTCCATCTCCATCTGTATCAAACAACGTTGGATTTGTGCATAATGTTGCTTCCTGAGGATCAGGTAAACCATCTCCATCAGTGTCAATTTGACAATCTGCACTACTATCATCAGGATCACACGGATTTAATGGGTCTGAACCATTCGTTATTTCCGTGCCATCAATAATTCCATCACCATCGGTATCAGGATTTGTTGGGTTTGTTCCGGAAGTAGCTTCTTCCGTATTGGTTAACCCATCGCTATCTTGGTCACAAGGTCCAGCATTTGGATTTGGATCGCAAGGATCTAACGGATCAGAGCCACCTGTATTTTCATTTACATTCGTGATTCCATCTCCATCCGTATCTGCAGTTGGATCATCTACAATAAATACAGCCACTATATTTTCAATACCGGTAATATTAATGAAGTTTGTATCTGAAATGATGGGTAATCCCATTGGGCCAATCGTATATTCCCAATGATCAAAAATAAAACCAGGTAACGCTTGAGCAATTAAATTAGTTTGAATTCCACCGTAATAGCTGGCGTTCCAAGGATAATTAGGTGCCCAAATTGAATTTACCTTAATTTCGCCAGAATTAGCAGGGCTTACATTGAAAGTTACATTGAATGGACCTGCTAACGAATAACAATCAATCATTCCTGCTGTTAAAGCTGAACATCTTGTATTAATAAAATTTCTTAATGTAGTAACTTTACTTTGCCAATCGGCATATGTTCCACCCCATTTTTGGCATTGACCAGCCATCTCAGGTGCAATTTCATTCACCATACTGTCTAATAGAGGAATTAAATAATCACAGGAAAAATAAGTATTTGCTAAATCTGCATATCGAGTAATATAATATTGTTCGACTAGTGGATTTTCGTTTATCAGTTTCTCCAAAATTTCAGTATGACCTTGTCCTCCTGGATTTGGTAGGTTTTCAACATTACAAGGATCTGCATTAGCAGAGTTATCTGGTATTCCGGTATAATTAACGTAATGACCAAAAGTAGCATCCATATCCCAAAGAGTATACCTCCATTTTTTCTTGTCACCCAATGGATCAGTGCCATGCCACCATGCAGTATTCCAGTTTAACCAATCTTGATTAACAACGAACGAGTTAAACATGAAATAATCGCACAAGGACTCCCAATTTAACAAGCTGTCTACGTAGGCAAAATTCGTTGCATTCCCCATATTATTGGTAGCAATATAGTTTCGTAAACTATTCCAATTCGTTAGAGCATTTGGCGCACCATACTCTTCCCACGTACCGCCCCAAGTCTTGAGATATTCCAAATGAAATTTATCCTGGTTATAATAATAATCCGTGTAATCATGATCATCACATTTCTCTCTAATTTCATAAACGCCCCAGTATTGACCATTTAAGTAAACCACACAAGGTCGCCACGTTCGTTCGTCCAGCTTCATGTCTGCTCGGATTGACAATGTATGAATAAATGCATCTCGAATATGGGCTCCATTTTCAAAAGAATAATTGTCACTTGCTGCCGGTTTCAATATAAGGCGTTGAAAATTGTCTCGTGTGTTTTCCGGAAATATTTGATGTTCTATATCACCGTTATAGCCATATTGGTCGCGCATGATAAAATCGAATCCTCTCTGATCGTATGCCCAAGAATCATTTCCATGCTCATTAAAATCACCTTGTCCTTCATCTATAAAAATTCCATTATCTTCAAATAATTCAAACCCGCCAACTGGTTCAATCTGATTACCGTTAGCAACAAGCGTAAAAACACCTTGACTACAAACCGAAACAACCGGTATGCTGTGTGATACATTTATGAAATAAGAATTTGTTTCGGTGAAAGACTGAAGGTTTGCACTAAAGGCGGCAGCGCGTAATACTTTGGTTGTGCTTATGGAAATTGGACCTGCATACAAGGGTGATGTACTGGTCGGATCACTCCCATCTAGTGTATATCGAATAGTTGCGGTGGGATCAGGACACGAAATACTTACCGTCTGAGCTGTTGGGTAAAATCCAGCCTGAATAGTGAAAACAGGAGTGGGAGTATAAAAATTAATGGCTCCCGCATTTGCTCCATTTGGTGTTGGGGTGGTAAATAATTTAAAATCAGCCGCTCCATTTGTAGACCTACCCACAGAATGATTTGCTTTTGTCATGTGAACAATCTTAAATGAGTCAATCACATTACCAAACGTATTTGAAAGGATTATCCAGTCTCCTTCCGTTTGAGATAGGTTAAAATTGGGATGGTATTGATTTCCATTTACAGTATTTCTTTTAGAACAAAACACCATTTTATAACCATTACTTGTAATTGATCCGCTTGGAATCATCCATTTTGTTAGGTTGGTTGATTTGTCTGAAAGATACCATCCTGTTAAATCTACAGGAGTAGCCGTTGGATTGAATAATTCAATCCAATCTTCTCGTTCACCATAAGCATCGGTTATTCCGGACATATTTGAACAAGAGTATTCGTTTATTAACACCTGTGAATTAATTGATATACAAAATGATAACAAAAAAAACGATAAAAATAATTTGTTCATATGGGTCCTTACTATAGATATCAATATTAAAAAAATAAATCCTAAATCGCAATTTTTTAATTTTTACGTCATCAAAAATTGTAATTTTGGAAAAACAACGTTAAATTAACAATAAATTAATATGAAATTTCTTCTAGGGTTAACTTTTTTATTTTTATTTTTAATATCGTGCTCAAAATACGAGGGTGAGGGTGGTTCATCCACTATCAAAGGTGTAATTCTCGAACAGAAATACAATTCGTTGGGTAATGTTATTGCAGAGTATCCAATTGCTGATCAAGATGTTTACATCATTTATGGAAATGGTAATACATTTTATGATGATGATATTAAAACAAGCTATGATGGGAGTTTTCAGTTTAGATACCTTAAAAAAGGGTCGTACAAGATTTTTGTCTACGAAGACTGCGCTACTTGCCCGAGTGGCAAAAAAGAAATTATTGTACCAGTAGAGATTACGAAAAATAATCAAACTGTCACCTTGGATACAATTAATATTAAAAAACTTTAAGTGCATCGATTAGTTCTTGCTATTTTCCTTGGTATATTGAACGTAACCGCTTTTTCTCAAAGCATTGAGGGTCAGTTATGGACTGAAACTGGATTTAAAGGGAGGATTGTAAAAGGAGTAGATTATGGGGTAGATTGGACAAATCGAATTGGCAATCAGGGATTTGAAACGATGTTTCCGCAAGCTACAATTAAGTTTAAAATAACTGATTGGTTTCGTCCTTCTATAGATTATCGCTTAATCCTTAAAAGACAATTGAATACCAATTATGATGCATCGAACAGACTAAACTTAAATATTCAATTTAATAAATTATTCGACCGTTTAGAATTAGGTATGCGTTTTCGGTACCAATATTCTTTTGATAACGTTTCAAATTCCAATTATCAGCCTGAATTCGATAAAGCTTTTCGATTAAAACCCAGCCTATCATATGATATCAATAATAGTTTCATTTCCCCAACATCATCCATTGAATTTTTTTATAATCCGTCTAATGGACCTTTAGGAAAACGATTTACAAAAATACGTTGGTTTGTTGGTCTAGATTTTGAATCATCTGGACCACATGATATTTCCATGGGTTATATATTTGACGCTTCGATAAATCTACCAAATCCGTTGAATCGTCATATTTTGAATCTTTCTTATTGTTACAAAATCCCTTCAAAGAAAAAGGATAAGTCCAAAAAGAAAGGTGTGAGGTGGTTATAAAAAATATATGTTGAATCAATTAGAATTAAGCACATTATTATCTCCTTTTGAGACTGTTTCTTTGCAGGAGCTGGATAAGATTAATTTAATGAATCGAGTCGATACTAAATTTGTATTTTCTTTGGATGATTTAACGAAGATTTTACCGGAATTAATCAACGGATATCGATGCCTGCAAGTTAATTCTTGTCTGTTACAGACCTACAAAAGCTTGTATTTTGACGACGATAAATTTTCATTTCTAAAAGCGCATCATAACGGAAGAGTAAATCGATTTAAAGTTCGAATTCGAAATTATGTTGAGTCTCAACTTTACTTTTTAGAAGTAAAACATAAAATTAAAAAGCGAACAGATAAGAGTAGAATTGAGCTTGCTAATTTCACTGATGAGCTAGACTTCACTCAAAACCAATTTGTTCAAGGTATTCTTCAAAAGCAGATGAATTTGATTCCGGTTTTATGGAATGAGTTCCAAAGAATTACTTTTTCCGGAAAGACAATGAATGAACGATTAACGCTTGATTTGCATTTGGTGTTTAATCAAGAAGAAAGTAATTATTCTATGGAAAACGTTGTTATTGCTGAGTTAAAGCAAGCTGATTTAGACCGCAATTCACCGTTTTATCAAATCATGAAAAAACATGGTATTCGACCGCTTCGGGTTAGCAAATACTGCGTAGGTTTGTACTCTATACATGGGCAACAAAAAATAAAAGGAAATCGTTTTAAGAAAAAAATAAAAATTTTAAACTCAATAAATAACTAACTAATGAATATTTCGGAAATCTTTGCAAACATCAACTGGGTATCATCAGATTTTTACAACCTAATTATTAAGTTCGGATTCAACTTAGTGTTTTTAACAATAATCATCCGTTTTCTGTATTACACCAAAACGAAACGTAAAGACTACCTATTTACTTATTATCTTATTGGTACAATCACCTTTTTTCTATGTTTTGGATTGAAAAAGTTTGGAATCGATACTGGAATGGGACTGGGTCTTTTCGCTATTTTTGGAATTATTCGTTATCGAACGGATGCAATTGAAATAAAGGAAATGACTTACCTATTTCTTATTATTGGGGTAAGTGTTGTTAATGCTTTGATAAATGGCAGTATGTCAGTAGGCGAGGTGATGTTGATCAATGTTTCGGTGGTCGTAATCACTTATATTCTTGAGTTTATGTGGTTAATGAAACATGAAACCCGTAAAACAATTACCTACGAGCGAATTGATTTGATATTGCCGGAAAAATACGAAGAAATGAAAGCGGATTTGCAAGCTCGAACTGGTTTGAATATTAATCGTTTTGATATTGGTAAAATCGATTTTTTAAATGACACCGCGCTCATCAGAATCTATTATTTTGCTGACGAACAAGCTTTTTCTGATTATTCTGAAAGTTAATCTTTCTATTCATAGAAGCCTCTGAGTTAGGGTATTTTTGTTACATTTGTCTCAATTTGTAACTTATGGCAGTCGTAACTATTGTGACCGGTTTACCAAGATCCGGAACATCTTTAATGATGCAAATTTTGGAAAAGTCATCCTTGGAAATTTTTTCAGATGGAATCCGCCAAAAAGATAATAATAATCCGGAAGGATATTATGAATTAGAGGCTGTGAAAGGAATTGTTAAAGACAATTCATTTTTGAAATCGGCCAACGGAAAAGTGTTAAAGGTTGTAGCTCCTTTACCCATGTTTCTAGACAAATCTCTTTCATATCGAGTAATTTTTATGCGCAGAGATATGGAAGAAATACTTCGTTCTCAGGAAGTGATGCTGAATAAAGATCAATCGGCTGAAAGAGAGAAGTTCAAAGCTATTTATGCTACACACATTCAAAAGACCTATCAGTTTTTTGAGCTTAATAAGGTTCCATTTTTGGATGTTTTTTACAAAGAGTTAATAAACAATCCTGAATCTGAATTAAAAAAAATAATCGCGTTTCTCGAACTTCAGTCGAATTGGAAAGAATTAGCTGAGGTAGTAAATCCGGAATTACACAGAAATAAAGTCTAATTATTTATGGAAAAAGAATACAAAATCACCCCACAAGGATCATTGGGCTTATTGGCACTAGGTCATGTTGGTTTACGTAAATGGCGAGAGGTCGTTGAAAAAGAAAAATTAGAAATACGCAATTCTTCAAAGGGAAATGACAAAAAAACCAAAAAATAAAATTCTAGTTATTGGCTGGGATGCAGCTGATTGGAAGATAATAATGCCCCTGATTGAACAAGGGAAAATGCCTGCTATTGAATCCTTAATGAAACGAGGTGTTCATGGTCGCTTACAAACCTTGGATCCCCCATTGTCTCCCATGTTGTGGACGAGCATTGCAACCGGGGTTCGAGCGGATAAACACGGTATTGGAGGTTTTGTTGAACCAACGCCAAATGGAGAAGGACTAAGGCCGGTTACTACAACATCCCGAAAAGTAAAGGCAATTTGGAATATTCTCAATCAAGAAGGTTGGAAAAGTAATGTGGTTGCGTGGTGGCCAAGTAATCCAGCAGAGCCCATCAATGGAGTTATGGTTTCAAATCTATATCAAGTTGCAACGAAAGCGCTTGGTGAAGAGTGGGAAATGCCAAATGGAACTGTTCATCCTGAATCGATGAGTGAGACAATGAAGGAGTTTAGGGTTCATCCACATGAGATTTCATTGGCAATGGCTCATCCTTTTGTTCCTAATATTCTAGATAACATTGAGTTACGAAAAGCAAATAAAACTCTTTCTGTTTTAAAAACCTTATCTAATGCGGCCACTGTGCATGCAGCATCTACCTATTTGATGGATGAAACAGAATGGGATTTTATGGCGGTTTATCACGATGCAATTGATCATTTTTGTCATATTGCAATGCGCTATTTTCCCCCAAGAAGATCGGAAATACCAGTGGAGGATTTTGAAAATTATAAAGATGTAGTAGAGGCCGGGTATCGTTTTCATGATATGATGTTAGATCGTACTTTATCAATGATTGATGAAAATACAACAGTAATTCTTCTCTCTGATCATGGTTTTCATTCTGATCACCAACGACCGCTTTATATTCCTCAGGAACCCTCCGGCCCAGCTGTTGAACATAGTCCTTATGGAATCTTTGTGATGGCAGGTCCTGGAGTAAAAAAAGGAGAACAAATTTCGGGGGCAAGTATTATTGATATCACACCAACTATTCTTTACCATGCTGGCTTACCTGTTGGGAAAGATATGGAGGGGAAAGTACTCTATCAATGTTTTGAAACACCAGAAATGGCTAAAATGATTGACTCTTGGGAAGATGTTCCAGGTGAAACCGGTCAGCATGATACATTGATGCGTGAGGATCCATGGGCTGCACAAGAAGCACTTCAACAATTGGTTGAGCTGGGATACATTGAAGCAATGGAAGACGATAAATTACTTCAAGTTGAAAAATGTAAGCAGGAAAATGATTATTACGTTGCTCGGAACATGATCAATGGAGGTCGATTGAAGCCTGCTATTGATATTTTAGAACGAATTTTTTCAGAATCGAAAATTCTTCGATACGGTCAGCGTCTTGCCTTTGCTTACTTGACGAAGAAAATGTACATGAAATGTCAAGAAGTACTTGAATCATTGAAAGTAATAGATAAGGAAGAGCGTGAGAAGAAAAAGAACGAGGCTCAAAATCCAGACGACCCATTTCAAAATTTGGATTACGAAGAGCCGATGTATTTGGAATACTTGGAAGGATTATTGAATTTGGCAATGAACAAACCTCGCTTGGCACTTCCATTGCTTGAAAAGGTGCAAAAAAAGAATCCAAATAATATGCAAGTTGCAATAAGCATAGCTCAAATCCTCGTTTTACGTAAAAATTTTAAAGCTGCTGAAAAACAGTATATTACAGCTTTGGCAGTTGACGATAGAAGTACCTCAGCACATTATGGTTTAGGGTTAACTTTTCTACGTCAAAATAAGTTCAATGAGGCGGTTGATGAGTTTTTAATTGCATTGGAACAAGATTTCTTCCAATCTCAAATACATTATCATTTGGGTGAAGCGCTTTCCAAGCTAGAATTGTGGGATGATGCAGTTAATGCATTTAAAGTAGCAGTCAGATTAACACCTGGAATGACTAAAGCTCATAAATGGTTAGTTGAAATTTATCAGAATAAATTGAATTTACCAGTTGAGGCACAGCATAGTATTGACTTCTTAAATAACAATATCAAGGGTGAAATTATAATTTGTACGGGTGTTGATAATTGTAATTATAAAGAGTTTTTATCTATCTTGGAAAAAGGTGGAGTTCCTGTTTTAAATGACCCTGAAGGATACAAAGAAGCAGAAAGAGTGCTATTTGCGAATTCATGGTTAGAAAAAGCGATTGGAAAAGCGATCTACATTCCGAGTCGATATTTGAGCGATTTGCCAAGTCAGTTCAATTATAAAGTTATTTATTTGGATCAGTCAATCGACGAAATCTTACCGTTTAGAACAGCAAAATTTAAAAAGAAAATTCTGGAAGGTTCAGTTCCTGTTGACATATTAAATACAATTGAAAAGGAAAAATACATCATTGATTTATGGATTCAATCTCAACCGAATCAACAAGTCATGAATTTGAATTGGAAGGAATTTTTAGAGTCCAAAGATGAAATATTTAATTTAATTGCTCAATATTTAAATGTTTCACTTGATGAAGTTGAAGTGAAAAAACAGTTGAAATTATTGTAATTGATTTTTTTTTATTATTTTTATATTCAAATTATTTGAGCTTATGAAAAAAATTACCTCTTTAAACAAATCTAAATTATCCAGCTACACTGCATTCGCAGGTGCTATTGTGGCTGGAAGCGCTGCAAATGCACAGGTTACTTATACGGATGTAAATCCAGATGTAGTTGCCGATTCATTAAATCCTTATGCAATCGATTTTAACAATGATGCTACACCGGACTTAGTTTTTGGGGTTCAGCATGTGAATCAGTTGTTTAGTGGATATACCATTGTAGGAGCTTATGCTTACGGCTTTCTTCCTGCAGGTTTGCCTGTTGCTAATCCAGCTGATTCCGCTACTGCTGTATTGGATTGTGGAGTTGCTGTTGCATCTCAACCATTATTTTATGGAGGTGCTAATGGTGGTACGGCAGCTTTTGGTTATGATGTTGTAGTGCAGCCAATTAACTATCCTCTTTCTGGTGGTGCATGGTTAGGTTTGTCTGACAAGTATTTGGGTGTTAAATTTACCGCTGCTTCAGGAACACATTATGGATGGGTTAAACTTTCTGTTGCAGCCAATGCTGAAACAATTACAGTGAAAGAATATGCATTCAATGCAACTCCAGACGCTGCAATTAACACATGTCAAACTGCAAGTATTGAAAACGTTTCAGTTGAAGATAAAGTAACAATCAAAACTACGTTAAATGATGCTACAATCAATGTAACTCCAGATTTAGTTGGTGGTTCAATATCTATGATTAGCATGTCTGGACAAGTGGTTAAAACAATCGCTATTTCTGATGTAAACACTACAATTTCTTTCGAAGGAATTGATTCTGGTATTTATTCAGTTGTTGCAAATTTTGAAGCTGGTTCAGTGAACAAAAGAGTTTATGTAAAATAATTTCTTTTTATTATATTTGAAGGCGGAATCTTTGATTTCGCCTTTTTTGTTTTTATTAATTTTAATTATTTAATGATGAAATCTTCTAAATCCTCAAAAATTAAATCCTATTCAGCAGTTGCCAGTTCACTTTTAATGTCTGGTTTTGCCTCTGCACAAAACATTCAATATACAGATGTTAATCCGGATGTTATTTTAGATAAAACTTCAGGTCCATTCGAATTAGACATGAATAACGATACTGGAATTGATATGACTTTTGAAGTAGCTTCATTTAATGGGAATGGGTCATCTACTTATATGGGGATTCCGTTTACTTTTGTTTATAATGGCTCACAAGCAAATGCACTTCCTGGACCAAGTGGTGGTGTACAAGGGCAAGTGGTAGGCTCAAGTAGTACCTTTGGGATCACAGCATTGAATGGTGGTGATGCAATTACTTCTGCAAATAATTTTAGTTCTCAATCAGCCGCTCTTGGAGTTAAGGGTACCGTTTCTGTTCCAGCATTTAATATTAATTATAACATTAATCAAGGTGAATTTTTAGGAGTAAGCCAGAAGTTTATGGGAATGAAATTTTCAGCAGGGGCCTCTATTCATTATGGTTGGGTGCGATTGAGTCTAGATACGCTAGATCCTTCTGGATTAAAACTAACCATACACGACTACGCATATAATGCTAATCCAGATGAACAAATTTTAGCTGGGGAAGGCTCTGTTTCAGGAATAAATCAAGTAGCTATTGAAAACAAAGTAACAATTAAACCAATGTTGGATCAAATTAACATCAATGTTACTCCTGATTTAATCGGTGGAATTAATTTCCATGGATGGAAGAGAAGTTTATGCTGTTAAAATTACTGATGTAAATACGGAGATTATATTAAACGATAGAATTACTGGAATCTATCAGGTACAAACGGTTTTTGATCAAGGTCAAGTATCTAAAAAAATATACGTTCGCTAATAATTGAATGTTTTTTTTCTTGAGCTAGCTGCTATTTGCCTATTTTATTATAATCATGAAATTACACGTTCTCAATACAGGATTTTTTAAATTAGATGGTGGTGCCATGTTTGGTGTTGTTCCCAAAACGATTTGGGAAAAAACCAATCCAGCTGACGGATTTAATATGTGTAATTGGGCAATGCGATCTCTTTTAATCGAAGATGGTAATAAGTTAATTTTGGTGGATACGGGTATTGGAAATAAACAATCCGATAAATTTTTCTCTCATTATTTTTTACATGGCACTGATTCCTTGGATGGGAACCTAAATAAATTGGGTTTTTCAAATAAAGATGTTACGGATGTTTTTTTAACTCACCTTCATTTTGATCATTGTGGTGGAGCAATTGAATGGAATAATTCGAAATCTGGCTACAGGCCTTCATTTGAACAGGCAAATTATTGGAGCACAGAAAACCACTGGGAATGGGCAACAAAACCTAACCCGAGGGAAAAAGCTTCATTTTTAGCTGAAAATATCATCCCTATTCAGGAAAGTGGTCAACTAAATTTTTTAGATCGAATCTCTAATTTTTCCAAAAATTGCTTCAATGATATTGATGTGTTATTTGTAGATGGCCACACCGAAAGCATGATGATTCCGCATATTAAATACAAAGGGAAAACAATTGTATTTATGGCCGATTTACTGCCTAGTGTTGGACATATTCCATTGCCTTATGTTATGGGATATGATACAAGACCACTTTTGACTATTTCCGAGAAAGAGTCCTTTTTAAATCAGGCTGCTGATAAGGAGTATATATTGTTTTTGCAACATGATAGTGTCCATGAATGTTGCACCGTTCAAATGACCGAAAAAGGTGTTAGGTTAAAAGAAACTTTTAAGTTGGAAGAAATCTAATTAGTGTTTTAACACCAGTCTGCTGTGTTTAGAAACAAGGTTTCCATCTGAATCTTTTCCTGTAACAAAATAAACGAAGTTACCTTCTTTAATTGGATCTCCATTGGGTTGAGTACCGTCCCATTTAAAATTAGAATCTTGAGTTTGGAAAATAACGGTTCCCTTTTCGTTAAGTACCACAAGGCTGAAATCAATAATTCCACTGGCATCCAATTCCAAAAAATCATTTTTACCATCACTGTTTGGCGTGAAAATATTCGGTAAAATCAATACTAAACTGCTTTCTTTTGGAATTTCAATATCTTGTATTGGTTCAATCGTTAATGAAGAGTTGTTTGATGTGGAATTTTCAATTGATTCAATATTTTCTGTGTTCGTTATTTCTGATTGGATGTTAGCTGGAGCCAAAGTAGTTGAGTTTTCAGGCATTGAATTGTTTGAGTTCAAATGAGTCTCTTCAACTTCAATAGTTTCTGCCACTAATTCTTTATTTTTTGATTCTAGTATGTCTGAAGAGGTGGTAGAATTAGTAAAAGTATTTTTACTTGTAACATCCGCTTTTGGTGGCCCTGAAGATTGAAAACTCGAAGATGATTCATCATTCAATTTTTCAATTTGCTTTGATGTTGTTTTTATCTTTTCCGTTTTAATTGAATTAATTTCTGGTTTTGAATAGTTTTCGTTAACTAAGTAACCAATGCCAACTAGTGAAGCGGCCACGGAAATTCCAATAATTGCTTTTGTTACTAAAGACATTCCAACGGTTGTAACCGATGAACTAACTGCAGGTATTTTCGAAGCAATAGCAGACCATAATTCCGGATTTACCGCAACTTGGTGGTCAGCTAACTTTTGCTTAAATAACTCTTTTATAGTGTCTTTTCCGTCCATTCTATTTTTTCTAATCTTTCTCTTAAAAAAGCCCGCGCACGTAAATATTGAGATTTGGAAGTGTTTTCATTAACGCCAAGTCTTTCACCAATTTCTTTGTGTGTATAACCTTCAATGGCATATAAATTAAAAACAATTCGATATCCATTAGGCATAGATTGTATTAACTTCATTAATTCCTCTACTTCCAAATGTTCCATTCCAGTATCGATGTAATCTAATTTGTAACTTACATCATCTAATGAAACATCAAACTTTGTTTTCGCATTTTTTCTGATTGCATCTAGACAAGTATTTACAATAACTCTTCTAATCCAACCTTCTAAAACTCCTTCATTTTTAAAATCAATCAGTTTTGAAAAAACTTTCACAAATCCATCCTGTAATGCATCTTGAGCATCGTCATGATTATTCATGTAACGAAGACACACTGCAAACATTTTCGCGGCAAACTTTTCAAATAACGCTTTTTGAGCACGAGGATCTCCCTTCAAACAGGCTTGTACCAGCGTGGTGTCTTCCTTCATCTCGTAATTTAGACTCATCTTGCGTTCATAAAGTTGCATCTAAATTAAAATTAATCTAATTTTTTGATTACAATTTTTAAAAACGAATAAATATCTGCTTATTCACATGGCCTTGGTGCTAAATATTCGAATTTTTGCGAAAAACTAACTTTAATTCTGTAATTTTGCTAACCTAAGAGTATTCAGTAGAATGGACAAAATTTCATACGTTGGAAACGCGGATGTAACCGCTATAGACTATCTGTATAAGCAATACAGTCAAAATCACGAAAGCGTGGATATTGGTTGGCAAAAATTCTTCGAAGGATTCGATTTTGCTCGAACAAACTTTGATTCGGATGGCGCCGTTCCAGAAAATTATCAAAAAGAATTTCGTGTGATTAATTTGGTAAATGGTTACCGATCTCGAGGTCATCTCTTTACAAAAACAAATCCGGTTAGAGAAAGAAGAAAATACACACCCGATTTGTCCATTCAGAATTTTGAATTGTCTGATTCTGATTTGCAGACAGTTTTTCAAGCAGGAGAAATTATTGGATTAGGATCTGCTACTTTACACGAAATTATTCAACACCTTGAGCTTACGTATTGTCAGTCAATTGGAATTGAATATGTCTATATTCGTGATCCAGAACGTGTTGAGTGGATTAAAAATAAAATCGAACTTAAAAACAGACCAAGTATAGACGCCAATCGTAAGATCGAAATTTTTAAGAAATTGAATCAAGCATCTTGTTTTGAGTCTTTTTTAGGTAAAAAATTCGTTGGCCAAAAACGATTTTCTATTGAAGGGGGAGAAGCACTTATTCCCGCACTAGATACTCTTGTTAAAAAGGGGTCTGATTTAGGTGTGGAATATTTTGTGATGGGAATGGCACACCGTGGTCGTTTAAATACACTTACAAATATTTTTGAGAAAAGACCAAAAGATATCTTCTCGGAATTTGAAGGAAAAGAATTTGATTCAGACGGACCATTTGATGGTGATGTAAAATACCATCAAGGATTTACATCTTATGTGACGCTTGAAAATGGAAAGCGTATTGGCCTAACACTTGCACCAAACCCTTCGCATCTCGAAGCTGTAAATACTGTGGTTGAGGGTATTGCTAGGGCTAAAGTTGATACTGAATTAGAGGATGAATCCAAAATTTGTCCGGTTCTTATTCATGGAGATGCTGCAGTAGCTGCTCAGGGAATTGTTTATGAAACTATTCAAATGGCTCAGTTGGATGGTTACCGAGCAGGAGGAACAATTCATATAGTTGTCAATAATCAAGTTGGTTTTACTACAAACTACTTAGATGCTCGTTCGTCGACATATTGTACGGATGTTGCCAAAACAACATTATGTCCAGTTTTTCATGTAAATGGTGATGATATAGAGGCGGTTGTTCAAGCCATGGAAATTGCGATTGCTTACCGACAAGAATTCAATAGAGATATCTTTATCGATTTATTATGCTACCGTAAATATGGACACAATGAAGGTGATGAACCTAAATTCACACAGCCGAATTTGTATAATATTATCGCAAAACACCCAAATCCGAGAGAGATCTATTTCAATCAACTAGAAACCGAAGGTGTTCTTTCTAAAGAGTTAGCTTCCAAAATTGAAGAAGAATATACTAGTTACCTTGAAAGTGAGTTTGATTTTTCTCGAACGCAAGACAAGGCATTGGTTTATGATTTCTTGAGTCATTCTTGGGAAGGATACAGGCATAGCAAACCAGAGGATTTTTCAAATTCACCCCAAACAGGAGTGGACAAAAAGATATTATTGGAGTTAGGCGAAAAATTAGCAACTCTTCCTGAAGGAAAAAAATACTTTAGAAAAATCGCTAAAATTTTTGAAGATCGTTTAAACGCAATAAAACAAGATAAATTAGATTGGGGTTCAGCAGAAATGTTGGCGTATGCAACTCTGTTAAACGAAGGTCATGCGGTAAGAATTTCAGGTCAAGACGTTGAGCGAGGAACCTTTTCTCATCGTCATGCCGTTGTTAAAACGGAAGATACAGAAGAGGAAATTATAACCTTGAATTTACTTTTTGATAAACAAGCAACATTTGATATATACAATTCATTACTGTCAGAATACGGAGTGCTTGGTTTTGAATATGGTTATTCTTTAGCAACTCCAAATGGCTTAACAATTTGGGAGGCTCAATTCGGTGATTTTTTTAATGGGGCTCAAATAATGATTGATCAATTTATTTCTGCTGGAGAAGACAAATGGTCAACTCAAAGTGGATTGGTCATGTTACTTCCTCATGGATATGAAGGTCAAGGGGCGGAACATTCTAGTGGTAGAATGGAGCGTTTCCTTCAGCAATGTGCTGATTACAATATGCAAGTGGTGAATACTTCAACTCCAGCTAACTATTTCCATTTGTTGAGAAGACAATTAAAAAGAGAATTTAGAAAGCCGCTTGTAGTATTTACTCCTAAGTTGCTTTTACGTTATCCTGCTGCGGTTTCAACGTTGGATGATATGGCATCAGGATCATTTAAAGAGGTAATTGATGATTCATCTGCAGATGTTGCGAAAGTTGAAACAGTAGTGCTTTGTTCAGGGAAGTTTTATTACGAAATGAAGGAGAAGGCTGTTGCATTAGGAATTGATTCATATGCTTTTGTCAGAATTGAACAGTTGTATCCTTTGCCGCAAAATCAGATTGATGCAATTTTAGAAAAGTATAAAAATGCTAAAAATGTTCTTTGGGCACAAGAAGAACCAGCAAATATGGGAGCATGGACGCATATGGCGATGAGCCTGAGACATGTTTCGTTAGTTGGTGTTTGTCGTCCTGCATCTGCTGCATCAGCAGAAGGTTCAAAAAAATTGCATGAAAAACGGTTAGAAAAATTGTATAATCAGTTATTCAGCTACGCAAATGTTCCAGTTAAATAATTAGTGAAAAAATAAATTCAATGTCAGTACTTGAAATGAAAGTTCCCAGCCCGGGAGAATCAATCTCAGAGGTTGAAATTGCAACGTGGTTAGTTTCAGATGGAGATTATGTTGAAAAAGATCAAGCTATAGCAGAGGTCGATTCAGATAAAGCAACGCTAGAATTACCTGCGGAAGCAAATGGTATTATTACCTTAAAAGCCGCGGAAGGCGATGTAGTTAAGGTTGGTCAAGTAGTTTGTTTGATTGATACTTCAGCAGAAAGACCTGCTGGTTTATCTACCCCTAAAATTGAGACTGTTGTTGAGCAACCAAAAGTGGAAGAAAACAAACAAGTAACGGCGCCCAATCCTGATCCAATAAAAAAGGATGTTTCTTATGCTAGCGGTACACCTTCACCTGCTGCTGCCAAAATAATGGCTGAAAATAATGTAGGTGCAGCACAAGTACCTGCTTCTGGTCGTGATGGTCGAATTACCAAATCGGATGTTTTGAATGCTCTTGCTGCTGGTTTTGATGCAAATTCTGTTCAGGGATGGGGAGGTAGTAGAGATCAAAGTCGTGAAAAAATGTCGATGCTGCGTCGAAAAATTGCTGAGCGATTGGTGTCAGTTAAAAATGAGACTGCCATGTTAACAACATTCAATGAGGTTGATATGAAACCCATTATGGACATTCGCGCAAAATATAAAGAGGCTTTTGCCAAACACCACGAGGTCAATTTGGGTTTTATGTCCTTTTTCACAAAAGCAGTTACAGAAGCATTAAATTTATATCCGGCAGTGAATGGACAAATTGATGGCAATGAAGTTGTTTTTCATAATTATGCGGATATCGGTATCGCAGTTTCATCCCCAAAAGGATTAATGGTGCCAGTTATTCGTAATGCGGAGCAAATGTCATTAGCTGAAATTGAACGTGAAATTAAACGCCTTGCAGTGAAAGCGCGTGATGGAAAAATTACGCCGGATGATATGACCGGAGGTACATTTACAATTACCAATGGAGGCGTTTTTGGTTCCATGTTATCTACGCCAATTATCAATCCGCCACAATCCGCCATTCTTGGAATGCACAACGTTGTTGAAAGACCGGTTGCAATAAATGGAAAAGTTGAGATCCGACCAATTATGTACGTTGCTCTTTCTTATGACCACAGAATAATTGATGGAAAAGAATCCGTTAGTTTCTTGGTGAAGGTGAAAGAAATGTTGGAAAATCCAGAGAAAATGTTATTTGGAGCTAAAGATCCAGTGGCAGTATTGTTGGGATTATAGATCTACTAAAAATAACAAGTGATAAGGGGGTAATTACTACCCCTTTTTTTGTTTTGAACTTTTTTTATCTGTCAAGTGTTATTAATAAAAATCATCATGAATAAATTTCTTTGGATTTCACTTTCAATCGTAGTATTAATTGGAATTAGTTTTATTGTTGTGTCATTTACTTCAAAAAATATTGAAACACCGGATTATAAAGTAATCAAGACTATAGATGAGGTAGAACTACGTTTATATCCAAATATGATTGTTGCAAAAACGAGTTTAGCAGATAAATCGTTTGACAACCAAGGAAGTAATGGTTTTCGAACTATTGCCGGTTATATTTTTGGTGGTAATGAGAAAAATCAAAAAATTGCAATGACCGCACCTGTTGTAATGAACATGGGAGATTCTGCAACCATGTATTTTGTAATGCCTAAGCAATATAAAAAAGAAGACCTCCCTAATCCCAGTTCAAAAAATGTTCAAATTGTTGAGGAATCTTCAAAAACTTTGGCAGTGATAACATATGGTGGATTTTCTTCTGACAGTAAGATAGAAAAACACCGCAAACAGTTAGAGTCTGTTCTTAGAAAAAACAACATTAAAACGAAAGGATCCTTTATGTACATGGGATACAATGCTCCCTGGGACGTAATTAATCGCAAAAATGAAGTAGCTATTGAGGTTCTTCTAGACTAGATATGCATAGCTCTTGAGTCAGTGGCTGCCATTGCCGCTTCCTTAATAGCTTCGGAATACGTAGGATGAGGGTGACAAATGCGCACTAAGTCTTCAGCAGATGCCCTAAATTCCATTGCTGTAACTGCTTCCATTATTAAATCAGCAGCTCTAGGAGCTATCATGTGTACCCCAAGAATTTCATCCGTGTTTTTATCTGCAATGATTTTTACTAATCCCGCAGTATCCATACTTGCTCTTGCTCTGCCTAATGCCTTGATTGGAAATGAACCAACTTTAATTTCTACACCGGCAGCTGTCAATTCTTCTTCTGTTTTACCAACATTGGCAACTTCAGGCCATGTATAAACCACTCCGGGGATTAAATTATAATTGATGTGTGGTTTTTGTCCAGCAATAGTTTCAGCAACAAAAACTCCTTCTTCTTCAGCCTTGTGAGCAAGCATCGCTCCACGCACAACATCACCAATGGCATAAATGTGCGGAATCGAAGTTTGTAGATGGTCATTTACTTCGATTTGACCTCGTTGATTTGCAATTAAACCTACATTTTCTAATGCTAATCCTGATGTGTATGCTTTTCGTCCTACAGCAACTAAGCAATAGTCACCCTCTATTTCAACGGTTTCATTTTTCTTATTTAATGCAGTTACAACTACTGACTTTCCTTTATTCACAACCCCTTGAACTCTGTGTTCCATATGGAATTTGAAACCATCTTTCTTCAATATTTTGGTAAATTCTTTAGATATTGTTCCATCCATAGTAGGAAGTAGGGTGGGAGCAAATTCAACAACTTCCACTTCAGCTCCTAATCGTTTATAAACAGACCCTAATTCTAAACCAATAACGCCAGCTCCAATGACCAATAATTTTTTCGGAATTTCATTGAGTTTCAAAGCTTCAGTTGAAGTAATGATTCTTTTTTTATCAGGCTCCATCCCAGGGAAGAAATTGGGCTTAGACCCCGTTGCTATGACAATGTGCTTACCAGAAATTTCTATTGAACCATTTTCTCCAGTAATCGTAATAGTATGTTGATCTTTAAATGACCCAATCCCCTGATGAACTTCAATTTTATTTTTATCCATCAAATATTTTACACCATCACAAGTTTGAGATACAACATCATCTTTTCGCTTGATCATCTGAGTGATATTCGCTTTTACTTCCTTAACCTCAATTCCATGTTCAGAAAAAGTATGCGTTGCATTATGAAAATGTTCTGAAGAATCTAACAATGCCTTGGAAGGAATGCAGCCAACATTTAAGCATGTTCCGCCAAGGGTACCGTATTTTTCAATTAGTGCTACGGTTAATCCTAATTGAGCACATCGAATAGCTGAAACATATCCACCTGGACCCGAACCAATAATTACAACATCATAATTTTTCATCTTAAACATTTTTTGATGTACAAAAGTACGATTTACAATGAATTAATTTATAGAACCAGCTAATAAGTTCAGGTGAAATAATGCATTTCCAATTTCTTGATTACTTATTTTTTGGTCATAAATACAATTGCCTATACCTTTAAGTAAAGAACAATTTATCGTATTAGCAGTGTTTTTTTTATCGTGTTGAATGAGTTCAATAATTCCCTCTATTTCTGTTGCATCCAAGGATATAAAATGGAATGAACGGCGAATGCAATTTTCTATGTCCACATATTCTGACTGGGATAACAATCCTTTTTCCTTTGATAAAAATGCTTCCGCACACATTCCTAATGCTACACAATGACCATGCGCTAGGTTAGCTGATTGCAGAAAATAACCTTCAATTCCATGCCCTATTGTATGACCAAAATTTAATATTTTTCGTAATCCACCCTCTAGTGGATCTTCTTCTATAATAGATGCTTTGATTTGAATCGATTTTATGAGTATTTCAGGAGTTGTTAAATCAACATCGTTTTTTATGAATTTAATTTCTTCCCAATGTTTTGCGTCTCGTATCAGGGCGTGTTTCAACATTTCAGCATACCCATAAATTATTTCTTTTGCTGGCAAAGTTTCTAAAAATGAAGGATCTATATAAATAGCTTTAGGATGTATAAAAGTACCTAATTGATTTTTGTATGATCCTAAATCAATTCCTGTTTTTCCGCCTATAGATGCATCAACCATTCCAAGTAAAGACGTTGGAATATGAATAAAATCAATACCTCTTTTAAATAGCGAAGCAATAAACCCTCCCATATCCGTAACAACACCTCCGCCCAAATTTATCACCAAGTCTTTTCGAGAAAAATTATATTCTGAAAATGCTTCCCAAACTTGAAAGCAAACCTCTAGTACTTTGTTCTCTTCACCTGGAGGTAATAAAATGATTTCTGCGGCTTCAAATTGACTGGAAACATTGATGAGCTGCTCCAGGCAAAAATCATGTGTATTTTCATCAACAATAATAATAATTCTTGACCCCTTGTAATGCTTATCAATAAAGTTGATGAGCGAAGATTCCATTAATGAACCTATTTCAATTTTTGAATGGCTATATGGGATATTTATGCAATCAGACATAGGAATTATTTAGTGTAGGTTAAAAATAATACAAATGATTCTTTCAACCTTATTTGAATCAAATCTAATGAACAATCTGATTTTTTTTTAACATTATTTGGAACATTACATATAAATTATGTATTTTAGTCCCCGGATTCACTGTTTATACAGGCGGTTTTTAGATTATTAATGCAAGTAAACTAAACCTATGCGATTGATTACAAGGGTGTTAACTCTTTTGACGTTATTATTGTCGACTACAATATCTGCGCAACAAGATAAGTTGTTAACTCATTTTATGTATGATAAGATGAGTCTAAATCCGGGTGCAACCGGAATTGATGATGGTATTTGTGCGACATCTTTGTATCGCAACCAATGGGACAAAGTCAATGGTGCTCCAAATTCAGCTATTTTAAATGTAGAGGCGAATATGAATCGTTTTTTTCCAGGAGGAATTGGGATTTCATTTTATCATGATGCAATTGGTTTTGCTAAACAAAATAATGCACTTTTAAATTATTCATATCCTATTGAAATCGGTAATGCTGGTATCTTAGGTCTTGGTGTAGGTGTAGGGATTATGAATTATGGTATGAATCCGGATTGGGTTCCGCCAACAACATTAAATGACCCAACTTTACCCACTAGTTTTGCAGCAACAAATTTAGATTTGAACTTTGGTGCTTATTTCAAAGGAAATGATTTTTATGCTGGCTTCTCTTCAACCCATCTTTCTGAAACGTTGTTGAAGCAAAGCGTAAGCATAAGCGGTGCTACTTTAACTCAAAGTTATCAAACTGCTCGTCATTATTATTTAATGGGAGGATACAAGATGATAAACGTAGCAGGTGGTGATATTGATGCAAATTTATTAATACGTACAGATTTAGTTAAAGTTTCTGCGGATATCAATGCACGTTATATTTACCAAGATAAGTATTACGGCGGCCTAACGTTTAGAACTTCAGACATGGTGGCCTTAATGCTAGGTTATATGCCGATGAAAGATTTAACTATTGGTTATTCTTACGATTTGACATTGAATAAATTAGCGAGCGTTTCTATGGGTTCGCATGAGTTATTGGTTAAATATTGTTTTTATTTACCACAGCCTAAGATTCAGAAATCTAAACATCCTAGGTGGTTGTAGAAAAAAAAGTGAAATAAAGTGTAACCATTTTTAGTGTTAATCCGTTATACCCGAACTTAGAAAGATCCTGTAGCTTGTTGGTTTGGTGAATGGTTGACAAAAAATGAATAAAATGAGAAAAGTATTTTTATTGGTATTGTTAAGTTTTATAGTTTATTCTTGTACGAGAACGAGAGACTATGAAGTTGTGGGCGCTCAAGGAAGAAAACCATTCTATCCTGAGGTACCAACGGGTATGGTATACGTGCCTGCCGGAGGATTCACTATGGGTCTGCATGATCAAGATATATTAAATCTGGATGATGCCAGAGCGAAGGTTGTAACAATCTCTGCTTTCTACATGGACCAAACCGAGATCTCCAATAATGAATACCGTCAATTTGTTGAGTGGGTAAAAGATTCAATTGGTTTGGAGCATCTTGTTGATAGAGGTAGAAGTGAAAAGCTCGATGAATATATTAATTTTGACCAAGATATATTATTCTCTATTACTGATGATACTCCAGAGGATGGTGAATTTAAAGACGTTTCTCTCGTTAAAATAAAAAACTGGTACTACAATGATGAATATTATGATTATAGTAAATTAAAAGAAGACCCGCAGGGTAATATCACTAATGAAGCCGATGAGCCAGCTGTAGGAGAAGATGAAATGGAAAAGGATGGTCGTAAAATTTTTGAAGCTCTTTTTCAAGATGTTTCTTATGGACTTGAATCTGGTGTATTAACAACAGTCGATAATTTATCTCGCAGAAAAATTAAGGATGAATGGCTTAGCCTAAATTGGGAATCTCAATCAAGTTATAGAATGTGGGATGATCCTAAATTAATGCCGCTATTGGCAGATATGTATTATCCATCAAAAGAACGCTATTACAAGCGTAGGCAGATTGATATTCGTAATTTAGTCTATGAATACTATTGGATTGATTACAAAGAAGCAGCTAAAAAAGGGGAAATAGCATATTATGATGCTGCTGGTGCGTACGATTTTTCGGAGAAACCTCAAGATGCAAGCAAAAGATTGGATGATAGAGATGGTGCGCTTTTATATCAGAAAGTTGGAGATGAAAATAATCCAACAAACTACAACCAACCGAACAAACCTATTGACAAGGTTAATAGCGATGGAACATTTACACAATTGAATAATGTTACGCGTCTTGATAAGGCTCCTGCTAGTGATGCAAGAGATACTACAGCTATTGGTGTTGACGAAAATCTAATTAAAGACAGAGATGGTTTCATCTCTGGTAAAGACTTAGACATGGGATACATGAACCGTAAAATGGAATGGAATGCTTACAGAGGTCATTCAGATAGAAGTCGTTTTATCATCCATGAAAAAATCCCTGTTTATCCTGATACACTTTGTTGGGTTAATGACTTAACTTATTCAAATGGTAAGGAAATGGCTAATTATTTTTGGCATCCCGCTTATGATAATTACCCAGTGGTTGGTGTTACATGGAAACAAGCTAAAGCTTTCTCTGTTTGGAGAACCCAATTGTTGAATAACTTTTTAGTTTCAAATGGTGATGTATACTTAAATGATTTCCGTCTTCCAACTGAGGCAGAATGGGAAAGAGCTGCTAGAGGTGATTTAGCTTTACAATCTTATCCGTGGGGTGGGCCATACATCAGAAATGCTTCTGGTTGTTTCTTAGGTAATTTCAAACCAATGCGTGGGAGATATTTTGAAGATGGTGGTGTTTATACAGTAAAAGTATATTCTTATAATCCAAATAATTATGGTTTATATTGCATGGCTGGTAATGTTTCAGAATGGTGTGAATCTGCCTACGATGAATCAAGTTATGAGTTTATGGATGACATAAACCCTGAGTTTTCATACGATGCAAAAAAATGGGAGCCAGAAGTAATGAAGAGAAAAGTCATTCGTGGTGGTTCATGGAAAGATGTGGGTCACTATCTAAATGTGGGTGCTAGATCTTATGAATATCAAGATACGGCGAAATCGTATGTAGGATTTAGAAATGTAATGACGCATCTTGGAAGAGGTGGTAAAGACATTACCAAAGAAGGTGGAGAAGAAATCCAAAGTGATATCAATCTTCGCTAATTAAATTGTAACCAAATAAAAATCAAATAGTTAATTGTTAAACCTAAATTAAATTTAAAATTATGAGCGCAGGTAAAGGAGGTTTTTTCGAAAGTAAGTCATGGAAAAACATAATGAAATATGTATACGGCCTAGGAGCGGCTGTGGTAATCGTTGGAGCGTTATTTAAAATCATGCACTGGCCGGGATCTGGTACCTTATTAACAATTGGTCTTTTAACAGAAGCAGGAATCTTTATTCTATCTGTCTTAGAACCAATTCACGAAGATCCGAAATGGGAATTAGTTTATCCTGAACTAGCATTGGGTGAAGCTACTCACGACGGAGGTGGAAAGAAAGTTTCTGGTGGTTCTGGAATTACGCAAGAGTTAGATAAAATGTTGGATGAAGCTAAAATTGATTCAGCTTTATTAGAGCGTTTAGGTGAAGGAATGCGCACATTAGGAGACAATGCGGCACAATTGAAAGGAGTTACATCTGCTGCAGCTGCAACTGATGGTTATGTTACATCCTTACAAGCAGCTTCTGAAAAAGTTTCTTCATTGTCTCAAGCATATGAAAGAGCTTCTCTTTCAATCGCTGGACTAACATCTAACACAGCTGAAGGTGAATCTTTTGGAGAGCAAATGCAAAAAGTTTCTAAAAACTTGGCTGCTTTGAACAATGTATATGAATTACAATTGAAAGGTTCTTCTTCGCACTTAGAGGCAACAGAGAAATTTCAATCTCAAGTGGTGGAAATGATGTCAAATTTATCTGCTTCTGCTGAGAATACACGTATTTACAAAGAAAACATGGCTATGTTGTCTAAAAATCTTACAGATTTGAACAACGTATATGGCAACATGTTAAAAGCGATGAAAGCTTAATAGCCTAATTAATTTAATTATTAACCAAATAAAACCAAATTAAAATGGCAGGTGGAAAAGAAACGCCCAGACAGAAAATGATAGGTATGATGTACTTAGTACTAACAGCTTTGTTAGCACTAAACGTATCTAAATCTATCCTTGATGCCTTTGTTGCAATTGAAGAAAATACGCAAAAATCGGCGGTAGTTCAATTAGATAGGGGAAACAGCTCAGTTAGTGACTTGAAAAGAGGAATAACTGAAAATGAAAAAGAAGCACCGGCTAAGGCAGGAAAATGTCGATACTTTATTGGAGTATCTGAAAAAATCGACAAACGGACTGCAGATATTATTCAGTACATTGATGAGATTAAAATCAATATATTAGAGAAAAGCGGCGAGACTTTAGGAAAAGATTTATCCAATGCGGAGGCTGTTTCAGGGGAAGACGCAGATATTAAAATTGATTGGAGTAAGATTGAAGAAAAAATCAATAATAAGGATGTAATAGTATGGAAAAAGTATGATAAAAAGCAACCTCTTCGACCTTCAAGATTGAATTTGATGGCTGTTCAAGCGAAAGACCAATATGATGTTCCTATGCACGAAATTATTGGTGAGGAAATAAATAATCCAGATACAAAAAAATCAGGCATGAAGCTTTGGAAAATGTATAATGATTACCGTGCATTCATTGTGGAGACAGTGGGTTCAGTTCATGATAAATTTGACTCTTTAGGACGACCAGTAGGAAATCCACAGCATAATGTAAAAACTACTGCGATCAATACGTTTAAAGACAATATGGATTTGGATAAACAAGTTATGGCAATGTTGAATAAAACAAATGTTTTTGTAAAGGATAATGGTAATGTTAAAAAGCATGAAGATATTGGTTTATTGAAGCAACTGTACATGGAGTTGACCAAACAAGAGCGTTATGAAGAAGTGAATGACGTAAAAAACGTACATTGGATTGGTAAAACCTTTGATCATTCTCCGTTAGTAGCTGCATTAGCTTCTTTAACATCAATGCAATTAGAGATATTAAATGCTCGAGCAACAGCCATAGGAACATTAGCATCAAAGGTTGTTGTTGCTGAATTGTCTTTTAATAAGTTAATTGCACTTGCCTCTATCTCTCCAAGTGTTGCAAACCCAGGTGATCCTGTAGAGTTAAGAGTGGTTATGGGAGCTTATGATACCGATAATATGCCAGATATGGGTGAAGGTGGTTGGACAATTGAGAACGGTATGGCTATCAAGAAAATGTCTGCACCTTCTGGAGACCAAACATATTCAGGAACCATTTCAATAAAATCAAGATCAGGAGCCGTGAAATCGGAGTCTTGGGAGACTAAGATTGGAGTGTTAACCAATGAAAAAGAAGCATCTATAGTTTGTAAAGATTTAATGGTGGTTTATGCTGGGATACCAATGGATTTCAAAGCTTCTGCAACTGGAATGTACAAAAATGTTAGAGCTGTACCTGAAAGGGTCGTTGCAACTCAAGCTCAAATTGGTCAGACAATATCTGTAAAAGCGACAGGTACGGATTCAAAAGGTAGTACGGTTACTTTTGCAGCACAAAATTATTTGGTGAAACCCACTCCTAAGGCTGAACTTTTTTGGAACGGTCAGTCTGATGGAGGTCGGCCTAATAAAAGTGCTGGTAGCTTGACATGTGCTTTTGGAAATACGGTACCGTTTGATAAATCCAAAGGTAACTTTACTGTTGTTAGCTATGTTTTGAGTGTTTCTGGTTTGAAAGGAGCAGTTCAAGGTTCAGGTTCTCAGATTTCTGCAGCTCATTTAACACTTATCAGAAATGCTGGAGCAGGTAAGTGTACTATTTCTGTTCAATATAATGGGACAGCTAGTGGTAAGGCAACAGCAATGTTTGATATTTAAATCCATTAATTATGATTAGGTTCGCACTGTTTTTTATGTCTATAATTTATGCTCTCACATGTAGTGGACAGGGGAATGTTGGTCCATCCAATGTTATAATCCCAAATGGACAACCAGCGTCAGGCGTTATTGATGGTGTTTATGAGAAAAAAGATGTACTAGCTAAAAAACGTGCAATTCCTTATGAATTTGTAAGAGAGAACGATTATGTGTGGGGTAAACGAACTTGGAGTTATATTGATTTGCGTGAAAAAATAAATCATCCTTTGTACTTTCCGCATGAAAAAATAGATGATAAAAACCCTCTGATGTCTCAGGGCAGATATAGTTTATTTTATATCCTCACACAAGCGTTAAGAAATGGACAATTAATGGGTTATTATAATGATAAACCTAAGACCTTATTTAATGCGATTGAGCGTTCAGGTGGTGATGATTTTTCTATTCCTTTAAAACGAGATTATCAGGTACCTGTTAATAATGATCAAGCATATTTAGATGATTTATATGAAATGATAGCAACTTCAGAAGTTGACTTAACCAAATTTACCCCAAAAACATGGGTTGATAATGGTGTTGAGAAGCCAATTTTCCACAAAAAAGGAGTGACAAATTTTGAAGTTAAACAGTATTTGGCAGGATCGAATAAAGAATTGGTAATTGATCAATCTTCTGAAACTACAATTGAAGCTGATGCTGAAACATTAACAAACCCTGTTACTAATGCTCAAGAGGGACGTGTTGTTCAATATGCAATCAAAAAAGTAGTTCTATTTCAACCTAACGATATTATAAAATATCTACTTAAAGAAGATTGGTTTTTTGATAAGGAACGTTCAATTTTGGATGTAAGGACAATTGGATTGGCGCCTGTTTTTAAATCTGACACATCAAGTCAAGAAAGAATTCTTTTTTGGGTATATTTCCCACAAGCACGAGATGTTCTTAAAAACTACTATGTTTACGATGCAAAAAGTACAGTAGGTGGTAATACCTTTGATCATTTGTTCATGACGCGTAGATTCAATGCAGTTGTTTATAAAGAATCATCTTTGTATGACAGAAAAATAGAAGACTATCGCTTTGGTGCTGATGCCTTGTATGAGTCTGAAAAAGTGAAAAACACTATTCGAACGTTTGAACATGATGTTTGGAATTTCTAAACAAGTATAATAAAATTAAAACCAGCTTCGGCTGGTTTTTTTATGCGATCAAGTTTTGCTAAACCCTTCATCTATTAGGTGCGGCCCATTTTCTGCTGCAGCAACAGCTAATACATCGCATCGTTCATTTTCTGGATGTCCTGCATGCCCTTTAACCCAGTGAAAATCAAGCGTAAACTGCGGATGCAATAGTAAATATCGCTCCCATAAATCTTTATTTTTCTTTCCTTTAAATCCTTTGGTTTTCCAATTAAAAACCCAACCCTTGGAAATTGAGTCAATTACGTATTTTGAATCGGAAAAAACATGAACTGGATATTGATTCGTTTTAATACTTTCCAAACCAACAATTAATGCCATCAATTCCATGCGGTTATTTGTTGTTAACCTATATCCACAGTTAATCTCCTTTTTCTTACCCTTAAATTCCAGAACTATACCATATCCGCCCGGTCCCGGATTTCCTTTGCAAGCACCGTCTGTATATAAATTAATGCGCATTATTTCTTAATTCTTGATGGATTGGCGCTTAAAAATGTCGCCCAACCTTTACCTTTGTCTTTGTTATTTTCTCCAATTCCTTTCGAAAAATGATGACATACTGCCACTGCTAATCCATCGGTAGCATCCAAATATTTGGGCATTTCATCAAAATTTAAAATTTTTTGCAACATGGCAGCAACTTGTTCCTTGGATGCGCTTCCAGAACCAGTAATAGATTGTTTAATCCTTCGTGGTGAATACTCTTCATAAGGAATGTTATGATTCAAGCAACTTGCTATGGCAACCCCTTGAGCTCTGCCCAATTTCAACATGGATTGAACATTTTTTCCAAAAAATGGAGCTTCAATGGCCATTTCATCGGGTTTATATTCAGCAATAATCCCATTTAAACGATCCAAAATTCGTTTTAATTTATCGGGTTGATTCGTTAATTTTGAAAGTTGAATGATTCCAAAGGTGAGCATGGATAACTCATTATTCTTGATATGAACCAAACCGTAACCTAAAACTGTTGTTCCTGGGTCAATTCCTAAAATTATTTTGTCAGTGCTGCTCATTGTTCAAGTGTAAAACTACTAATTTTTACGGGTGATAATCTGTTAATTCATGCCATTATATTAAAATTGCTATCAATTGTAGGCTACACCCTTAACCGTCACTAAGTGAAACTACTTATTTTGGTGGATTTCCCGCTGAATTTCTACTCCCTTAAAAGCAACACCATTTTTTATTTTTGTAACTTTACTACTAAATATTGTAAAACTATGTATGGTCTTGTAAACAAAGCAATTAAGGATTTAGTAGTAAAGAATCATGGAATGGATAACTGGATAGAAATATGTAGATTATCAGATTTTGTTGAAGAAGATTTTGTAGGTTTACTTCCATATCCTGACTCACTAACCTTTACTTTGATTGGTAATGCTTGTCGAGTTTTGGGAGCAGACTCTGAACAATTATTAGAAGCTTTCGGCGAATATTGGATATTGTATACTGCCAATGAGGGTTATGCTGAAATGCTAAATCTAGCGGGTGATACATTCATTGATTTTTTGAATAACTTAGATTTATTGCACCATCACGTAAATAACGTAATGCCAGAATTAGCCCCACCGCAATTTTCAACCAGAAATCAGCAAAGTAATTCAATTGAATTGGAATATCGTTCACATAGAAATGGAATGATTCCAATGTTGCGTGGTTTGATTCAAGGGTTGGGAAAACGGTTTGATATGGTGGTTAAAACAGAGCAAATTGAATTTAAAGATAAAGGTGATTTGTGTGATGTGTTCTTAATAAGTTGGTGATAAATGATGTTGCCTCCTATCCCTCAGAATGAAGAAAATCGACTAGCGGCACTAAAGTCCTATGCTCTTTTAGATTCTATCGAAGAAAAGGAATTTGATGATATTACAGCTCTTGCGTCACAAATTTGTGAAACACCGATAGCGCTGATTACATTAATTGATGAGGATAGACAATGGTTTAAAGCCAAAGTGGGTTTAGAAATTTCTGAAACGTCACGAGAAATCTCTTTTTGTGCACATGCCATTAATAACCCCACTGAACCCTTGGTGGTTGAGGATGCACAGCAGGATAACCGTTTTTCAGACAACCCCTTGGTTACGGGTCAATCAGAAATTCGTTTTTATGCCGGTATTCCTTTAGTTGACTCAGATGGGTTTGCCCTTGGTACTCTTTGTGCAATAGATTCAAAAAAAAGGATGTTGTCCGAAAGTCAATTGTTTGGTCTTCAAACGCTGGCTAATAGTGTAGTTCGTTTAATTGAGTTGCGAAAACATAATACACACTTAATTAGTGTTGAAAAGGAATTACAAGAGATAACCAACTTTGCCAATCCTTTTATTATTGTGCTAACAAAAGATCTTTTGATAAAAAGATTTGGAGATAACTACCGTAAAATGCAACCAGAAATGAAAGAATTTGATTCTTTCGAGCAGTATTTTAGTTGGGATCAAAAATCAGGATTTTCCGGGTCATTACAAAATGAAGAGATCAACCCAAAATCGTTATACTTTTTTTCTTCCCTAGATGGAAAACAAAAATTCAAATCATCCATCCGGAGTTTTGGCAATAGTTACATAGCTATTTTTGCATCTCCTGTTTTAAATAGTACCTATCCCTTATCCAATTATCATATTCTCTATGCTGATTTCCCGAAGCATGATTATGTCGCCGAATATTTGTTTTTACAACAAGCCTCTTTAAAATCGCTCGCAGAATCTAAAGGATTGAGCGATAGAATGATTGCAAAAAACCGACAATTGGAGGCCGCTCAGAAAAACATTGATGCTTTATCACGGTTTCCAGCTGAGAACCCAAATCCAGTATTGAGATTTTCATTGGATTTTGATCTTATTTATGCCAATGACGCAGCCAAAACATATTTGATCAACGATTTTTTAATAGATAAATCTATTGGAGATTTAGAATTAAAAAAATTATTGGAAGAAAGTATTAAATCCAATGATACTCAAAACGTATATTATTTATCCAGAAACGGAAGGTATTATTCTATTTCAATTCGATTTATTTCTGAGTCTGATTATATAAATGTATATGTTAGTGATATTACTTCTTTTACCATAGAGATCCAAAGAAAAGAGGATGAAACACGCCAATTGTCAGAAGAAATTGAAAAACAGCGTGAATTTTATGAGTTTGTTTTAAATAATATCCCTTCAGACATTGCCGTTTTTAACGCGGAGCATAAATATGTTTTTGTAAATCCTCAGGGTATTAAGGATCCTGAGCTCCGTAAGTTTATTATCGGGAAGGATGATTTTGACTACTGTGATTTTAGAGGAATATCTAGCGAAATAGCAGTTAGAAGAAGAGCTTTTTTCCAAGATATAATAAAATCTAAAGTATTCGTAACTTGGGAAGATGATACCATAAATAAGGAAGGGAATCGGTCTGTTGTTTTACGACGTATGGGGCCAATTTATGATGCAGATGGAAATCTTCGCTTAGTCATTGGTTATGGGGTTGATATTACGGATAGAAAATTGACAGAAGAAAAATTAGCAGAATCGTATAAACGTACCCTGCTTTTGGAAAATTTCTTAAATAAATCTAGTGATGGAATTCAAGTTACCAATTATACGGGTCAAATTGTATATATGAATCATGTCTCTTGTGAACGTTTTGGTGTTAATGAACAAACGTTTGATCAATTAAATGTGCGTGATTTTGAACCTTATTTTTCTGAACCAGGAGTCTGGGAGCAGCATTTTGAAGATATGAAGTTGAAGAAAAAGATTCAAATCGAAACAATCAACATAAATAAATTTACAGGTGAAAAGTTTGAAGTTGAAATTTCAGCCAATTTCCAAGAGATAGAAGGACAAGAATATTTAATAGCCGTTTCAAGGGATATTTCAGAACGTAAAAAAATTAGAAGTGAAATTGAAAGACTTTCATTAGTTGCTAAAAACACAAATAATGGAGTTTTAATGCTTGATGTTGATCGAAAAATTACATGGGCAAATGAAGCGATCATTAATCGCTCCGGTTATTCATTTGAGGAATTGGTTGGATACAGCCCAAGTAAATTTCAATTTGAGGGAACAGATTCAGAGGTTCTTAAATTGATACATGCGAAAATGCTCAAACTTGAATCGGTTTCAACCGAGATACTTCATCGTTCGAAGCAAGGGGAACTTTACTGGATTGATTTGAATATACAATCGTTGTTTGATGTAGAAGGTAATCATTCTGGATTCATGGCCGTAGAAATAGATATTACGGAGCGTAAGAATTTTGAAGATACAATCGCAGATCAAAATAAATCATTACGAGAAATTACAGACGCATTAGATCAAAGTTCACTTGTTGCAGTAGCTGATAAAAATGGCAATATTATTCGAGTAAACAAAAATTTTACCACCACCTCCCAATATACAGAAGAAGAATTAATTGGAAAGTCTCATAATATCATTAATTCGGGTGAACATTCCCAAGAATATTGGGCTCATATTTGGACTACTATTTCTTCTGGCCAAATTTGGAGGGGCGAAATAAAAAATAGGGCCAAAGATGGCTCTTTTTATTGGGTAGATTCTATTATTTATCCAATTGTGAGCAGCAATGGGAGTTTAGATTATTTTTTAGGAATCCATTATGAAATAACAGACAAAAAAAATGCAGAACAAGCGTTGGAAATAAAATCATCTTTCCAACGTGTACTTATGGAGATTTCTACAAAATACATAAATATTCCTATCGAAATCCTTGATCAATCGATTAATGAATCTTTGGGTGTAATAGGAAAGTTCGTACATGTTGATAGGGTATATGTGTTCGATTACAATTACAGCGAACAGACGATCTCTAATCTTTTTGAATGGTGTAACGATGATATTTTACCGCAAATTGATTTGTTACAGAATATTCCTTTTGAGCATGTTCCTATTTGGGTTAAAAAACATAGTTTAGGACAAGACATTATAGTTCCTAATGTGAAAGAATTACCTCAGGGAGCATTTAGGGATTTGATTGAAGAACAAGATATCAAGAGTTTAATTGCCTTACCCATGATGGATGGCAAAAAGTGTGTTGGTTTTGTTGGTTTTGATTCAGTGAAATCATTACGTGTTTTTTCTGATGATGAACGAAATTTACTTCAATTGTATGCTCAAATGTTAGTAAATGTTGGTAATAGAACAGATTATATTAAACAAATAGAACAAACTAAAAACGAAATTGAACAAATCAATAGTGGTTTGGAGTTGAGTGTTCGCGAGAAAACAGAAAAAAATCTGGAATTAGCTAAGTCTATTACAGATCAAGAAAAACTGGTTACCATTGGAGAAATTTCTTCAGGCATCGCTCATGATTTGAATACACCACTAGGAGCAATTAAAAGTGGAGCCGAAAGTATTCGTTACACACTTGAGAATTTATTTAAAGGCACTATTTGGAAATGTTCACCGGAACAAATTAAGTATGCGTGCAATAGAGCCTCGGAGACAAATATTGAATTGTTCATTGGAGGATTGCAGCAGCGTAAAGAACAAAAGTTATTTGTTGATTATATTTCTATTCATTTTCCCGACATTCAAGAGGAATTAAGAATTGAACTTTCAGCAAGTTTCGTGAAAGCAAGAATATCTATTTTAGAGACTGACGTAATACATTCCATACTAACGGCATTAAATCCAACTGAATTTTTAGATTTAATCTTTCATATTCAAATGACACGAACGTTTGTGGATACCATTTTGTCTTCAACTGATCGGGCATCACATGTGGTTAATGATCTTCGTTCATTTATTAAAGATCAGAGAAACGCAACCAAGGGTCTAGTTAATTTACACGACAATATTTCTATTGTATTAAATATTTTCAATTTCCAGATAAAAAATACGGTCGACTTGTTTTTTGATGTTGATAATACCTTATCCATTGAAGGTTTCGATATTAAACTGTTTCAATTATGGTCTAATTTAATCAAGAATGCCATTGAATCTATGGAAGAAACAGGTCAGCGCGGTTTATTGAAAATATATTCAACGGAAACACCTACGGAGATTTCAATTTCTGTTGAGAATAATGGTCCTGAAATACCAATGGAGATTCAAGAAAAAATCTTCGAAAAATTCTATACAACGAAAAGTAAAAAAAGTGGCTCAGGATTAGGTTTAAGCATTGTGAAAAATATAATAGATGAACACCAAGCTTCCGTAATCCTTCAATCAAGCAGTAAGATGACCAAATTCAGTGTAACATTTAATAAGTAACAAAAATGGACCAAATTAAATATGCCGTAGTATGTGTTGATGACGATCCACATATCTTGCAGATGTTGAGTTTTCAATTAGAAAAAATTATTGACTCAAGATGTACATTAATCGAATATTTCACCAATCCAGAAGACGTTATTACAAATATAAAGGAACTCGCAACTGAGGAAATTGATATAGTATTTATTTTGGTTGACTACCAAATGCCTCAAATGAATGGAGTGCAATTGATTAGAGCAATCAAGGCGATTAATCCTAAAATGGAATGCGTAATGCTTTCTGGACAGGCAAATTCAGTTCAGGTTGCTGAGCTTACCAAAGACAATTTACTTACTGAGTTTATACATAAACCATGGGACGAACATACACTTTTTGACGTTTTATCTCCTTTGTTAAAAAACAAGACAAATTAATGAGTCAAAATATTTACGAAATAAGCGACTTATTAAACAAAACGTCGGAATTGATGCATCGTTTAGAAGAAGACGGTACAATTTCGTGGGTGAATTCTGCATGGAAAAAATCCCTTCAACTAACGGATAAAGAATGTTTGGGGAAGAACATTATTCAATTTTTATCAAGAGAATCAAAAATACATATAACTGATATAATTGCTCGAATAAACAAAGGAGAAAGTATCCATGATTTATCGTGCGTTTTTATTTCTGCAAAGAATGAAAAAGTGTATTGGACAGGTAGTGTATTCCCTGTAATTGAAGAGGGAAAGATTATGGGAAGTCGTGCTTTTTTCCAGGATATAACTATACAGAAAAAAGCCTTAGCTGAATTAGTTCAAATGACGAATCTTCGTGAGATTTTGATGCGTATTTCAACCCGCTACATCAATGTCCCAATAAATGAACTAAATGAAATTGTATATAACTCACTTGGTGATATTGCACAATTTGCAAGCGCCGATCGAGCCTATATTTTTAGGTATGATTTTAAAAATGAGGTATGCAAGAATACCTACGAATGGTGTGCCGAAGGAGTAATTTCCCAAATTGACGAGTTAAATTCTATTCCTCTTGCACAAATGCCTTTTTGGTTGGAGAAACACAGAAATGGAGCGTGTTTTGAGATAGAAGATGTTGAACTTTTAGAAGACGATGCCCTTAAAACACGCTTAAGACAAGAAGGAATCAAAAGCTTGATTACTTTACCATTAATGGATGGTTCTGATGTTCTTGGATTTGTAGGTTTTGATCTATTAAAAAAGAAACGAATCTTTCGTCAAGAAGAAAAAGATGTATTGAGTTTATTTGCTCAAATGCTCGTCAATGTTCATAATCGCTTGTTGAATGCATATCAGATTGAAAAATCCAAAGAAGAATTATCTCGAATAAATGAATCGCTTGAACAACAAGTTTCTGATAAAACAAAACGAAATATTGCTCTTTCCAAGAGCATGGTTGAACAGGAGAAAATGGTTACAATAGGAGAGATTTCAGCTGGAATTGCTCACGATTTAAATACGCCATTAAGTACAATTAAAGTAGGGGCAGATAATATTCGTTCTATCATTGAGACGCTGCTTACCAAGCAAATTTTCTTATTGACAGAAAATGAGTTAACCCATTTATTGGATCGAATTCAATCCAATCAAGTTGAAATGTATGTTGGTGGTTTGCAATTGCGGAAAGAAAAAATAGAAATGGTTAACTTTCTTTCAGAAAACTATAGGTTAGATGAGACTGAACTAGAAAAAATTGCTGATTTATTAGTGAAATCAAGGGTAAGTAAGGATGATTCTTTTTTTATTCAATATATTATGGAATTAAAGAATAAAATTCAAAATCTGGAAGTCCTTTTTCAACTTCAAATGGCGTTTAGTCAACTGGCAACAATAAAAAATTCCAGTGATAAGGCGGTAAAAGTTGTGCAGGATGTACGAGCATTCATAAAAGGAGAAACACAGCAAGAAAAAAGAATTTTTAATTTAAAAGCCAACATAGCTACTGTACTAGGGATTTTTAATTATGAACTAAAAAAAGAGGTTGATTTACGATTTGATATTGATGACAAATTAGAGTTGTTTGGTTACGAAATTAAATTATTCCAATTGTGGTCAAACTTAATTAAGAATGCTTTGGAGGCAATGGAGGAACAAAAGCAAAGGTATTTAGGTATTTCTGCAGTAAAAAATGATAACAATTTAACGGTCGTTTTTGAGAATAATGGACCTCAAATACCAGAAGATGTTTTACAAAATATGTTTAAAAAATTTTTCACAACCAAAGGGAAAAAAAATGGTTCGGGACTTGGATTAAGTATCGTAAAAAACATTGTGAGTGAACACGATGCAACCCTAGGTGTAGCATCTGATAAGACGAGCACTAAATTTTCGGTGATTTTCAAGTTATGATTGAGTTTAAATATGCCATTTTGTTTATAAACATGAAAACGAAGCCTCTTTATTTGAAGCTCTAAAACCATTATTTATATATAAAACAACACCATGAAGAACACACTAGTAGTATCCATTTGTCTCTTATGCAGTATGTCTATTTGGTCTCAACGTTTACGAAGCGTGGTAAATGGATATGGGCATATGAACTATAATTTACTACATGATTTTAACGCAGATTCTGATCCTACTATTTCCTCTTTTGAATTGGGAGAGCATGATTTATTTGTCAACACATTTTTTAATGACCGGATAAGTTTTTTAGGAGAATTTGTAATGAAGTATACAAAAGGAACTCCAACCACTTTCTCGGCCAGTATTGAACGCGCTAGGTTAAAGTTTGATTATTATAAAAATCATTCTGTGATAACGGGTAAAATACATACTCCTATTAATTATTGGAATGATGTTTACCACCACGGACGACTTTTTTTTCCAAGTATTGATAGACCAATTTCATTTAGTTATTTAATTCCTTTACATAGTCTAGGTGTTCAATTCCAAGGTCAAAATTTAGGTAAATTGAATTTCGGGTATGATGCTGTTGTTGGAAATGGCATTAGTTCTTCCGATGCGTTTGATGATAATTTAAGTCCCGCAATAACATTATCCATGCACATCAAACCAGTTGATAATTTCCGAATAGGTATTTCTTATTTTTATGATTTTCTCACCGATGCATCTATTAGGGGAGCACATAGTGGACATTCTGTCGCACCTTCACATAGTCTTAGTGAAAAATATACGGGGAATTTGAATTATAATTTATTATCACAATCCACTGCCTATTTTGGAAATAAGCATGAGTTTTTAAACGAGTTTGTGTTTAATCGCACCCACACCGATACATTGGGTTATGCAAATAATCTTTCGAATTACACGTACTATGGACTTCGAATAAAAGAGAAGCATGTACCCTACGCGATTGTTGATTGGCTTTCCATTGCAGAAAATGATTTATTCACGTATCATTATGACATAATGCGCTTATGGATGGGGTATAGGTATGAATTTTCAGAAATGATCAATGTAAAAACACAATTTGGGTATACATTCAATTTTTTAAATACTGGTCATGGTTCGGTTAATAATTTAGAATTTAAAGTACAGTTTGCATATGGATTTTAAACGATTATTTATTGTAATTCAGTTGGTTGTGTCAAGTTTTGCATACAGCCAATCATCATTAGCAGGATATAAGTTAATAGGAAGTAGTACTGGAATTACTCAACTAACAGAGGCCCAAGTTAAAGATTATTTTAAAGGAAAGTATACCCTTGGGAAAACCGGAAAATCGGTCAAAATTGTTTTGTATTCCTCACAATCTCAGCATTCAGTACCTTTGGCTAAGTCAATTTATAACACTACTCCGCAAGGCGTTAAAAAATATTGGCTTTCTCTTGTTTTCCAAGGTAGAGCAAATCCACCCACATTTTTGGAGTCTGATTCTGCCATCATTTCCTATATACAAGACACACCAGGGGCAATGGGATTTATTCAACAAAACACACCCTGTCCCAGCCAATTAATAATACAAATTAAGTGATATGAAATCATTATCATTTAGAATTTGGGCCTCCTTCGCATTATTCATTAGTGTAATCATAATGATTATTGCTTTTTATTATTCTAAAAGGCAAGAAGAACTATACATAGAAAATAGTCGATTTGATTTACAAGAGGCTTCAAAAAGTGTTGCACTGGCAGTGGAGTTATCATTGGATCATGAAAATTTAGTGGGGTTAAAAAAAGCACTTGAGTTAGCAAAATCAACAGATGATTTCGAAAAGGTATCGGTAGTTGTAGTCGATTCCGCGGGGAGAAAAAAAGAATTGTTTGCAAATCCAGACACCTCCAAATTAGATGTGCTGAATTTGGATCTGGAAAAATATATCGTGGAGAAATACCCTTTTAAATCTGAATTATTAAAGGGTGAGATTTACATGGTTTCGTCAAAAGCTAAAATTGACGAGGTTCTTAAGTCACTTAATTACCCACTGTATACTATCTTAATCGGGCTTTTTGTTTTTTCGTTAGTCATTTTTTATTTATTTGCAAGATGGTTGGTAAAACCGGTAGTTGGATTAATAAAGTTTTCAGAATCCATTAAAAGCAATCAGTTAATTGATTTTGATAATGAACTAAATACCACAAAGGAAATTCATGAGTTGGGGGATGCATTGATATCGCTTTCGAATAGTCTTCAAACTGAAAGAAACCGGACTGCAGAGATCTTAAATAGTCTTGAGTATCAGGTTTCTGAGAGAACAAAAGAAAATAATCTTCTTTCTCTCGTAGCCAAGCATGCATTGAACGGAGTTATAATAACGGACAAGTACAAAAAAATTATTTGGGCCAATCAGAGTTTATTAAAAATCACAGGGTATGAGTTGGATGAGATTATTGGTAAGTCTCCGAAAATATTTCAGTTTGAAGGTTCCAATCCGGATACTCTCCAGCGAATAAATGAAGCTTTGTCGCGCAATGAAATTGTGAATGAACAAATTCTAAATCGATCAAAAGATGGCAGAGAATATTGGTTAGAACTCCATATTGTTCCTTTGTTTGAAGCCGATGAAGTTTCTGGATATATTGCCATAGAAACAGACATTACTACTCGAATACTGGATGATGAATTGTTGCGTAAAAGTGAAGCGCTCAATCGACGGATCTTAGAAAACGCATCAGAAATGATTCATGCCTTAGACGTGAAAGGGAATTTGCTTTGGGCAAATCATTCTTGGCTTGATAATTTGAATTTCACGGCAGAGGAGGTTGAAGGTCGTTCGATATTAGAATTCTTGGATCAAGAAACACTCTTGGAGTTTAAAGAAGTTTTCCCTCGACTAATGAAGGGAGAGTCAGTAGCTGATTTGAATTGTGTCTTTTTGTCCAAAAGTAAGGAGCAGTTATATTTGAGTGGTAAAACAATCCCTTTATTTGATGGGGAAAAAATCATAGGGAGCCAAGCATATCTGCATAATGTGACGCAAAATGTCAAAGCACAAAAATTGATTCAACAGAAATCACTTTTGCAAGATTTAGTAATGCGTATTTCAACAAAATATATCAATTTACCCATTGATCAGTTAGTTGAAACCATAAACGATTCCTTGCGTGAACTTTCTAATTTTATTCAAGCTGATCGGGCGTATATTTATAACTATTTCATTCAAGAAGGTTATTGTAAGTATGAATATGAATGGGCTGCTCCAGGAATAAGGTCACTTTTAAATGAAAAAAAACTGATTGAATTGAATACCATGCCTGTATGGTATGATAGCCATAAAAGAAAGGAATTCATAATAATTGAAAATGCCGAAATTGTTACTGACGAAAAAGTGAAAGATTTATTGGCAAAAGAGGGGATTAAAAGTTTAATTAGCATTCCAATTCATGATGAGAATCGACTCGTTGGTTTTGTTGGATTTGACCTTATAAAAAATCATCGAATTTTTAGTGATGATGAAAAAGAGATTTTAGTATTGTTTTCTCAAATGATAGTAAATGTGTATAATCGTATAGAATATATTCGTGACCTCAATAATTCAAAATTAGAAATTGAAGAGATAAATGCCACATTAGAACTGCGAGTTGCTGAAAACACCAAGAAGAACCTCGATTTATCAATGAGTATTGTTGAACAAGAGAAAATGGCAACAATTGGAGAGATTTCCGCTGGTATTGCTCATGATTTAAATACGCCGTTAAGTACCATTAAAGTAGGTTCAGATAATGTTCGATCTATTGTGGAAACGATTTTTACGAAAAAGATCTTGTTGCTTACTGAAAATCAATTAAGCCGTATTTTAAAACGTATTCAAACCAATCAAGTAGAAATGTTTGTTGGTGGATTACAACTTCGCCGCGAAAAAGTGGATATGATTCAGTTTTTAACTGAAAATTATGCGTTAGATACAGATGAACGAGAAAATATGGCTGATTTATTAGTGAAGGCTCGAGTAAGCAAAGAAGATAGTTTTGAGATTCAATACTTAGTTGAAACTGAAAATAGGATTGAGAATTTAGAGGTGCTTTACCAGCTTCAAATGGTTTTTAGTCAACTTGCCTCTATAAAAAATTCGAGTGATAAAGCGGTAAAAGTTGTGCAAGATGTCCGCGCGTTTATAAAAGGAGAAAACCAGCAAGAAAAACGTGTTTTTAATTTAAAAGATAATTTATCTACTGTCTTGGGTATTTTTAATTACGAACTAAAAAAGGAAGTTGATCTGCAGTTCAAAATTGATGAATCAATCGAATTGTATGGATTTGAAATTAAATTATTTCAGTTGTGGTCCAATCTAGTCAAAAACGCCTTAGAAGCCATGGAGGACCAAGAGAAACGCTACCTAGGGATATTTGCTGAAAAGACAACTGAAACATTATCTGTGATTTTTGAGAATAATGGTCCACAAATTACAGCTGTTGTTTTGGAAAACATGTTCAATAAGTTTTATACAACTAAAGGTAAAAAAAGTGGCTCAGGATTGGGATTAAGTATAGTAAAAAACATTACAGAAGAACATAATGCTGATATAAGTGTTACATCTGATGATGATAAAACTAAATTTATTATTACCTTTCAGATATGAATGAGTTAAAATACGCTGTAGTTTGCGTTGATGATGATCCTTACATCCTGCAAATGCTTGGTTTTCAACTAAGTAAGGTTATTGACCAGAAATTTACTTTACTGGAGTATTTTACAGATCCAAATAAAGCTTTGGAGGGAATTGGTGACTTAATGAATGAGCAGATTGATGTAATTTTTGTAATGGTAGATTATCAAATGCCTAAAATGACTGGTGCTCAATTAATACGCTCGCTCAAACTCAAATATCCGACCTTGAATTGTGTTATGCTTTCTGGTCAGGCAAACCAAGTATCTGTCGATGAATTAAAATCTGAAAACTTACTTGCCTCATTTATTGCTAAACCATGGGATGAAGAAGCATTATTTGCTGCAATTCGCCCAATGATTCAAGAGCATTCGTAACTTTGTTCTATGAAAACAATTTTAATCTTAGGAGCGGGGCTTTCGGCTTCCTCCATGATACGCTATTTACTAGAGCGCGCCGAAGAAAATAATTGGTACCTTAAAATCGTCGACAAAGACATTGCGTTGGTAAAACGTAAAATAGGCCAAACCAAGTTTGCCGAAGCTTTATCTTTCAATGCATTGGATGCTCAAGAGCGCCGTCCTGTAATTGGTCATTCAGACCTTGTTATTTCCATGTTGCCAGCAAGGTTTCATGTGGATGTTGCCAAAGACTGTATTGATTTGCGCGTAAATTTAATAACACCATCTTATATTTCACCGGAAATGCGTGCCTTGGATGCTGAGGCTCGGCATGCAAATATTGTGATTATGAATGAAATTGGCGTTGATCCTGGAATTGATCACATGAGCGCCATGAAAATTATTCATGCTATTCAAAGTAAAGGCGGAATTGTTGAAAGTTTTAAATCGTTTTGTGGTGGATTAATCGCTCCAGAAAGTGATAACAATCCTTGGCATTATAAATTCACTTGGAATCCACGGAATGTAATCCTTGCCGGACAAGGTGGTGCGGCCATGTTTATTGATAACGGCGAATACAAATACATTCCATACAATCGATTATTTGATCGCTTAGATAAAATTACTATTCCGAATTACGGAGAATTTGAAGGCTATCCCAATCGTGATTCTTTGTCCTATCGAAAAACGTATGGGTTAGATACCATTCCAACATTATACCGCGGTACGTTGCGTAGACCCAATTTTTGCAAAGGGTTTCACGTTTTTATCGAACTTGGTATGACGGATGATACATATAGAATGACTGATTCTGAAACGCTCACCCCAAGGTCTTTCTTAAATGCCTTTTTGCCTTATAATACAGGTATTTCAGTTGAAGATAAATTTAAATTATTTTTGCGGGAAGATCGCATGTACTTGTACGAGCAATTTGAATCACTCGGTATTTTTGATAAAGATGAATCCTTTGGTTTTCCGAATGCCACACCTGCTCAGTTATTAGAAAAACTGATGGTTGCCCATCTTTCCTTGCAAGAGGGAGATAAAGATATGTTGGTAATGTATCATGAATTTGTTTATTCATTGCATGGAAGTCAACATAAAATCACCTCTTCGATGATTAATCTGGGAGAAGATCAAACCTATACCTCCATGTCCAACACGGTGGGACTTCCTGTTGCGATTGCTGCAAAAATGATTTTGAACGGTGACTTAAAAGAAAAAGGAGTTACTCTACCCATAAGAAAAGAAGTTTACGAACCCATATTATCTGAATTAGAACTATATAATATACGGTTTAACGAAGAAGAGATTTCGTTGTAGAAATATAAATTAATCTAGCAAAATAAACGAGTATGAAAGCATATGTTTTTCCAGGTCAAGGCGCTCAATTTTCAGGAATGGGCAAAGATCTTTATGACAATTCGCAACAAGCGAAAGAATTATTTCATCAAGCAAATGAAATAATGGGATTTGATATAATGAAAATAATGTTTGAAGGAAGCGATGAAGAATTGAAACAAACAAAAGTTACGCAGCCGGCTATATTTCTGCATTCCACCATTTTGGCAACTTGTTTAGGGACATCATTTTTACCAGATATGGTTGCAGGTCATTCCTTGGGAGAGTTTTCTTCTTTGGTAGCTAACAAATGTATTTCTTTTGAAGATGGATTAAAACTAGTGGCTCAGCGCGCTATGGCCATGCAAAAAGCGTGTGAAATTCAACCGTCCACAATGGCCGCAATTTTAGGGTTGGAGGATGAGGTTGTAGAACAAATTTGTGCCAAAATTGAAGGTGTTGTTGTTCCTGCAAATTATAATTGTCCGGGTCAATTGGTTATTTCCGGAAGTGTTCCAGCAGTTGAAGAAGCTTGTGCAAAACTAACAGAAGCAGGTGCAAAAAGAGCATTGATTTTGCAGGTTGGCGGAGCATTTCATTCGCCACTGATGGAGCCGGCCCGTGAGGAGTTGGCGGCGGCTATAGAACAAACAATTTTTAATACGCCAATTTGTCCAGTATATCAAAATGTAACGGCATTAGCGGTTTCAAACCCAGATGAGATTAAGAAAAATTTGGTACTTCAATTAACTGCACCCGTTCGTTGGACACAAACCATGAAACAAATGCTTGCTGATGGCGCAACAGAGGTAATTGAAGTTGGTCCAGGTAAAGTATTACAAGGATTGTTTAAAAAAGTGGATCGAGAAATTCAAACAAATAGTGCCGTATTAGTTTAATTGATTTTATGGAAATCAATTCGAGCATGCATCTACTCATTAAATAAGTAAATTTTAAGAGTATGAAAAATTGGATGTTCGTGGTATTTTGTTCGGTGATCGGAACCACATTTGGTCAAGTTTCCTTTGGAGACGTAGTTGGTAATGTTTATGAACCTGGAAAAAAGCAGCCAATTTATGGCGCTCGAATGATTATTCAGGATCAAGGCAAAAAATATCAAGCAACAACAGATTCTGACGGGCGTTTTAGAATTACCAGTATTCCTTCTGGTGAATATTTCATGTCGATAATTTATAAAGAAGACACCATGACCGGAATAAGGACAAATGTACCTTTGGAAGGGTATTTTAATGCTGGAGATATCGAATTTGAAGGCAAGGCAGGTGTTAAAACGTTTGGGACAATAACCATAAATTCGGGAGATCGCATCAAAATTGGATATGGCGAGATGCCTGCACCTGAACTTTCTGCCAAAGAAATAAAACAAAGTGCTAATAAATTTGATATTAAGAAACTAGCTTCAACCATGACCACAGACGTGAGAATGACGTCCGACGGTGAGCTGGTATTTCGCGGAGCTAGAAAAGGAGATATGATTTATATGATCGATGGTATAAAAGCCAATGAAGTGTTCAATGTACCCAGTGTGGCGATAGGAAGAATGAAAGTTTATGCAGGAGCATTGCCCGCAAAATATGGAGATACACTTGGAGGAGTTATAGTGGTGGAAACAAAGTCTTATTTTGATTTGTATCGAGAGTGGAATATGAACAATGGGGAAGAATAATTTTGTATGAAATTACAAATACCTGAACCTTGTCCCCAAAAATGGGAAGGAATGACTTCCATAAATGAAAAGGAGCGATTTTGCACTTCATGTGCTAAAAATATTATCGACTTTTCGGTACAGACTGATCGGCAAATTAAAAAGGCAATATATACTAGTTCTGGTAATTTATGTGGGAAATTCTCTTCGGATCAACTCAATCGTTCATTGGATAATTACTTTCCAAACTTGAGGGCGATTGTATTGAGCGGATTACTTTTAAATGTGACCGCAAACTTAAATGGTCAAGTTGAAATGAAAGCGCCCCAAGAGCAATCAATTTCTACTTCAGATCCTTCTTATGTGGTTATCAAAGGAAGAATAAAAGACACTATTTCTCCTCAATTATCCGGGGATTTGAGAGTAGAGTTGAATGGCTTTCATTTGTATTGTTTGCCCAATAGTTCAGGGGATTTTCAGTTCCAAGTTCCCCGAAAAAGTGTTCCAGAATTGATTTCATTAACGGTAAGAAAAGGAAATGCTTACAAAGTGTATTCAGAATTGAATCCTAACGAATTTATTGATATTTCTGTTTCTCTTCATCCAATCTATATAGACGAGGATTTCATAAATGCTCTTTCTATGATTGGCTATGTCGTTGTAAAACCTAAGTGGTATCAATTTGGATATAAGTTCCGCAGGTTATGGAATAGAATTATTCATTAGTTATTTTTACGTTTCATTGGTAGACCAAAAACTAGTACGTATATTTGGAAAACCAAACTAAACCCAATGAAATTAGGCTCTCTAAAAATAAGTTTTTTACCAATTCTTTTGTTGTTTCTTTATTCATGTAATGAGAAAATCAATTATATTGGTGAGTTTAAGGAAACTGCGGTAATTTATGGTTTAATAGATCATGCAGACTCAATTCATTTTATAAAAATAAATCGCGCTTTCATTGGTCCGGGTAATGCCTTAGAAATTGCTCAAATTCCTGATTCAAATTATTTTGATCAAGTGGAAGCAACAGTTTCAGAATATTTAGATGGTAATTTAATTCGCACGTGGGAATTAAGAGATACGATCATTCAAAATAAAGATACCAATGGTGTTTTTTATGCCCCTGAACAAAAGGTGTATTATTTTAAAACATTGCCAACGTTGAGTCTTCCTTCGTTTGGAACTGTTCAAAACGCATCAAATCCACAACTATCTTCGTTAAAGCCTTATGCAACCTATAAATTAAATGCAGCGTTAAATGGTGGAAAATACACCGTAACATCCGAAACAGAATTGGTGAATGGCATAACATCGGCATCTTCAGGTCAAAATTTTACTTTCAAATTTGCTGATGATCCTGTTGAGTATTTATCCGCTGGATTAACCGTCTCCAATACAGGAAATTCCTATGTGATGAATGCACAAATGGATATAGAATTCAATGAGTTTATTGGTTCCACTTCCACGGTGAAGTCTTTCAATTGGCGCATTGGAGAATATGATGTAAATCCATTTGATTCCAGAACTTTTTCTGTGTTAGGTAAAACATTTTATGAATTAATTAATGCCAATTGTACCAATGATCCTGCTATTACAAAACGAACGTTCAAAGGCATGTGGATTACATTTACCGGTGGCGCTGAAGAATTGTATAATTATATGGTTGTAAACAAACCGGCATCTTCCTTAGCACAGTCTAAACCTACGTACACAAATTTAGCTATTAATAATGGGGGCAAAGTAATTGGTATCTTTTCTTCCCGTCAAACGGTGAAATTCTACAAACCATTTTCTGTAGGTTCTGCCCAAGCATACATTCGTGCGATTGATAAAAAAAGTACGCGTGAATTATGTCAAGGACCAATCAATTTTGGTAAATTATTTTGTTCTGATCATCCTGGAGATAATATCGTGAATCAAGAAGAGGCATTTGCCTGTCAGTAAGGTGTTTTCATGAGCGAAAGGAAGACTTTTTTTGCAGATATTCTACTTCCTGTTCCTATTCATCAGGTTTTTACCTATCGTATTCCTTTTGAACTCAATGATCAGCTGCAATTTGGTGTACGCGTAATTGTTCCTTTTGGCAGATCAAAGCTACTGACAGGAATTGTTATTGAAATTCATGAGCGTATTCCCGAAGCCTACCAAGCCAAGTTTATTGAGCATGTGTTGGATGAGTTTCCAATTGTGACTGCCAAACAATTTCAATTTTGGAAATGGATTTCCTCTTATTATATGGCTCCACTGGGCGATGTAATGAATGCTTCTTTACCAGCCAACTTTAAACTTTCCAGCGAATCAAAAGTGGTTTTACATCCTGATTTTGAGAATGACCAGCAACTAGATGAACGCGAACAGATTATTGTGGATTCATTGCATGCCAATGATCAAATGGATTTAAAGGAATTGTCGGCAGTATTGGGGATAAAAACCATTCAGCCAGTGATAAAAAAAATGATCGAGAAACGGATTATTTTATCCATTGAGGCACTGAATGAACGCTTTACACCCAAGTCTATCGTATGCTATACCTTGACGGATACTTTTACCGATAACGAATTACTCACCAGTTTTATATCTGGCTTAGAATCAAAAGCAAGTTCTCGAAAACAATTGGAAGCATTGTTAACGGTTTTGAGTGATGGCAAATACCAAGGTAATTCCATGCAACCGGTTGCCCGAAAAGAGTTAGTTGAAAAAGGAGTGAGTTTATCCGCATTACAAACCTTGGAGCGAAATGGAATTTTAGAGACGCAGCGCATAGAGGTTAGTAGATTGAACGCTGCGAATTTTGAACTGAAGGAAAAAAAGTCACTAACACCGGCACAGCAAAAGGCGTTGGAAGAAGTACGTGAATGTCAAAAAACACATATTGTAACCTTACTTCATGGCGTAACGGGCTCAGGAAAAACTGAGTTGTATGTGGAACTAATTGAAGAACAATTGACTCAAGGGAAGCAAGTATTATTTCTAATACCCGAAATTGCCTTAACGACTCAGCTTATTGAACGACTTTCTGCTTATTTTGGAGAACAAATAGGGGTATACCATTCAAAATTCAATCAAAATGAACGGGTGGAGATTTGGAATACGGTATTGGCGAATGATCCCAATAAGTTTCGATTAATAATTGGTGCACGATCTTCTGTTTTTCTTCCGTATCAAGATTTAGGGTTGATTATCGTGGATGAAGAGCATGAAAACACGTTCAAACAAATGGATCCTTCTCCGCGGTATAATGCACGTGATGCGGCCATTGTTTTGGGACATCTTCATAAAGCAAAAGTACTTTTGGGAACAGCCACTCCCTCCATTGAAAGTTATACAAATGCATTAGATGGAAAATATGGCCTGGTAGAGTTATCAGAGCGTTATTTAGGACTTCAAATGCCGGAGATTTTTTGTGCTAATATTCGAACGGAAAAAAAGAATAAAAGCATGCATTCGCATTTTAGCAGCCAATTAATGGATGGAATAAACGAAGCGTTGAATGCCGGTGAACAAGTTATTTTGTTCCAAAATAGAAGAGGATATACGCCGATGTGGTCGTGTGAAGTTTGTGCTTGGACGCCTCGTTGTAAGAATTGTGATGTTTCCATGACCTATCACAAACATACAAATTCCTTGAAATGTCATTATTGCGGACATATTTCTGCTCCCGTTGGAAGCTGTGGTGCTTGCGGAAGTAACCGATTAAAAATGGTTGGGTTTGGAACTGAAAAAATTGAGGATGAATTGAGTTTGTTTTTGCCAAATACAGTTATAAAACGCTTGGATTTAGACTCAACACGATCAAAAAATGCGTACGAGACAATCATACATGACTTCGAGAATCGGCAAATCCATATTTTGGTTGGAACCCAAATGATTACAAAAGGGTTGGATTTTGATAACGTAGGCTTAGTTGGAATATTAGATGCTGATATGTTGTTGAATCGGCCAGATTACAGAGCGTTTGAGCGAGCTTTTCAGTTGATGGTTCAAGTGGCTGGTAGGGCAGGGCGAAAAAATAAAAAAGGAAAAGTGATTATTCAGACCTCCAATCCGGATCAATGGGTTTTGGGGCGCGTAATGGAACATGATTTTAAGGGGTTTTATGAAACAGAGATTCAAGAGCGAAAACTGTTTTTTTATCCGCCATACTATAAAATGATTCATTTAACGTTGCGCAACACGGATGAACGAAAACTAAATGCGGCAGCGCAGAATTTAACAGACAAATTGCGTCTGGTTTTCAAGGAACGTGTTGTTGGACCAGAATTTCCACTAATCAAACGCATTCAGAATTTTTTCATAAAAGAAATCAAAATCAAAATTGAAAAGGATGCCCCCGATCGAAAAGTGAAGGAGAAAATTCAAGAAATGATTGACCTTTTTTATGCGGAAGCCGATAATAAATCGAGTAGGTTGTCCATTGATGTAGATCCGTATTGATATTTGAACCCATATTGAAAAATCATTTCATTGGTTTTCGTTTCGGATTCATAAACGAACTAAAAATCATACAATTTGCTTAACTCATAATTTCTTGCGAAATTCGTAAGTATGAATATTCAAAATTATATTGAGATCAATTCTGAAAAGAGATTTGGAAAGCCAGTAATCAAAGGAACAAGAATCTCGGTATCTGATGTGTTGAATTGGCTTGCAAATGGCTTGTCTAGGGAAGAAATTATTCAGGATTTTCCTGAGTTAGATGATGCACACATTAATGCTTGTCTCTTTTTTGCCGCTTCAAAAGAAGGTCATTTGGGTATAGCATCATGAAATTACTTTTTGATCAGAATATTTCTTATCGATTGGTTTCGCAATTACAAGATATGTTACCTGAATCCAGACAAATTAGAGAGTGCGGTTTGGAAAATTCCACAGACAAACAAATATGGGAATACGCAAAAGAAAATGACTATATCATTGTAACATTTGATGGCGACTTTTATGATTTCTCTCTTGTTTGGGGACATCCTCCAAAAATTGTTTGGCTAAGAACCTACAACCAAACTACAAAAAATATTGAAAAAATTCTTAGAAAGTATTTTGAAAAGATTAAGGAATTCAAGAATGATTCAGAACTTGCTTGTCTTGAAATAATTCAAAATAGTGAGTTCATTTAATCACATCACCATTGACGCAGGAAATTTAGCTGCAATGAACGGATATAGCATCAAAATTGAGGATGCGCAAGGGCAGCAAGTATTTCAAAATGCGGTAACTCAACAACAGTTTTACATTGACATCACCACGTGGGGTGGCAATGGATTGTATTTCGTGAGAATCATTGATCCACAAGGAAATACGGTGGATATTAAGAAGATTGTATTGCAGTAAACATTCACCCCTCTCAGTCTCCCCTCAAGGGGAGATAATTCTTCCTCCTTTGAAGGAGGATTGAGGAGGATGAATAGTTGGTTTATTTTCTACGAGACTAAATTATAACTTAATAAAAGCCCATTGAGCGACTAATGGTGAACCAGTTGAACCAAGCGAGATGGGCTCTAAAACTTCAACAGATTTTTCAATCCTAATTCTTTGGGCGAAACCGTTTTTTCATAGGTCACAGGAAATTTCTTGGAGATAAAATAAACTCCGCCTTTCACTTTTCCATCAATTTTTATATTGATTTTCTCTTTTCGCATTAATAATACCAATCCCATCATGGCACCATCAGCCATATCAAAACGCAACGGTACTTCTAGCTGAGTATCTTTTTTGCGTTTCATTTTTTGTGTTTTCTCCAGGTTTAATGTCCCATACAATTTATCTTCTGCATAGATTGAAACTTTAGAAGGTTTCACTTTTAGTGCATACGGGTTTGGGTTGTAAACAGTAGCTTTCAACTTAAATTTAACCTGATTTCCATCCATACCATCAAAAACATACCCATCCATACTTTTAAATTCGGGTTCTTTAAAAGAAACACAAGAACTTAATCCTGCGATGAGTACCAAGAGCGTGAGGAATTTTGTCATATTATTTTGTTAACTCCGTATAGTAATGATAAAAGTATGGAATGGTTTCAATTCCTTTGTAAAAATTGAATAAGCCAAAATGTTCGTTTGGAGAATGGATGGCGTCACTGTCTAGTCCAAAGCCCATTAAGATTGTCTTCAACCCAAGTTCCTTTTCAAACATGGCAACGATAGGAATACTTCCACCACTTCTCACTGGAATTGGTTTTTTACCAAACGATTTTTCGTAGGCCATACTTGCTGCTTTGTATCCAACCGAGTCAATGGGTGTTACTGCTGCTTCGCCGCCATGATGCGGTTTTACTTTCACACGTGTGCCTTTTGGAGCAATCGATTCAAAATGAGTAAGAAATAGATTTGTAATTTCGGTTGGATCTTGGTCAGGAACAAGGCGCATGGAAATTTTAGCGAAAGCTTGGGAAGCAATTACTGTTTTTGCTCCTTCACCCGTATATCCTCCCCACATGCCATTTACATCCAACGTTGGACGAATTGAACCTCGTTCCATGGTTGAATAGCCAGCTTCACCCATTGTTTCCTCAATGTCAAGTGCTTTGCAATATGCTTCGTGCGAAAACGGTGCTTTGGCCATTTCTGTTCTTTCTTCGTCTGATAATTCTATTACTTTATCATAGAAACCTGGAATAGTGATTTTTCCAGTTTCATCATGCAACGATGCAATCATTTGAGCCAAAACATTAATTGGGTTAGCAACGCATCCACCATATAATCCGGAGTGTAAATCGCGGTTTGGTCCGGTTACTTCTACTTCCACATAGCTCAATCCGCGCAATCCAGTGGTAATGGAAGGTACATCGTTGGCCAGCATTCCTGTATCAGAAACTAATATAACATCTGCTTTTAAACGGTCTTTTTCGTTTTTCACAAAAATCGCCAGGTTTTCGCTCCCCACTTCCTCTTCGCCTTCAATCATGAATTTCACGTTACACGGAAGTTCGTTTGCCGCCAACATGGACTCAACCGCCTTCACGTGCATAAACATTTGACCTTTATCGTCACATGCACCGCGGGCAAATATAGCTCCCTGAGGATGTTTTTCAGTGGTTTTAATAACTGGTTCAAAAGCCGGAGATGTCCACAACTCCAAAGGATCCGCAGGCTGCACATCGTAATGTCCGTAAACCAAAATAGTAGGCTTGGCAGGATCAATGATTTTTTCTCCGTATACAATTGGATTTCCAGCTGTTTGACATATTTCTACTTTGTCGATTCCAATGTTGGTCAATCCTTGCGCCAGCGACTCAGCACATTTTTGCACTTCGTTTTTGTAGGCGGGATCTGCAGAAATGGAAGGAATTTTAAGAAGATCAATTAATTCGGATAAATATCGTTCTTTGTTTGATTCTGAAAAGTGTTGTGTTTGATTCATTTTTTTTCAATTACAAGTTTTACATGTGGCTCCTCCAAGAATCGAACTTGGATCTAACGTTTAGGAAACGCTTGTTCTATCCGTTGAACTAAGGAGCCTTGGGAAGAATTACAAAAATAACGTTTTTTCTTGGTCTCAAACGGAAAATATCACTACTTTTGTGTCGGGCAAGTCTCTTGCGACCAGCTCCCTTCAAATCCTCCAGGACGGGAACGTAGCAAAGGTAGTAGGTTGTAGCGGTGCGACAAGAGTAGCTTGCCCTCTTTTAAAAAAATCTATTCAAATTTTAAAAGAGCAATAATTCTGCATTTATTTATTTGAAGGTTCTCTTTGAAAATTCTTGTATTAAAGCTTTAAGTGTATGTTTTTCTTATTTAGAAAATCAATAAATGAACCAATCAATATTCAAATTATCCGGTTTTTTGCTTCAGATTTAGTAGCTTTCTCGCCTTTCCATAAAAGTATCCAAGGATCACCAAATTGAGTTGCTTTTTCATACCCACGATTGTGACGATTGAATCGATCTAAAATATTCCCGGTTTCTCCTTTGTAGAAGGAACCAAGTTTGGGAGAATATAAAATATAGGTGTAAAACATCTCTAAAAAACAAAAACCCCGACAATTTTGTCGAGGTTTACTGGTAGCGAGACCGAGAGTTGAACTCGGGACCTTTGGGTTATGAAGATAATGGGCTATAAAAGAAATAAACACAAACAACTGTAAATCAATGTTTTATTTTTTTTTCAAAAATCAAAAGGGTGGGTATTGTAGAGTCTACTTTGGAATGAACCACAATCATTTTCTTTATATTTTGAATAGTCATGCCTCAATACAAAGTAGGATTACATCAGAACTAATTGTTAGAATTAGAAAAATAATTAATTGCAAGGTTGAGGCTCTGCCAGTTGAAAATATGGATGAGGTGGACAAATTGCTTTTATCTACCAAAAGTGGAATGTCAAATTATAAGAAAATTAAAACTCCGGGATCTTATGAATAAGATGAATAACCAATGTTTCGGTTGCCATCATTATGTTGGGTCGGTATGTTAACGTAGTTTCGGTAATTTCCTTCATCATTTCATCTTCAGTTTCAAAATCATCAAAATCAAATTTGAAAATGGTTGGCGTTAAAAAGGTGGGGATAATGTCGACAAATAATAATTCTGTATACCCTTGTAAAAAGTCTTGATTGTAACAACAACTCTCAATGGGTATCATTTCTTCTTTATAATTTTCTATTGTATATGAAATTCTATTGAGCATTTCAAACTCGTTTTTATAGTTGTGGAGGCAAAATTGGTATGTAATATTTTTCATAGTTTTTATTAATAAATAGTTGATTATTCAATAATAATCAAGGTTTTGCTGTTACATTTTTTTTACGTAATATTGTTAGGTCAGAGATGACACATTATTGAATTTAGAAGCGTTACTCTTCTACCCGGCTTGATAATGACCAATTAAATGTTGTTGTTGACCAATCAAGTATTGGTAAAGAATATACAATAACAGATATGTCCGGAAAAATCTTAATGAAAGACCAAATCCCATCTCAAGAATTTAAAATTGATATGAGTGGTTTGAGTGGGGGTGTATATAAAATTGAAATTGGGGGAAGTGTTAAATTAATAAATAAGTAGGGTATGAATAAGTTATTTCTTTTTGTTTTAATTTTTTCTAATGTAAGTCTCTTTCACGCACAAAATTCCGAGGATGGATTAACAGTTAATACAATGATTAATTATCCATTAAACCCCAATCAATCCGGTCTTAATGGTAATGGGGGTAAAAATACTTGGAAGAAAATAAATAGTGGGTTGAATCAAACAAAATCCGCTACAAGAACTTACCAATTTCAAATTCACACTTCGTATGGTTACGGATTAACCTTGGGTAGAAATAGTTTTAATTATCTTGACTATAATTTTTTTACCCTTGAACAAGGTCAAATAGACTATTTAGCTGATTCAAATATAACGAATAACGCATTTTCCGGGAAATTTGGAACTGGTAATAATTATTCGTTGGGGTTAGGCTTATTAATAGATAGCACCTATAATTTTGATGTTGAATTTAACCAATTCACCAGTATTAATAACCAAGTTGGTTTCCAAGATATTTTCTATACTTCATACAGAGAACATAATATGTCGGCGGATGTGAAATCGTTGTCTTTGAAATTTGGAATTTCAAAAAAATGGAAAAATAACTCAATAACAATCTCCCTTGGACCAATAATAGGAGTTGGGTCTATTAAGGATCATTATGTTCAGAGGGAAGATGTACAAAGGGAGTATGACCTAATATTAAAAGATAAATTTTTAATTGGCGGTACAGCATCCATTGATTACAGACATCAATTACCATTTGGATTTGAATTATTTACTTCCTGTTCCATTCGTAATCTATCATTAACCCCAGATTACATTAAAAGTGACTTTTATGATAACGAGCCGGTTTACTTTGTTGAGACGAAAGATTACACAAATCAAAATAGTTTTGTCAAAACGACCTACTCAATAAATGCTGTGAATTTGAAGTTGGGACTTGTTTATAATTTAAGATGACCAAACAAAAAGAAACAATTGTATTGCCTTCTACCATAGAGGGGGGGATATATTCCTTAAGAATTAAAAACGAAGTGATAAGAGTTGTTATAGTTAAATAACGGACCCTAAAAAAATGAATTATGAAAAAATTATTGTTTATCCCTATCTGCATCGGTTTATTAATCCTGTCAAGTTGTGAATCGAAAGATCCGTCAATACTTAAAGTATATGTGAGAACATCATCAAATGGTTTGGTTGATAACGCCAGAGTGGTTGTAATCGGTGACCAACAATCAAATCCTGCGACAATGGAATTTGTGGATACGATTTACACCAATTCGTCTGGTTTTGCAACAATTAATATGGACCAGTATTTTGATAAACTCCCTAGTAGTAATAAAAACACCACTGGGTATTTTGACCTCATTGTTGATGAAGATACTTTGTCTGGTTCTGCTTATATTAACTGTAAAATTCATACAACATCAGTAGAAACAGTTATTATACAATAAATAAATTTAATTATTATGAAGTACGTTTTTTTAAGTTTTTTGGTGATCGGGTCTTTATTAATGACATCTTGTCGTAAGAAAAAGGATACAATTGCAAACATTAGAGTTTTAGATTCTAGTGGTCAGCCGGTTGACCAGTGTATGGTTGTATTATATGGTACAAATACAGCAGGCACACCTCAACAAGTTGCCGTATATGACACATTGTACACAAACACAGACGGTTACGCAATCTTTAATTTCAACTACTTCTATCAATTAGGTCATAAAGGTGTTGCAGTACTAGATATCAAAGCACAAAAAGCATTTCAAGCAGGTTTTGGTAGTATTAAAATTGAATCTGAAGTTGTAAACGAAGAAAATGTTTATATACAATAGGTAATTAAATAGTCAAGTGGCGGTATTGGTAGAAACTTGGTAATGATTTTTTGCGATTTACTAAATCTTAATGGGTATAGTCTTAATTTAAAATTTATTAACCGTTTATTTTTTGGATTGAGTATTTATATTTAAAATAAATACAGTGGAGTGAAACTCTCCAATTCAATTATTTGAATAAGGGTGTTGTAGTATTGCTTCCTATTAAATTAAACAATCTATATTCTTTACATTTTTTTACTATATTTGTTTTTAAAATTTAATTATCAGATGAAAAATTATTTTATTGTTTTTGTATTTGTCGTTGCAAGTAATATGATATGGGGGCAATGCCAAGGCTACGGTATTACGATAACTGATGCCACGTGTTCTAGTAACAACGATGGTTCTGTTACTGCAAATATAGTTCAGCCATCGCCCTGTGCTTGTGCCGGTCCTTGGCGTTATGTATTATGTAATTCTTCTGGTACACCGATTTCAGATTATCCATCTTCAACTACTTATACAAGTTTAAATTCAACTACCTTTTCTAATTTACCAGTTGGGTTTTATCAAATGAAATTTGTGACAGCATCATTTCCTTCTGGTTGTTCCAATTTAGGTTTTTGGATAAGTCAGCCGGATACATTATAAGGAGTAATCTCACCCTCACCCTCATCTTGTTCAAATTTGAGTGATGGTTCAATTAATATTTCTACAATATCAGGTGGCACACCTCCATATAATGTAAGTTGGACAGGTCCTTTCTCTGGTGATCCTTCGGGAAGTGAAATTCTAACTAATTCAGACTCATATTTAATTACCAATTTGGTTGAAGGAGAATATTATGTCTCTATATCTGATTCAGGAAATTGCTCAACGTCGTCATATCTTGTGACTGTTGGTTCCTTGAGTCCTACAGCAACAATTAGTTATTATGGTCCCTTCTGTTCAATAGATGGAACCACGTACGTTACATTAACAGGAACTGGGTCATATACAACGGGTACGTATAGTTCAGTACCTAGTGGATTAACACTAAACACATCAACAGGAGAAATTACCCCAAATACGAGCACACCGGGAACTTATCCAGTAACTTACACAATACCCGCATCCAATGGATGTTCGGCAGTAAGTACCACCACCACAGTAACGATAACGCCATTACCAACCGCGGCGATTGTATATTCGTCATCAAATTATTGTACATCAATAAGTACTGGTCAAGCACCAACGTTGACTGGTACAGGCGCATATACGATAGGAACATACAGCGCTACTCCGGTAGGCTTAACAATAAATACAACTACAGGTGCGATAACACCAAGCACGAGTACACCTGGTACTTATCAGGTAACTTACACAATACCGGCAGCCAATGGCTGTTCAGCAATTAGCACAACAGCTACGGTAACGATAACACCATTACCGACAGCGACGATAAGTTACAATAGTCCATTCTGTAATACACAAACTACGTCACAGATGGTAACCTTGTACGGAACGGGCTCCTTTGTAGGAGGAGTATTTAGTTCAATTGCAGGTTTGAGTCTAAATGCCACAACAGGAGCAATAACACCAGGCACGAGTGTGCCAGGCACGTATTACGTAACGTACACGATACCAGCAAGTGGAGGATGCCCATCAGCTACAGCTATGACCACAGTAGATATTATAACTCAACAGTCATTGGTACTTTTTTATAATACACCACTTTGCTCAACAGACGGTTTGCAATTCCCTTTTTTGTTTGGAAATGGAACTCAATTTGCCGGTGGAACATTTTTTTCATCTCCTGTTGGTCTAACAATTAATTCTAATACAGGTGAAATAAACCCTAGTACTAGTTTGCCCGGAGATTATACTATTACATGTTTTCCATTTGGTTTTAATGGATGTTCATCTTTCCCCACTTCCACAAATGTTACAATTCAATCAGTTAATGTTTCTGTTTCGTTAAACACTGCATCAATCTGCTCAGGAGGTTCTGCAACACTTATTGCCTCACCATCACAAAACGGTGGTACATACTATTGGTCAACAGGTGAAACAACTCCTTCAATTACTGTTAGTCCTATTAACACAACATCTTATTCAGTGACTTATTCTTTAGGGTTTTGTTCTTATTCAATGGATACTACAACCGTAACCGTTGGTCAATCTGGGTCGTTTTCTGTGACTACATTTAATGACATAGACCAAAATTGCTCTCAAAATGCTGAACCTGGTATTGAAGGGATTCTTGTAAGCATTCAACCCGGAAATTACATTGCTATTTCAAATGCTGGTGGGATTGCATCTTTTGATAGTTTACCTGATGGTTCTTACACAGCTACGGTGGATACTACCAACCTGAACTGGTCTGCCACGTGTCCAATTTCTCAAAATTTTACTATCCAAAACGGCATGGCTGACTGCATGAGCTTTGGTCTAACAAACAACAACCCTTGTACTGATCCTGAAGTGAGTATTTATGCTCCATTTTTAAGAAGGTGTTTACCAAATCAAAATGTGTTTGTGTCTGCATGTAATCAAACAACAGCTACTGGTGTATTAAATGCCTCTTATGTGGATGTAGAGTTGGATCCATTAATGACGGTTACTGCATCTTCATTGCCTTATATAGCTCAAGGAAACAATATATATCGTTTTCAAACAGGTGATTTAAATCCAGGTCAATGTGCAAGTATTAATATTACAACAACAATAAGTTGTAATGCTATGCTTGGACAAACACTCTGCATGGATGCTAATTTATATCCTGTCGAGTCTTGTGCGTTGGATACTGAACCAACACCAATGGCTACTGGTGTAACACCTTGTAATTTACCTTGGGATCAAAGTAGTTTGAGTGTGAATGGTTGGTGTCAGGGAGATAGTGTGTATTTTACAATCACCAATACTGGTCAGCTTGGTGGAGGAGATATGGAGTGTTATTCGCCAGTGAGAGTTTATGTTGATGGTGTATTGACTTATTTTGATTCTATAATGATTCAAGGTGGAACAACAGTTACCTATTCGTATTTTGGAAATGGACAAACTTGGATTTTACAAGCAGATCAACATCCATTGCATCCGGGTAATTCGCATCCAAATGCACATGTTGAAGGATGTGGAGATGTATCCAATTGGACTCCGGATCTTGTAAATAATTTCCCTCAAGACGATGCCGATCCTGTAGTTGATATCTATTGCGGTTTAGTTACAGGCAGCTATGACCCGAATGATAAAACTGGATTCCCACTTGGAATAGGACAAAGTCATGATATTTTACCAAATACGGATTTACAATATGTAATTCGTTTTCAGAATACAGGAACAGATACAGCATTTACGGTTGTTATCAGAGATACACTAGATACCGATTTGAATATATTTACTGTTACATCGGGTGTATCAAGTCATAATTATTCATTCACAATGCACGGGCCAAGGGTGTTAGAATGGACGTTTAACAATATTAATTTACCCGATAGTTCCGCTAATGAACCTGAAAGCCATGGATTTGTAACGTTCCAAGTAAAGCAAGTACCTGATTTATCTGCTGGAACTGAGATTAATAACAATGTAGGTATATATTTTGATTTTAACGCCCCAGTTATTACCAATACAACCCTTCATACAATAAATCCGTGTATCAATACGATTACACAGACGACCAATAGCAGTCCATATGCTTGCTCAACTTATACAGCACCTAATGGTCAAGTATTATCGGAGTCTGGTACCTATCAAATTATTAGTCAAGATGCAAATGGATGTAATACCATTCATAATATTTCACTTTCTATAAGTGCATTTGAAGCAGCCGCCACGTTAGTTGGGTTAAATACATTGCAAGCTTCTTCGGGAGTTACTTATCAATGGATAGATTGTTCAACAGGCCAATATTTAACATCTGCAACTAATCCGATTGTTACTGTCGTTAATGGTGAATATGCTGTAATAGTGAGTGATGGTCAATGTTCAGATCAATCCGAGTGTATTACTGTAAACACGATAGGAATCGAAGAGGGTGAATTAAGTTTGAATCTACATCCAAATCCATCGAATGGGTTGGTGATTGTTGAAGCACTTGGAATCCAGCCATCTGAGTATACAATACTATCTATGGACGGAAGAATTATTCATTCAGGATTGTTGCACAATGGATTGACAGCACTTGATCTAAATCACTTTACCAACGGAACTTATCTATTTAATTCAAATGGAAAACAAATTCGTTTTGTAATTAGTAAATAATTTTTTTTATCAGATCGTCGAAAGACCTCCTTTGGGGGTCTTTTTCTGTTGCTTAACCCCTCAAAAAATCCAAACAACCAGAACTGTATAGTTTTACCCGGACCTGTTTACCAGTTGTCTTTGACTACATCCCTATTAGGAATGGTTTTCTTTCCATTCAATGAAATCAAGCAATGGTTTTGAGCATTGTTTAAATACTTGTCTGTAATCTCGAATCCGATCTAGAATAAAGGCTGAAATAGGGGAAATGAAACCTTGACACGAAAAATTCTAACTGTCAGTTGCAGTAATTCACAAATTCAAAGTGTAATTCATTATTTTTTTTTTTAATCTTGGTCACAAGGGTGTCCCAAATCAAAAATATCCTCGTAGCTTATATCCCAAGCTAAATTCCCATATTCATCTGAAGTTAATACGAGTGTATGGATTTCTTTGACGTTCAAGGTAATGTATGGTTCATTGTATGAATTACCATCTTCCCCAGTCCATTTAAACCTCAAAGGGGCCCCGCTTAATTTAGTTATTTGTATATCAAAAACTTCACTTCCGCTAGCACTAGGCTTAATCCAAAAAACCTCTCCCGGTTGTATTAAATTATCCGGAAGTACATCACTACCAAAATAATCTTCTCCAGTTTCTCTTAATTGCAAGGTAGAAAAGGTATCATCACTATAATTGGCCACCCAAAAACAATATTGTTGTGCAGACAATCTATTAGAAACCAGTAATACGAAAAAAAATGTACAAAAAATTAATTTACTCATAACGTTAACTATTTAATAAAAAATATGCATCGTAAATATAACTATTAAAAATGAACACCAATGAATTTAATTAGTAATTTGAATTCAGCAGTTATAACTTTTAATAGCCAATGGAAAATCAACACCAAAGAAGGAATGAGTCAATAAATTTTCAAGATTTGCTAAAAACGCTTCGCTGGAAGCCATACTTTGTAATTAATTAAACAATTTAGCATCATCTAAATAAGAGAGATAAAGCATAATGGTGTTATCTAAAACCTCAAATCTCTTGCAATTAATGAATATAATGAGTTCAACAAAACACAAAAAAATAATTTCAGATTTTGATAAACAGCTCTAAAAAACAAAAACCCCGACAGAATTGTCGAGGTTTACTGGTAGCGAGACCGAGAGTTGAACTCGGGACCTTTGGGTTATGAATCCAATGCTCTAACCAACTGAGCTATCTCGCCAGATAACTTGGAACATTTTCCAAATTGGGAGTGCAAATATATTAATTTTCTATTCAAAAAAAAGCGTTCAAACCGATTTTCTATAGACTTAAGCAAAATTGTTGATAGGATTCGGGTAAATCACTTAGGATGGGAAGTTCTTCATAAATGCCAAATATGGTTGATCCACTGCCTGACATTGCGGCATATACAGCTCCTTCTTGAAGTAAATTTTCCTTTATTTCTAACATCAAGGGATGCTTTTGGAAGATTGAATTTTCAAAACTATTTGTTAATTCTACTTGCCAGTTTTCAATGTTTTGTGTTAGAATCTGTGAAATGTGTTTTTCACCTTCATAAAACGCTACATCAGCATATGCTTCGGCAGTACCAACATGAATAGCGGGATAAATTAGTTTTAGGTGATGCCCACTTAAGTCCACGGTTACATCGTTCAAGATTTCTCCTCTTCCCGTAGCTATTTTTGGCGTTCCTTCAATGAAAAACGGACAATCACTTCCGAGTTGAGCCGCTATACTTTCCCGTTCTTCAACTGATATAGTTAATTGAAAAAGCTCATTTAATCCGTTTATCACATGGGCCGCATCTGATGAACCTCCTCCTAGTCCAGCTCCCATCGGAATTTGCTTTCTCAGATGCATATAAACCGGAGGGCAATCGTATTGTTGCTTCATCAGTTGATATGCCTTCACACATAAATTTGAATTTGGTTCGCTGTCCACAACCAGTCCGCTTTGGTGGAACGAAAATTCGTCTGCTGGGAGAATCTCCAAAATGTCAAACAAAGGTATGGAATGCATGCACGTTTCCACTTCGTGATAGCCGTCAGGACGTTTAAATAACACGTGCAAACCCAAATTGATTTTCGCCTGTGGAAAGATTATCATACAACAAAAGTACAATAACCAAGCATTATTACTAATTTTGTCTAGTTAAATTCATTGTTATGAAGACCTATTTAGATTTCGAAGAACCGATAAAAGCACTTGAAGAACAAATTCAACAGGCCAAAGAACTGGGTGAAAGTACGGGTGTTGATATGATAGATCAAATCAACGAGTTAGCTCGGAAATTAGATCAAAAAACCAAAGAAACATTGGGGAATCTTACCCCATGGCAACGTGTACAATTGTCTCGTCATCCAGATAGACCCTATACTTTGGCGTATATTCAAGCGTTAACCAAAGGTCGTTTTCAGGAATTGCACGGAGACAGAGGAGTGAAAGATGACAAGGCCATGATTGGTGGTTTTGGATTGTTGGACGGTAGATCAGTTATGTTTATTGGTCAACAAAAAGGAATAAATACCAAAATGCGTCAATACCGAAATTTTGGGATGCCCAATCCCGAAGGGTATAGAAAAGCGTTGAGGTTGATGAAATTAGCGGAAAAGTTCAATAAACCCATTGTAACGTTTATCGATACTCCTGGAGCTTTTCCAGGACTTGAAGCCGAGGAAAGAGGGCAAGGAGAAGCGATTGCGCGAAACATTTATGAAATGATGCGCTTGAAAGTTCCTGTAATTTGTATCATTATCGGAGAAGGTGCATCTGGTGGTGCCCTTGGAATTGGTGTGGGTGATAAAGTGGTGATGCTTGAAAATACATGGTACTCTGTAATTTCTCCAGAATCGTGTTCTTCTATTTTGTGGCGTTCATGGGAATTTAAGGAAAAAGCAGCCGATGCCTTGAAATTGACTTCAACAGATATGAAGCGATTGAAATTGGTGGATGATGTGATTAAAGAACCGGCAAGCGGCGCACACCGCGAACAAGAGGAAATGTTTGAAATAGTGCGTAAATCCATCAAAAAATATTTGAAAGAACTAGATGAGGTTGAACCTGACCAACGCATCAATGATCGCATTGAGAAGTTTTGTGCAATGGGTGTTTGGAAGTAATTAATTGTAATCCAAATAAGCACACCATTTTTTTTAAGACTAATTGCTTGAGGTTAGTAACGATTTACACGTGAAACTTACAGTTTTTGATTGTTGTTTTGTAAATTTTTGTTAATATTGGGTTGCTAAAAGTAACTCATGATAAAAAATATACTCGCTTTCGCCCTACTTTTTACGTCCCTAAACTTCCAATCTCAGGTGAGTGGAAAAGTAATTGACGGTAAATCAAAAGAACCTATTTCAGGAGCAAAAGTTGTTTCCTCTGATGGTACAAAATTGTTTTCTGGTGCGGATGGTCAATTTAAAATTTCTCCAGCATCTTATCCTATTACTTTGGTGATATCCATGATTCAATTTGTGAATGATACACTTGTAATCTCAGGTCCGGGAGAAGTGAAAATTCTGTTGAACGAGCCTGTGAAAGATTTTCAAACAGTGGTAATTTCCGCAGGAAAGCGTAAGCAAACAGTAGAGGAAATTCCTGTTTCCATGGAGATTATTAAACCTCAATTGATTGATAATAAAGGAATAACAGATTTGGAACAAGCGGTAGACCAAACCCCTGGTGTTTTCACTATGGACGGTCAAGTGAGTATTCGGGGAGGTTCCGGGTTTGCCTATGGAACTGGAAGTCGGGTGTTATTACTTTGGAACGGAATGCCTTTGCTATCTGGTTATGCCGGAGATACTCAGTGGAACGCGATTCCCATGGAACAAGCCAGTCAGATTGAGGTAATGAAAGGAGCGTCTTCCGTGCTTTATGGCAGTGGAGCATTAAATGGTGTGATTGCTTTGTCGGAAAAATTACCGCAAGCTGAACGCGAAACAAAAATTAAAGTGCAGTATGGTTTTTATGATAATCCACGTCGTCAATCCTTAAAATGGTGGAGTAGAAGCCCTATGAATCAGCAGGTTGAAGCATATACCTCTAAAATGAATCAAAAATATGGGTACACCATTTCATCAACGCTCTTCCACAATGATGGATATCGCCAAGGAGAAAGTGAGTATCGAGGTCGCGTTAGTGGATCATTGTATTTTAGGGTGAAAAATAATGACCGCATAAAATACGGAGTTGGATATAATTATCAAATTCAGAAAACAGGGAATTTTTTAATTTGGCAAAGTGATTCGTTGGGCTATACTCCAAGTGGTGGTGCAGATACCAGTAATGCAGAATCAACGTTAACCTATAATTTGGGACACCGTTTGTTTATTGATCCATACCTCAGGTATACCGATAAGAACAATAATAAACATAACCTGAAGGCAAGAATGTACTATGCTGAAAATAAAAATCTGAATAACCTTAGCCAGAGCAATGGAGCGGTAATTTATTTTACGGATTATCAATTTCAAAAGCAATACACAAACGGAATCACGCTGAGCTCGGGTGTATCCAACATTGCAAATGTTGTTTTTTCAAACCTTTTCGGAAATCACACTTCAATCAATCCTGCTGTTTATACGCAATACGAGCATAAAATAGGCGATAAATTAGATATCAGTGCTGGAGTTCGTGTAGAGTATTTTGAAATGGATGGAAAAAGAGGTGACTCAGATTTCATGATTAATAAGAAAGATTCGGTATCCATTCCTGTTTATCCAATTCTAAGAACGGGTATTCATTACGAAGTGGCAAAATACACGCACTTGAGGGCATCAATCGGTCAAGGAATTCGATATCCTTCTGTGGCAGAACGATATACGCAAACATCCGTTGGAGCATTGAATATTTTCCCTAATCCTGGTTTATCTCCTGAAAAAGGTTGGGCCGGTGAAATCGGAATCAAACAAGGAGTGAAAATCGGAGATTGGAAAGGGATGATTGA
>JBILYP010000013.1:0-73194 GCA_044377675.1 Crocinitomicaceae bacterium
GAAGATACCATTGATGGGTCATCCCTGAAGGTGGTACACCTGCGGAACCGTTTGCGGATGGAAATAAGCAGTTTGAGTTGGTATTTGTCCCAAATTGCTGCGGCACCCATGTTTCTCCATTATTGACTTGGATATTTTGAAAATCGGTAGGTGCATTTCCCGTTCCAATTCGAATCCCAACTTCAATGGGAGTCTGAGTGTTATTTACCGAATTAAAATCACCGTAAATAAAATCAATTGTAGGCAAAATCCAAGTAGTAAAATTCAGTTTAGCCTGAAACGAAAACGACTCACCTTGCATGCCAATGCGTCTAACGTTCTTCCATTGAATGATGATGCTTGTTGGCACATTATTAAACCCATTTACAATTTGATAACTTATTCTTGCAGTATTATTTGCGCTTTCCAAATTGCCTGCAAACGGAGCAATAACGGGCATACCTTGAGGCTGTGAAATAGGGTTGTAATTGGTTGTACTGGCTGCCTGACCTAAAGTTACAAAACCATTGGTGCTAACAAAAAGGGTATTGTAAGCCTGCCCCCCTATGGTAAAAGGAACAATGGGAATAGCACTTGAAACTTGATCATCAAAATTTTGTGTAAAAATTGGAGTGTCTGATGTTAAATCGTTGTACGCATTAAGTTGCTGATTCGTATACTGAAACTCAAGTTGTTGAGACCAACAGTATCCAAACACCACAAAGAAAATTGACATTACAATTATTTTCACATCACAAATTTTTATCTAATAACAAATAAATCAGACGATTGTTTTTTATCACTGTTGCTTTTATGCGAATATAAATAATGATTTTTCGTTCCACAGTAAGATGTCATGAACCGTCATTTTCAGTGAATTCTAGATTTAAAAAGGGATACAGAGTGACAAAAAAAAGGCTCACCAATTAATTTAACTGATGAGTCTCCTCTGGTAGCGCGGACACGAATATCCTTCATTTCATTTCGGATGGACGTAAATTGGTGGCTATACAAGGAAAAGCCAGACCGCTTCGCGCTCTTTATTTTTGCATTCCAAATCAGCTTTTGAAAGTTTACTTTCAACACTTCTTGAAATGCAAAAAGCCAGTCAAATTTTGACTGGCTTTTCCTTGTAGCGGGGACACGACTCGAACGTGCGACCTTCGGGTTATGAGCCCGACGAGCTACCAACTGCTCCACCCCACAATATATCTTAATATTGAATGTATTCTAATAAAAATTTGAAGAGTTATCCAGCCGTTGCTGCTTCTATATTCAAATGTGAATACAAAGTTAAGCTATTTATTGACAACTACCAAAAATTAACATTTATTAATTGAGATTGGAATAAATGTTTTGAACCTTTACTAATTCATTTTGCCAATTTTCTTTTTCTTTTGCCTGTAAAAGATTGTTCCTTAATATGTTGATGCGTTCAACTTCCAATCCCATGATTTCCCGAATCTTTTCTGATAATCTTTCTGCGGTCAATGGGTTTTCAAGAATGAATCCAATATCGTATTGTTCTATTAATGCTCTAACCTCTGTTAAATCAGTCGCTAGTATTGGAACTTGCGCTTGTATATAATCGAAGAATTTATTGGGTAAGGCTAATTTGTGGTTTATTACATCGGTATGATCAATGGCTAAACCTAAATCTGCATTGCATGTATAGTGCATCATTTCTGAATAAGGCATCTTTGGTAAAAAGATAACTTTTTTGTCCAAAGAATTAATTTCCACTTGTTTTTTTAAGATGGATAAAACATCGCCTCCTCCGATAATAAGTAATAGTGCACCCTCAATACTTTTCATGGCTTCAACAGCTTCTTCAGCACCTCTTTTTTTGTTGATACCGGAACCTTGAAGAAGGATAATGAATTTATCCAAAGGTAAACCTAACAATTCTCTGCTCTTCTTTTCTGAATGATAAAAGAGTGGAGCAACATTTCGAACAACTTGAACAGGAACGCTATACTTTTGGTGATAAATCTTAGCAATTGAATGATTCACGGTATAGACATTCTTGAGCTTAGGAAAAATCCATCGCTCTAATTTTTGCCAAATCTTTTGCTTAAAGGGATGCTCAACCAGTTCTGCAACCTCTGTGAAATACTCATGCGAATCGTAAACTAGTTTTACGGATTTTAATCTTGAAACAAGAAAGTTTGGTAACAGTGTATCTAAGTCATTTGAAACTAAGATGCTTGATCGATTTACAAGAAGGTAAAGAAACAATCTCAGGTTAAACTCGAGGTAGAATAGGGGACCGGTTCGAAACAAAAGATATAATCGCTTCGTTGCATATTCTCTTTGGGATAGCGCGAGACTTTCTTTTAATTTTCTTCCGACAAGCCTAACGCTATATCCTTCTGAGACAAGAAATTGACAGATCTTGTGTACGCGATTATCAGTAACTAAATCATTGGTAACAGAAACAATAATTCTTTGCTGATTACCCATGCATAAATTACTCTCTGATTATTCCCAATCGATTAAAGCGACGGTTATCAATAACTTCTGCTTTTTTACGAAGAGCTCCCATAAATTGACCTTGTAAAGCACCTTTCAATGACCCTAGAAGTTGTTCTTTTTCTACTTTAAAAGTTGTTGTTGCCGGAGCTTTTTTCGTAGCATCAACTCGAACAATAAAGATCCCTGATTTTCCTTTAATCGCTTTTGTTCGTTGACCGTCTTTTACTCCAGAATAAATAGCACCAATAACATCCGGTTCAAATCCAACGTTAGCAATTTGAGGATTTCCAAAAGTTACTTCTGCTTTTACGATTTGAACATTAGCCCTGCGAGCCATATCTTCTAATGTTTTGTCTACACTCAATTGATTAGCTATACGTTTGAATTTTTTCTCCTCAATCAATTCTTTCTCCATGCGTGCTTTCACATCATCAAATGTTGGAGTTCCTTTTTTCTTAATGAAAGATAAATAGGCAACAATGTACTTGTCTTTGTCTTTAATTGGTGTTGATAACAACATTCCTGAAGATGCCTTGGAATCATATGCAAATTTCAAAATTTTATCTTCCACAAAAGAAGTTGTAAAGCCTTGAATACTTGGTTTATTATCAAATATTACGATCGGACGAACCGTTTTTTTCTTTTGACTAACCAATGTATCAAACAACACTGAACGTTTGTAAATATCTTCAACAGCGTTTAATTTTTTATCAAGATCTTCAATAAATGAATAGGCTTCGTTCTCTCTTTCGTCTATTGTTTCTTGACTAGATTTGAAAACTTTGGCAACAGAAGCAAGAACTGGGAAAAGTGAGTTGTCTCGCTCCATCACTTCTATAATGTGGTAACCAAACTGGGTTTTAACCACTCCTATTGTACCAACTGGTTGAGTTGCACAAAATTCACCGAATTCTTTTACCATTTCTCCTTCCAAGAAATCGTCATACACTCCACCTTTTTCAACAGATGGTTGATCGGTACTGTGTTTTTTAACAAATTCTTCAAAATTATCTTTTGTAATTAATTTTACTAGACTATCAGCCAATGCTTTCTTTTGTTTTAAAACTGTAGAATCTGTAGATTGATTATTTCCAATTAGAATGTGTCTCGCTTTTAATTTTGCAGGTGTAAAACCAATTACTTTTGAAACAAGCATGTTACCGTTGGAAAAATAAGGACCAACTAAAGTTCCTATTGCAGCCGTTTTAAAAATCGTATCATAATCACGTGGGTAAGTAAGAAAACGATTTGATTTTGGATGTCCTTCTGGTACAGCTGTAGCTTGTTTAGATGAAGAATACAATTTCAATTCACTATTTTTATAGATGAAAATAGAATCGTTTTTGGTTTTAGCAAATCCGTTTTTCAACGCATCCATTTTCTTTCTAATATCCACAGAGTCTTTCTTAGAAGGAACGAGAACGAAATCCATAACTTTCACTTCTCTGCTTGATTCTAGAATAGCGTATTTTTTGTCTTCTTTATGACTTTCGTAGAAATCTTTCACTTCTTTTTCAGTTACTTTATATTCTGCATCATTCAACTCGCTAAATTTTTTCACAACGACAGAAATGCTTTTAGATTCTTTTTGAGCAAAGTATTCGTCTTCTGCTTCAAGAGAAGTTACATAAACACCTTGACCAATTAAAGCAGTATATTTTTCTGATTTTCTTCTCTCAATAAAATTCAGTTTTAATTCGTCCCATTGCTTTTTAACATCCGCATTTTTTGAAGTAGACATTTCTTTAATACGTGCTTCCAATTGTTTTTTATTTAATACTCCTGTAGCGGAGTCAGTAAATCCTTGAGCAATTTCAGGTAACACAGTAAAGCCATCATTACCAAATAAGTATGATTTAAATTCTGCATCACCAACCTCAATTCCAATGTTCGCGTATTCTTTGTTTAAAATTTCATTATCAACTACAAAATTCCATGCTTGTTCGTTCGCGTTTTCTTGATCTTGCTGTGTAAATTCTTTTTGTTGTTGTTGAGCCTGTGATCTTCCTTGTTGCTCAAAACGTTGAACAGCTACCTCATATTTTTGACCATTTACCTTTGTTCCGTATACTGTTCCAAGTCCATATTGGTCAGAATAGCCACCCATTATAGATTTATAATCAGATAGAATAAATGCTAGTAAAGCAAGTCCAATTATTAGAATTAATAACCAAGATTTTTCGCGAATTTTACCAATTAAAGCCATTTTAAAAAAATTTAGGCTGCGAAGATACGCAAAATCATTCTATTAAGAAATCTTTATGGAATAAAAAATGGCCAGAATTTCTTCTAGCCATTTTAAACGAAATATTATCCTTTTTTAATCAATTTTGGTGGCTCTGGTTTGGTTTCAGCCGGTTTTGTCTCTGTTGGTTTAGTTTCTGAAGGTTTGTTTATTGTTGGTTTTGTAACTGTAGGTTTTGTTTCTGCAGGTTTCGACGGAGTAGGTTTGGTAGTAGTTGGCTTCGGTGTTACGGTGTTTTTCGGTGTTGTATTAGGTTGTTGCGGTGTAATAGTGGAATTTTTAGGACTAATAACCTTTGGTTTTGGTGTTGTAACAGTTTGTGATTTGTTATTCCCGTTACCATTCCCATTTCCGTTTCCATTCTCATTTGAATTTCCGTTTCCATTCCCATTCGAATTGGTTCCAGTTCCCGTATTATTTCCTGTAGATCCTTGTCCTGAATTTACGCCATTACTATTTCCTGAGTTGTTTCCTCCACCTGAATTTGTTTCTGTTCCTGTATTGTTTCCTGTATTGTTTCCTCCACCTGAATTATTTCCAGCTCCAGTTCCATTTGTATTACTGCCATTGCCATTAGTGTTCTCATCATCAACGGTTCCACTTTGATCTACTGTTCCATTTGGTCCTCCGCCTCCTTGACCAGGATTTGAACTGTCAACGCCATCCGCATTATTTCCGTGGCCATTATTTCCATTTCCATTTCCGTTTCCATTTCCGGAATTGTTGCCATTCACATTATTGGTATCGGTAGTTGTTGAGTTTCCATTAGTTGGAATTTCAGAACCGTTCCCATTTTCATCATCTACAGTTCCACTTTGATCTGTTGATCCATTTGGCCCTCCGCCTCCTTGACCTGGATTGGAGCTATCGACGCCATCAGCATTATTTCCATGCCCGTTATTCCCATTTCCAGAACCTGAATTATCTTGACCATTTCCTGAATTTGAATCATTCCCGTTCCCTAGTCCTGTTGTGTCGCGTTGATCATTTGAATCTAACTGTGGACATGCTCCAAGAACCGCTCCTTGTGCCAAATAGGTTGGCAATTGTGAAATTGGAATTTCTATTGTTTGTTGATTTTTTGGATTGTCTACAGGAGTTACGCAAATTAGAACTGTTTGCTCAATAACTATTGGATTGTATGTGATTGTGATTGTTTTACTCGCCGTATTACAGCCATTATTTACCACGATTTGAATAGTATTCACTCCGGGTACTAGATTGAGTGTTGCACTGACCACGTTGGATGCAAACGTAAACCCTGAAATTGATTGACCATTTTGTGATAGTTGAATTTGATTGGCGTTCAATGCGTTTGCTACGTTGAATGAAACTAATTGAGATAAATTAGTTGTGGTTACAGTCATTGAAGAAGGTGAGTTTAACGTTACTGTCGCTTCCTTACATCTTGAAACAGTATAAGTTTCAGTTGCTGTTCCGCAATTATTTGTTGCACTAATCTCAATTGTCAAAGTTCCATTCGGTAAATTAAGTTGACCAGAAATTAAACCATTCACGTTAGTATAATTGGTTGTTGGATTTCCATTAACCTTAACCGTAATTGATGTATTTGCAGTGTAGTTCTGAATTTGAGCACTCAAAGCCATGCTTGTTGCACTCGTTGATCCCCCAGAAGGAATTGAATTCATGAAATTTATTGCTAGTGGGTTACAAGGTATTGATTGATTTATGGTAATTACTTGATTTACACTATTACAACCATTGTTTGCTGTTATTGCAATACTATTTGTTCCTGGATTTAAATTGATAGTCGCACTTACCTCATTTCCGTTTAATGCTATTCCAGATATTGACTGGCCATTAACTTTAATTTCAATTTGATTAGAATTGGAGACATTTGCAACGTTAAATTTCACCAGTTGAGTTGTAGTGGTCGTTGATGAAATTAGAGTAGCTGGTGTGTTTAATGTAATTGTCGTCTCTTTACATCTTGAAATTGAATATGTTTCAGTTGCTGTTCCGCAATTATTTGTTGCGCTAATCTCAATCGTCAAAGTTCCATTCGGTAAATTAAGCTGACCAGAAATTAAACCATTTACGTTAGTATAATTAGTTGTTGGATTTCCATTAACCTTAACCGTAATTGCTGTATTTGCTGTATAGTTCTGAATTTGAGCACTCAAAGCCATACTTGTTGCATTCGTTGATCCACCGGAAGGAATTGAATTCATGAAATTTATTACCAATGGGTTACAAGGGGCAGCATAATTAATGACTATAGTTTTAGAACTGTTTCCACATTCATTACTAGATGATAGAATCAATGTGTTTTGTCCAGGAGATAACGTGATTAATGCCGTTAATTGTCCATTTGAAAAATTATAGCCTGTAATTAAGTTTCCATTATTTGATAATGAAACTCCTTGATTGATGGTTAGATTTGTTACCCCTGCTTGCAAGGTAAATTGAGAATTGTTCACCGTTATTCCTGAGCTGGTAGGTGCACTTATCGTGATAACTGGAGCGTCACAATTTTTACCAATTACGATGACCGTTTTAGCACTCGTTCCGCAGGCAGAAGTAGCGGTTAATACCAACGTGTTTATGCCAGGGATTAAAGTGATTGGTGCTACTAATTGCCCGTTCGTAAAGCTAAAATTCGTAATTGAAACTCCATTGTGTAGAAGAATCAATTCGCTTGCTGTATTTACGTTTTGGGTTGAGCCTTGGAAGGTAAAACTTCCTGTATTAAGCGTTAGGTTTGAGTTAGCTGGATTGGTAATTGTTACAACGGGAGCTATGCAAGGTGTATAATTAACGGTGAATGTTTTTGTATCTGCTCCACACGAGTTTACCGCAGAAATCACAAAAATATTCGTTCCTGATGCAAGCGCAACAGTTGAGTTCAAAACATTTCCAGTTACGGTATGGGCAACAATATTTCCATTTTGGGTGAACGTTATTCCTTGATTCAAGTTTGAACCGGTTAAAGTTGCTGAAATAGGTAACGAATTTGTAGTGGTTGTAACCAATGATGGTACGTTTGAAACTTGAATAGCTGGTGCTATACAGTTGTTATAAATTAAATTGATCGCCTCGACATCGGTTCCGCAATCATTGGAAGAACTAATTAAAATGGTATTAGCTCCTGGTTGTAAGTTTAACGATGCAGTTAATAGATTACTCACATATTGAAAAGCAACGCCCATTCCGTTTAGTTTTACCGATACATTTTGTGCAGAAACTACATTAAGGATATTCGCTTTCAAAGCCAAACTTGCTGAAGTAACAGTCGTGTTTTGAGAAACGGGTTCCAAAACGCTGATAACAGGAGCAGTGCAATTTTGATAATTTACAACAACTTCATTACTCGCTGAACCACAGTTGTTTTGAAGGCTTAGTTTGAATGTATTTACTCCAGGATTTAAATTAACTGAACTAGTAATTATTCCATTTAGATAGGTAAAAATACTTTGATTTCCATTCAATGTTAATGTAATCCCTTGAGAAGAGTTCATTCCCGTAATGATTGATTTAAAAACGAATGCTGCGGAATTCACAGTAGTACCTGTTGCTGAAGGATTAGATAAAAGTATGGTAGGTGTGTTACAATTATTGTTTGTTACGTTCCATGTTTTTGTTGCTGTTCCACAAGTGGTTGTAGCCGTTAAAACAAATGAATTATTTCCAGTTGCTAAATTTACGCTGGCACTTAATATTCCGCTGTTGTAACTAAAATTGATGGTTTGACCATTCAACGTTAATGTTACACCTTGGTTGGAAGGTTGATTTAATAATGTCGCCGAGAACAAATAAGACGAATTAGTTACTAAATTACTCATTACACCCAAAGAAATAATAGGCGCAACACAAGGCGTGTAATTAACCGTAACCGTTTCCACATCAACACCGCATCCGTTGGTAGAGGTTACCGAAATAATGTTTGGTCCAGTGACTAGATTGATGGTTGCTTCCAATGAATTAGAGGCTTTAACATAGGATATGTTTTTTGTAGCCAAGCCATTAATACTAACAACCACATTTTGTTTTGAGTCGATATTTAATACTTTTCCTTTTAATACAAAAGTAGGCGCAGTAACAATTAGACCCGAAGTAGCAGGGCTTTCCAGTGTGATTTGAGGCGCATTACATGTTTGATAATCGATCGTGAACGTTTGTGCCGTATTTCCACAAGCATTTGTGGCAATAATAACAAATGTATTTATGCCCGGAGAAAGTGTCGCATTAAGGTTTCCTCTTCCGTTAACGAAGGATACTTGACTTACCAATATATCATTTTGCTTTACCGTAAGCTGATTTCCATTTTCAACACCATTCGCCAGAAAAGAAATTACGGCATTTGGATTATTTACGGTTGTTCCAGTTGCGCTTGGTGCAACAAGTGAAATTACTGGTGGAACACAATTATCATAGTTCAATGATGTAACAAAAGAATTTGATCCACAAGAATTAATTAAATCTAAACGGAAAGTATTAACACCAGGTTGTAAGTTTAGATTACTCATGAACAAACCGTTTACTGTGTTATAACTAAATCCGGTGATTTGCATGTTATTTTGGTAAAACTTAATTCCTTGCACGTCTGTAATTCCCGTTAATGCGGCTGTAAAACTGTAACCTGCATTTTTAACGGTTGTATTTTCAGCTGCTGGATTAGTGAAAATAGCAGTTGGAAGTGTGCAATTCAAAAGATTAATAGCCACTACTTTACTGTCGAAACCACAACTGTTATTCACTCGAATTGTATAAGAATTAGCTCCTGGAACTAAAAATACCGAAGCGCTTAATTTCTTAGTTGTATTGTTAAAATCGAACTGAATATTTTGACCTGTATTTGTAGTGATACTAATTTGGTTTGCTGATGAAACTTCTGCAATGGTAGCCTCTATTATATATTGAGGATTAGTAACGGTAATAGCACCTGTTGGTTGAATCACATTGATGCGGGGCAAGCTACAGGGAACATTAGAACTTGTCTCAGATGGTCGTTTTCCTGTGAATCGGAATTGCAAATACATCGAAGTATAATGATAGCGGTCTTTTTTAGTTCTTACATTTGATACAAGACCATCAAAATCGTCACGCAGGGTAAATGTTGTTTTGTGCTCAATACCCAAGGTAACGCGCTTACCAATATGATAACCTAAACCAAAACCAAGGCTTGGCATAAACGCCACATTGTATGTATTCGTGGAGAAACCATCGAGTTTTGAATCGTAGATACCGTCAAGGGTATTTGTAATTTGAGTTTCTAGGTCATTACCGGAATTAACCATAGAAGAATAATCATATTCGCCAAGTCCGGAGGTGTCCGCTTGATTGATTAGATCGCCATAGGCTTGATGCCAAGTAAATCCTAAACCACCAAATACATAAGGATCCCAACCGGTTCTACTAGTCATACGATTTAAATGCACGGCTAATTCAAATCCAAGGCGATGAACATCCGTTTGGAAATTATGAGCAATCATACCTTGACTCGAATATCCATTCAGTGCTCCACCGGAGTATCCTGCCATGCTAGTCGTATCATAATCCTGCCCGTACCAAAAGCCTCTTAAATAGCGGGCACGCAAGTCAAAACTCAATAAACTATATGAGTTGAAATTATAAGATCTACCCAATGTAAGTCCCCATCCAACGCTTGTTTTGTTCTGCACATCCGTTGAATTCCAAGTTCCACCAACGTTCACTCCTAAAAACCATTTAGAAGCATTTTCATAATCAACACGAGATGTCTGAGCATTCAATGCCATTGTTATGAATAGGAAGCAGATAAAGAAGTAATTTTTTTTCATAATTCTATAATTTGGTTGAACCGTTTTCGATTATCGTGCCAAAATTCAGAAAAAAAATAGAATAATCGAGTATCAGAATTGTTTAACTTTTGATTTATATATAAAAATAAGTCATTAATATTGTGTTTATTAGACATTATGAGGGGTAAAGAGCAATATGTTATTTTTTTGTTAACGGCGTTTTTAGGCTGTAACAACATGATAATCGCTCAACAACCAAGCAATGATTTTTGCGCAAATGCACAAGAACTTTGTCCCAATCAATTTGTTTTTGCATCCACAGATCAGGCAACCATTGACAATTGCCCAACGTGTTCTGATTTTGGTGTTTTTAATTTAGTTGAACCGCAAGCAACAATTTGGTATGTTTTTAAAACTAATTCAAATGGGGATAGTGTCGCTATAACTATTGATATTACCAGTATTCCGACAGGTATAGAAGTGGGCGGTGCGTTGCAGTTGCGCGTGCTAAAACAACAAAATCCCTGTGAGCCTGCGACCTATGAATTTGTCAATAGCGTAGTTTCTAGTACATCTTCAGATACGATTTTTTATTTTGGATCCCTGCTCCCGAATACCTTATATAGTTTGGTCTTCAATGAAAATACAACGGGCGTTGCTGATCCTGGGATTGAATTTTTTGTAAAAGTATCGGGTGAAGCCATTATTCATGACGTTCCAAGTGCGGTTTTAACTTATTCAGACACCGTTTGTTTGAATGAAACGGCCATTTACAGCCTACAATTAACTAATTGTCCTAATCCTTCTCTGGTGAATTGGTTTATCAATGATGTATTAATGAACACCTCAAATGAACTTGTTTTTGAGTCATCCGCTGTTGGAACTGGCGATATTGTACGTGTAGAAACAGCCTGCTTTTCGCCTTGTGCAGAATCCGTTTCTGTTGAGACAAATCCAATTACGGTATACTCTTTTGATATTTCAGCAGGCAATGATACCATTATTGATCCAGGAGAAATAGCTCAACTTCATGCAAGTACTTCTGCAGATGTATTTTATTGGGATACTCAGTTGTTTTTAAGCTCCACAACCATTTTAGAACCTTTTGCTAATCCTTCTCAAACTTTCACCTTTCCATTTGTTGCGATAGATGCGGGATGTACTTTGTATGATTATGTTATCGTTTTCGTTCGTGCTGATATGGAAATCCCCAATACTTTTTCTCCAAACAACGATGGGGTGAATGATTCTTGGAAAATTCCATCTATCGAGTTTTACCCGACTAATACGTTGACGATTTTTAATAGAGCGGGTTCTAAAGTGGGAGATTTTTCCCCGTATTCTCCATCAAATGAATGGCTGGGTACTTGGAATGGTGCCGCACTTCCCGAAGGCGTTTATTTCTATGTGTTAGAGCTCAACGATTCAAAAAATAGGGTGTTAAAAGGAACAATTACATTAATTCGATGAAGAAAAAAATTGTTCTACTTATCTTTTATAGTGTCAATTTGATTGCGTTTTCTCAATTTGATGCTCACTTTAATCAATGGTCGGGTAATTTGCAGCAGGTGAATTCAGCAGTTACTGGTTTGTATCCGAAAATGGAAATCAAATCCAACTACCGCATGCAATGGGTGGGATTTGAGGGGGCACCAAGACAAAGTAGGATTTCAGTTGCCGTGCCCTTGAGAAAATTGAATAAATTATATGAATTAACTCGGCAAGGAGTAGGATGCTCCGTTGAAAATGATCAAGTTGCAGCATTTTCGATTAATAAAATCCAAGTTCACTATGGTATTCATTTTCGATTAAAACATAAATTACGGTTATCCTTTGGAGTGGGAGCGGGTGCCTTTCAATTAGGATACAACGCCGATAAAGTGGAGACATATTATCCTGATCCATCGGTGAAACGTCAAGTAAATGTGATAAAGCCAGTAGTCAATTTTGGAGGGGTTGTGAGCGGTGCACGTTTTTTAGGTGGTGTTTCAATCAATCACTTTATACCTTTAAAATGGGATGATGTGGGTGTAAATTCAAATTACAGTACGCAAATTGCGCTTTTGGGAAAATATGCTCTGAAAATTAATAATTTATATGAAATAATTCCTTCAGTATTGCTCTCTAAAACGTTAAATGCACCGATGCTGTTGGAAACCAATGTGAAATTGAATTATTTTGATCGAGTTTTTTGTTTTGTTGGTTTTCGCTTTTCGAGATCAATGTATTTAGGAGGTGAAATAGGCTTAACAAAAAAATGGTTTGCATCCTATTCCTATGAATATGGGATAACCGGCGTAAATAATGTTTCTTTTAACTCTCATGAAATTGGTTTATCATTCCGCTTAAATAATGGAGTAATTGAACCGGGATATAAACACCGAACTAATTGGTAGATTCTATTTTATCAACGAAACAATTCCTGTCTCTCCAGATCGATTTCCGTCATTATATTCAATAATGAAGTAGTATGTTCCAACGGGCATCAATTCATTATTATACACACCATTCCACGAATTGCTTTCATAGCTGCCCTCAGCGGATTCAAATATCAGATTTCCCCATCTGTTGTAGATATACACTTTGTTTTTAGGGAAAATTTGATCAATTCCATTGAGCTCCCAGGTATCATTTGCGTTATCTCCATCTGGTGTAAATGCAGTTGGAATAATAATGGAGCATTCATCAAAGGTAATAATTACACTAGCAGCTGGCCCTTGACACCCGTTGACAAGTTGGGTGGCAAAATATTCAGTAGTTCCGCTGTTTTGACTTGGTAAATAGGTAGATCCATCGCTTAAAAAGTCGGTTAGATTTTGATCAGAATACCAAAAAATGGATCCTGTGCTAACGGCAAAAATGGCCTCTGGAATATCATTTTGACAATAAGTTGAATCGTTTCCAACAACCGGAGCCGGTGGAATTGTATTTACTGTTAAATTGAGTATTGCAATTGAATCACAGCCATTTACATTTGTCAATGTGATGCTTTGACTCCCTGAACCATTAAAAGTTAAGCCATTCCAAATATATGGAAGTTCATTCGTGCAAATTGCTTGGTCTGTGCTGCTGTTCAACGCAATGGATACAATAAGATTCAATGTGGCCGATGAATCACATCCTGAATTGCTTAATAGTGTCGCTGTTTGAGTTCCTGCTGTATTAAAAACTAATCCATTCCACGTGTAAGGCAGTTGATTTTCGCAAATTGAAATTGAATTGGTACTCGATAAAATACTACTCACTTGCAAGTTCATCGTGATAATTGAATCACAGGAATTGACCGTATTTAAAGTAATAGTTTGTGTTCCAGTAGCATTAAAAATCAATCCATTCCAAATTAGTGGCAATTCATTTTGACATACACTAGAATCTAAATTAGTTGTGTAAACAGGAAGAACGCTTAAGTTTAGAGTAACTGCACTATCGCAACCATTAATTGAACTTAATGTTACCATTTGACTGGTTGTAGAGGATAAACTCAGTCCATTCCAAAAATACGGTGTTTCATTGGAACAAATCGTAACATTTTCGACTTCATTGTAAGTTGGAGATAAACCTAATGTTAAAGTTGCTAAAGAATCACAACCGCCAAAACTTTGAAGGGTGGCCGTTTGAGATCCCGCTGTGGAAAATGTAAGCCCATTCCAAGAGAAAGGCAAATCTGATGGACAAATCGAAATTGTTGACGAACTAGTTAAGGTATTGGAAACTTGCAGCGATAAAGTAGCGGAAGAGTCACAACCGTTTACGTCCTGCAAATTAATAGTTTGACTATCTGGACCATTGAATGTTAAACCATTCCAAACATATGGTATTTGTAATTGACAAACGGTAATATTGGTAGAACTTGACTGTGCAGAATAAATGGATAAATTAAGTGTGGCAACTGAATCACATCCACTGGTTGCGGTTAAATTAGCCGATTGACTTCCAGCCAAATTAAATGTCAAGCCATTCCATATAAACGGAATTTGACTGGAACAAATCGTTATCGAGGAGTTTGATACTTGATTTTGTATAATTGTTACGTTCATAGATGCTGAGTTAGCACATTGACCTGAAATTGGTAAAAACGTGTAATTTGTTGTATTGACGTTGTTTATCGCTGGTGACCATGCTCCAGTAATTCCATTAGTGGAAGTAGTTGGAAGGTTTATCGTCCCTCCGGAACAAATTGGCGCAATTGGATTAAATGTTGGGGTAACGATTGAATTAACCGTTACACTTGAATTTGAAGCTGAACTAGCACATCCAGAAACGGTGTACACTACAGAATAGCTTGTTGTGGTTGCAGGATTTACGCTAATCGTTGCTGTTGTTTGACCGTCTGGAGTCCAAGCGAAAGATCCTCCTGGATTGCTCGTTTGTGTTGTTAAAACTGTAGTTTGACCTGCACAAATAGTTGGGTTTTCTAAAATAGTAACTGTTGGAATTGGATTGATGGTTACCGACAAATTGGTTGTTGTCGCACATTGCCCAACCGAAGGTGTAAAGGAATAATTGGTGGTTGCAGTTGATACTATCGCTGGCGACCACGAACCCGTAAAACCTTCAATACTTGAAGATGGTAACGAAAACGATGCACCTGAACAATAGGGACCAACGGAAGCAAAAGTTGGAGTTTGCGGTGCACCAACTGAAACTTGCAAAGTAGTTGTAGCGGCACATTGTCCAGCGGTTGGTATAAATGTATAGGTTGTTGTTTGAGTATTATTAACAGCAGGTGACCATGCTCCAGTAATTCCATTAGCGGAAGTCGTTGGAAGGTTGATCGTCCCTCCGGAACAAATTGGCGCAATTGGATTAAATGTTGGGGTAATGGGAGTCGTGGTATTATTAATTGTAACTAAAAGTGTATCTAAGCAATTAATGGAGGAGCTAACAACGCATGAATAAGTACCCGCGCACAAGTTAGTTGCCGAAGCTGTGTTTTGTCCGATTGAAACGAATGAAGCATTATACCAAGCGTAGGTGTAACCTGGAATAGATCCTGCGGCATTTACAGAAGCTTGACCGTTACAAAGACAATTACTAGCGTCCGTTGAACTAATTAGCGTGACAACCAATGGACCCGCACAATTATTATTTAGTGAGGAAATATAGGCAGCATTAGCAGTATTATTTGGTAGTCCCGGAGTTTGATTATCGGGCGCTGAACAAGTTCCTGAAGTCCAATTTGCTTGATTAGAAGGATTATTATCTATGGTATTTGCAAAAAAGTAAACACGATTTGTGGCGGACCCTGAAAAAGAAATGATATTATTGAAAGTATTATTCCCCCAACTAACTCCAAAAACAGGAACATTTGTATTATTTGAATTATATATTTGAAAAGAATCATCCGTATTGGACATTCCTAAAGGGCTCCACAAAGTTGGCGGTGATGACCATCCCGTAATCGGGTATAAGGATGAAGCAGGTGCAAAGGTAGTTGGAGACGAAGTTTGAGATTCTAATAAACTTGACGTTACTGGGAGAATTAATTTACAATTGCCATCAGTCATGCTAAAGTCATTGACTGGTATGGCATCATTGACGTCTCCCGAATTATAAATTACAATTAAGGTTCCTATCGGAATACAAGACCAAAAAGAATCCAAACTAAATCTCACAGCCCCAGCAGCTATACCCGAACCTGTAATTGGTCCACCAGAAAAATAGCCATTATTATCATCAATAATCCAACCTCTTATATCGAGACAATAACTTGAACATTGATATGGCCCGGTTCCAGGAACAACTAAAAATTCCACAAATTCTTTATTTCCACTTGGTCCTTGAGAGACTTCATTTATAATTAGAGATTGACTGAATAAATTGAATGTGAAAAATAGGAATACGACAAGCGTAAAGCGAAATATCAGTTGTAGATTCAATTTTAGTAAATTTTAAACAAATTAATTTTTAAAGATACATTATATTTATATTAAATAGAGATTTTTAATACGTGCTTTTACAGTCTTTTAATTTTTTAATAAATATAAATAGCGAAATACTTGACAAGGGGGGGTATGATGTTGTACATTTGCAATCCTTAAAAAAATGATCTTATGAGTAAAATGAAATTGTCGGAATTCATGTTTGACCTTCCAGATGAGTTGATCGCAGAATATCCATCTGAAAATCGTGATGAAGCAAAATTAATGGTTCTTCATAGAAAAACAGGTCAAATTGAGCATCGACTTTTCAAAGATATCATGGATTATTTTGATGAAGGTGATGTAATGATTATGAATAACACGCGTGTTTTCCCTGCAAGAATGTATGGTAATAAGGAAAAAACGGGAGCAAAAATAGAGGTTTTTTTACTGCGCGAATTGAATCGTGAGAGTTTATTGTGGGATGTATTAGTTGATCCTGCTAGAAAAATAAGAATTGGAAATAAATTGTATTTCGGTGAAGATGATTCGTTGGTTGCTGAAGTAATCGATAATACAACTTCGCGTGGGAGAACATTGCGTTTCCTTTTTGACGGAACGTACGAGGAGTTTAAGCAAAAAATTACAGAATTAGGAGAAACACCATTGCCAAAATACATCAAACGGGATGTAGAACCAAGCGATGAAGAGCGATATCAAACCATTTTCGCTAAAGAAGAGGGCGCCGTAGCTGCTCCAACTGCTGGACTGCATTTTTCGCGTGAGCTCATGAGAAAACTTGAAATTAAAGGTATCAATTTCGCTGAAGTAACTTTACATGTTGGTTTGGGAACATTCAGACCCGTGGAAGTAGAAGATCTTACGAAGCATAAGATGGACTCCGAGCAAGTAATTATTACTCAAAAAGCAGCGGATATAGTAAATGACGCTAAAAGAAACAGGAAAAAAGTTTGTGCTGTTGGTACAACTTCTATTCGAGCTTCAGAAACTTCAGTTTCTACAGATGGTATGTTAAAGCCTTATGATGGATGGACAAATAAGTTCATTTTTCCTCCGTATGATTTTTCCGTTGCAGATTGTATGATTACGAATTTTCACACACCGCTTTCCACGTTGTTAATGATGATCTCTGCTTTTTGTGGTCATGATTTAATGATGGAAGGATACAAGCAAGCCATTGAACAAAAATATCGTTTTTATTCCTACGGTGATGCTATGTTAATTCTCTAAAGTTCCTTTCGGGGTACTCATATCGACAAGGCTATGATTCAGTATTTATAAAAATGGATATATTTGAGTTGCAATGAGCGATAATAAACAAATGACTTTTTTGGGACATCTCGAAGAATTGAGATGGAGATTGGTTCGTTCCGCTGCAGTTATTTTGATTTTTGCCATTGTTATTTGGTCGTTTCAGGAATGGATTATGGATCATTTCTTTCTATCAATGAATAAGAAAGATTTCATTACGTTTCGTTTAATGTGTGATTATTTTGGGATTTGTATTGAAGAAATCCCTATAAAAATGCAGAGTATGACCATGGGTGGTCAATTTTCATATGCATTGATGATGAGTTTTATGGGGGGTGTTGTGGTGTCTTTTCCCTTTATTTTTCATCAAATATGGAGCTTTGTAAAACCAGGTTTGAAATTAAATGAAATCAATGCCACCAAAGGAATTGTTTTCTATGTCAGTTTATTGTTTTTCATTGGGATAATTTTTGGTTATTTTGTCGTTGCACCACTATCCGTTCAGTTTTTTGGAAGTTATCAAATTAGTAAGCAAATAGAAAATAATTTCACCATAAGTTCTTATATGAGTACGGTGATTTCTACCATTTTCTACTCTGGGTTACTTTTTTTACTTCCCGTTGCTTCATATTTATTGACTAGAATTGGAATTATTACTCCCGCATTTTTAAGGAAATTCCGAAAGCATTCTATTGTTGCCGTACTTATTCTTGCAGCAATAATAACCCCTCCAGATGTTATTTCCCAAATAATTGTGTCTATACCAATATTTATATTGTATGAAATTGGGATTTTAGTTTCTGCGCGAGCAGCCAAAAAAATGGCGGATGCCTCAATACTCTAAAGGGCATGAGAAAACAGTTGGTATACCTATTTATTCTTTGTTTTCATCTCATTGGGGTGTCCCAACAAACTATAATAACAGGTACTGTTTCTGATGCAGGAACAGGCGAAAAATTACCGTATGTTTCCGTTAGGTTTGTAGATTCGAAAATTGGTGCGCTCACAGATTCAGTAGGTGGTTTTAAAATTGAGACCTATTATGCCACTGACTCCTTGCGTTTTTCATTATCTGGATTTGTTGCTCAAACCATTCGTATAAAACGAGATGAAAGTCAACAAATTAATGTTCAATTGGGAATACTAACCGATGACTTAGCAGAAATTGTGATTTTAACTCCCGATGAGTTCCCGTCCACGCGATTACACAAGAGAATGGTGGCCAATAAGCCGATTAATAACAAGGAGAAATTGAATTCCTATGAATATGATTTGTATAGTAAAATTCAGTTCGATCTCAGTAATTTAGATGATAATTTTGGGAAAAATGGAGTGGTAAAACGGTTAGATTTAATCATGGATTATCTCGATTCTACATCAACGGGAGAAAATTATTTACCACTTATTTTAAGCGAGAATTATTCAAATTTCTATTTTAAGAACAATCCTAAAATAAAAAAAGAGCTTATTCAAGGTACAAAAATCACGGGAATAGATAATTTGCAAATCAATCAGTTTTTGGGTGATATGTATTTGGATGTCAATGTGTATGATAATGTAATTGATGTTTTCAATAAATCATTTATTAGTCCCACTTCACCCATCGCGAGAAGCTATTATAAGTTTTTTCTGGAGGATTCCTCTTTCATAGATAATGATTGGTGCTATAAGTTACGTTTTTTACCAAAACGATCGGGAGATCTAACATTTACTGGAGAAATGTGGATACATGACACTACGTATGCTATTAAATTGATTAAAGCTTCCATTGCTCCAGATGCCAATTTAAATTTCATTCAAGATTTGTATTTGGAACATCGATTTGATCAAGTAGAGAAGGAAGTTTGGATGTTGAAAGAAGAAAAACTAATTGCAGATATAAAAATCACTCAAAAAACAAAAGTCTATGGGATTTATGCCCGAAAAAACAGCACGCGAAGGAACTATGTAATTAATTCCAAGCGTGATCCAGAATTTTATACCACCGGTAATGCTATACAGGTTATGGATAGTGCTAAAATTCGACCGGAATCGTATTGGCAATCGGTCAGGACAGAACAATTAACCCAACAGCAAGAAGGAATTGTGGATATGGTGGATTCGTTGAATAATTTACCCTTTTTTCAAACCTTAAAGAATTTAACCTATTTCTCAACGACAGGGTATTATCCCTTGGGTAAATTAGAATATGGAAGTGCATTTACCCTTCTTTCATTCAATCAAGTTGAAAAATTTAGAATGGCTTTTGCGCTAAGAACATCAAACAATTTTTCAAAAAGATTGGAACTTGGTGGGAGAATCGCCTATGGGTTTGGGGATGAGCGTTTCAAATATGGCTTAACAACACGCTTCAATATCACGCCAAAGAAGCGTGGAATGATGACGGCATATTACACCTATGATATAGAGCAAATTGGTCAATCCCCAACGGCCGCATCCATGGGTTCAACTTTTGCTACTGTTTTGAGTACCGCTCCTTTTGATAAATTAACGTTTGTAAAAAAGACGGGGATAAGTTTAGAAAAAGACATTAAAAAAGATGTAGTAATATTTTCAGCGTTTGACTGGAAGGAATTTACACCGTTGGGTTTAGCAAACTATTTGAAATTAAACCAAACTACTGGGTTAAACGATACAATTAGTAATATTCGTACAGCAGAGGTTACAGCTCGTTTTCGTTGGACAAAAGACGAAGAATTTTTAGCAGGACAATTTGATCGAACAAGTTTGCGCTCTGTTTTTCCAATACTCTCCATCCAAGCAATTTTCGGAATTAAAGGAATTGGTGGAAGTCAATACAATTATCAAAAGCTGGAGTTTCAACTGGAGCACAACGCACAAGTTGGAATTTTTGGACGCATGCGTTATGGAGCAATTGCCGGGTACATTTTTGGAAATACGGCCTATCCTTTGTTGAAAGTGCACGAGGGTAATCAGTCGTTGTGGTTGTTGACGAGTGCGTTTAATAAATTGAATTTTTTGGAGTTTATTTCCGATCGCTACGTGGGAGCTTTTATTGAAAATCATTGGGAAGGATTGCTATTTGACCGCATACCGATTAACAAGAAACTCAAATGGCGATTATTAACAACGGGTAGGGTAGCGTATGGAGCTATTAGTACCCGGCATGAACAAGAAATGTTGATCCCAACTTTTGTGAAGCGTTTTGGCAATGTACCTTATGTAGAGTCTTCCGTCGGAATTGAGAATATCTTTAAGGCACTTCGGGTAGATTTGGTATGGCGAATGACGCATCAACTTCCCGGAGTATCACCCTTGGGAATTCGGGCTAGAATTTCCTTGAATTTTTAGTTTTACTTAATGTTGCTAAAATATTTCCTAAAATAAAAGAAATTGTTATTTTTGCACTCGGATTGAGCGATTTATTGATCTTTCCAACGGTCCTATAGCTCATTCGGTTAGAGCAACTGACTCATAATCAGTAGGTGCTTGGTTCGATTCCAAGTGGGACCACAAGAAAAACCCAGTATGGCTAAGGCTTTGCTGGGTTTTTTGTTGGGTTTTATTTTTGTCTAAAAAGATTGGAAAAAGAGCAAAAATGACCTAAAAAACACCCAAAAACACACTTTGCTTGCAAATTTGCATGACACTTTTTCATTTTTAGATGCCATAAATTTTAAAAAATGGCAACTTTAAATTTAACCTTGGACAAAAGAAGAATCAAGGTTGATAGAACTTATCCTGTAGTTTTTAAATTAAACTGTAACAGAAAACAAGCTGTCATCAAAACAGGAATTAGTGTTAATGAACAATTCTTTAATCAGGAAAATGGGTTTATTTCAAACTCTGATATGATTAACAATGAACTTCAAAAGTTGGACCATAAGTATAGAGAAAGGTTAATGAAATATCTTATCTTAAACCATGGCAGTGAAAATATATCAGAATTAAAAAGCTACATTTTGAACAAAACTCCTGATGAGGTAACTATTGAAGAGTTTTGGGATAATGCTATTGTTGAACTAAGAAATCTTGGTAGGTTGGGAGGAGCTAATATATATGCCCAGAGTAAAGTTAGAATTGGAAAGCACATAGATTTGAATATCCCTTTTAGGAAATTTGTTTACCGAGATTTACTAACACTTGAACAGCAAATGCATATGGCTGGCATAGGTACTAATAGTGTAGGTGTATATTTTAGAACGTTCCGTGCCATCTGCAATAAAGCTATAAAGGAAGATATTGTAAACTATGAATGGTATCCTTTTAGGAAATATACCATTAAAAAAGAAAAGACCACCCCAAGAGTTATTTCTAAAAATGAACTAAGTCAATATTTTAGTTTAGATATTCCTCTAGAGCATTCAAGTTTTGTGTATTGGAATGTAGGAAAGCTCCTGTTTATGCTCAGGGGGATTAATATTACAGACCTCCTTCTCTTGAAAAAGACCAATATAAAAAATGGAAGAGTTATTTACAAGCGTGCAAAAACAGGCAAACTATACAGTATTAAACTTACTGAAGCTATGGAGGATGTATTTGCTAGATTTACCCCTAATGAAACTCTCTTGGGTTTAGTTACTAGAGAACAAATTGAGAGTTTAAAAAGAAAAGAGTATTTTAACCAACGCATCAAAGTTATTAATCATCACTTAGATAAATTGGGAGGACTTTTGGCACTTGAAGAAAAACTTACAACTTATGTATTTAGGTATACATATGCCAATGTGGCAAAACAACTAGGCTACTCAAAAGACCTCATAGCAGAAGCTTTAGGACATGAATACGGAAATAGTGTTACTGGAATTTATTTAGAGCAGTTTGATTTAGAGGTAGTTGATAACATGAATAACATGATCATTAGGACAGTTGCTTCTTGAGTAAACCATCAATTACTTTTTTCAGGTAAGAGTTTTCATCTTTTAATATTGCTATTTGTTGTTGATATAAGTTTTTATCTTCTTCTGTAATTTGGTTGTTGTTAATTACTAAACCATTTCCTGTTTGGTTGTTCATCACATTAAATACTAAGCTCTCATTAAAGGCAATAACCTCTTCTGGTTTCATGCCAAGTTCTTCAGAGATTTTCTCCAACTTGGTATAGGTAATTTCAGTCTCACCAAGTTCCATACGGCTGTATGCTCCCTGAGAAATACCAATGGATTTAGCCATGTGTTCTTGGGTTAAATTTTTAAGCTCTCTCAGCTTTTTTATTTTGTGACCAATATTTATGTTATCCATTGCATTATTAATTTGATGTGTAAATATAAATATTTAGTGTGATAGTTGCATAAATTATTAACTCAAGTCATAATGTATGATTGTCTTAATATATAGTTAAAGTTGATGATGATTACTTTTACAAATCTCACAAAATTATAAATCTTAATATAATAATGAAAAACACATTTTTTTCAATTTTTCTTTTTTCAATTTCAACTTTACTTACAGCACAAGAATTACCAGAAATTCCACTAAAAAACGGAAAGGCATATTATGTGTTTGAGCATAAACTGGATAATACTAAACATTGCTTGAGTAAGTATATGAGTGGATATACAATATATCAAAAAACTTCAGATTATGCTTATCAGTTTACACTTAAAAACAGTGGTATATTTAAACAATCAAATCTAATGATTAGTGTATTTAATGCTAACACTCTTAAATGTAATGATACTATAAATTTAACTTCTGGTTTTGGCTTAATTAAGTCAGGAGATATTTTTTGGAGACCAGCAATAATTGAATTATTAAGAAAAAAAACAATGGGAAGTGCAATCAATGCGCAAATTGAGATTATCTTTTTGTCAAAAAATGAATATAAACTTGTTTTTAAAGGTTTACAATATAAAATTAATTGGATGCAAGGTATGAAACCCGGATTTGATATATATAATATAGGTGAGCTGTATGAGCAAACCAAAACATCAGGGAAAATAACCAAGGCAGACATTAAGTTTTTTGAAAACTTAAACTACTACATGCAATCAGCAGATGAAATTATTCTCAAAGCACTGACTGAAACATATCAGGTTGATGAACAATAATTTAATTATATGAATAAAATAATAAAAGAAAATGGCGTAGTAATTGGAATTTTAATATTCTGGTTGTTTGTTAATTTTATTTGTCTTGTGATGGCTAAACACATGTACTATTCAAAAGATGTTTTCTATCCATTCACAGAAAATAAATTGACTTACTCTTATGATATATCTGAGTTCCTAGTATACGGAATATCTCCAATTGTAATTTTTATTATTATTAAATTAGTTACAAATGAAAGCAAGTAAATTTTGGATAACCTTCTTTAGCTTTTTTATTATAATATTTGCTTTTAATACTGCTTTGACGCAGAATAATGGGTTTGACCCACTAGACCCATTAGGTCCAGAATATGGAAAAATAAACCAACCTAGATTAGAATCTAAAAGTTTTGAAGCTTTTGAAGGTGATAAATTAGAAGACCCAGAAATCAATTTTCCAGATTATAAAAATCAAAACACTACATCTAATAATCAAAATAATATAAATGCCACCAATCCTTCTAAAAGAGAAAGATATGAGCAAATTAGTCAAAATATGGAAGAACAAGCGCGTGATGCAATGCGTTCTAACCAAGATAACAATGAATATGCAAAAATCCAAACATATGATGCTGAAGCATACAATTATGAAAGATTTGCAAACTCTCCATGTTTTGATAAAATAGGTTTTAGTCCGACTTGGGATATGGAATCACTAGAAAACCAGTATAGTGATTGTGAAAGTGAAAACAATCTAAAAAAAACTATGGATGTTCTATAATTCCCCCATTATTTAGGACAGGGATAATTCAAATTTAGGTTTATTTTTAATAATCAGATTACTTGGATTAAAATATTTTTCTGGGGTGTTATTGTTTATGCTTGTATGCCGTCTTTCAGTATTATAAAACCCAATATATTTTCTAACTCCTTCATATAGTTCAAGTCCTCCATTTGCAGGATTTAAATAGATATGTTCATACTTTAATGCTCTCCAAAACCGCTCGATAAAAATATTATCCAATGCCCTTCCTTTTCCATCCATAGAGATTTTGATTTCTCGATCTATTGATGCTTTTGTGAAAATTGGGCTGGTAAATTGACTTCCCTGGTCTGTGTTTAGTATTTCTGGACAGCCAAACTGCTTAATGGCATCCTCATAAACTTGAAGACACCATTCTACGTTCATTGTGTTTGAAATGCTCCAGTTCAGCACTTTTCTACTGTATACATCAATAATTGCTACCATATACATAAATCCTCGCTCAAGTGGGATGTACGTTATGTCTGTTTGCCAAACTTGATTTGGTAGGTCGATTATCAGGTTTTTGAGTAAATAAGGATAGATTTTGTGTTTCTGATTCCGTTTACTTAGGTTCTTTTTAGGGAAAATGGTTTGAAGACCCATGACTTTGTAAAGTCGTTCTATGCGTTTATGATTAACAACATATCCCATATCTTGGTTGAGCCAGGTGGTCATCCGTGGAACTCCATAAAATGGACAATCAATGAACTTTTCATCTATCAATCGCATCAAACGGAGGTTCAACAAACTCTCTGACTTTGGTTTAAAATAAATTCCAGAACGATGAATTTCTAACAGCTCGCACTGCTTGACAATACTTAACGGACTGTTTTCTCTATGAACCAAATGCCGTTTTTTATCCAAACTCATTTCCCCAAGACTTTTTTTAAAAAATCGATTTGGACCTGCATATGGCCGATCTTATTGTAAAGATCTTCCTTTTCTTGTTCGTTATTGACCTTCTCTTCAGCTTTATTCTTACTGAAAATTTGTTCTGCACCCTCTAAAAACTCCTTTTTCCATAGAGTTATCTGATTTGGATGAACTTCAAACTTTGAAGCCAATTGTTGAAGCGTTTCTTTTTCCTTGATTGCTTCAATTGCCACTTTCGCTTTAAAGGCAGTACTAAATTTGCGTCTTTCTTTTTTCATATTACAACTGTTAAAATTACACTTTAACTAGCTGTCTTAAAAATGGGGGGAATTATAATACATCGAACTTCACTTCCAAGCCCTACAGTAGAAAACAACTCTTTGAAGAGCTCGAACAACACACATTAAATCCATTGCCCCAACAGCGTTTTGAAATAAGAAAGCAAGCAATGGTTACGGTAATGAATAACGGTCATGTCTTACTCGCTGAAGACCGCCATTATTACAGTGTTCCGTATATCCACATACGAAAGAAAGTAAAACTATCTTACACTGAAAAAACCGTTGAAATATACTTTGGATATAATCGTATTGCGGTTCATCCAAGGCTTAAAAGCCCTTACAACTATAGCACAATCAAGGAACATCTAGCAACAACCCATCAGTTCGTCACCGAATGGAATCCAGAACGTTTTATCTCATGGGCAAAATCCATTGATGAAGATGTGAAAGACTTAATCGTTCAAATACTTGAAAAAAAGCAACATGTGGAGCAATCCTACAAGAGTTGTATGGGTGTTTTGTCTTTGGCTAAAAAATATGGAAAAGAACGACTAATTAAAGCTTGTTCGATGGCTTTGAACTTACAGAGTTACAATTACAAAATGGTCGAAAGCATCTTAATTAGAAATCTTGACCAACTATCCGAAGATGCTGATGAGAAGAATAGAACGCTTCCTAAACACACCAATATCAGAGGAAATAATTATTACCAGTAATCACTAAAAACAAATCATATGAATCAAACAACGTTATCTAAAATGAAGCTTATGGCACTTCACGGAATGCATCACGCATTTAAAACAGCCATAGAAACCGGGCGAACAGATCATTATACCCTTGATCAATTTGTCGCGCAGTTGATACAAACCGAATGGGATGATCGGCAAAACAGAAAGATCCAACGCAATATTCAAAATGCAGCCTTTAGGTATAAAGCATCCCTTGAACAGATTGATTTTAACGATGAAAGAAACCTGGATCGAAACAAGCTTTTGAGAATCGCACAAGGCGATTATATCCATCAAGGTCAAGATGTTTTAATCACCGGAAGTACTGGTGTAGGAAAGAGTTATTTGGCTACAGCCCTTGGCCATCAAGCTTGTATAGATGGCTATCGTGTTAAGTATTACAATACATCACGCTTATTAGCAAAACTCAAAATCGCCAAGTCTGATGGTACTTACCTCAAAGAAATCGCTAAAATCGAAAGACAACAATTCATTATCTTGGATGACTTTGGGCTTCAACCCATGGATAATCAAAACAGAATGGCTTTTTTGGAAATCATCGAAGACAGACACGGAAAGAACTCCATAATCATCACCTCACAACTTCCCGTAAGTCAATGGTATGATATCATTGGAGATAAAACCATCGCTGATGCAGCCATGGACAGACTCGTTCATCATGCGCATCGATTTGAGCTTCAAGGTGAATCCATGAGAAAGAAAAAACCAAAATTATAAACCCAATTTTAAACCAAAAAAAAACACTATTTTTGATCATTAAGATAACCTCTTAAATCGTTCTTTTAGGCAAATGAAAATGACTGGTCAGTATCGTCCGTTTCTAGGTGGTCAATTACACCGTTTTTTCCATACAATGCTTCTTTGAATCTTGCCAATACGCGTTCTCGCGCAAATTTGTGGTCGATGATGGGGGAGGGGTAATTGCTTGTTCCGAACTCGGGTACCCATTTTTTGACGTATTCAAATTGTTTATCGAATTTTTCTTGTTGCGTCGTCGGGTTAAATACACGAAAATAAGGCGCTGCATCGCAACCGCAACCTGCTGCCCATTGCCATCCACCGGAGTTGCTAGCTAATTCAAAATCCAATAATTTTTCAGCAAAATAACCTTCTCCCCAGCGCCAATCAAGCAGTAAATGTTTGGTTAGAAAACTGGCAACGATCATTCGCACTCGATTGTGCATGAAACCCGTGGCATTCAATTCGCGCATGCCTGCGTCCACAATCGGATAACCGGTTTTTCCTTCGCACCAGGCCTTGAAATGTACTTCGTTATGTTCCCACTGTATGCAATCGTATTGAGTTTTGAAGGAGTTCTTGGTCGAATGAGGAAACCAATGGATAATCATTTGATAAAAATCCCGCCAGATAAGTTCGTTTAAAAACGTTTCGTTTAATGAAAGAGCTTCACGCGCTAACTCACGAATAGAAATGGTTCCAAAACGTAGGTGTAAACTTATTTTAGATGTACCGTTTAATGCTGGGAAATTACGATTTTCAGTGTACGAACAAATGATGTCTTTATTTCGTTTTTTGGATGGGAATTCTACTATTTGAGTGCTGTCAAAACCTATAGATTCAAGTGTTAATAAGTTACTTTTTTCCTCAGTTTGAATCAATTTAAAAAGAAGATTCTCCATTGGATGTGATTCCAATTGAATGTCAGTTAATGTTGCTTTCCATTTTTTTGAATAAGGAGTGAAAATCGTGTAGGGTTTGCCGTCGTCTTTTGTGATTTCTGCTTTTTCAAAAATGACGTGATCCTTCGTTCCAATAAATTTTATGCCTTCTTTCTCTAATTTTTCGAATAATAATTGATCTCGTTGTGTAGCATATGGTTCGTAATCACGATTTGTGAAAACAGCTTGTGCTTCATGTTCAAGGGCAATTTCCGGAATCAATTCAATTGGATTTCCAAAATAAACTACTAAATCACTTCCAAGGTCATTATAAACTTTCTTTAACTTTTCAATTTCTTGGTGGATAAACAATACACGCTGATCATTTTTCGGAAGCAGATTAAGGATTTCACGATCGAAAATAAAAATGGCTTGAACTTCTTCACTTTGATTTAATGCTTTGAATAGTCCTGCGTTATCTTCGATCCGAATGTCTCTCCGATGCCAAAAAATAGATTTTTTATACATGCTTATTGAACAAGGAATTCAATGAAATTGTTTATTCAGTTTCTTTATTGTTCGAAATATAGTCGTTTTCACTGATTATCCTATCTAAATATAGTTTCTCTACCTTTTCTCGTGCCCAAGGTGTTTTGCGTAAGAATTTTAAACTCGATTTCAAACTAGGATCTTTCAAAAAACAATTGATTCGTATGTGATACCCCAAACCGTCCCAACCAAATTTATACTGCAGCTCCTTCACCATTCGTTCCAATGTGATACCGTGAAGAGGATTATTCGTTTGCGATTCATTTGTTTCGGACATGAGAACTTCAATTTTGAAATTTGACAAAACAAAGTAAATGTATTAATTTGTAATTTTAACAAAATAAATTTTAAAAAATGAAAACCTTCTTTAACCTGTTTTTTGCATTTCTTTTTGTTTCAAGCTCTTTTGCACAAATCAAAGTTAAAACGAGCAATAGTGGATTGAACCTGCGTTCAGAACCAACCACATCCAGTAATGTGTTATTTTCTTTACCCAATGAAACAGAATTGTTGTATGCCAATGATTGGGCAGAAGGATGGATTAAAGTGCGCCACTCAACTACTGCTTTTGATTTAAGCGAAACTACTGAAGAGGTTGATGTAACTGGCTGGGTGAATGCTGCCTTTGTCGAAACTAAAATGTTTAAGTCTACTATTCTTGATGCTATGTCATGGCAAGAACAAACGGATGGATGTTATTGGGGGGTATATAGTGCCTATGGATTGCTTGGTCTTGAAAATTTCAATCCTGAGTCAACTGACTCAAAATTTAAAGTAAAAATGAAAGGAGTTGAATATACATTAAGTGTGACAGATTTCAATGATAATTACTACAAATGGGAGCATCCTCAATTGAAAATTGAATTTTTTGGGGCAACAACTGACCACGGTTTAGAATCCAGTGAATCGAAAGGAGTATTGCGCGTGGAACACAACGGTAAAGTGGAATACATCTATGCAGCACTTGGAGGCGGGTGTTAAGACACAGATTTCATAAAAGATGCCTTTCAACCGGTTCGTTTTCGTATTTTTCCATTATCAATAACTACCTTTGCAGACAAATTTGAAAAAATATGTCTCAACAGAAAACAACACGCGCAGAAGATTATTCCAAGTGGTACAATGATTTAGTTTATAGGGCTGATTTAGCTGAGCATTCGGATGTTCGCGGCTGTATGGTAATCAAACCCTATGGATATGCGATCTGGGAAAATATGCGCGATGTGTTAGATCGTCGTTTTAAAGAAACGGGTCATTCAAATGCGTATTTCCCACTTTTTATTCCAAAATCGTACTTGAGTAAGGAAGCTTCGCACGTGGATGGTTTTGCCAAGGAATGTGCTGTTGTTACGCATTATCGGTTGAAAAACGCAGAGGATGGAAGTGGCGTAATTGTTGATCCGGAGGCAAAATTGGAGGAAGAATTAATTGTTCGACCAACTTCTGAAACAATCATCTGGAATTCCTATAAAAATTGGATTCAATCATATCGAGATTTACCTATTCTAATAAATCAGTGGGCGAATGTCGTTCGTTGGGAAATGCGTACACGTTTGTTTTTACGAACAACTGAATTTCTTTGGCAAGAAGGGCACACTGCCCATGCAACAAAAGATGAGGCAATTAAAGAGGCTGAGTTGATGCTGGATGTGTATGCCGAATTTGCTAAACAATATATGGCAATGCCGGTAATTAAAGGTAGAAAAACAGCTTCCGAACGTTTTGCCGGTGCAGAAGACACGTTGTGTATTGAGGCAATGATGCAGGATGGTAAAGCACTTCAGGCAGGAACTTCTCATTTTCTGGGTCAGAATTTTGCAAAAGCATTTGAGGTAAAATTTGCCGATAAAGAAGGTAAATTGGATTTTGTTTGGGCAACTTCTTGGGGTGTTTCAACACGATTGATGGGAGCCTTGATTATGACTCATTCGGATGACGAAGGATTAGTTGTTCCGCCCAAATTAGCACCGCTACAAGTGGTAGCAATTCCAATATATCGTTCAGATGAAGAAAAAGCGTCTATTGTTGCCAAATTTGAAGAATGGGCGGTATTGTTAAAAACAAAAGGAATTTCCTTCAAAATTGACGACGACGATAACCGTAGACCGGGATGGAAATTTGCGGAATATGAAGTAAAAGGTGTTCCGGTTCGTTTGGCATTAGGACCAAGAGATATGGCAAATAATGTTGTTGAAGTAGCTCGACGTGATACCAAAGAAAAAACGGTGGTATCCATGGAGGGAATTGAGGAGTTTATTGAAAACTTGTTGCATGATATTCAAACATCATTGTTTAACAAAGCATTAGCACATCGTGAGGCAAATACGCGCACCGTGGAAACGTACGAAGAATTTAAGGTTGAAATCGAAAAAGGTGGATTCATATTGGCACATTGGGACGGTACTGCTGAAACAGAATCGAAAGTAAAAGAAGAGACACAAGCTACCATTCGATGCATTGCCTTGGATCAAGTTTTGGAAGAAGGAAAATGTATGGTTACTGGAAATCCATCAACGGGTCGGGTAATTTTTGCAAAAGCATATTAATGTATGAAGACGTGGTACGGAAAAGATTTTAAATTAGGGATTCTCGGAGCGGGACAATTGGGTCGAATGATTATTCAAGAGGCAATCAATTGGAATGTTCATGTATTTACTTTAGATTCAGATCCGGAGGCGCCGTGTAGCAAGATTTCGCATGAATTTGTATGTGGCTCAATAACAGATTATGAAACGGTACTTCATTTTGGAAAAGATAAAGACCTCATTACCGTAGAAATTGAGAATGTAAACATAGAAGCCTTAGAGGAATTGGAAAGGGGAGGAGTGTCTGTCTTTCCTCAACCACGCGTTTTACGTATCATACGAGATAAAGGAATTCAGAAGCAATTCTACAAGGATAACGGAATTCCAACAGCTGATTTTCGTTTAATTGAATCCGGTGAAATTAATCAACATACTGATTTTCTTCCCTTTGCACAAAAGCTAAGAACCGGTGGATATGACGGAAAAGGAGTTCAAATCATGCAATCTTCATCAGATTTTAATAAATCCTTCGATGCACCCACGGTATTAGAAAAATTTGTTGATTTTGAAAAAGAATTGGCGGTTATTGTGGCGCGTAACAAAAATGGGGAAGTAATTTCCTATCCAACCGTAGAATGTGAATTTAATCCGCAGGCTAATTTGGTTGAGTTTTTATTTTCTCCAGCTGAAATTTCGGCTGATATGGAGAAAGAGGCTCAACGCATGGCGGTTGACATCATTCAGAAATTGGATATGGTTGGGATATTGGCGGTTGAATTTTTCTTAACGAAAGAGGGTAAATTATTGGTGAATGAAATTGCTCCTCGACCACATAACAGCGGACATCATACGATTGAATGTAATGTGACTTCGCAGTTTGAACAACACCTCAGAAGTATCTTGAATTTGCCTCTTGGTGCAACTGATTTGATACAACCCGGAGCCATGATTAATATCTTGGGAGAGCCCAATTCTAATGGAACAGCTTATTATCAAGGTCTGGAGGTCTTATTAGCAGAACCGGGAATTTACGTGCATATTTATGGCAAGGAAAAAGTGAAAGAATTCCGAAAAATGGGACATTTCACGATTACAGCACCCACAATTTCTGAATTGAAACAAAAAGCGGAGAGGTTAAAGAATACGATTAAGGCTGTTGGTAAATAGATTTTGTTATGAAACATTACGGCCTACTGGGTAAATCACTTTCTCATTCTTTTTCAAAAGGATTTTTCACGAATTATTTTTTAGAACATCAGATTGACGCCGATTATTCAAATTTTGAAATAAGCGAAATTGAGGAGGTTCAAAAAATCCTTCAATCTGACTTGGCTGGATTAAACGTTACATTTCCTTATAAAGAATCCATTATTCCTTATTTAGATGAGGTGACTGAGGAAGCAAGGATTATTGGAGCCGTAAATACCATTCAGTTTGTAGATGGGAAATGCATTGGTCACAATACCGATGCGTTTGGTTTTGCTCAATCGATAAAGCCTTTTTTTACGAATTTACATGAACGAGCTTTGATTTTTGGAACAGGAGGAGCATCCAAGGCGGTAGCTCATGTCTTAACAAATTTGGGAGTTCAGGTATATTTTATTTCCTCTTCCAAAAAAGGAGCTTCTATTTTTTCGTACGATGACTTAAATGAACACATGCTTCAGGGATGCAAACTCTGGGTAAATTGCACGCCCATTGGTACATATCCCAATGTTAAAGACGAACTACCCATTCCTTGGGTGCAATTATCCGAAAATCATTTAATCGTTGATTTGGTTTACAATCCTCCTAAATCTCAATTTTTACTGAAAGCACAAGAAAATGGCGCCACAATTCTCAATGGCGAATCGATGCTGAAAGAACAAGCATTGAAAAGTTTGGAGATTTGGAATGGAAATCTTTAAAACTGAATTTTATATACTAGATTAGGGAAAAAACCGAGTTGGTTGGTCGTTCTAATGCTCTGTGATTGGTTATCATAGCTTTGCGAAAACACATTCTTATGGTTGGTTATATTTTGAAGATCTAAAAAGAATGTTTGTGCTATTTTTCGTTTGCTACTATTTAGAGTAAATCCTGCTTTGAAATCTAAGCGATAATATTGGTTGTAAAAACTAGAGTAAACATCTGTTGATAAAACCTCATGCCCAACAATAATTGACATGTTCAAATCTGTTGGGGTGTAAGCTCTTCCACCCGCGTTCGTGAATTTCATATCAATGGAAAATCGATTTCGTTTTTCAGCTCCCAATTTCCATTCTTTTCCCGCCAAGAGGTTAATTACATATTTTCCATTGAAAGCCGTATTTCGTTCAACTCCATCGCTTCCTTTATAAGTGGAATTGTAAATGGAAGAGGTAAATAAACCGTAATACCCGTGATTAAAGAATTTCTCAACGGTTAGTTCTATTCCATAGTTGGTTCCCGTGCCTTTGTTTATCAAACTATCGGTTAAATCAGTTCTAAATGTTGCGCCGGTATTTAACATGGAATAATTGCTTGAAAATGAATTCACTGGAACATTGTAAATGGATTGATAATACACCTCAGATTTAATTCGCCAATCTTTAACTGGTTGAATATTGTATCCTAAAACGAGGTGGTGACTTTTAGTGAAATCTAAGTTCTTGTTGTTGTAAAAGATATTCCCGTTAACATCTTCGGTTTGTAAAAAATACACATTGATTGGTTGCATTTGAGCGTGCAAACCATAGCCGAAATTCAAACTGCTTTTGTTTGTTACATTATAAATTAAACCCAATCTTGGTTCCACAGATGAAGAATTATTCAGCGATAAAAATTGCGAATGAATTCCTGTATTCACTATTAATTTAGATGAAATGGAATATTTTACATGCGCATAAGCCTGAGCTAGGTTAGTATACCCTTGATAATCCCAAATTTGTTTGATTGGTTCAAAAATGTGGTTTTTTGTTTGAAAATTTAAGTCTAATCCAATAATCTCATCAATTACCCCAACTTTCACAAAAAGTCTTGAATTGATTTTGTAATTGTAATTACTTGAAATAAAATAGCTGGTTTTAGCAACATTATTGGTTTCTCTTATAAAACTACTATCCGTCATATGGTCAACATCGTAGGAAGTTTGATCATTACTTGAGTAGTTTATTCCTAAAGTGGAAGAGATAAAAGATTTGGAGTTGATTTGTTTGTGATGATTCAAACCACTGATTCCAATTTTGCTTGAAAAATCAACTTGATTTCCATATAATGAGTTAGTTGGCCCACCCCCTATGTTTATGGTACTGGAAGCTAAAATTCCAAACAAGGAAAATTTACCCAATTTAGTATTTCCACTGGAGAATTTAAATGAGAAATCTTGATAAGATGGGGTAGCAGTGGTGCCAATATTTACCCCAGCAGCTTGAGCAATTCCTGCCAATGAGTATCGATATCCGATTAAATAAGAAGCGTCACTTTTTTTACTGAAAGGCCCTTCAGTGGTTAATTCTAATCCTGTTATCACCCCAGCTTGAAGGGTTGTTTCCCTTTTCTTTGTATTTCCATTTCTAAATCCAAGATCAAAAACACCTGACGTTGAATTTCCGAATTCAGCAGGAAAAGCGGAAGTGAAGAAATCAGAGTTTTTTAGGAGGTTTGTATTCAATGCGCTCATGGCTCCACCGGTTGTTCCAACCGAAGCAAAATGATTGGGGTTCGTTACGTTCATTCCATCGATTCGCCATAAAACACCAACGGGAGAATTACCACGTATTACGATATCATTTCTACTGTCATCTGGTGCACTCACTCCGGCAAAATTAGCAGCCAATCGTGCTGGATCATTTCTCCCTCCTGCATATCGATTTACCTCTTCCATAGAAAAAGCTCGCGCACTTATACTAGCTAATTTATTCGAGGTCTCTCCTTTATTCTTCCCTTCGATGGTAACCTCTCCAATCTGAGTTAGCTCTTCTTCCATCGTAAAATCTAGTATAACCTCTTTTCCAGATGTAACGATAACATTCGGGACGATGATTGTTTTATAACCCACGTATGCCACTTTTAATTCATAGCGATCAGGCGGGATATTTGTCAACTCATAGTTTCCATCTGAATCTGCTGTTGTTCCTTTTTGGATCGAAATAATTTGAACAGAAGCACCTGTAATAGGCGTTTGAGCATGTTTATCAAGAATGTTTCCGCGAATGGTTTGAAAATTGTTTTGAGCGAAAAAAAAGGTTGGAAAAATCAAAGACAGAAAAATCAATCGATACATATATTGTTTTTTACAATAAGCATAGTTGCTTACGCTTAACTTAGACGATTATAGATGCGATTACTTGTATTATTAGATGATTAAAAACATAATACATTGATTATCAATTAAAAAAAAAAGTGTTCTTTGTTATTCTTTACAAGATTGATTTAACCTACGTTGATAAGATTGAAGGTAATTTGGTTTGGTTGGATAATTGAGAATTTAAAAGGTGTAATATTACCTTTTTCCAAACAAAGAACTTCCCACGCGAACCATGGTGCTACCTTCTTCAATGGCTAATTGATAATCACCACTCATTCCCATAGAAATTTCGGAAAAAGAGGATGAATTAGAGAAATAGGATGATTTTAATTGATCAAAAATCACTTTTAAATTGTTGAATTCTCTTCGAACTTGATTTTCATCATCCGAAAAACTAGCCATTCCCATAACGCCACAAAATTCAATTGAATCAAACGTTTCTGGTGAGCTCCTTGTAAATAATTCATTTATTTCTTCTACATCAAAACCGAATTTAGTTTCCTCTTGAGCTATGTAAAACTGAAGTAATACTTTGATTTTTCGGTTGTTTTTCTTTGCCTGAATGTTTACTTCGTCAAGTAGTCGTTCACTATCAATTGAATGAATCAGTGCAACAAAAGGAGCGATGTATTTTACTTTGTTTCGCTGCAAATGACCAATCAAATGCCACTGAATATCTTTCGGTAAGGCTTGGTGTTTTTCCTCCAGTTCTTGAACCCGATTTTCGCCGAAAATACGTTGTCCAACATCATACAAATTCTGAATATTCTCAATTGGCTTAGTCTTCGAAACAGCAACAAGCGTCACGTGTTTCGGAATTGATTTCAGTATCTCAGTGAGATTATCAGCTAAAAAATTATTCATTGATATTATATATCGTCAAACCACTACGTAGTTTGGGTTCTACCCAAGTCGATTTTGGCGGCATAATGCCATTTGCATCTGCCACTGCTTTTACTTGTTCAATAGAAATAGGATAGAGGATGAACGCAATTTTAAATTTATCGGAATCAACGGTTGAAACAATACTCTCTATTGATTCTGCACCACTTACAAAACTAATATTTGGGTCCGTTTTTAAGTCCTGAATCCCTAAAATTGGACGTAAAATCAATTCCGTTAATAAATCTGTGTCCAAGCACTTTACTGGATTTGTTGAAGGAATAAGTGCTTTGTCAATATTTAATGCGTACCAGTTAGAATCTATATAAAAAGTAATTTGGTGCTCGTGTAAGGGTTTTTGTGCATGATTTAACGAGGTCAATGACCCAATTTTTTCTATCGAATTTAAAAATGCTTCTTTGGAAAGATTATTCATGGTTTTTACCAAGCGATTGAATTCCAGGATTTCCATTTTTCGTTCATCCATTAAAAACGCCAAAAAATAATCTTCATTTTTAAAACCATTTTTCTTTTTCAGCTGTCTTTGATTTCGCAATCCTGCAGAGGAGGCTGAGCGATGATGTCCATCAGCAATATATAATGCATCCATCTCGGAAAAATAGCCTTGAATTTCAGTTGTTTCAGCTGTTGAAAGTATCCATAATTCATGCTTTACTTCATCTGTAGTGGTGAATTCATATTCGGGACGGACTTGCATCAATCGCAGAAGAGTTATCTCCAATTTATCGTGTGCAGGATGAGCTAATAACACTGGTTCTGCGTTATAACCAACAATATCCAAATAATCTACAAACATAGCCTCTCTCGATGTTAATGTAGCTTCATGCTTTTTTATTTTGCCGGATTCGTAATCGTCAATGCTCGCTCCAGCAATAACTCCCGTAAATTGATGCCCATTTTTTGTCTGCTGATAAATATAAAGTGCCTCGTTCTCCTCTTGAAATAAGATTCGATTATTTAAAAACTCAACATATTTATCTTGAACATGCAAAAATCGTTCGTGCGAATTCGGTTTTGTTTTCCGTTCCGAATTAAACTCAGGGTTAATTATCCGGAGAAATGTAAATGGGTTCTCTTCTAATTTAGCCTTTAATACGTTTTTTTTATAGGTATAATAAGGTCGTGTAGCCACCAAGTGAACTTTATCCCGAACAGGTCGAATAGCTTTGAATGGTGCAATGTGTATCATAACCCAGGAGGAATAAAATCAGTATTTTGTCCATTGTGATGAACTACGCGCTGCGGGTATGGAATAATGATTTTATATTCTCTAAACAATCGATCAATTTCCAACCGTATTTCTGATTTGTAATTATTGATATCCCAACTTTGATCGGCCCAGAAAATCAACTCCATTTCTAAACCATTGTCACCAAACCCGGCTAAACGAACAAACACAGGTTGGTTTTTTTTCACTTTTGGATGAGCTAATGCAGCTTGTTTCAAAAGGCGTGAAACTAATTCTGTATTACTTCCATATGAAATATTCACATTAATAGAAAAACGAGACAACTCAGAACCATGACTCCAATTTTCAACATTATCTTGAGTTAATCGTGTATTTGGAATAATCAATACATTTCCTTCTCTCGTTTCAATTTGCGTGGTTCTTACATTGATTTTAATAATCTTAGCAATGATTCCTGAAGATTTTCCGTTGCTATTGATTTCAACAATGTCACCAACGCGAACATTTCCTTCAAAAAGCAGTACAATTCCTGCAATCATATCCTTGAAAACATCCTGAAGCCCAAGCCCAAGTCCAACAAGAAGTGCAGCAGAACCAGTGAGCAATAAAGTGAGATCTATGTTTAGTACTTGAAAACTAATAAGTATACTAAAAACATAAATTACGTATTTGGCAATTTGAAAATAAACATACTCTGAGCCTTTGTCGTATTGAGCATTTTCTCGAAACTTCCTGGAAATATAGAGTTTAATAATATTGACAAGCATTTTGGCTCCAAAAAATACCGAAAACAACAATACACAGTGATAGAAATTGAGTTTGAATTTGGAAAATGAAAGTAAATTATAATTCAAAAAATCTGAGAAAGTAACACCTGGATTATTGAATTTTAAACTAATAATACCAATGTATAATGCGAATAAATAAACGCTTTGACTCAGAAGTTTTAACCAGGTTACTCTTCTACCTTCTACTCGAATATTGGCATTTGTCAAATATCGTTTCAATAATCGATGAATAACACGACGTAAAATAATGGCGATTAAAAAAATAAAGGAAAGTAAAATGATGTTCCACAAGCAAATTTGGTATGGCCCTAAACTGAAAATGGTAGTTGAAAACATTATTTAAGTATTATTCTTCCTAATTTATCGGCAAAAACACGTTTAACACGTTCGTATTTCATGTGTTCTGTAAGTAAAATTAGCATTTCTTCGTCACTTAATGAATTATTTGATTCTAATTCATTTTGAATTTCTTGAATTTTAAAATCAATTTTTTTCGATTTGAAATGATAGATTGATTCAATTACTGTGTCGTATAATTGATCAAGTTCTGTTTTTGTTTCGATTTTATATTTCGTTAACCATCGATTACTCAATTCGTATTCATTGGATTCAATATCTGATACAAACGCTACAATGGATTGATCCTCCATGCGTTTGAAAAAACTGGCTGTATAAAGAGTATTCTCTGCCAAGCCATCTAAATAATAAGCAAAAATCGAGGAGTGAAGCGGTTCTTCAAATGTTAATTCATCCCGAGTAATTTCCTGACAAATAAATTCAATAACACTCGTGGAAATAGTTTCCTCGTTTTGATTGATTTTAATTTCAAACGTACCATATTTCAGCAACAAGCGGATGATTTCATATTCATGATGAAAATCTTTCTGCGTCGATTTATTAAATGGGGAATCTGCTATTAAAGGTTGTTTCTCAATGGGGATTTCTAGCAGGTCAGGTGCGTCAAATTGTTTAGCCAAAATTCCTTTTCTCAGGCGCATCAATTCGTTTGAAATTACGGATTCATCAATATGAAACAATACCGCAATTTGTTGAACATAAACTGATCGAGTAATGGAATTTGGAATTAACGAAACGGAATTCACGATATCGCGAATCAATTCGGCTTTTTTCAGCGGGTCATTGCTTGATTCATCAAGTAAGATTCCTGCCTTAAATGAAATGAAATCCTGAGTATTTTCTTTCAGATATTGTTCCAGTTCATTGGAACTACTTTTTTTAGCAAATGAATCTGGGTCTTCACCATCAGGAAAGAGGACTACTTTTACATTCATTCCTTCCTCAAGAATTAAATCTATCCCACGAAATGAAGCTTTTATTCCAGCAGAATCGCCGTCATATAAAATGGTAATATTGGGTGTATAGCGACGAATTAATTTAATTTGATCTTTGGTTAGTGAAGTTCCTGAAGATGCAACTACATTAGTTATTCCGGCCTGATGCATTGAAATAACATCAGTATATCCTTCACACAAAAAACAGTTGTCATATTTGATTATATCTCCTTTGGCGAAGTATAAACCATATAAGATCTCACTTTTATTGTAAATTACACTTTCAGGAGAATTGAAATACTTAGCAATTTTTTTATCGGTTATTAAGGTTCTTCCCCCGAAACCAAGTACCCTACCGCTAACACTGTGGATTGGAAATAGCACACGACCACGAAAAAAATCAAAATGTCGATCGTCTTTTGTTTTTACTAAACCAACCTTTTCTAAATATTCTAAGTTATATCCTTTTTCAAATGCGGCCTTGGTGAAATCGTCTCCTTTGTTAAGACAATACCCTAATTGAAACTTTTCAATAATATCTTTTCGAAATCCACGCTCTTCAAAATAGGAGAGGCCAATTGCTTTTCCTTCTTCGGTATTTGTTAAGTTTTCCTTAAAATAATTCCGAGCAAAATCATTTATTATGTATAAACTATCGCGTTCATTCAAATAAGCCAATTCTTCTGCTGTTGCTTCTTTATCCTCTGGTATTTCGATATTATATCGGTTTGCCAACCAGCGAAGTGCTTCTGGATACGAAAAATGTTCTTTCTCCATTAAAAACGAGACAACAGTCCCTCCTTTACCGGTGGAAAAACATTTAAAAATTTGTTTAGCAGGTGAAACAACGAAAGAAGGAGTTTTTTCATCTGTAAAAGGACTTAATCCTTTTAAACTAGAACCGGCTCGTTTTAAGTTTACAAAAGTGCCAATAACATCCTCGATACGAGATGTTTGCATGATTTCATCGATGATATGCGGCGCTATTTTACTCAAGCTAAAAAAGAATTATTTTGTTGTCGGTTTTTTCGAATCCTTTATGCTATCATTCGCTGGTTTTTTTGAATTGGAATTCTCAAATCGTTCTTGTTTTAGTATTTTGCCTTTATCATCATAAGTGATTTCCAATGTTTTTTTCCCCGTTAGAGAATAAAAAACCCATACTCCAAATTCAAAATCATTTCTGTACTCACCAGTATAACGTAGTTGGCCATTCGGATAGCTTACTAACCAAACACCAGTCTTTTTTCCGTGGTCATAAGATGAACTAGACATTACTTTTCCTTCAGGGTTATATAACAACCACTTACCGTGTCTTTTTTTGTTTTTATCGTATTCTCTGCGATATTTAACTTGTGTTTTACCAGGATACCAAATTGTTTCCACACCATCTTTGGTTTCAATAAGTGGATTGTTTTTTACTGGTTTTTCATCATTGCAACTGGCAATAACTAGAGTGATTAAAGTAATCAGCAATAAGTACTTTTTCATAGGTTCTTATTAATTTTTTTATGAATGTTTGGAATAAAGTCGAAGTTAAGCAAATTTGTTAATTGAAAATAATGCATGATGTTCAGTTCAATGATTTATTTCTCACGGTTCATGGTGTAGTGAACCAATAATTCTAACGATTTTTTTGCCTCATTAGAGGGGAATTCAGCGATTAAATGTAAAGCGTTTTCTGCAAATTCTTTCATGCGTTTAATCCCATATTCGATACCCCCGCAAGCAATAACAATTTCAACAGCTCGTTTGACTGCTTTCGGATTTTCATTTTTATTTTTAATGATTTGAGTCAACTCTTTTTTTATTTCAGGAGTGGAGTTATTCAATGCGTATATAATGGGTAAAGTCAATTTTCTTTCACGTATATCTAATCCTGTGGGTTTTCCAATGTCATTAGGTGTTCCGTAATCAAAAATATCATCCTTAATTTGAAAGGCAATACCAATGTTTTCTCCAAATTGACGCATGGTTTCTCGTTTGTCAAATTGATTAACGGATAACGCGCCACTTTCGCAGCAAGTTGCAATAAGTGATGCAGTTTTTTTCCTAATTACATCAAAGTAGATATCTTCAGTTATATCTAAAAGTCTCGCTTTTTCAATTTGAAGCAATTCCCCTTCACTCATTTCTTTAACAGACCGGGCAACAACTTCAAGTAAATCTGGATTTTGTTTTTCAATTGAAAGAAGTAAGATTTTGGAAAGCATGTAGTCACCGACAAGAACTGCTACTTTATTTTTCCATAAGGCATTGATTGAAAAGTATCCCCTGCGTTCGTTTGCGTCATCAACAACATCATCATGAACAAGGGTTGCGGTATGTAATAATTCAACCAAAGTTGCAGCGTCGTACGTTTTATTGGATACTTCGCCAAGCATTTTAGCAGTTAGAAAAACAAACATGGGACGCACTTGCTTCCCTTTTCTTTTGATAATGTAATGGGTAACCTTATCCAGCATAGCAACTTCTGAGTGCATATTTTCTCTGAATCGGTGTTCAAATTCAACCATTTCCTGTTGAATAGGTTTTATAATTTGGTCTACAATACCCATGCTGTAAAGTTAGGGTTTAAACAGAAAGATAGTAGCATTGTTTGAAACTTATTCGAATAACTTTCCTTATTTTCGTTATTATGAAATTATTTCTTTCTCCTCAACGCTTTATCGAAACAAATGAGCCACTTGATATTTCGATTTCTGTTAATCCCAACTCAGATTCTGTGCGTGCGTGGTATTTGGATAAGCCAACAATTGAGCCTGTGCGAACGGATGCGTTTTTGGGTTCAGTTGAAGAGGGTGGAGGCGTGAACTTTAGAAATATTTTTTTTAATCCACATGGACACGGAACACATACTGAATGTTGCGGACATATTACTAAAAAAGTCCATTCGATTAATCAACTAATGAAGCAATTCTTTCTTCCTTCTTTATTGGTTTCAATAGAACCTGAGAAAATATGGAATGAGACTTATAATGAATTTGATTTTGTAATCAAGAAACACCAAATCAGTGCGCTCATAAAAACAAAATCACACGTACAGGCTTTGATTATTCGGGTTATGCCAAATTCGGCAACCAAAAAACAAATGAATTATTCGGATACGAATCCACCCTATTTTGAAGAAGAGGTTGTAGACTTGCTAAACGAATTGAACGTTGTTCATTTTTTAACAGATCTACCTTCTGTGGACCGTGAAATAGACGGAGGTAAATTAGCTTTCCATCATCGGTATTGGAATGTGCCGGACTTACCAGATTTAAATAGGACAATTACTGAGCTGATATTTGTGGAAGATTCGATCGTAGATGGAGAATATTTGCTGGATTTACAAGTTGCACCTATTGAAAATGATGCTAGTCCGAGTAGACCGTTATTGTATCAAATAAAAACGGTTGCCAATTAGACAACCGTTTTTAAACCAAAAACCTAAATTAAAGAAATAAGTAGCAGATCTTCTTTTAACAAATGCTGCAACATGTGTTAAAAGAAGCAGGTTATCATAACTCTAAACGCTTAAAACTATTAAACTCTTATCAAACTATAAACTATTCTGCACTATGTAGCAGAGACGTTCAGAATTAATTAAAGATAACCTACTCTCTCTTCTTATTTCCTAATATCAAATATAATTTTCAATTGCGACTATTTTGTGTCAAATGAATATTGATTCGGATAAAATGAATAAATAGCCCTATTGGATGAGATTTTAATGTTGTAACTTTGTAAAAATCTACAAATATGAAATATCTTAACACCATTCTTTTTTGCTTTCTGCAAATAATTTTGTTTTCACAACAACACACTTTGCCCAACTTGAGATTTACTTATGCCGAATATGAACCATTTATTGATATGAAAACAATGGAAATTCATCATACGAAACATCATCAAGGATATGTTACTAATTTAAATAAAGCAATAGCTGGAACTCCTTTTGAAAATAAACCACTTTCAAAAGTGTTATTAAATATCTCTAATGCTTCTGATGCAATCAGAAACAATGCAGGAGGGCACTATAACCACACCTTGTTTTGGGAGATCTTAACACCTAAAACATCATCGCAACCAACAGAATTATTACAAAAAGCAATCGATGAAACGTTTGGTAAACTAGATTCACTTAAAACTAAAATGCATCAGGCTTGTATGTCTCGATTTGGTTCAGGATGGGCATGGTTAATCGTGAATGAAGAAGGGAAATTACAAGTTACGTCTACTACAAATCAAGACAATCCGCTCATGGATTTAACAATGGAAAGAGGAATTCCTATTTTGGGTATTGACGTGTGGGAGCATGCTTATTATTTGAAACATCAAAACAAGCGAAATGATTATATCTATGCCATTTGGAGTATTCTTGATTGGGATGTGATTTCTCAAAAATATGAGGAAGCCTTAAAAGATCCAATCTTGGCCAGTATTAAATCCGATAATTGGCCAGAATTAAAAACATTTCATAAAGTAATGTCGAATTCCTTTCATGCGGCGGAAAAGAAAGATTTTAAACCTATTATCGATCGTCATCAAGAATTAATGGTGAAAGCTTATTTATTGAAGAATTCCGAAATCCCGGTGTTAAATCTTAATGATCGTCCAAAATTAATCAAGTCTTTAACGAAATTAGAAAAACAAACGAAAGAATTAGATGAATTTATTACCTTAAACAAGAAGGTGACAAACGAGTTAATTATGAAAAAACTCATCGCTATTCATGATTCGTTTCATGAGGTAATAGGATTGTGTAAGGAAGAATAAAAAAACCGCCTCGGATTGAAGCGGTCGAATCTATAAAAATTTAAATTAGGTTAGTTACCGATTGAAATTGCTAAAACTTTCGTTTGATTAGATGAGGTAATTTTAAGTAAATAATTTCCATGATATACGGTGGATACATCTAAATATCCAATAGTACTTCCTTGTAAAATAGTTTGTTTTGATATCAATCTCCCATTTAAATCGGTTAATTCAATAAAAGAATTTGTTTTATTTAATCCGTTTAATTGAATGATTAATAAGTCATTAGTAGGATTTGGATAAACATTCACTTGTACGTCAGCTTCTTCCAAGGAAGCGGTGGATGTGTAAGTTGTAACAGTTTCAGTTATCGAAGTAACCTTAGCAGCGGTTTTATTACCATAGAAGTATGGCCCTACAACATACGGGTAGGCAGAATTCCAATTTTCATCCACAGTAGCAAAATAACAATAAATTCCATTAGGATATTCGGGAGTTATGCAAAAGCGGCCATTGTGAGCATCTAAGTAATCTTCTTGGCCTGCATGAGCAACAAATTCATAGTCTTCGCGAAAATAACCAAGAGGGTAGGTAGTGCTAACCACAGGTCCGTCAGCCACATCAGTTCCATCAGCCCAAAGTGTTCTTGCAGTAATATTTCTTAATTGAAATCCAGATTTTATACGAGTAATTCCACCAGTTCCATCCGTGTTTTTATAACCATAGGCTCCGTAAATAGGAAAGCCATCATAGGCAAATCCAATTAGTGGTGAATGTATAGTCGAGTCAATTGCATACAAACCATCTGCTGCATATAAATCACATATTGTTGATATCACCGAAAGGTCAAGATCAAATGCACTTGGATTTTGATGGTGGTGATAATTTCCCATTGCTGGATGCCCTTTGGAGCAATCAAAACCTAATTTTTCAGCTGGAATAGCATCACGATTCCAAGAGTATGATGATCCTGGACCGCCTGGACAAGGAGACATGCCTGGTAAACCTCCGCAAAGTGAATTTGTTGAAGTGTTCCATGCTACACCATCGCGGTAATCAAACAAAGCAACACCGTTAATAAAAATCCCAATATTTCCTCCCGTTGTGGCCGTTAACGTTCCTGTATTTTGAGCTGGATTCAATGAGATTTTAAAAATAGCATTTTGATCTGTAGCCAATGAAGGATTTCCATCAGAGAAAGGTCCTGTCGGGTACGCTGGAATACCGTTTGTACTAATATATACCCAATTCGTAGAATATTGAACGGTTTGTATATTTGCTTCGACGTTATCCGGTATTATTGTTGAATTTCCTGAAACATAGTGACTTCCCATTAATCCAGTTGTGTTTTGAAGCCAAGATGTAATTGAGGGATTCAATTGTGCATTTATCCCCAAATAGGACCAGCAAATTATTCCACTTAAAATTAATTTTTTCATGTTTTATATTTATTCGTTTAACATATAGTATCTTTTTATTCAAAATTCTTGCAAAAAAAAAAGCGATCCATTTCTGAATCGCTTTTTATTAGTCAGTTTGCTTTATTAAGCATTCGTTTCATTTTCAGTTCTTTCCGGTTTTGGAAGTAAAACTTTTCGAGATAATTTCCATTTTTTTGTTTTTGGATCTTTTCCAACTACTTTAAACTTCAATAAATCCCCTTCTTTACATACATCATTCATGTTTTGAACTCGTTCCCAGCTGTATTCTGAAATATGTATTAATCCATCAGTTCCTGGTATGATTTCTACAAAACAACCGAAGTCTTTGATAGCTTTAATTTTTCCTTCATATTCTTCTCCTTCTTCGATTTGAGCAGGAAAAGCAATCGCGCGTATACGACTAATAGCTTCTGCCATATCATCTCCATTGTTTGAAAGAATTTGAACTTGACCTTCTCCATTAGGAAGCTCTTCTATTGTAATAGTGGTTTTTGTTTCCTTCTGTAATCCTTGAATGATTTTTCCACCAGGTCCTATAATTGCTCCAATCATTTCGTTAGGAACAATAACTTGTTCAACGCGCGGAGTATGTGGTTTGTAATCTTCTTTTGGTGCAGCTATCGTTTCTTTGATTTTCTCTAGTATGTGTAAACGTCCTGCTCTTGCTTGCATTAAAGCTTGCGTTAATACTTCATAAGGTAAGCCATCTACTTTGATATCCATTTGACAAGCAGTAATTCCTTTTTCAGTACCTGTTACTTTGAAATCCATATCACCTAAATGATCTTCGTCACCAAGTATATCAGAAAGAATAGCGAATTTACCATCGTCAGCAACTAAGCCCATTGCAATACCAGAAACTGGGGCAGTTATTTTAACTCCTCCATCCATCAATGCAAGTGTTCCAGCACATACAGTAGCCATTGAAGATGATCCATTTGATTCTAATATGTCAGAAACAATTCGAATGGTGTATGGATTATCAAGCGGAATAACTGGTTTCAATGCACGTAGAGCTAAATTTCCGTGACCAATTTCTCTTCGAGAAGTTCCGCGAATTGGTTTTGCTTCACCCGTTGAAAAAGGAGGGAAGTTATAATGAAGCATGAATTTTTCAGTGCCTCTGAATGTTGCACCATCAATTAATTGCTCATCCATTTTTCCACCCAATGTCAATGTGGTTAACGATTGAGTTTCACCACGTGTAAATAAAGCTGATCCGTGAGCACCTGGTAAATAATCGATTTCACTCCAAATAGGACGAATTTCATCAAAGTTTCTACCGTCTAATCGTTTGCTATCATGTAGCATAACCCAACGAACCGCTTTTTTCTTAACTTGTGAAAAATAAGTTGAAATAAAACCACTTACTTCAGTTAATTCCTCTTCAGTAAATGCAGCTTTAACTTCATTTTTTATAGCGTCAAATAATTCAGTTCTTTTTGCTTTGTTCGCAAGGCCCATGCGAGCAACGTCCTTACATTTTTCAAGAGCAAGTTCGAAAACTTTCTCCTTAACTTCATCATTATGTTTTTCGTGGCTGTATTCTCTTTTAGGGTTTGCTGTTGAAATTTCAGCAGCTAAGTCTAATTGAAACTGACATTGTTCCTGAATAGCTGCATGAGCTAATTTAAATACTTCAACAACTTCAGCTTCAGAAATTTCTTGCATTTCACCTTCTAACATATTGATGTCCTTCATGGTTCCAGCAATCATAATATCTATATCTGACTCAGTCATTTGTGAAAGAGTTGGATTGATAACATATTCGCCGTTTATTCTACCAACACGTACTTCAGACATTGGTCCATTAAAAGGAATATCAGAAACAGCTATAGCAGCCGAGGCAGCTAAACCGCACAATGCATCAGGTTGGTGAATACCATCATAAGATATCAATTGGATCATTAATTGAACTTCAGCGTGATAATCATCTGGAAACAATGGTCTTAGAGCTCTATCTACTAATCGCATGATTAATATTTCACTTTCAGATGGGCGAGCTTCTCTGCGGAAGAATCCACCAGGGAAACGACCAGCCGCCGCATATTTTTCTTTGTAATCAACGGTTAATGGTAGAAAATCTACCCCTTCTTTGGCTTCTTTTGCCGCTACAATTGTTGCAAGTAACATAGTATCGCCCATTCGAACTACGACCGATCCATCTGCTTGCTTAGCCAGTTTACCTGTTTCGACACTAATTTCTTTGCCGCCGGTAATGATCGATTTTTTTAAACCTATATTCATATTTACTTATTTACTTCTTTTTCAAACAATGTCACTTAACGAAATCGAAAAGTGATTTCCTAACTTTTCAAACAAAAAAAGGACATACGACTTTTGCCGAATGTCCCCTCTTCAATAAAATAGTGCTAAGAATTAACGACGTAATCCTAATTCTTTAATCAAAGCACGATATTTTTCAATATCTTTTCTTTTTAAATAATCTAATAAACTTCTACGTTTACCAACTAAAAGCTGAACAGCTCTTTGAGTTCCGTAATCTTTTCTGTTTTTCTTCAAATGTTCAGTTAAATGTTTGATTCTGAACGAATACAATGCAACTTGACCTTCTGTAGATCCTGTGTTAGCTTCAGATCCGCCATGTTTAGCGAATATTGTTTTAGTAACTTCTGGAGTTAAATACATGCTAATATTATTAAAATGATTATTATGTAGTATTCTGTATTTCAGAATAGCAGGTGCAAAAGTAAGATTTTATTTTCAGTTATCAAAATCCCCCACAGTTATATTTTTATTCGATTAAGAAAAGATTGTTTATAGAATTTTATTTTTTTTTCTTATCGTCCCCATCTAAAGGTTATTTTTGCATACGTCTATGACAAAAATGAAAAAATACCTCCTTAATTTAGATGAAGATCTAGATTTTGATGTTGTTGGAATTTCTTCTCATCAATTAGATTATCGATTGGTTTGGTCGATAAACGCTTCTTTAAGACTGCATTTAACGAAAGCCCATCAACCAATGGTTGTTTACAACGAAAAAAAGAATATGGATCTTACTTTTCCTGTTTATGGGTATCAGGACGAATTAGATCGAGTAGGTTATTATTTATTGAAAAATAAAAATGGCCTTGATTATCTAGTTCCAGAAGCTTCCAATATGGATTATTTTTTATTTTTGACAAATAATCACGCTATTGATGTAGAGAAATTTATCTCCGAATTACGCCGAATAGAAACAATTTTAGCCGTTTTTTCTTTTGATAATCAGAAACACAAATCATTTCAATATTTAGAATTTAATTAATACCATGGATAAAGAAGTATCACAATTTGTAATTAATCCAATTACACTTAATAAAAAAACAAAAATCGTTGCGACTATTGGACCTGCTTCCATGCCAAAAGAAGTGTTGAAAGAAATGATTTTGAATGGATTAAATGTTTGTCGCTTAAATTTTTCTCATGGTGGATATGAAGATCATGCTACCGTGATTAAGCATGTTCGTGAATTAAATAATGAATTAGGATTAAATGTTGCTTTATTAGCTGATTTACAAGGGCCTAAAATTCGAACGCACGAAATGGAAAACAATGGGGTAAATCTAATTCCGGGTAATGAAATTAGAATTGTTACTGAAAAAGTTGAGGGAAATACAACTCGTTTTTCGATCAATTACACCCAACTTCCAAAAGAGGTAAATGCAGGAGAAAGAATATTGTTGGACGACGGAAAAATTGTATTGGAAGTTATTTCTACCGATGGTGAAAAAGAAATTAAAACCAAAATAATCAATGGAGGTATACTTTCTTCCAAGAAAGGCGTGAATTTCCCCAATACTTCTATTTCGCTTCCTTCGCTTACGGAGAAGGATAAATTGGATCTTGAATTTGCGATAGAAAATGAAGTTGATTGGATCGGATTGTCCTTTGTTCGGTCTGCTCGAGATATCATCGAGTTAAAACATATTATTTCAGAAAGGCGCAGTAATGCAAAAGTTATTGCGAAAATTGAAAAACCGGAAGCAGTTGCAGATATGGATGATATCATTAATGAAAGCGATGGTTTAATGGTTGCTCGAGGTGATTTGGGTGTAGAAATTCCATATCAGCAGGTTCCACTCATTCAGAAAATGCTCATTCAAAAATCTATTCGCCAAGCTAAACCTATTATTGTGGCAACACAAATGATGGAAAGTATGATAACTAGTCTTACTCCAACCCGAGCAGAGGTAAATGATGTTGCTAATGCTGTTTTAGACGGAGCAGATGCAGTAATGCTTTCCGGGGAAACTTCGGTTGGGAAATATCCTGTTGAAGTGATTAAGACAATGAGTAATATTGTTATGGAAATGGAAAAGCATGAAGGTATTTACAACAAAGAGGAGTTACCAAGTAAAGTGCATGATCGTTTTATTGCAGATTCTATTTGTTTTAATGCTTGTAGGTTGTCACAAAGAGTTGAAGCAAATGCTATTTTAACAATGACTTTTTCTGGCTATACGGCCTACAAAGTAGCTTCTCAACGACCAAAAGCACCTATATTTATATTTACTAGTAATCCTAAAATATTATCTCAATTAAGTTTGATATGGGGAGTAAAGGCATTTTACTACAATAAACAAATTAGTACCGATCACACAATTGCTGATATAAAATACTTACTGAAAAAAGAAGGGTTTTTGAAGGAGGGAGATCTAGTTGTTAATATTGCTTCTATTCCATTAGAAGATTTAGGTGGTTCAAATATGTTGAAGCTTAGTTATTTAGATTAGTTTTTTGAATGTTTAAGTTGAATTAACTTAGACTTAATTTTTTCTAATCGATCAATAATTATATCCTCAGTGGATAAGTCGAATAATGTTTCTTTGAAAACCTCTTTTTTCTTTCGAGTGTTCAATTGACTCTTGGCTGCTTCTAATTTAAATCCTTGAACCTTAACAAGGTTATAAATTTTTTGAATGGTTTGTATTTCTCGAAGCGTAAATAAACGATTCCCTTTTTTATTTTTTTTGGGTTGTTCTAGAGCTAGTTCTTTCTCCCAAAAACGAATTAGAGAGGCATTTACATCAAATAATTGCGCTACTTCACTAATAGAGTAGTACAATTTAGTTAGTTTTGAATAATCAATGCTGATTTCCTTTTTCATTGCCCCGAAAGTAGTGAATTTTAGCGATTTCGGACCAATTAATTAAAGTGCTTTTTTCAACAAATGAATCAACTATTTAAAAATCAATGGAATGAAAGACGAATTTGGTTGTTTGTTTTTCTTTCTGGCTTGTTTGTCACAAATGCTGTAACGGCTGAATTAATCAGTAATAAATTAATTGAAATACCGCTTAGTTTTTCTGTCGGAGATTGGAAAATTGGTCCCTTTATTACGATAGTTGGAATCTTGCCTTGGCCGGTTGTATTTTTATTAACTGATTTACTAAATGAATTTTATGGCCCCAAAGCGGTGAGAAGGGTTTCTTGGATTACTTCTTTACTCATTGCTTATTGCTTTGTGATTATCGGAATTACCATCGGAATTCCTGCCTATAATTTACCTGGTTCGGATTTGGCATCAGATCAAGCGTATAACCAAGTGTTTGGACAAGCTCAAATGGTTATTGTTGGAAGTATCACCGCTTTTTTGGTTTCCCAATTATTGGATGCATTTATTTTTGATGCCATTAAGAAACGCACTGGAAATCGATTTATTTGGCTTAGAAGCACGGGAAGTACCTTAATTTCACAATTGATTGACTCATTTATTGTTCTATATATCGGTTTTGTTTTGCCAGGTAAAATTCTTCTTTCTGATTTTGCCACACTGGCATTTACAAATTACTCGTTGAAGATTGTACTAGCCATTTCATTAACACCGCTGATTTATTTGGGTCATTTTTTAGTTAAAAAATACTTATCAAAACAAGGATTTTCGGTTCAACAGGTGCCAGATGAGATAGATTGATGCTGTTAGGGCTAATAGTGCACCAAAAATAAATGAGTTAAGAATTGTATTTAGCGTTGAATCATACAGAAACAAGGTGCTTAGAGAGCCAAGCATAATACCGCATTCTAAGGCAATAAACATTGTTCCTGCTCCGACACCTCTTCTCGTTACATCTGATAAATCTGCGGTCCAAGCAAACAAAGTTGGGCTAGAGATTCCTGTGGCACAGCCGAAAATAATTGCCGCAAATGTATAGGAGTTTATGCTTGTTGATAAACCAATAAGCAGCATTGCGGTTATTAAAAATAGATTTCCAATAAGAAGAGTCTTTCTCCGTCCAATTCTATCCGAAAGCGAACCTGAAAACAAGCGAATTAGAATTGTCGAAATGACATAAACCCCAAAAAACCAACCTTTGTTATTGATACCTAGAAAATTGGATATGTCTGGAGTGATAACGAAAATAATTCCAGAAGATGCAGCTGTTAGGAACATAACAACAGCGGCTGGAAATACAGTTGGTTCAACGACGTCCTTCCATTGAATGCGCAGCACCCTTAATTTAAACGGTTGTTTTTCCTTCAATGTCTCCTTAACAAATGTTGCCAAGACAAGTGAAATGAGGCAAATAAAACCAGAAAAACCAAATAGTACTGTATAATTAGACTGCATAAAAATCCATGAACCGAGAGCCTGACCAAGTCCAATACCTAACGAAATAAATGTGCCCCAAATACCCATTGCTTGTCCCCTTGATTTTTCTGGTAAAACATCCGTAACCAATGCCGTGGCTCCGGTTGGCATAAATCCCGCACTAAAACCGTGCAGAAAACGAAGAACAAAGAAAAACAATAAAGATTGAGCAATCGGGTAGGTAAGAGAGACAAGAATACAGATAATAATCCCTATATAAATGGAAGTTTTTCGTCCAACTAAATCAGCTATTTTTCCTGAAAATGGTCTTGAAATACCAGCAGAAATAGTAAAAAGAGTAATGATTAAGCCTTTTAATTCTGAACTACCAAGAGCAGTTAAAAAACCGTTTAACTCAGGCATGATAAGATTGAAACTCATCATGAAAAAAAACATGCTGAGCGACATTAACCAAAAATTAGATCCGTAATTAAAGCGCATGTTTATTTTCAAGTTGCAAAAGTACGAACAATAGTTTTGAACTGAATGATTCGTTTCATATAGTTTTTAATATCTTCGTTTGATGGAATATGTTATAATAGATGTCGAAACTACTGGGGGAAGCCCTAAGACATCTAAAATCACAGAAATAGCACTGTATAAATTTGATGGCCAATCAATTGTAGATGAATTTGTTACATTGGTAAATCCGGAGGAGCCAATTCCTGATTTCATTGTTAAATTGACGGGTATTTCTGATCGCATGGTGGCAGAGGCTCCTCGATTTTTTGAAATCGCTAAGCAAATAGTTGATTTTTCTTCAAATTGTATTTTTGTAGCGCATAATGTTTCCTTTGATTATAATGTGATTCGTGGTGAATTTCGACGCTTAGGATATGATTTTCGTCTACCACATCTTTGTACCGTTCGTGCGGCGCGATTAATTTTGCCAGGATACGAGTCTTATAGTTTAGGGAAGATAACACGTGCCTTGGGGATTGCAATTAATGGAAGACATCGTGCCGGTGGTGATGCATTGGCCACAACTCATTTATTTCAACTCATGTTTCAGACGGACTCAACCAAATTAAGTTCACTTATTCAGCATGAGTTAAATCCTAAACTACTTCATGCTTCGCTAAATTTGGATGTGATTGATAATATTCCTTCAAAAACGGGAGTTTATTTTTTTTACAATGAATTCAATCAACTCATTTATATTGGAAAGAGCAAAAGTATAAAAAGTAGAATTGAACAGCATTTGCGTAATACCAAGAATGAAAAAGGTGTCCGAATGGCACAAGAAATTGCTCGTGTAGAATTTGAATTAACAGGTTCTGAATTAATTGCGTTACTACATGAATCAAGCTTAGTTAAAACACACAAACCGAAATATAATAGGGCACTAAAGAAAGATCAGTATAGTTATGGTTTATACGATGATATAGAACTAAATGGTTATTTGCGTTTGCATGTAAAGTCAACTTCGAAATCAACAAGTTTTCCAATTATCCAATTTTCAAGCAAGAAAGAAGGAAATGATTTTTTGGAGTATTTACGTTCTGAATTCAATCTATGTGAAAAATATTGTGGTTCACGTAAAGTTACGAATGAGTGTTTCTACAATCAAATCGATGCTTGTTTTGGAGCATGCAAGGAATCCGAGCATTTTGATGCCTATAATGAAAGGGTGCAAAAGGCAATTGATCAATTAACCTTCGAACGAAAAAGTTTCTACATTGTTGACAAAGGGAGAGAGAAATTTGAAAAGAGTCTCGTCTTAGTTGAATCAGGAGTTTTTAAGGGGTTTGGATTTGCACCATATCATTTCAATCACCTTGATCCCTTAGAATGGAACAAATTCATTAAAATTCAATCAGAAACCAATGACGATAAAACAATAATAAATCAGGCTTTAACTAAAAAACCTGATTTAAAGATTATTGAAATTTAAGATTTTTACTTTTTACTTTTAGTAAGATCTAATAACATTGGTGAAGCTACAAGTAGTGAAGAATAAGTTCCTACTACGATACCAACTAAAAGTGCAAATACGAATCCTTTAATCGCTGCTCCGCCCAATAAGAAAATTACTATCAAAACAACAATCGTTGTCATAGAGGTATTAATGGTTCTTGATAAGGTTGAATTTAACGCACCATTTACTTCAGTAGCAAGGTCTGTATTTTTTTTCCAAGAAAGATCCTCACGAATCCTATCAAATACAACCACGGTATCATTAATCGAATAACCAATAACTGTTAGTATTGCCGCAATAAATGCTTGGTCTACATCCATGTTGAAAGGAAGAATTCCGTTAAATAATGAGAAGACACCTAACACGATAACCACATCATGGAACAATGCAGCTATGGCACTGAAGGAATATTGCCATTTTCCAAATCGTAATAATATATAGGCAAAAATCATAACCAATGACAATCCAATTGCGAGAGAAGATGAAGTAATCAACTCACCTGATACTGTTGAAGAAACGCTTCTGGTTTCAACAATCTTATAACTACCAAGTTTTGAGGTACATTTGTTTAACCCTTCTGTTAACTTAGCTTTTACCTTTGATTCACCTGAATCTTCTGATAACAAGTAATTCGTTGTAATTTCTATAAAGAAATTATTTGATTTTGTTTTAATATCAACCGATGCGCCACCAAAAGCAGAAGTTAAGTTTGACTTAACAAACTCAATATCATTAGCTACAGATTTGTCAAATTTGATACCATACGTTCTTCCACCAGAGAATTCTACTGAAGGTTTCAACCCTTTTGTTGCAACTAGAATAAGCGAACCAACCACTAAAACAGAAGAAATAATGTAGTATAATTTTCTTTTACCGATGAAGTTAATGTTCAGATTACGGAAAGCATTTTTGGTAAGCTTAGTATCAAATTCAATAGAAATATTCTTACTCATCATCCATATGAATATTAATCGTGAAATTACTAAGGCCGCAAAAACAGATGTAAAAATACCAATGATTAATGTTGTGGCGAAGGACTCAATAGGTCCAGAACCAAAAATCTTCAATACAATCGCAGTTAATAAAGTAGTTACGTTGGCATCAATGATTGATGATAAGGCCATTTTATAACCTGTATCAATTGCTGAAGCTTGGTCTTTTCCATTAGCTAATTCCTCCCTGATTCGTTCATAAACGAGTACGTTGGCATCTACCGCCATACCAATTGTTAAAACAATACCTGCTATTCCAGCAAGAGTTAATACAGCGCCAAAACTTGCCAAACAACCAAAAATGAAAAAGATATTTGCTATTAAGGCGATATTAGCGACAAGACCTGATTTTCCATAGTAGAAATACATGTATAGGAATACAACAAATAAAGCGATAGCAAATGAAATTAAACCTGCTCTAGTATTTTCCGCACCAATTGTAGGACCTACTTTTGTTTGTTCTTTGATAACACAAGGTGCTGGTAAAGCTCCTCCGTTTAGTAATCCAGCTAAATCTTTCGCTTCCTCTACTGTGAAGTTTCCAGAAATTTGTGTGTTTCCACCATTAATTGCTTGGTTAACTCGAGGTGCGCTATAAACTACTTCATCCATTGTTATTGCAATGAATTTATTCACATTTTCGGCAGTCATTTTCGCCCATTTGTCAGCACCTTCACTTGTCATTTGAAGATCAACTGTAATATCACCATTTTGAGAATCATAACCAGTACTTGCTTTAAGGATATCTTTTCCGCCAACATCTGCTTTTCCACTTTCTGGTACTTTACAAGCATACAAACGATAACCCATTTCTTTAGTTTTATCATCCATTTTTTCCGGCTCCGCCGACCACATGAATTTTAAATCATCTGGAAATAGGGATTGAACATCTGATCTGCGTAATAATTCTTCTGCTTTGCTTTTGTCGGCAACTTTAACAGATCCAACAGCAAAATCATTTGCATTTCCTTTAATTAAATCACCTAATCCTTTTTGATTCGTTGATGCATTTGGTTTTCCCTCATTTTTTGATGATTTTTTCACAGTGTCTTTAGGGTCTTTAGAAGCAACGGATGCATTGTCTGTACTTACTAAGGTGTCTTCTTCGATAAGCTCATCATCCAAACTAGCTGGATCATATACTTGCTTTGAAATAGTTACTGCTTGACTCCACTGAGAGCTAATATCATTAAAAACATATGTTTCGTAAAATTGAAGGTTTGCAGTTGATTGTAATTTCGCGGCAACGGTTGTTTCATCCTGCACACCCGGTAACTCAATATATAATCTGTTTTTAGATGGGTCTTTTTGGATATTTGGTTGTGCAACACCGAATTGATTAATCCGTTTGTTCATGATTTGCTCCACACCATCCATAGAAGAAGAAGCAATTTTTCTAAAATAACTTTCTACGTCTGAATCGGAGGATTTACCGTTTAATCCGTCAATATCTGTCAAATTAAATAATTTAACAACTAAATCATTGTTTTGCTTTTTGTTTTCATCAATAAATAAATCGATAAAGTCACCTCCATTTTTATATCTATTGGCAGCGGCCTCATAAACTTTCTTGAATTTTATATCTCTCGGATTTCTTGCATAATTTTTAAGTAAATCGGGTATTGAGATTTCCAATGTAACACTCATTCCACCAACAAGGTCTAATCCAAATGCTAAACTTCTCTTTTTTACCTCTTCAAAAGTTGAACCTAAAACAGGATAAACAGATTTCTCTGATTTATCTTTCAATATTTGATTGATAAATGCTGCTTTTGCAATCTCTTCAGCTTCAGGCGTAGAGAAGTCTACCTCAGTATTATTGGGTAAAAGAGCTTTGTTTCCAGTTTTTTTGGCTTGTGCCTTGAGTTCGATTACTTTTTGCTGTGCTTGTTTTTCTGCACGTGATTCCTCGTTACTTGCAACCCAAGTGAAAGAAAGTTGATAAATACAAACAGCAGTTAATAAGATAGTTATAAACCAAAAGAATCCTTTATTGCGCATGACGAAATGATATTAGTTTCAAATTAAGCCTGCAAATATAGGGTATTGCATCGTGAAAATCAATAAAAAAGATTTTTTATTGTGAATCTAATTAGTTTGTTTTTACTGCAGCTAAGGTTTTACTAGATAGAACTGGCAAATTCCATCATTTTACGAGCGAAGTTTTCCCAACTGTTCTCGGTGTTGAATTTACGGATCTCGCTTGAAAAATCTTGACGATTACAAGATGTGAAATAATGATTAATTGATTTTGTGATTTCTATCTCACTCACTTCATCAACAATTAATCCTGTCTTTTCGTGATAAATAGTTTCTGCTAATCCTCCAACATTTGTTGCAATTATTGGTAATTCAAAATGATAAGAAATATTTGTTATCCCGCTTTGAGTGGCAGATTTATAAGTCAACATGCAAACATCCGCCGCAGAAAAGTAATATTTCACCGAATCATCGTCTATATAATGATTAAATAAAGCTATTCTGTGCGATAAATTATTTTCATGTATGATTTTCGTGTACTTATCAAAAGAACCATAAACTTCCCCGGCAATTAGTAAAAAATAACTATTATCTAACATACTTAATGATTTAAGTAAAAGATCTAATCCTTTATAATCACGAATAATGCCAAAATAAAGCACGATTTTCATTTCATTTTTGTCTGAAATACCTAGTTTTTCTAAGGCGTCTTTTCTGGCTATTTTTTCACCGAATTGATTGTAAATAGGATGATTAATGAAGAGGAATTTAGCGTCTGGTTTTATGTACAATAAATCTTGTTTCACTTTTTCAGACATTACAATAAATCCGTCATTTCTGTTTAAAAAATATCGATTACAAAAATTGTCGAAGAAGCGTTTTTCATGGGGAATTACGTTATCTAAAATGGCTATTCGTTTAGTTTTTTTTGATTGCATACCAAGCACAAAGCCTAAGCTTGGAGCAAAAAAGGTCATCCAATATTTAGTAATGAGTAAATCTGGTTTTAATTTTTTTATCTTTAATCCAGTATTAAAATAACTGAAAGGATTTATCGAATCTAACCATCTTTTGGACGGGATTGGATCTGCAATATCTTCTTTTGTTACTAACTGAGTTTTACCCGGAAATAAGAAATCTGGATATTGTCTTTTAAAAGTGATGGCTTCAACCTCGTTTTTTTTTTGAAATTCCCTATATATCAATGAATTAAATTGAGCAATCCCCCCCCTGAATGGATAAAAAGTGGAAAGAAATACAATTTTCATATTATACGGTTAATGATTGTACTGCTTGAAGAATTGTCTTTGCTTGTATAGTTTGCATACAAGGTTCGTCATGAACACACGTGTTGCCGAAGTAACAATCACATTTTTTTTCAGGTCCAATAATGATTCCACGACCATAAAGTTCGAATTCATTAGGATTGAATATGGTATTCATTAAGACTAACTTTTTCTTTAACGCAGTTGCAATATGCATCATCATTGTTACTTGAGTTACGACGGTGCTGCAATTATTTGTAATGGCAATAAATTCTTCTAATGAAAAATGTCCGGGGTAATAAGCATCTGCTTCAGCACTAAGGTTCGTGTTTTTTTCATGCTCAATTTCACCTCCTAAGAAAACAGGAAAATATCCAGCTTCTCTTAATAAAATTGCAGTTTTAATCCAGTTTTCATCTTTCCATAGTCGGGTATTCCAACGAGGACCACATCCAGTATTTAATCCAATAATTTTTTTATTAGGGGCTAATTGGGCAATTTTATCTTTCCATTTTAAATCTAAATCGTAGTTCAAATTTATTTGGTACTCTTCACCAGAAAAATCTAAATGACAGATATCAAATATTTCCTGAATGTAATTTTTAGTATTCGATTTGGATAAATCATCAAAAAATCCAGTCAATAATTTATGGGTTGCATTTGAAGTAGCCGGTGATATATGTCCATTTACCCAGTCATATCCATATTTATACTCAGCTTCAATATTATGCAACAAGATACAAGCTTCTTTGTCTTTATCTAAGTTAATTACAATGTCGAATTTGGAATTTGCTAAGTTATGTAAAGCAATAAAATCCAATGCAAGTATTTCATCAATTTGATCCTGCGGCAAAATAGCAGGGCTTAATGTTAGCCAAGTTATATGGGATGATGGGTACGTAGATTTCAGTTTCTCCAATAGGGGAGTCGATCTGATAACATCACCTAATGCACCAAGTTTGATTATTAGAATTCTAGTCTTAACAGCTTCGTAATGAGTACACTCTGGACATTGGATATTAAATTTTTTGTTTGGCTTACAAGGAATGCTTCCTTTAAAATAGCGACAATCAAATTTAATATCTTGGTAATCCATCTTTTTCTCTTTTCGGAATTAATTGCCGAAATTAACAATTTCCATGAAAATCTCTTTTCCACTTGTGATATTTAAAGTATCGAAATTAGAGATGTTCAAATCTTTGAAATATTTGTTGACCATTCCTATGCCTTTAGCATACACCTCTTGTTTCTTGTAAAAGCGAATTAAATTGCGATCTGATCCTTGATTGACAACAACGGTACTGTCAAAAAATAATCCGTTGATCGTTCTTGGTGAATGAATTTGTTCATAAAAACAATCCAACTGAGAAGAACTATTAAATATGTTTGCATTCCAGTTGGTAAATGAATTTATGGGAAATTTTAGTTTAATTATTTTCTCGTTTTCTTCCGTTAATTCAGCGTTATTGTTATCCTTAAAAGCCATCCAAACATCAGAAACCACCCAATTATCAATTTCGCTATTTCGTTTATACCGAACAAACTTTCTGTTGAGTCTTCCTTGATTATCGTAAATAGTATCTTCAATCTGGATTCGTAAAAAATAATTCAGTGTATCGTGCTGTATGGTTGAATTTGAATTGTGTGTAATCTCTCTAACTTGATATTCAATAAACCTTCCTGGGGTTAAATCAAAATACTCTTGATGCAATTGCGATTTAGTATCGTCTGTTTTTTTTGTGCAATTTGAAAAAACTAGAACGCTAATAAGCAACAAGCAAAATGAAATTCTATGTTTAAAACGGCTTATCATAAAAACAAATGTAAGCAAATTAATTGTTTGGGTCAATCCCTTTAGATTTGCAATTAGCTAGGTGTTTTTCCAGTTCCTTGCCTGCTAAAAGTCGACCTTTATAAAAATATGCTGTTGCAATTTCTTTTTCAGTTTCATCGAAGCCTGAGCTATATCCGTGCTTAATTCCATTTTTATAACGAGTCAAACTACTTTTTTTTCCGTTCCGATGGTATTCAATATATAAACCATTAAGCTTGCCATCTATATAAAAACAATACAATTTTTTTCTGCCATCCATAAATAATTCAGTGTATTCTCCATCCAATTTGCCGTTTTTATAATTGGATTTTATGTAAGGAATCCTTCCTGTAGCATTTTCTAGACCTGATATATAGAAAGAAGTGAACGGCCCATTTAGTTCGTTATTTTGATAATTGCTAATTTCACTGACAAGACCACTTTCCGTAAAAGTTATCCAGGTTGAGTCTTTCATTTGATTACGAAAAATTCCACCACTCATGAGTTGGCCATTCGGATGAAAATAATTTGCCAAGGATCTACCTGATGTTAAATTGTGATCAATTAAAGCTTTCTTACTTCCTGTTTCATAATAAAAACGAAAAACGCCAGTTGGTTTATCGTCTTTAAATCTTCCTTCATAAAGGACTCTTCCACTTTTTTCATAGTATTTTTTCCATTCTCCTTGTTTTTTACCTTGTTGATCAACTTGATTAATAGATTGACTAAAACTAAAGTTGCTTAGAATGATTGTAAAAATTATAAAATAGGTTGCTTTCATTGTTAAATAGATTATTTTATTAAAAAGTCAACAAGTTCAGTTAGGTTACTAATTTCAAGATCAGCTTTAACAGTATTAATTTCAGCAGACTTCATAAGTATTGTTTTCATACCAAGGTTCTTGCCAAATTGAATATCTGAGTCTGTATCACCTACCATTATGGATTTGGATAAATCAATCGTTGGAAATTGCTTTTGAGCCTCTAACCCCATAGTGATATTTGGTTTTCGACGAAAGGGAGTTTTGTTTTTTTCTTCAGTAGCAGCATATATATGAGCGATATCGCCTCCCTGAGCATTGATTTCGCGCAGCATTTGTAGGTGTATTTCATCTAACTCTGATATAGAAATTAGGTTTTTAGAAACACATTGTTGATTCGTAATAATAATTGTGTGTAAAAAAAAATGAGTTAGAAATTTTAATGATTCTACTGTATTTGGTTTGAAAATAAAGTCTTTAAAATCAAGAACATATCCATCCCAAATTCGTTCGTTGATTACACCATCTCTATCCAAGAATAAGGACCATGAAGAATCAATTTTCCACTGATTGATCATTTTAATTCTTTTTCAACCAAATAATAATTTCTTGTACTTGAATTTCTTCCAATTAATTCAGCAAGAAAACCTGCTAGAAAAAATTGTACACCTACCACCATTGAAATTAGTGCTAGAAAAAACTCAGTTCTCTCCGCTAAAAGACGCCCGGTTTTGTGTATGAACAACTTATCAATACCTAGGTAAAAGGTAAGCCCAAAACCTATAATGAACATTAATGTTCCCAAAGCTCCAAAAAGATGCATCGGTTTTTTACCAAATTTCCCCATGAAGGCTACGGTCATTAAATCCAAAGGCCCATTCAAAAATCGATTTATCCCGAATTTTGTAACACCAAATTTTCGGGCTTGATGCTCAACCACCTTTTCTCCAATTTTGTGAAACCCGGCATATTTTGCTAAAGCAGGAATATAACGATGCATATCGCCATACAACTCAATGCTTTTAACAACGGACAATTTATAGGCTTTTAATCCACAATTAAAATCATGTAAATAGATTCCCGTAATTCTTCTGGCTGCCCAGTTGTACAATTTTGTGGGAATTGTTTTCGTTAAAGGATCGTGTCTTTTCTTTTTCCAGCCAGAAACGACATCAAAATCATCCTTTAGAATCATGCTAACCAATTCTGGTATTTCATCTGGAGAGTCTTGTAAATCAGCATCCATGGTAATCACAACGTCTCCTTTAGCTCGTTCAAATCCGACTTGTAATGCGGCTGACTTGCCATAATTTCGTTGAAACTTAATTCCTTTTACACAATTATCTTGTGCGGCTAAATTTTCAATGACAGACCAGGACATATCCTTACTTCCATCATCAATAAAAATAATTTCACAGGTTAAATGATTTGTGTCTACTACCTTTTTAATCCAGTGATATAACTCTGGTAGCGATTCGTCTTCGTTGAATAATGGTATTACCAAGGATAAATTGTAGGACATATTAGCGTTTTCTAAATCCAAAGTTAAACTGTTTTAGGAATTGTGGGTTGTATATTTTTGAGTTTCTTCCACAATTAATATTTCATAACCTTCAGGATTTGATTTCCAATAGCCATAACATAAAGTCCTTTTGGAAAGGTGGATATATCCAATTGATTATTTTTTTCACTGAGGTAACTATCCAATAACAAGGTTCCTTCTGCTGTAAATAATTGGAAATTTACTTCTGACGTAATTCCTTCGATTATAAAATATTCACTACTCGGATTTGGATAAATTCTATACGATTTGGAATCAATTTCAGGTAATTCATTCGTGCTAAAATCGGTTACACTAAAATGGTCAAATGCAGCTTCTGTAACGTTAATGTTGGGGGTGAAATCCGAAATATAAACAGATAATTGCATTGTCGACGTTACAGGAATCAATCCCACAACAGGAACACTTTTATAGGAATAATACATTAACTCGTTTTGTGGCCCACCAATTTGATCAATTAATACTTCATCTATTCCGTTCGAAAGAAATATTTTCAGCGTGTCGTCAACCAAACCAGGTCCATGATAACAATAAAAAGCGCTTGCATAATTAATATGTGGATTGTTCATGTTTGTTAAGTCCATTTGAGGTGAAAATAGTTTTGTAAATCCGTTATCAACATCATCAAAATCTGGATGTAAATTTGGGTCGTTTCCGGTAACATATCCGATTTCTCCACAATCAAAGGGAGCATCTTGACCAGTCATAGTATTGTTTGTTGGATTTGGAATTCCTCGTTCCCATCTTCCCGTTTCCGCATCTCCTATTTCTACCCATCCTAAATCAAATTCAAAATCATCAAAATATCCTTTTTCTAATTCAATGGTTAATGTAATCGTATTTTCTGTAATCAAAGAATCAAAACATGATGAAATAAAACCCCATTTACCAATCATGACTTGATAGGATTGCCCGTCTTGATAATACAACGTCATTGATTCTTGTCCAAGGGCATTGGTTATTCCTTGATGTTCAATTTCAGGATGAATTAGTTTAATCTGTGCGTTTGGAATATGTATCAATGTACCTGATTCAACTACCTGTATGTTCAGATTGAAAGGAGGAATAGGAATTAATTGTGTTTGAAGATTAATGACATCACCTTGCACTAAATCAACAATTTCCGTTTTTGGATAATAGCCAACTTTATTAAATGTAACGGAATACATTCCCGTTCCTAAAATACCTGTGGCATAAAATCCATTGAGTGCAGTTTTTTCAATTTGATCGTTTCCGACAAGTTGAACTTTTACATTACCTAAGGGTAAATTTGTGTTAATATCTGTAACTAGACCTTCTAGATAAGATGCTTTTTCATAAGTTGGACCTAAAATAAAAAGCCCTTTTGTAATATCAGCAGCAAGTATGGTTCCAGAAGGTAAAAAAGGATACACTCCCCAGCAACCGTCAAAACCAATTGTTTGACCTGGATAGGTGTCATATTGTCCCACCTTGATGATATTATTTGGATGTGTAATATCATGAATCACAACACCATCAGAATAATAACTCGTGATTAAATAATCTCCCATTACATGAGTGTTATGAGGCACTACACCTGATCCCGGCGAATGTTGGGTTCGATCTACTTCAATCATGTTGGATGGATTTGAAATATCATAAACAGTAATATAAGATCCTGATACTTCATCTGTTGTGAAAACATATTGTCCATTTGGGGATGGCCAAATATTGTGTGTAAAGCTACTCGGTGTAGTTTGAGTCCCTAATAAAATTGGATTAGATTTAGTCGTAACATCGATAATGCTATAGAAACCATCATAAATATGAGCTGCATATAATGTGTCGTTTCGTACATATCCATCATGAATATACCATGTGTCAAATTGTCCTACTTCGATAGGATTCATGGGATTTGTATGAACGTCCAAAATGATTGTTCCACCATTTCCGCGATTGGCTCCGAAAATATAGGCAAATCCATTTTCATCAACAAAACATGTGTGAGCAGATTGCCAGCTAAATCCAATTGGACCTGTATATAATGTTGAATTGAGATTTGTCGATTGTGGAAGCGGGGTTAAATCAATGATCTGCAATCCATCCTCAGCTTCAGTAGTAACATAGGCATAATTCCCATAGACACAAGGGTCGCGCCAAATAGATTCAGAACCCGGAAGCCAAAAAACTTCAAACGGACTAGTAGGAATTGTAACGTTTACAATAGATGTTCCTTTTGATGTTCCAACAATGGCATATTCATTACCTAATTCATCCACGTATCCCCAAACATCATTGAGGTTTGCTCCATGCAGTTGCTGATAATCAATATGAGATAGTGAGTCTATGTTCAGCTGAGATTCACTAGTGAAAAAAATGAGGAGAAAAACGAAAAGTAAATATGCTTTTTTCATTAAAGTTTATTTATTTCAGATTACAAAATAAAAATAGCGGCAATAATGAAGAATAGGATAATTACTAAATATTGCCAAATATCAGGGAAATATTTTTGAATGAGTCCGAACAATTTCATTGTATAAAGTTACTATAAAGTACGAATTAATCATAACAAGTCGTATTATTTATCTGCTAGTTCAGAAATTTGTAAAATAACTTTGAATAAAAATATTTCTACTTATCTTTGTATCCAAGTTCATTAACATATACTTATGAAGAAAGGTGGAGGGATAGGCCCTATGAAACCTTGGCAACCTAGCAAATAAATGAAAAGGTGCCAATTCCTTTCCCGTTCAATTGGGAAGAGATAAGTTGACAGTTCGCTGTTTTCCTCTTGCTTCTAAGTGCAAAATTTTAAAAATGAAAACTGCTATAGAACAAGCATTACAAGAACGTATTTTAATTTTAGATGGTGCCATGGGGACCATGATTCAACGCCATAAATTGGAGGAATTCGATTTTCGAGAAGGCGCATTTGAACATCATGACAAATCATTAAAAGGAAATAATGATTTATTGTCAATTACTCGTCCTGAAATCATCAAGGATATTCATCGTCAGTATTTTAAAGCTGGAGCAGATATTGTTGAAACAAATACTTTTTCAGGAACATGGATTGCTCAGGCAGATTATGGTCTGGAAGATGCTGTGTATAAAATTAATTTTGAAAGTGCTAAAATTGCTAAGGAAGTCGCTCAAGAATTTACAGATAAGCCTCGTTTTGTAGCAGGATCCATTGGTCCAACAAACCGAACAGCTTCTATTTCTCCTGATGTAAATGATCCTGGTTACAGGGCAATTTCGTTTGATCAATTGGTAGATGCCTACAAGGACCAGGTCAACGCGTTAATTGAAGGTGGTGTTGATGTATTGTTGGTTGAAACAATTTTTGATACATTGAACGCTAAAGCGGCTCTTTTTGCTATCGATGCAGCTTTTGAAGAAAGAGGGGTGAAAATTCCAATTATGGTTTCAGGAACAATCACAGATCAAAGTGGAAGAACTTTGACAGGACAAACAACCGAAGCATTTTTAATATCATTGTCCCACATGCCACTTTTAAGTATTGGATTGAATTGTGCCTTAGGTGCCAGTTTGATGCGTCCATATCTTCAAATTTTGAATGAAAAATCACCGTTTGCAGTTAGTGCCCATCCGAACGCTGGTTTGCCAAACGAATTCGGTAAATACGATGAATCACCTGAAATGATGGCTACACAAATCAAAGATTTTTTAGATGAAGGATTGATAAATATAATCGGTGGCTGCTGTGGTACAACACCAGATCATATTAAAGCTATTGCTGATTTAGCCAAGAATTATGAACCGAGGAAGATTTAGAGTGGGGAACTTAGAGTTGAAAACTCAAAGTATGTTGAGAGTTGCCCATGAATGTTTTTTTGTGAATGTTTTAAGATAAAATAAAAGAGAGTTGAAAAGTGAAAACTAAAATTGTAATGATTAAAGGTCTTATAAATGAACGTGATTCTCTATTTTTTGATTAACTTAAAGTAAAAGTTAAGTATGAAGGAAAGTATTTTAAAAACAAAAAGCTACAATTTTGCATTGAATGTTATTTCAACTTATAAGAATTTAATATCTGAAAAAGAATTTATTTTGAGTAAGCAACTTTTAAGATCAGGAACCTCCATAGGTGCAAATATTCGTGAAGCGAATAACGCTCAAAGTAAGGCTGATTTTATCCATAAATTATCAATTTCACTCAAAGAAAGTGATGAAACGGAATACTGGTTGGAACTATTAAAAGATTCATCTTATATTGGTTTCGATAATTTTATAAACCTCCAAAATCAAAATCAAGAAATAAATCGAATGTTGATTAGTAGTATAAAAACTTTGAAAAGAATTAATAACAAATGAGTCACAAATTCCTTCATCTTTAATCTATCCGTTTTCAACTTTAATCTTAAACAATAAACATGATATTAAAACTATCCGGCCTAGAACCTTTAATAGTAACACCAGAAACCAATTTTGTAAATATTGGCGAACGGACAAATGTTACTGGTTCTTTGGCTTTTTTACGCATGATAAAAGAAGGTGATTTTGAGGCGGCACTTGCAGTTGCGAGAGATCAAGTCGAAGGTGGCGCTCAAATAATTGATATCAATATGGATGAAGGGATGATCGATGGCAAAGAAGCCATGGTTCGTTTTTTGAATCTTATTGCATCTGAGCCAGATATTGCTCGTGTTCCTATTATGATTGATAGTTCCAAATGGGAAATTATTGAAGCAGGATTAAAGTGTATCCAAGGAAAAGGGGTGGTAAATTCTATTTCACTGAAGGAAGGTGAAGCAAACTTTATTTATCAGGCTAAAACGATCAAACGCTATGGCGCCGCTGTTATCGTTATGGCATTTGATGAAAATGGTCAAGCCGATTCATTTGAGCGACGAATTGAAATTTGTAAAAGATCCTACGATATTCTTGTTAATCAGGTGGGTTTTCCTAAAGAGGATATCATTTTTGACCCTAATATTTTTCCTGTTGCTACAGGAATGGATGAGCATAATAACAATGCTGTAGATTTTTTCAACGCAACCAAATGGATACGTAAAAATCTTCCCGGTGCGCATGTTAGTGGTGGCGTTTCTAATGTTTCATTCTCATTTAGAGGAAATAACAAAGTGCGTGAAGCGATGCATTCAGCTTTTTTATATCACGCGATATCTCATGGCATGGATATGGGAATTGTTAACCCAACAATGCTTGAAGTTTATTCAGATATTGATAAGGAATTATTGGAATATGTTGAAGATGTTTTGCTCAATAGAAAGCCAGATGCCACTGAACGACTTTTAGAATATGCCGAAACAGTAAAAGGTGATGGAAAAAAACGTGAAATAGATCTGTCTTGGCGTAATGTACCTGTAAAAGAAAGGCTTAGCTATTCATTAGTAAAAGGGTTGGTAGAATTTATTAACGAGGATGTAGAGGAATGCAGGCATTTATTTGAACGACCAATTCAAGTTATAGAAGGTCCATTGATGGATGGAATGAATACGGTTGGCGATTTGTTTGGTAGCGGAAAAATGTTCCTACCGCAAGTTGTTAAATCGGCTCGTGTAATGAAAAAAGCAGTCGCTTATCTTCTTCCATATATCGAAGCAGAAAAGGATGGTGTAAGTTCATTTGCAGGTAAAATCCTTATGGCTACAGTTAAAGGCGATGTTCATGATATTGGGAAAAATATCGTTGGAGTAGTTTTAGGATGTAATAATTATGAGGTGATCGACATTGGTGTAATGGTACCTGCGGAAAAAATTATTGAAACGGCTATCAGAGAAAATGTTGATGTAATTGGTCTCAGTGGATTGATTACTCCTTCTTTGGACGAAATGGTTCACGTTGCCAAGGAAATGGAACGGGCTAATCTTTCAATTCCATTACTAATTGGAGGAGCAACAACATCAAAGGTGCATACAGCGGTGAAAATTGATCAGTATTATACAAAAGGTCAGACGGTTCACGTTTTGGATGCATCTCGCTCGGTTACTGTTGTTGAAAGTTTGTTGGGGCATAAAAAAGAATCCTTCATAACAGATTTGAAGACCGAATACACGCGAGTGAGAGAGCATCATGAAAAACATCGTGGAGCGAAACAAATGGTATCTTTTAAAGAAGCTCAAGAAAATAAGTTGAAGTTAGAATTTTCTGAGAATACGATTAAAGCACCTAATTTTCAAGGAACGAAAGTACTTGATTCGATTTCCTTTAACGATTTAGTTCCTTACATTGATTGGACTCCTTTTTTCCAAACGTGGGAGTTACATGGTAGATATCCTCAGATATTAACGGATGAAATTGTTGGACAGGAAGCTACCCAGCTTTTTGCCGATGCAAAAGAAATGCTGAATCAATTAATTGATGAAAAATGGCTTCAAGCAAAAGCAGTTATTGGACTTTTTCCGGCTAATTCAGTTGGCGATGATATTGAGATTTATTCAGATGTAAATAGAACCCAAGTAATTGGGGTTCAACGAACATTGCGCCAACAAACAAAAAAGACAGCTGGTCAACCGAATCTTGCCTTATCCGATTTTATTGCGCCCAAGGAAAGTGGAATAATTGATTATATAGGCGGATTTGTAGTAACATCAGGGATTGGTATTGACGAACACATTCAACGTTTTGAGGAAAATCACGATGATTATAGTTCGATCATGCTAAAAGCACTTGCAGACCGTTTGGCTGAGGCGCTTGCGGAATTCCTGCATGCCGAAGTTCGCTTAAAATATTGGGGATATGCTGCAAACGAAGTGTTATCAAATGAAGAAATTATTCAGGAAAAATACCGCGGAATTAGGCCTGCTCCGGGATATCCTGCATGCCCAGATCATCAGGAGAAAATCGGATTGTTTGATTTGTTAAATGCGACAGAGCTTACTGGAGTTTCTCTTACTGAAAGTTTAGCCATGTTACCAACAGCTTCAGTAAGTGGATGGTATTTTGCGCACCCTGATTCGAAATATTTTGGTTTAGGTAAGATCTCGCAAGAACAAATTGAAGATGTGGCAAATAGAAAAGGAGTGAGCGTATCTGAAATTGAACGATGGTATTCCAGTATTTTACTGTGATTTTTCTGTTATAAAAATCTCCATTACCTTTGTCTCAATGAAAGAACAACTTGTTGAAACCATTCGATTATATAATCAAAAAGGTTGGTCACCTGCAACATCAACCAATTATTCATTTCGGGAGAATAATCAAATTTGGGTTACTCGTTCAGGTGTTGATAAGGCTCAAGTTACTGAAAATGATTTTATTACGGTCAATCAACTAGCTCAATCGGTTGGTGAATTTGCTGAGGTGATTCCCTCTGCCGAAACACAAATACATTGTGATATTTATCAGTTATTTCCGGATACACAAGTAATCCTGCACAGCCATGGAAAGTATCCCGTGTTATCTTCTTCTGTTCAATTGGATTCAATTCAGTTTGAAGGATTTGAAATTCAAAAAGGATTTGCAAGTCAAAAAACTCATGAAGGGACAATTGAAATCCCAATTTTTGATAATCACCAGGAAATGCGTTTTTTTTCGGAGCAATTAGAAATGCGTAAATCCGAATTAGAACATTCTTGTTTTATTATTCGAAAACATGGAACGTATGCGTGGGGAAAAAATTTATTTGAAGCGAAACGTCATCTAGAAACCCTGGATTATCTTTGTGAATGTTGGTGGGAAAAAAATCGTTAATTCGTTTTAAAGATGTCAAAGAAAAATAAAGAACGTTTGAATGTTGTCTATTCAACTAATCCAAATTTTAGTTACGAGACTGATCCTCATGAAGATATTGAAACAGTCGCACCCCAGTTTCAGAAATTATATGTTTCGATTGATAAAAAACAACGAGCGGGTAAAGAAGTTACTTTGGTTGAAGGATTTGTAGGTGCAGAAGATGACCTTAAAGAGTTGGGTAAATTATTGAAAAGTAAGTGTGGAGTAGGGGGAACGGTTAAGGAAAATGAAATTTTAATTCAGGGAAATTTTCGTGATAAAATCATGGAGATTTTGATGAAAGAGGGATATCAGGTGAAAAGAAAAGGAGGGTAATAAAATGAATTTTAAACGTGCGCTAATTTTACTTTTTTTACCTTGCTCCCTTTTGTTTGCACAACCATGCATTGATTCAAATTTAATTAACCCAAGTATTGAATGCATAGCCTTGCTGCAGCCCGTATGCGGGTGTGATGGAGTTACCTATGGAAATTCTTGTGAAGCTGTGAACTATTATGGAGTAACAGAATTTTCAGATGGCCCATGTTCGATTCAGCAGCCTGATACCTGTTTGAAAATTCCAGTTGGAATTAATTTCGGAGCATGCTCATCTATCCTAGGATGGTGCCGAATAGGAGATGAATGTATTGAGTTGTCCGGTTGTTCCATGATTGGTTCAGATGGCATTGATTACACCAATTATTTTTATGGAAGTTCCTATGCTTGTAATTCCTTGTGCATGTCGGATACGGTGGTGATTTTAGATTGCATTGATAGTTCATTGATTAATATCGGTGTACAAATTCCGGATATATACCAGCCCGTTTGCGGGTGTGATTCTGTTACTTATCAGAATTCTTCTTTTGCTATATACTATCACGGTATTTCTAATTATTACGAGGGAGAATGCGTCACTGTTGCAGTTTCAAATCCAGAGGTTTCAAGCATAACAGTTTTCCCTAATCCGGCCATTGATTTTATCACTGTGGATAATACGAAAAGCCCCGTTGTGACAGTAAAATTAGTTCAGTTGGATGGTGTGGGTTTTCAACTGCTTAGGAGGACTAGTAACAAGTTTTTAATTGAAGATATACGTTCAGGAATGTACTTATTAGAGATTATTCAAGAGAATGGATCAGTCAGTAAGGTTAAAATTCAAGTACTAGATTAACAAGTTTTTTCTAGCTCAGTTTATACTTCTTGAAAAACGCGTCCCAATTCCAAATAAAATTTGAAACTACTTCGTCCATTCTTTTTAAGAAAAGCGGATTAGGTGCTTGCATTCGTTTGAAATATTCATCCTGAAATTCATTCAATCGATACTTATGAAAAACAGCCTTAGACATGCCATAAATCATGTTCTTTGACGGATGATTGACCCGAGAAATGAAAGATTGGTATTTGCGAATTAGATTTTCGAAATCTATTTCATTCATGTCATATATTTTAGCGAGTTTTTGAAATATGATTCGTTCAACACGCATCGCTTGTTCTGCTTCAAAAGTACTTTCTAAGAAAGATAAATTTCCCGTAATTATAATTAGTCCAAATTCACCACTGTCTGTTGTGTTTAAATTTGGCGTCTGAACAAAAGCTGGATCTTCGTTTATCATGGATGAAATCTCATTCCAACCAGTATCAACTGAATCGAAAATTGCGTTAATGAAAATATTCGCAACTTGATTATCAGTTAGTTTTCGTTTCATTATGGCATTAAACATAGTATTCGGTTTATTACGTAAGTACTATTACAAATTTAACAAGCAAAAAAACTTCTTTTCTAGTCAGTAAAATCGTGTTATCAACTAAGTTATGAACAGAAACAGGAGTAATTAAGGGAAAAAGTTGTTAAAAACTCAATATTTCTAGCTTAAAGTATAATTTTAGGCATAATTACTTAGTTTTCTCGCTTGTAGCGATGATGAATCTCTTCAAGGTCTTCGGCATGTTTGATAACCTGCTCAATGCAAATAGTTGGGATTTGCCATGCTTTTTTCCAAACGCGGGAATTGAATTGATTGTCTGCAAATTGCTTTCTATTACTGTCACCAGAAGAGAGTTCAACACAACTTCCCAGTAATCCTAATTTGAATCGCATATAATTTTCTAATCCACCCCCATAGGTGGCAGGGTTTGGCGAAACTGGAACAAAAGAAAAACCACTTGATTGTAGCGCCAAATTATTTATTAAACTATCTATTCCATTGAAGTAATGATGCGTTTTAGAATCTGCCCAATAGATAATGTCTCCCTTGGTATGAAAAGAAAGTGTCATCAAAGGCTTGATTTGATTCACAAAAGTTTGTATTGCCCTTGTTTCAGCTGGTTCCGCTGGAAATTCACCTTTAAATCCTTCTGAGCACGGAACGGATGAATAATTATAGCTTCGATTTAGTGCATGCGTACTGTCGTCAAAAGAGTCATTTAAATCAATACCCTTTCCATTAGCCTTCCATTCATTAAATGTTTCTATGCGTTTGATTTCTTTAATTTCAGGTAAAAAATGTTCAATTCCTTTCCAGTTTTCGTGAGCAATTTTTAACCCATCAGGATTTGCAACCGGCATAAAATATAAATCAACTTCATTTAGGTAGTCAGTTGCGTTTTTGTAGATGATTGAATCTTTGCTGAATGAAAGTAAATAGAGATTAAGGAACTTCATTACAAACTTAGAACTGTAATCTTCCCGGGCATGAATGTTTCCAACAAATAGTAAGGATCTCTTTTTTGGGGTTAAATTCCCAATCCGCAACACGGAAAGTGGTAGGCCAAATTCAGATGTCCCAATGGAGAATAAATGCGTGCGTTCCGGAAACAGTTTATGAAGGGAATCTAAATCTGCTTGTATCATCTCATAGGTGTACTGATCGTCATCCTCAACGAGGTAGCAAGATTGCTGAGCCCACAAATTATAGCTTAGTAAAAGAGATAGAAAACTAGAGCTGAGCAGTTTGAATGATAAGTAATTCACTTTGAAAATTTTCTTATTTCAAAGATATTACTAATAGAAAATGAAACCGGAGTGATGTCTTATACTATTTCATATTCAATTGTTGAAAACAA
>JBILYP010000038.1:0-23023 GCA_044377675.1 Crocinitomicaceae bacterium
AAGCCCTATGAATCAGCAGGTTGAAGCATATACCTCTAAAATGAATCAAAAATATGGGTACACCATTTCATCAACGCTCTTCCACAATGATGGATATCGTCAAGGAGAGAATGAATACCGTGGCAGAATAAGCGGCACTCTTTATTTTCGAGTGAAAAATAATGATCGTATTAAATATGGTGTTGGATATAATTATCAAATTCAAAAAGCAGGTAATTTTTTAATTTGGCAAAGCGATACCTTGGGGTATACACCAAGTGGTGGTGCAGATACCAGTAAAGCAGAATCAACGTTAACCTATAATTTGGGTCACCGTTTGTTTATTGATCCATACCTCAGGTATACTGATAAGCGCAATAATAAACATAATCTGAAGGCTAGAATGTACTACGCTGAAAACATGAATCTAAACAATCCAAGTCAGAGCAATGGAGCGGTAATTTATTTTACAGATTACCAGTTTCAAAAGCAATACACCAACGGAATTACGTTGAGCTCGGGTGTATCTAACATTGCAAATGTTGTTTTTTCAAATCTATTTGGTAATCATACTTCATTCAATCCAGCTGTTTACACGCAGTACGAGCATAAAATAGGCGATAAATTAGATATCAGTGCTGGAGTTCGTGTGGAGTATTTTGAAATGGATGGAAAAAGAGGTGACTCTGATTTCATGATTAATAAGAAAGATTCGGTATCCATTCCTGTTTATCCCATTCTACGTACGGGTATCCATTACGAAGTGGCAAAATACACGCACTTGAGGGCGTCAATCGGTCAAGGAATTCGATATCCTTCTGTGGCAGAACGATATACGCAAACATCCGTTGGAGCATTGAATATTTTCCCTAATCCTGGTTTATCTCCTGAAAAAGGTTGGGCCGGTGAAATCGGTATCAAACAAGGAGTGAAAATCGGAGATTGGAAAGGGATGATTGATGTAGCCGCTTTCGTTAATCAATATAGCAACATGATGGAGTTTACTTTTGGAGCTTACAATCCAGTTACGGGAGACAAATTAAACTGGCTTGGTGCGGGCCCTGCATCACCTGAAGACTCTTCAATTTGGAATGGATTAATAGCGCAAGGACTTACAATAAATAATTTAATTGGATTCCAAGCTCAAAATGCGGAACGTGCACGAATAACAGGAATTGATATTTCGTTTAATAGTATGGGTAAAATTGGCAATGTCGAAATTATTTCCTTGTTAGGATATACGTACATGAACCCGGTTAGCTTAAATGAAAACTCAGCGTATCAAAATAGTTTTTCCGATACCAATACAAACATGTTGAAATACCGTTTCAAACATTTGGCTAAGGCGGATATTGAAGTGAATTACAAAAAAATGAGCTTTGGAGTATCCTGTCGCTACAATAGTTTTATGAAAAATATTGATAAAGTTTTTGAAACACCCATTGGGGGAATTGAAATTTTACCAGGCTTAAAAGAGTACCGTGAAAAATACAACAAAGGAAATTTAGTGTTTGATGTGCGTTTGGGATATAAATTCAACGACAAAATGCGTTTAGGACTAATTGCCAATAATTTATTTAATGCGGAGTATTCAAGTCGTCCGGGTGATATTCAACCTCCACGCAATTTCTTGGTTCAACTTCAAATGAAACTCTAGTGAAAGTACTTGGAATAATTCCTTGTCGTTATGGTTCAACTCGTTTTCCTGGAAAACCATTAGTTGATCTGAAAGGTAAAACAATGATTCAACGTGTGTATGAAGGTGCATTAAAATCGAATCTAATAGATAAATTAATCGTTGCAACGGACGATGAACGAATCTATTCTGAGGTAAAACGATTTGGGGGAGAAGTGATGATGACTTCCGTTGATCATGAAAATGGAACACAACGTTGCGCCGAGGTATCCAAAGAGTTTTCAGCGTATGATATTGTTCTTAATATTCAAGGCGATGAGCCATTGGTGAATTTTGAACAACTCAATCAACTTATTGAAGTGTTTGCTGATGTTTCAGTAGAAATTGCAACCCTTGCTATCAATACCGCTGATCGGCATGAATTACAAAATCCAAATCGAATTAAGGTAGTTACAGATTTCAGACAAGACGCACTTTATTTTAGTAGAAGTTTAATCCCATTTGAAAGAAATGCAGCTGTAAATTTTGTTTTCCAGCGACATATCGGTCTATATGCGTTTCGGGCAACCGTTTTACAAGAAATTGTGACATTTCCTTTGTGTTCCATCGAAAATATAGAATCGTTGGAGCAATTGAAGTGGATGTATTATGGGAAGAAAATCAGAGTAGTTGAAACAACTATCGAAACACCCAACATTGATACACCTGATGATCTTGCTAAAGTATTGGCGTATCTGTAAGATTTTTTTGTAAGACCAATTCAATTTCATATCTTTGGTTGATGAAATCTTTTGGTGAAATAATCTCCACGTTATTAGTACGACACAACTGTGTGATTCTTCCAAATTTTGGCGGATTTGTTGCGCGTGTGAGTCCTGCTCATATTGACGAAACAAGAGGGATAATTACTCCACCACGTAAGGCAATTTTATTTAATCAACAGCTAACGAATAGCGATGGGTTGTTAATTAGCGAATATGCTTTGGCAAATGAAGTAACCTATACCGAAGCACAAGCAACAATTCATGGAATTATAGATTTATGGAACGATGAATTAAAATCTGGAAAAAGGATTGGAATTGAGCGAGTTGGTGAGTTACACCTGGATATTCATGGTCGACTTAGTTTTGTTCAAGACCGATTTTTCAACCTTTTATTGTCTTCATATGGTTTGGGAGTGGCTAAATTCATCCCAATCAGCGAAAAAGTGCTAGAAAACGTAGAGGATTCTTCCGTTTCAAAACAAGAGAAATCTTTGATTGAGCGAATGGAGGAGCAGGTTGATTTGACGATTATTCAGCATCCAGCAACAAGGATAAAATCATCAAAATGGAAATACGTAGCTGCAGCAGCTTGTTTTTTACCAATTGCTTTTTATTCCTTTTGGATTCCAACAAAAACAAATGCACTCGAATCTGGGATGATTTCTATTAATGATTTTAATCCTTTTAACGCTGTAAAACCAGCTATCTATAAACAGATCGAGAACAATATTAAAGGAGACAATCTAGATGAAGAAAAATCACTCGAAGATCAAATAAACGAATTGCCAAGTGACACCTATTCTTATTCGTATGAATTTGATGAAACTTTATTTATTCCGATAAAACTTAAGCCTTCAAATAGTGTATCAATTCCTGCGGCAATTCCTGTGGTTCAGCCAATTCCGGTGGTAAAAAACACTGAAAAACCGGTTGTCATTAATACGGCTAACACGATTCAATTTTCAGGTGTAAAATCTGGCGTGAAATATGCTGTTGTCGGTTGTTTTTCTGAAATTAGTAATGCAAAGAGTTATGTTGAAACGCTAAAGAACGAAGGTTTCAATGCTCAGTTTTTGGATGTAAAAAATGGATTGTACCGCATCAGTATCGATAGTTCAACCACAGCAGACTCATTGCAACCAACTATTCAGAAAGCCCAAGCAAAAGGCTACAATACTTGGATCTTAAAATAAGTACATATGTTTAAAAATTTCTGTTTTGCTGGTATTTTAGTATTTACCAGCTTTTTTTCAAATTCTCAAGAATTTAAAAACACGGAGAATAGTAATTATTCTTTCAAGAAAATATATCATTATGAGGCAACTCCGGTTCAAAGTCAAGGTAACACAGGAACTTGTTGGAGCTTTTCTGCTTTGTCTTTTTTTGAATCCGAAATGATTCGAATGGGAATAAAAAATCCTCCTGTTTTATCGCACATGTTTGTTGTTCGCAAAGCATACGAAATGAAAGCAGATAAATTCATTCGAATGGATGGTAAGATTAATTTTGCGGAAGGCGGAGCTTTTCATGATATTCCATTAGTGATTAATCAATTCGGCATCGTACCCTATGATGTTTATAACGGATTGAGCGGAACAACGACGTATAATCATTCAACTATGTTTAATGCATTAAATACGATCGTACAAAACACCTTGAAATTGGTAGGTAAACCAGAAGGTATATCCTTGGATTGGAAAAATCAGTTTCAAACTACTTTAGATAAAAGTCTTGGAAAAGATCCGAATGAATTTGTTTGGAATGATAAAAAATATACACCATCAACCTTTGCAACTTCTATTGGGCTGAATATGGATAATTATGTTTCCCTAACGTCATTTACGAATCATGCGCCATACAAGAAATGTCAATTGGCAATTCAAGATAATTGGGCGTGGGGAGATAGTTACAATGTTTCATTAGATGACCTTGTTACCAGTGTAAAAAATGCGTTAGAAAAAGGGTATACTGTTGCTTGGGGAGCAGATGTATCTGAAAAAGGATTTAGCTTCAAAAATGGATTGGCAATAGTTCCTGAGAATTTAGCATCGATTGAGGTGAAAGGAACGGACAATAAAAATTTCTCCGATGCTGGTGCTGATCGTGTTTCAAATGCATTTTTGAATCCATCAAAAGAAATGAAAATCACGCCTGAAGTAAGACAATTAGGATATGATAACAAAACTACAACCGATGATCATGGTATGCATATTGTTGGAATGTATAAGGATCAAAATGGAACGGATTATTTTCTGGTTAAAAATTCATGGGGAACTTCTAACTATCCAAAAGGGTATTTGTATGTTTCTGAAGCTTATTTCAGATATAAAACAATAAATATCTTCATCCATAAGGAGGCAATTGATAAAGAGATTAAGTCAAGTTTGGGTTTGTGAAACTAAATTTAAATGTTTAATTAAATCAAAATAGTATGAAAAGAATTTTAATCTTAAGCACCGTTTTATTCGCATTCACTGCGTGTAAAAAATTGTACGACAACGATTTGTCAGCTGTCATGAATTATAAAATTGAAACAGCGTTTGATGAAATGACCAATATTTCGGATCAAGCAATAACGGGCAATATGGTGTATTATAAATCAGGCGAAGTGATTAGTGTCAAACCAGGAGAAAAACCAGCTACACTTAAAACTCCTTGTAATGTGATCATTACGATTGATACCTTGAATTCGGTAAAAACAATTACTGTTGATTATGGAACAACGAATTGTGATTGTAACGATGGTAAAACGCGTCGCGGAAAAATCATAACGACTTTTTCCGGGCAATATATAGCGCAAGGTACCGTAATCACGCATACTCCTGTTGATTATTACGTAAATGATATTCGAATCGACGGAACAAAAACGGTAACGAATATGGGATTGAATTCAAGTGGCCAACCCTATTTTAATGTGCAAATAAATGGTACAGCTACCCAAACTAATGGAGAGGTATTGACGTATGCATCAACTAGAGTTAGAACGTGGGTGCAAGGGTTTAATACCTTAGCCAATCGTTTCGATGATCAATATGAAATTTCAGGAACGGCAACGGGTTCTTTTTCTTCGGGTGGAGGCTATACTGTTCAAACTACGAGTCCATTACGCATCAATGTTGGGTGTGGATTCCCAGTGAGTGGAACATTAGAATTAACTCCACAAAATAAACCGGTGCGTATTGTTGATTATGGTCAAGGTACATGTGATTATACGTTCACAGTAACAGTGAACGGAAATGTTTATACCATAAATTAACTAGCTTTATCAAAATATTGACTAGTCCTAAATAAACGGCCTCAAATTGAAGCCGTTTTTTTTTATAAATCTAATTTATATACATCTGCAAGGGTCTCATCGTTTTTTATTGAAATTCCAAGATCATTAATCAACCCATCAGCAACATCATATACCCAACCATGAACGTGTAAATCTTGATTTTTCTCCCAAGCTCCTTGAACGATTGAAGTTTTAGCTAGGTCCAAAACTTGTTCCACAACATTGAGTTCCACAAAACGATTAAAACGCTCTGTTTCATCAACAATAGAGTTCAATTCCGAACTATGAAAGCGATAAACGTCTTTGATATGTCTAATCCAGTTATCAATTAATCCAATGTGTTTATTTGTCATTGCCGCCTGAACGCCACCACACCCATAATGACCGCAAACAATGATATGCTTAACTTTGAGTACGTTAACTGCATAGTCTAAAACACTTAAAAGGTTCATGTCACTATGAACGACCATGTTTGCAATGTTGCGATGAACAAAAACCTCTCCCGGCTCTGCACCTATAATTTCATTTGCAGGCACCCGGCTATCTGAACAGCCAATCCATAATACAGGTGGCTGTTGGCCTTTTGATAATTTTAAAAAATAATCGGGATCTTTTTCCAATTTGGAAGTCACCCATTTCTTATTATTCTCTAACATTTTGTTGTAATACTTTTCCATGTTGTTTCGTTTTAATTATTTTTTTTCAAATTCCTTAATCCCTACAATTGTGACCTTGATGTTTTTGTTTTTTGAGGTTACATGCACGAAGTCTCTTAGAAATTCCATAACATCAAAATCAATATTCTGACAATTAGAACCATTAATGGTTATAGCAGAATTGGGTTCAATGCTATTTAGTTCAGACATTATAGTTCCTTTATTTAGAAATGTAATTTCTTCAGCAAGGGTAATTTCAATTTCTTTATTTTGATTCGTTTTTTTAGTGAAATTATTTTTTAGATTTTTCTTTAGAACATAAAAAATGGAAACACAAATCCCTATTGCTATTCCTCTTAATAAGTCTGTGAATAGAATCCCTATTATGGTTGCAAGAAATGGAATAGATTGTTCCTTTCCATATCCTATCATCTGCTTGAAAAGCGATATTTTTGCTAGCTTATAACCAACTATAATTAAAATACCTGCCAGGGTGGCAAGGGGTATAAAATTCAAAATTGTTGGAAATAATAATACGGCTAACAACAATAGAACCCCATGAAAAATAGTAGATAGATTTGATTTTCCACCTGCATTAATATTCGCTGAACTTCTAACAATAACTTGAGTTACAGGGAGTCCGCCAAGCATACCACTAAACATATTTCCTATCCCTTGCGCTTTTAATTCTCTATTAGTTGGTGTGGTCGGTTTTTCTGGATCCAACTTGTCTGTCGCATCCACGCTTAAAAGGGTTTCAAGACTACCCACCAAAGCTAAAGTAAAGGCAATCATGTACACATTTGGATTAGTTAGGGCTTGAAAATTCGGAAAAGTGAAAAATTTAAAAAACTCATCCAAGTTATTTGCCACCGGTAATTGTACCAAATGCTTTTCAGAAATTTTCAATTCAGGAATAAATAATGAGAAGAAAAAATTCATTGCTATACCTGTAATAACTACTAATAAAGGTAATGGGATGAGTTGGAAGAATCGGAGTTTCTTGAAATATTCTTTTTCTAATAATACCAAGAGAAAAATGGAAGTTACTCCAACCAACAGGGAGCCTGGTAAAATGGAATTAAAAGCATATAATAATTCAGACAAGGTGTTATGTCCATCTGGTTGAAAAAAGGATTCATCACCAAAGAAATCTGCGTCATATCCAACAACATGTGGGATTTCTTTAAGAATTAATGTAATTCCTATCGCTGCCAACATTCCTTTTATTACGGAGGTTGGGAAGTAATTACTTATTACACCAGCGTTTAAGAAACCAGCAATAATTTGGATTACACCAGAGAGAACCACGGATACTAGAAAAGCTTCATAACTTCCAAGTAGTGTAATTGCTGATAGAATTATTGAAATTAGCCCTGCAGCAGGACCAGAAACTCCCAGCCTTGATTGACTAAAAAAGCCGACAATTGTCCCACCAATAATCCCAGCTATTATTCCGGTAAATAAATTGGGCAGCCCAGTTATTTCAGGAAGATTTGTAGATGCTAATCCGACACCAAGACATAATGGTAATGCTACCAAAAAAACGACTAAACCAGCAGGAAGATCTTCCTGCCAATTTTTAAAATTAATTTTCATATTTAAATTGACTTAAAAGTTTAACATTGATTTTGTTAAACAGTCAATTCGGGTGGGCTATAAGGTAAGTCTATAAAAGTGTTTTTATACAATCTGCTAGTAAGGTTGAAGCGTGTACGCCTTGAAAAATCCCATGAATTTTCATCTGTATAGGGCTTATCAAGTTCAAGTTCGAATAATTCATCTGTTTCTTCTGCAACCATATTTGCAAATTCTAATGAATAAATCTCGGAATGTTTGGTTTCTTTGTCTGAAAAAGATTGATTTTCAACTTGATAATTAGTTGTTTTTGAAAGTGTGTGAATTGATATTAAGGAAATACCGATGATTTGCCATATAAATACAACAACGAATAATAGAATTATATATTTACTTCTTTTTTCTTTCACTCTAAATTTAACACACAAAGTTACTAATTGTTTGCATTCATTGACTGGAAATCACATTTAATTCTTTTCCAACTTTGATAAAAGCAGCAATTGCTTTATCTAAATCAGCAATTGAATGAGCTGCAGAAATTTGAGTTCTAATTCGAGCCTGTCCTTTCGCTACCACAGGGTAAAAGAAACCAATAGCGTAAACACCTTCTTTCAGTAATAAATCAGCAAAGTTTTGTGACAACGCGGCATCATATAACATGATCGGTACGATTGGTGAATCACCAGGTTTGATGTCGAAACCTGCAGCAATAATACGTTCCTTAAAATACCGTGTATTCGATTCTAGTTTATCCCTAAGTTCCGTTGTCGAAGAGAGTATATCAAAAACTTTAATGGAAGCTCCAACGATTGCTGGCGCAAGTGAATTCGAAAACAAATAAGGGCGAGAGCGTTGTCTCAACATTTCAATTATTTCTTTTTTTCCAGTTGTATATCCTCCCATGGCTCCCCCTAATGCTTTCCCTAATGTTCCGGTAATAATATCAATTTCACCATTCACTCCACAATATTCCGGTACACCTCTTCCCGTTTTTCCAATAAAACCAGCCGAGTGACACTCATCTGTCATGATTAGTGCATCATGTTTTTTAGCTAATTCGTTGATTTTATCCATTTTAGCAATATCTCCATCCATAGAGAAAACACCATCTGTAACAATGATTCTGTGTCTTTGATTTTGAGATTTAATCAACTGTTCTTCCAAATCAGCCATGTCAGAGTGCTTGTATCTATATCGCTGTGCTTTACATAACCGAACTCCATCAATGATAGAGGCATGGTTTAATTCGTCAGAAATGATAGCGTCTTCCTCTGTAAAGAGAGGCTCAAAAACACCGCCATTGGCATCAAAGGCTGCTGCATATAAAATAGTGTCTTCCGTGCCATAGAAATCTGCAATCTTTTTCTCTAAAGTTTTATGAATATCTTGTGTTCCGCATATGAACCGCACGGACGACATCCCATATCCATGAGAATCTAATGTGTCTTTAGCCGCCTGAATAACTTCTGGATGAGAAGATAAGCCAAGGTAATTGTTGGCGCACATTATAACCACATCTTCGCCTGTGCTTACGTGAACATTTGCACCTTGCGGGGTGGTTATAATCCGTTCTTTTTTAAATATTCCAGCCTCCTTAATCGCAGTTAATTCTGCTGTCAAAAATTCTTTCATTTTCCCGTACATGCCTTCACTAATTTGATTCAAAGATAACTATTGAAACCTTAATAAAAACAAAAAATCCCTCCGAAGAGGGATTTAATTAAAAAAATTAAAAAATCTTATTTAGCTAGTTCTTCCTTAACAAGTTGTGCGATTATTTTGCCATCAGCTTTTCCAGCTAACTTAGTTTGCAAGACTCCCATGACTTTACCCATATCTTGTGGGCCGGATGCGCCAGTACTTGCAATTGCAGATTGAACTTCTTTTAGAATTTCATCAGCTGACATTTGTTGAGGTAAATATGCCTCTATTACTTTTGCTTGAAAAAGTTCGTCAGCAGCTAAATCCTCTCTTCCTTGTGCGATGTATAATTCATAAGTTTCAACACGTTGCTTATGAAGTTTCATACAAATTTTGAAAGCTATTTCATCTGAAACCTCATTACCTGTTCCAGATGTTGCTTCCAGTAAAATCTTAGATTTTATGTCACGCAATGGAGCAAGTCGCTCTTTATCTTTTGCAAGCATTGCTTGCTTGATATCATTATTTATTCTTTCTGTAAAAGTCATTAATCTACGTTATCATGTAAGAAACTATTACCTCTCAAGGTTGTATTGCCATTGGTGTCGTCCGATAAGCCAAATCTACTAAACGATTTTTCAGTACTTGGATTTGAGTCATTAATTTGAAGGTTACGACGCACATAAGCTGGTTCGTTTTCAAATTCATTGATCCCATCAGCATTTTTCAATTTGGTTGTCATGGTTCGAATACGATTAAATCTTTCTTGAGCAATCGTTTGTTGTTCTTCTGGAGATAAAGAACTTTTCGCAAAAGATACGGTTGGTTCTTCCTCATCAACCAAATCAAATTTAATTACTTCTGGTGTTTCGATTGATTTAACCGGTTCATTATTTGTAATTGATTCAGATGACACAAAATTATTAACACTATCAGCAACATCCCAGTCAAACTCTACATTTGTAGCAGATTCCACAGAAGCTATTTCATTTACAACAGGTTCTTGACTTTTCGTTTCCTCTAACTTGGATTCCTCCATAGTTAATTCAAACCGTGTGATTAATTCATCGTTTTCTGTAGAGTTTACAATGTTCTCAGAAGAGTAATCAGCTATTGGATTTGATACAGGTGCAGAAGGTTGAATTGTTTCACGTGTTGGGAAACTTGAAATTGAAGAAACACTCGCCATTGGATTAACTAGCGGCGAATTAATTTCATTTTTCAAATCATCTTCCAATGAAATCATATTAATTTCAGCTGGTTTTTCTAGCCCATGAACGGGAGTGGAAGCCATCGAAAATCCAGTAGCGATTAACGTGATATTAATTTTGTCACCTAATGAATTATCGTTTCCATATCCCCAGATAACTTCAGCATTTGCTCCGGCTTCGTTTTGAATGAAATCGGTAATAACGCTAATTTCATCCATGGTTAATTCCTTGTCGCCGAATGTTATGTTCAATAAAACGTAGCGTGCACCATCAATATTATTATCGTTTAACAATGGAGAAGTTAATGCAGTTTTGATCGCAATTAGTGCTCTGTCTTCACCTTCAGCATAAGCACTACCCATAATGGCATGCCCACTGTTTCGCATAACTGTATTGACATCATTGAAGTCCACGTTGATATACCCTGTAACAGAGATTAATTCAGCTATTCCTTTGGCTGCAACCGTTAAAATATCGTCTGCCATACCGAAAGCTTGAGAAATCGTGCAGTTTTTACTTAACTGATGCAAGCGTTCATTATTGATAACTAATAGCGTATCAACATTTTCGCGCATTTTCTCTAGTCCATCCTCTGCTTGTTGTCTTCTTTTTTTACCTTCAAAAGAGAAAGGGACTGTCACGATACCAACAGTTAATATACCGAGGTCTTTAGCAACCTGAGCAATAACTGGAGCTGCACCTGTTCCAGTACCACCTCCTAAACCAGCGGTAACAAAAACTAATTTGGTATTATTGCCTAACAATTCACGAATTTCTTCAATATTCTCATTCGCAGCTTGCATTCCCACTTCAGGAAGTGCACCTGCACCTCTTCCCTCTGTTAAAGATGGCCCAAGTTGAATCTTTTGAGGAACTGGAGAAATATCTAATGCTTGACGATCAGTGTTGCAAACTATAAAGTCTACGCCAATAATTCCCATGTTGTACATGTGATTAACAGCGTTACTGCCGCCACCACCTACACCGATTACTTTGATAATCGAGTTTGAGCTTGGTAAATCAAATTCCATCATATTTTCTATTTTGTTGTTGTGTTCAAATTGTTAGTCTTCGTCCTTAAAGATTTTAGGAACATTGTCTTCTATTTTCTTAATCATCTTTGTAAAGAAAGTTTCTCTTGGTGGCCCTGGATTGATTCCCCCAATTGGATTCTTTTTAGTTTTAAGGTCATCAGTTTCGTTTGTGTCAGAAACGTCTTTGTATTTTGATAAACTTTGAAATCCATTTAAAACTAGACCAATTCCCGTAGCATAAATTGGGCTTGCTAAATTTTCTGCCATTTCCTTAGAATTTGCTAAATGTTCTGTTGGGTATCCTATGCGCGCATCCAATCCTGTACGTAACATAACCAACTGCGGTAAATGTTTTAGCTGAGATCCACCTCCGGTTAATACAATACCCGCACTCATTCTATCTTCATAACCAGAATTAAGAACCTCGTATTTTACAAAGTCAATAATTTCCGACATGCGTGCTTCAATAATCATAGCCAATGTTCGAACGGAAATCTCTCTTTTTTGAGATCCAGGACGAATTCCTGGTATTCCAACCACTTGATTTGCTAAACTATCCGTTGGAGAAGCAGAGCCAAATTTCACCTTTAGTTGTTCAGCATATTTACGCATGATTTGGCATCCTTGCTTAATGTCGTCCGTAATTATATTTCCACCAAATGGAATAACAGCTGTATGTCTTAAAATGCCTTCATAGAAAATGGCCACGTCAGTAGTACCTCCACCAATATCCACCAATACAACACCCGCTTCTTTTTCCTCTTCGTTCAGTACAGCATGGGAAGAAGCAATCGGTTCAAGAATAATTTCTTTCACTTCAAGATTGGCTAATTCAATGCAGTTTTTTATACTTCTAACGGCGGAAACATTTCCAGTAATAATATGGCAATTTGATTCTAATCGTCCTCCTTTAACGCCAATTGGATCCTTAAAACCAGGGTCATTATCGATGATGTATTCTTGTGGGAATACAGAGATTATCTCTTCGCCTGGCTTCATAACCATTTTATACATATCGTCAATAAGAGCATCGATATCTGGTTGACGAATAAGCGACTCGGCATCTTTTCTAGTGATCAAACCGCTATGTTGAATGCTTTTAATGTGTTGACCGGCTATACCAACATAAACTGTTCGAATGTTTAGGTGGCCCGTAACACGCGATTGTGCTTCTCGAACTGCTGCTATAATTGATTCTACTGTGCGATCAATATTCCGTACATCACCTCTCACAACACCAAGCGATTCACTTTTTCCCATGGTAATTATTTCAATTTTCCCATGTTCATTTTGTTTTCCAACAAAACAAGCAATTTTAGTTGTTCCAATATCTAAGCCTACAACAATTGAATTTCCCATACTTATTTTTTCTTGCAGACAATTTGTCCGTTATACTTAATTGTTATCACACTGTATTTATTCCATCCTTCAAATGGAATTGCTTGTTCGTAGAAGATTTTCAATTTCTCAAACTTGTCTTTCACCTCCTCTTCCGTATTGGCAGTACCAAACTCAATTATTTGATCACCAACAATTGGAATCATAATAAACTCATGTTGTTCATTTACAAACACTTGCCCAATTAGAGATTGGAGAATCGGATCCTTACAAACATAATTCGAAATTCGATACACATCGTCAATTTTTCGAATACTTTTCAAGGAGTTGTTGTTAATAATTTCAGTTACATTTTCTTTGTTCATTCGATCTGGAATTGAACCATTAAAAACGAGAACCCTTGCCGTATGAAAATTGGATGTTCCGATTTTATAACCTTCTTTGTCGAGGTAATAACTTTCGTTTGATGTATTGAAAATTCTCGCTATTGGTACGCGTAGTACCACGTCAATTTTCCACTCCTCACCGATGTTTTTATACACTTTAGCACTCTTAACCTCAGACATTTTTTTAATGAAGGATTCCACTTTTTGCGGGTCAAGTTTTTCAGTAGATAGCCCTTTTGGCAAAAGCCCTCCTCGTTCTAATCTTAGTAACAACTCAGATTTAGTTAAAAAAGCACTTTCCCCCTCCACTTGAATGAGAATTTCGGGCTTCTTTAAAATGGTTTCCCGATCCGCTTTTCTTACAAAAACAATGAGTACAATCAAACCGATTGAGAATGCTATTAAACCACTAATTTTTAGCCAACGCATCATAGTTGTTGTTCATTATTTAATTGCTTTTTGAGCAAATTCACAATCCGATCAATGTCTCCAGCTCCTATTGTCAATAATACCTCCAAGTTACTTTTTGCTATTTCTTCACCAATATTTTTAGCCTCAACTAATTTTTTCTGTGGATTATTGATTTTTGATACCAAAACATCAGATGTTATACCTGCAATGGGTAACTCGCGAGCAGGATATATGGGCATTACAAGAATCTCATCTAAACGCGATAATTCTTCTGCAAATGAATCCATGAAATCAGCCGTTCTTGAAAATAAATGTGGTTGAAAAATTCCTGTGATTTTTTTAGTTGGATACATCAAACGTACCGAATCAATCAATGCTTCGATTTCTTTAGGATGATGCGCATAATCATCTATATAGATTAGATTTTTTTCTCTGATAATATATTCAAATCGTCTTTTTACACCGCGAAATGTTTTAAGTCCCATTCGAATATCGGATTCGGACATTCCAAGTTGCACTAACAAGGCGATACAACCTAGTGCATTTTCGGCATTGTGAATTCCTGGAACTCCCAATTCTATATCATTCCAACGAGTATCCTTGAGAATTACATCCATTAGAAATGATTCTCCACTTACCCGTAAATTATAGGCGCGAAAATCCGCAGTTTCACTTCCAACAGCATAGGTTATAGTTTCTGCTAATGAAGTAAAAGGCAAACCTTCTTTTAGTACTAAAAAGCCCAATGGGTTGATCCGATTGGCATAAAGTTGAAATCCTTCCTGAAATTTTTCAGCTGTGCCATAAATATCTAAATGATCGGGATCTGCAGAAGTAATTATTGCTCCATAAGGCGATAGGCGAAGGAAAGAACGATCAAATTCATCGGCTTCAATTACTGCATATTCACTTTTTGAACTAATGAGTAAGTTTGAATTAAAATTTGTTGAAATTCCTCCTAGAAAAGCGCTGCATTCCCATTTGCTTGAATGAAGAATATTAGCCAATAAAGTACTTGTAGTCGTTTTTCCATGTGTTCCGGCCACACACAATCCTTTCATGCTTTGAGTGATAAGTCCTAAAACCTCAGATCGTTTCAGAATGGTATAACCTGCTAGGCGAACGTGGTTCAATTCTCCATGATTTTGAGGAATTGCTGGTGTTATAATAATCAGTGTAGATAAAACATCTTGAAATTCTAGCGGAAGATTTTCACCTCTATCTTCAAAATGAACACTGCACCCTTCATGTATTAATTGATCGGTTAGGGGAGAAGGTGTTTTATCATACCCACCTACGGAGTAATTCAAGGCCTTAAAATACCGTGCAAGTGCAGACATACCAATACCACCTATTCCAATAAAATATACCGATTTAAAATCAGTCAGCTTGCTATTTTCGCTAAAATTTATTTCCATCTTTTTATTGCAATCGCTTCACAGGTATCAACAATTTCGTGCGTAGCATTTGATTTACCTAATTTTTGAATTTCACAACTCAATTTTTCTCGTTCCGAAATATTTGAGATTAATTCAAGGGTAGTTTGAACTAAAGAATTCCTCGCTTTATCATCTCTAATTAATAGCGCTGCATTTGCTTCTACAAGTGCCATGGCGTTTTTTGTTTGATGGTCTTCAGCAACGTTTGGTGAAGGGACTAATATGGTTGGTTTTCCAACTATGCATAATTCGGAAACGGAAATAGCTCCTGCTCTTGACACAACAACATCAGCCGCTGCATACGCTAAATCCATTCGATCGATAAATTGATGTAAATGAATGCCGGCTAAATTCCTTCTACTAACGGATATAGATAAATCGGCGTGATACAATCTTCCGCATTGCCAAATCACTTGAACACCAGCTTGGTCTAGTTTTTCCATTCCATGCTTGATAGATTTATTCAGTGTTTTTGCGCCCAAAGAACCTCCAATAACTAACAAAGTTGGTTTGTTTTTATCCAATTTAAAGTGGTCAATACCTAGTTCTTTTTTATTGGTAATATCAACCATATTGGTTCGGACAGGATTGCCTGTAAGATGTATTTTTTCTTTTGGAAAAAAACGATCCATATTGGGATATGCTGTGCAAATAGCTGCTGCTTTTTTAGCGAGTATTTTATTCGTCTTACCAGGGAAAGAATTTTGTTCCTGTATAAGCGTAGGTACACCCATTAAATTCGCCATTTTTAATGTTGGCCCGCTGGCATATCCGCCCACTCCAATTACTAATTGCGGTCGGAAATCTTTAATGATTTTTCGTGCTTTTAATAAACTTTGAATGATTTTGAAAGGTAGTTTTAAGTTACTGAGTGAAATTTTTCGTTGAAAACCTTGAATAGGAAGTCCTTTTATTTTGTAACCCGCTTGTGGCACTCGTTCCATTTCCATTTTTCCTTCTGCGCCAACAAATAACACATGACATGTGGGATAGCGCAATTTAATTTCATCTGCTATTGCAATGGCAGGGAAAATATGTCCACCTGTTCCACCTCCAGAAATAATTACTCGTTCTAATTTCATAATGCATCAAATGAATGATCGGTTTTAGATTTAGATTTTTTTTGTTGATTGTGCGCAATTGACTGCACAATACCAATGGAAACACAAGCCATAATCAAAGCTGATCCTCCCATTGCTAATAAAGGCATATTTTGTCCGGTAACTGGAAACACTCCAGTACAAACAAGCATATTGACGCTAACTTGTGTAAGAAGTAAAATTCCGATTCCCAGGCAAACGTATGTTTCGAAGAGTTTTTCCGCATTTAGTCCAACGCGTATGATACGAAAAAGTAAAATGAGGTATAGAAAAACTAAGAACACTGCTGATAGGGAACCAAATTCCTCTACAAAACTTGCATAATAGAAATCGGCATATGCTTCTGGAATATATTCTTTCAGTTTACCGTCTCCAACGCCCTGACCAAGAAAAGACCCGTTGTTAATTGCCAAACGAGCATTCAAGGCTTGAGCATTTGATAAGATATCTTTATCGTCTTCCAATTTATTAAAAATTCGATTCTCCCAGGTTTGGTAACGGGGCAAAATATTTATGGCAGGAGCCGCTTTATGTATCCCAACGGTCATTATTCCTAGTAAAATGATTCCGGATATAATAATTAGAAGTTTTTTTACCGGCATTTTACCGATAAAAAGAATTACGATACAAATCATGAAAAGCAATGCGGCAGTAGAAAAATTATCTTTTACTATCAGAATACAAATTAAGGCAGGCGGCCAAAAAACATGGAAAACACCACTTCGCCAGTCGTTTAAATCATCTTGATACTTAATAAGTAAACGGGACAAATAAACGACAATTGCAACCTTTGCAAAATCGGAAGATTGAAATGTTAGACCAATAAATGGTATGCGAATCCAACGGCCGGCATCATTGATTTTGGACCCAAATAATAAGGTGTAAATCAGTAAACCAACAGCTAAATAAAAACCAAGCTTTGCCAATTGGGAAAAATATTTGGGATCTCGTAAATGAATCCAATACATAGCAAAAAATCCTATCAACACATAAACAAAATGTTTGTACAAATATTGAAGGGGAGACCCTCCTTCCATTTTAACAAGTATAGGCACAAAACTATAAACTGTTACCAATGAAAATGATAATAATATGAGTGAAACCACCCATATAACTGGATCACCTTTCAGATATTTTAAGTAGGACTTCATTTAATCTGAACTAAGAACAAATAATCTTTAAATCTATTTATTTGATATTCCCAATCGGAATTAGCGTAGGAAAAAAGTAAAATGGATGGCTTTATTTTAATACGTTGAATTTCTTCAAAAGCTTCTGTAATTGAAGAAACTTTTTTTACGTTTTTAACGACCAAAGTATCAGTAGATTGATTTGAATTAATTTCAATCGAATAATGAATCTTACCAAGTAAATTGGGTTTTTCAGTCAATACATTCTCCTTCTCAACCATTGAGGAAATCCAGATTATTGGAAATGGAAAAGAATCCATGGTTGCTGCAAGCACTTCCGGCTTAGGGTTAATCCATGAAAACACGTCCATGCCCCAAAGTTTCCCATGCGATTGCATCGTTGAATCAGTTGCTTTTAGTAAACCTTCCTTTCGTGCTTGGATTATTGAATCCTCTATTTGAGCTATTTCCTTTTCACTCATCGTGTAAATATTAAAGTGAACGAACCGCTTGTTTGAATTGATTGCCTCTATCTTCGTAGTTTTCAAATAAATCAAAGCTGGCGCATGCAGGCGAGAGAAGAACCGTTTCCTCTTTTGTTGCCAAACGATAACCATGCATCACTGCTTCGGATGCTGTTTTTGCTTCAACGATAGTTTCTACCATTCCAGCGAAAGCTTCGATTATTTTTTGGTTATCTACACCTAAGCATATAATTGCTTTTACCTTGTCCTTTACTAGAGCTGATAATTCTGTGTAATCATTGCCTTTGTCAACACCACCAACAATCCAAATGGTAGGTTTATCCATGCTTTCTAAAGCGAACCAAGCAGAATTGATATTTGTCGCTTTGGAGTCGTTTATAAACTCGATTCCGTTTACTTTAGCGACATATTCCAATCGATGTTCGACATTTGTGAAGTCTTGAAAACTTTCACGGACAACATCCTTGCGGATTTCTAATATTCTTGCAGCTATTCCAGCGGCGAGAGCATTTTGGGTATTGTGCTTACCCTTCAGTGCTAATTCATGAATTGACATGTTAAATTGTTTGTTTATGTTGATTACTAGTTGTTCGTTTGTTGCATAGGCTCCTAATTGTACTTCCTTTTTTATGCTAAAAGGAGCACATTGTATATTAGGCTTACGTTTTTCTATTTCAGATGCAATTATTGGATCATCTTCATTGTAAATAAACCAATCCTCTTTACGTTGATTTTGTATGATTCGAAATTTCGAATTCACGTAATTCTGCATTTCATAGTTATATCTATCCAAGTGGTCGGGAGTAATATTGATCAAAATCGCAATATCTGCCCTAAATGCATGCATATCATCCAGCTGAAAAGAACTGATTTCTAAGACGTAGTAATCGAAATCATTTTCTGCAACTTGTTTAGCAAAACTCTGTCCTATATTTCCAGCTAATCCAACATTTAGACCTGCTTTACGTAAAATATGATGTAGCCATAAAGTGGTAGTTGTCTTTCCATTGCTCCCCGTAATACAAATTGTTTTTGCCGTACAATAATAGCCTGCGAATTCTATTTCGGAGATAACCGACACACCTTTGGATTTGAGTGCAATGATTAATGGTGCTGTATCTGGAATTCCGGGCGATTTTACAACTAAATCAGCCGTTAATATTTTATCCTCACTGTGTTTCTCTTGTTCCCAATGAACACATAGTTCTTTCAGTTTTTGTTGCTGATCAGGTTTGATTTTTCCAGCATCAGAAACCCAAACACTCCATCCCATTTTTTGGGCAAGTATGGCTGTTCCGATGCCGCTTTCACCAGCACCTAAGATTGCGATATTTCCTGATTTAACTTGTGTCATCTAAGTTTCAGCGTTACAATTGTGATCACAGCTAATAATACTGCAACAATCCAAAAACGGGATACAATTTTTGCTTCATGATATCCAGCTTTTTGAAAATGGTGATGTAAAGGTGCCATCTTAAACATGCGCCTACCTTCACCAAATTTTTTCTTGGTGTATTTGAAATAGCCCACTTGAAGAATTACGGAAAGATTTTCAATAAGGAATATTCCGCATAAAACGGGAATTAATAATTCTTTTCGAATACTAATGGCAAAAACAGCGATAATTCCTCCCAAGGCTAAACTTCCCGTATCTCCCATGAAAATTTGAGCTGGAAATGAGTTGTACCATAAAAATCCAACACATGCACCCACGAATGCAGCGATAAATATAACGAGTTCCTCAGCGAAAGGAATATACATCACATTCAAATAATCGGCGAATCGAGCGTTTGAACTTACATAGGCCAAAACCGCTAATGCAATGCCAACAATTGCAGATGTCCCTGTTGCTAAACCATCTAAACCATCCGTCATATTTGCACCATTTGATACGGCAATTACAATGAATATGACAATTGGAATAAAGATTAACCAACCATATGTTTTCTGCCAATCTCCGATTAACCAATTATAATTGAATTCATTTCCTTTGATAAATGGAATCGTTGTGGTCATGTCATCTGTGCGAATCCATTTGTAATTTTCATTCGCATTATTTATGTGTTGGTGGCTGACAAACGACTCGCCCATATTTAATTTGTAATCCGCTGGAACTCTTTTATGCACTATAACATCTTCTGAAAAATAAAGTATACAGCCAACGATTAATCCTACACCGATTTGGCCAATTATTTTAAATCGCCCTTTCAGACCCTCTTTATTTTTTTTGAAAACTTTTATATAATCATCCAAGAATCCAATTAAACCAAGCCAAATTGTTGCCAAAAGCATGGTTATAACATAAATGTTATGGAGTTTTGCAAATAAAAGAGTGGGAATCAATATCGCTCCAAGAATGATTAATCCACCCATGGTTGGCGTCCCTGATTTCTCAAGTTGACCAGCTAACCCTAAGTCTCTAACCGTTTCTCCAATCTGTTGTTTTCTCAGTAGATTAATGATTCTTTTTCCAAACAATATGGAAATTATCAACGAAGAAATGAGTGCTAGTGCAGCTCTAAATGAGATGTAATCAAATAACCCAGCTCCTGGGAAATTAAATTTGTCTAAGTAATCAAATAAATAGTATAGCATTATTTTCCAATTAAGTCAAACATAGTTTTAGTAAGTGCCAAATCATCAAAGTCGTATTTTACCCCGTTAATTTCTTGGTATTTCTCATGGCCTTTCCCTGCAATTAGCAGAATATCCTCTTTTTTCGCTAATGAAATAGCTGTTTTAATTGCTTGTGCACGATCAATAATAGAAAGTGTTTTTGCCGACATTTCTGCAGAAACGCCATTTGTCATATCATTTAAGATTTGTTGCGGATCCTCCGTTCTAGGATTGTCAGATGTCAAAATAACTTGTTCACTCATCTCACAGGCAATTCGAGCCATTTCAGGTCGCTTTGTCTTATCTCGATCTCCGCCACAACCCACAACAGTTAGTATACGTCCTTCTTTTTTTCTGATTGTTTTTATCGTTGTTAGCACATTAATTAGCGCATCTGGAGTATGTGCGTAATCGATAATCGCTGTTATTCCGGTGCTGCTTTTTATATGTTGAAACCTTCCTTCAACAGATTCCAATGTACTTATTGCTTTAAGTAGTTCTGTTTTATCCTGATTTAATAGGATTCCAGTGGCATAAACAGCAAGAATATTGTATGCGTTGAATTCTCCGATTAGTTTGGTCCATACTTCTATTCCATTAAGATGCAAAACCATTCCTGAAAGCTGATTTTCAATAATTTTAGCCTTGAAATCTGCTGGAGACTTCACTGCGTAAGTATAGGTTTTGGCAGATGAATTTTGAACCATTACCTTTCCGTTTTTATCATCGATGTTGGTCAAGGCAAAAGCGGTTGGTGACAGCGTGTCAAAAAAACGTTTTTTTACTTGGATGTATTCAGAAAAGGTTTTGTGGTAGTCCAAATGATCGTGTGTGATGTTAGAAAAAATTCCACCTGTAAAATTTAAACCTCCAATTCTATGCTGATGAATGGCGTGAGAGCTAACTTCCATGAAAACATATTCACAACCACTTTCCACCATTTCAGCTAATAATTTATTCAATTGAACCGGGTCTGGAGTTGTATGAGTGGAGGGAATATCTTTTTTTCCGATTTTGTTTATAACCGTTGAGATTAGTCCACAGGCATATCCAAGTGTTGAAAATGCAGTAAATAATAAGGTAGCCGTGGTTGTTTTACCATTTGTTCCTGTGATTCCAATTAATTTGAGTTCCTTAGATGGATTCGCGTAAAATTCTGCTGCAACTAGTGCAAGAGCTTCAGAAGTATTTTCAACTTCAATGATTGTACAATTCTCAATAATTTCAATTGGCTTTTGAATAATAATTGCGGTGCACCCTTGATTTATTACTTGTTGAATAAATGAATGTCCATCTGTTGCAGAACCTTCAATAGCTACAAAAAGCGAATTAGCATCTGCTTGACGTGAATCAAAAACGATTTTGGAAATGGTTATATCCAAAGAGCCCACGAGCTTCTTGATCTTAACAGACTTACATATATGTGCTAGTTTCATTTCCATTAGTGAAGAATGATTTCTATTACACCACCTTTAAAAACAGGACTCCCAGGTTTCAGTGATTGGGAGGTAACTTTCCCAAATCCTATAACTTTAGAAACCATACCACAAGATTCAATGAGATAAACAGCATCTTTTGCATTCATTCCGAGAAGATTAGGAATTTGGTCTTTGGTGATTGGTAAGTTTTTAAGGGTTAATTTATTTTCTTCCAATATTCCTACTAACCAATCAGAATGATCAAAAAAGATTGGTTTGATTTTGAAGTGCTTGATTAAATTAGAAATATCAGTTCTATTGCCATTTTTAAAAGAGGGGACATCGGTACTTCGAGATCTATTCTCATTGATTGCTTTGTGATACTCAAGCGTTTTGGCATATACTTTATTGGCAATTGCACCAAAAACGGTTCCTGCTACAACGGATCCGTAATAAGCAACTTTTGGATTGGTGACAACCACAATGCACGAGTAAATGGGGTTATCAGCAGGAAAATATCCAACAAATGAAGCTTGGTAGGATTTTTCTTTATCGTCATATCCTTTTTTCACGTCCAATAGGCGTGCAGTTCCTGTTTTTCCAGCAATGGTAAATAAAGATGAGGTAATGTTTTTTCCAGTGCCATTCGACATTACTCCTTCCATACACGATTTTAATAACTTCACGGTTTCTGGAGTGCAAATGGCATTATTGACAACTATAGGATCGAATTTTTTTATCGTTTCGCCATTTCTTTGAATTTCTTTCACAAATTGAGGCTTCATCATTTTGCCGTTATTTGCAACTGAATTATACAGATTCAATATTTGAAGAGGAGTCATCAATACTTCATAACCAATTCCCATTGATGGAAGTGATAAACCAGACCATCTTTTTTTATCACCAGGTCTATTAAATTTTGGG
>JBILYP010000014.1:0-71064 GCA_044377675.1 Crocinitomicaceae bacterium
AAAAAGATAGCAAAGACTTATAAAATATATAATAGAAGATCGATTAGTTTCTAACCCATTAATAAAATCACCATTTAAATAATATATAAAAGCTCTTGTATAGCCACAAGTCTCACATTCTAAACCGGTAATAATTTTGTATTGACATTGAATTCCATTACTCATTGAATGAGAAAATAGAATTAAATAAATGGCTACAAAAAAAAATAAGAATAAGAAAGTAATATTTATAACAAAAAAAGATCCGCCTAGGCGAATCTTTTCATTAATTATTTGAAAAAAACAACCCCTATTCAACGACTTCATTAGTTGTTGAATTCAAATCACCCATACTCTGCTCCATAATCTTGGAGTCTTTTTCAATTTGTTGAAGATCTTTATTAAGTTGTTCTCCTGCTTGTTTCAATATATACCATTGATAGCCTGCAACACTTGATCCAATGAGAGAGCAAATCAAACCTGCAATCGCCATTCCCTTTTTCACATGTTTGAGACCAATCGCACTTAAAACCACTCCGACTATACCAGGAAAAAATGCATAAACACCTAGACAAGGAACCCAAGCAACGACTGCTGCAATTATTCCTAAGATTAACCCAACCAATCCCAAAACATTCATTTTTTGTTTTTCTGTTTCCATAATTTTATTTATTTACACAAACATACTAAAAATTATCATTATTTACTTCTTTATAAAAATGGGGGTTATCAAATATTTATTAACATTTCGTTGAATAAAATAATTTTGAAAAAATAAAGCTATCGCCTTAATATGTTAATAATGTTCATTTTGAAATTGCGATCGGGTCTAATTAAAAGATTCGCCAACTCATAAAAAACTTCTCGTTCCATCGATTTTTTCTCAATAAAACTTTGCAATTCAATTGGAGTCATTCCTTCTATCAGCGGCCTTTTAATCTTGGATTCCAATAACCGTTGAACAATAAATTCTGGTTCTAGTTTCAAATAAACGGTTGTACCAATTTCATTTAAACGATCCATGTTATCAAAAAAGCAAGGTAAACCTCCGCCAACTGATACAACAACATTTTCTAAAGATGCGATTTCGTTCAGAATTTCCCTTTCTTGTTCACGAAAAAAATCTTCGCCCAATTGATTGAAAATTTCGGGAATAGGCAAACCTATTTTTTTTTCGATTAATTTATCGGTGTCTAAAAACTTCCAATTGAGTTGTTTGGACAATTTCTTACCAATGGAGGTTTTACCCACCCCCATAAAACCAAGTAATATTATTGGCTTATTTTTGTTCAACGCTTATTCTTTCCAACCGTTATAGCCACCAATTAGGTCATATACTTCTGTAAAACCCCATCCCTTGAGTAACTCAGCTGCATTTTCGCTTCTACCACCAGCGGCACAATACACTAAAACGGGTTTGTTTTTATCCAATTTCTTGATTTGTTTTTCAAATGAATCTCCATTATAATCGATATTTTTTGCACCTGTTATAAATCCATTTGAAAATTCACGAGATGTTCTAACATCAATCAATTGGACTCCAGATTTCTTCATCAATTTAGAAAATTCAGCTTTTTCAACCTTTTTATTGATTACTTGTCCATAGACATTGCTCGATGATGAAGAACAAGCTGCAATAAAAGTCAGAATAGCAAGAAATAATAACGTTTTCATACACTTTCAGTTAAAATGGTTTAAGCAACAAATATAGACATCTCGCTTAAATTGAAATGTAACTTTTGTTTCATTCAAGATTAATTTCCAAGAAATCAGATACTGTATTTGGCCAATTAGCGACAGTTGTTTCACGCACTAATTGAATCGTTTGAAAACCAATTTGCCGGGCTGCTTCCAATTCCTCAACAATATCAGATAAAAACAAAATTGAATGTGGTTCCAAATTAATTTTTGAAGCAATCTTCCGGTATGTTTCTGATTCTCTCTTTGATCCAGTATTGGTATCGAAATTAAACGAAAAATATTTATTTAAATCGCCTGTTTCACTGTATCCAAATAATAAACGCTGCGCATCAATTGACCCGGAAGAAAAAACTCCCATGCGAATACCATTATTTTTCCAATCCATTAACCTACTTGGTACATCTTCAAAGACATGTCCTTTGATTTCGCTTGTTTTATAGGCTGTTTCCCACAAAATACCTTGAACCGTTTTGAGGGGAGTTACTTTGCGATCTTCCTTACTCCATTGAAGTAAATACGTGATAATTTCATCAACTGAAATACCTTCCTTTCCCTCTTCTTGCAAAACAATCTCTCGCACTTGATCAAATGCTAACTTGACTTGTTTTACATTTTTTAATTTTGCTAATAACTGAATATTTTTTTGAAAATAAGGGAATAATACTTCATATACAAATGAAACTGATGTTGTCGTCCCCTCAATATCCATCAACACAAATTTAACATCTTTCATTTCGGTATAACTTTAAAGTCCAAGTAATTTAGTTCAATTTTTGACTCTGTATAATGAGGAACCCATCCACTCATGTCAATAAAAATTCGAATTGCTTTAACAAATGGATTTTTTTCACCGGCATCAAACCAATGTTTACTTCCAACAGGAACACTAATTAAATCTCCACGCTCACATAGTAAATTAAAAACCGATTCTGTTTCTAGATTAAACCAAAACAACCCACTTCCATCCACAAAAAATCGTATCTCATCTTCAGTATGGATGTGTTCGGCTAAAAACTTAGCACGAAGAGCTGTATAATTTTCTGTCTGTGAATTAATCGAAATAACATCAGCGGTTTCATATCCACCATTATTCATGAAGGATTGAAGGTCTTTTTCGTAAGCATTCAGAATATCCTCTGTCGTTGCTTGATCGTCAAATTCTTTTTCGCAAGACCATTGATCGAAAAAAATACCTCGTTGATTTAAAAAATCTTTGATTTCAGAATAACCAGTAATTTGAACACCTTGATCAGGGATAGAAAGTAAAGCCATGGTGCAAAAATAGAGTTTTATTTTAAATTCAATCTTGTGAAATATAAAACTTATGAAAGAGTCTCGGATAAAAATGGTAAAGATGAAAACTTTTACTCTTGATGTGCATCATCTAACAAATCAAGTATTGTTTTAACTGGACTAAATGTTTCCGATGGAATTTCCACAAAAATGGTATTCCAAAAAGCCATTGACCCATTCCACAAACCAGGCTTTTCAATAAATTTAATATTTTTCCCCTCGTGCTTTTTATTCACCACAAAGTAGCTTTGCTCATCGCTATACAAGGACAAATCATATTTTTCGCCAGTTAAATCCATTACAGAAGCTACAATCATTACTGGGTTGAAATGTGTACTTTGTTCTAAAATTTGTTGTTGTTCTAAATCTAAAGAAATTTCGGCTTTTTCTACGATTTGCTTAGAAACAACTCCATTTTTTTCAATCCAAAAAGGACCACCACCTGGTTGGCCACTATTTTTAACCATTCCACACACCCGAAAAGGCCTATTTAAAAAATCCTTTATTTGTTCAGAATTAGTGAGGCTCCTGAGATACTCCTCTGTACTAAATTGATATCGATCATTAAGCTCTAACAACTGATTCAAATCTGGATTAGTATAAATCCCAGTTATTTGATTTTTAATTACTTGTGCAAACTCAATTAAATTATTCCATAAAGTGTTTGATTGGTTACTTTTATTCAAATGTTGAACATTATCAATATTTTTAATTAAAATATATTCTGAATGTGTTTCATTTAAATTTTGAAGTAGAGCACCATGTCCAGCAGGTTTTCGAAAGGGTATTGATTCATGATTTAAAACCAAATCAAGATTTTCATCAAACACGAAAGAATCTGTTTCCGGACGTTGTTCAGAAAAACTAAGCGAGTAATTATCCTCCTTCAACAAACTCTTAATTGATGTCTCAATGCTTTGTTGGAAATCTTTTTGAATCGTAAAATGAAAAGAAAGTTGTTTTGCGTTAATCCTTTTTCCTTGAATCAACTGATCTTGAAAAGCGGTAGAAATAACTGATTCTGAACGATGAAAAGGTATCATTCCTTTCGGTAAATTACTGAAATTCAAACCGGTTTCAAATAATATATGTTCTAATAATTCACCTAAGATTTCAGCATCACCTAAAGTCACATTCTTGAATTTTTCATGCAGTAATTCATGAAATACAAACTCTTCCAACCGGAGAACAAATTTTTCCAAATCTACTGAAATCAACTTATTATTATGAAGATAATCATGCAGCGATTGAAACATACGAGATCCAGAGCCTGATGCAGGAATAAACCAACTGATTGAAGCATCGAATGTTTTTTCAATTGATATTACAGGTAATGCGGTAATTCCATCTCCTAGCGTACAAGGCTTTATCAAACGAATCTGTGGATTTCCAGAAGCTATTTTTTGTCGTTGAATTGAACTTGTTTCCTTTGAAAAATCTATCATGCTAGAAATACATTATTTTTGTGATATGCTATTGCCCATCGAAATTATTAAATATTTTGTTCTTTCCAAAGGAAGACACGGCATTCATTCCCCTTTTGTATATGATTTTATTGATAAATGTTTAAAAACTAAACTGAAAGAGGATTTTTTAATTGAACGGGCTGATTTATTTTCAGTAATCAAGCAATCCAAAGAAATTATTACGGTCCAAGATTTTGGAGCAGGTTCAAAAAAACTTAAGAAATTTCGAAAAATTAGCTCCTTATTCAAAACGAGCTCTTCAAAAGGTAAATATGCTGATCTATTGTATCGCATTGCTGATTATTACAAACCAAATTCAATATTGGAATTTGGGACGTCTTTAGGTATTGGGACCATTCATTTACAGAAAGGAAATCCTAGTTCAAAAATAACTACCATTGAGGCCTGTAATGAAACTCGGAGTCAGGCTTTAAAACATTTTGAATCGTTTAATTTATCGATTAACAGCGTGAATTCAACATTTCAAGACTATTTAAATGATCAAAATATAGAAAAATTCGATCTCATCTTTGTCGATGGTCATCATGACGGTGCTGCACTTCAACGTTATATCGAGCAACTAGAAAAAAATTCCCACAATGAAACGATGTATATTCTTGATGATATCAGATGGAGTTCATCGATGTTTGAAGCGTGGAAACAGCTGATTCAGTCCGAAAAATTTCATGTGACAATCGATTTATTCCGTGTTGGAATAATAATCCCCAGAAAGCAACAGAAAAAACAACATTTTGTAATCCGATATTAATCGGAGTTCGGTTATTCAAACGTTGTCAAAACACCTGTAAATAGTGAGATCCGATATTTTTTAAATCGGAATATTGTAATATTTCGATGCGAAAAAGGGATGTAGATTGCTGTTTAGAGGTGAAATTGCGTATTCATGGCTTAATTTTAATAATCTCAGGTTATTAATTTTTACCAAGAGTATTACTCCATTTTTGAAGACGGATTTTTGAGTTTAAACGAATATCTTCCCAAAACAAATTCACATCTCCTAAATGATAATCACTCATAGCGAATGCCATTGTCCTAAAGGGAAAATGAGGGGTTGTTATCCATATAGCACCATCTATTAAATTGGTTGAAAAACTCTTTTTGTACATTTTACCATTCCAAAATAAAAATCCTTTGTGAAATTCTCTTGATACACGAGCACTCAGGTCCCAAGTAACGGGATTAACAACCAGTTTTCCCCGATACCAAAGATCAAATTTTTCCTTATTGACTTTTTTCTTAAACGTATTCCAAGTTACAAATCCATTAATTTCATCTGCTTTCTCCATTAATTTAAGGTCTTTAAAATTGCTTTTATCAATACCAATTCCAGGAATATAGGCCGCTACTAATTGCTTCTTCAAAGGCGTACCATCAAAAAAATCCTTTAATAAAAGCGATAAGTGTGTGGAACCTTGACTATGACCTGCCAAAATAATTGGTCTGCCATTATTATAATTTTCGAGATAATATAAAAAAGCATTTTTTACATCAGAATAAGCCAATAGAAGTGCTTCAGTGCCACCATTTTTTAAATTACTGTAAGAACGAATATGGGCTTGTCGATAAAATGGTACAAACATTCTGCCACTTTCCGCCCAAGCCGAGGCCTGAAATTTAACGGCTTTCTCCAAAATATTTTTCCGCTGAATCTCATTATCGATGGAAATATTCCAAGCCGTGTCTGATTTATCTAAAAAGAGAGTGGGATAAACATAAAATACATCTGCTGTTCCTATCCAGGAAGAATCGGAAATAAACTCAGAAATAGGTGAGTCTTTTTGATTTGGTTGTATAGCCCAATTACTTGAAACCGAATAGTCCACTTTTTGTAAAAAAGCGGAATTGTTGACAAAAATTATGAAAACAGATAGTTGGAGTAGATTGTGGAACTTTTTCATGAATTATCTTTGCTTTATTGAGAAACAAAATTAACATACCAGCAATATCTTCCTTTGTATTTCAATTGTTATTTTTTGTATTTAACTATTTTTCTGTTTTTGCTAATGACACGCTTCCTGTTAAAAAGGACTCTTTAATCATTGAAAAACCTTGGAAATTTAAAATGATCTATCAATTAAACGGTACACAATCTACTTTTGTAAATTGGTATACTGGAGGAAGAAATAATTTATCATTAATTGGAACTATAAGTACAGGGAATTATTATTCAAAGGGCGATTCGAAATGGTCTACCGACTTACTTATTGCCTTGGGAGGGATTAAATATTTTGACAATTTAGTTGGTAATTCGTTGCAAAAAACAGATGATCGAATTGATTTTAGTAGCATTTACGGTCAAAAATTCTCAAAGAACCTTTTCTTTTCGTTGAACACGGGATTTAAGACACAATTTTTAGCGGGTTATAATCTCCCTAATGATTCTGTAAAAGTTTCTACTTTTTTAGCCCCAGGATATATCAATATTGCATTTGGTTTAGATTACATAAAGAATGAGAATTTTTCTATTTTCGCTTCGCCTTTTGCTTTCAAGGGAACAGTGGTTATGGATCAATCTTTAGCAAACATTGGATCATTTGGTGTAGAAAAAGCAAGTAAAGACTCATTAGGCAATATCGTATCGCCCGGTAAAAATTTCCGGGAGGAATATGGAGCCTATATTAAACTGAAATGGAACAAAGCGTTGATGAAAAATATTGATTTAAAATCAAAACTAGAATTATTCAGTAATTACACAGATAACCCTGAAAATATCGATATTAACGCTGAATTAATCATTCTGTTTAAAGTAAACAAATTATTTTCGGCTTCCACTCAATTCAATTTGATTTATGATGACGACATTAAAATCAAGGACTCAAATGGGAATTTAGGTCCTCGCACTCAGTTTAAATCAGTTTTAGGAATCGGTCTTCACTATAAAATGGCAAATTAATACAACATTTAATTTATTTGAATGTTACTTTGGTGGAATTCAAGTGAATCTAAATCGTTATTTTTGTCCTTCAAAATCATATAAGATGAATACACCAGAAAAAATCAAATGCTTAATAATCGGTTCAGGTCCTGCAGGTTTTACTGCTGCAATTTACGCTGCCCGAGCTGACATGAATCCCGTTTTATATCAGGGAATGCAACCAGGAGGTCAATTAACAACAACAAATGAAGTTGAGAATTTTCCAGGATATCCACAAGGAATTAGTGGCCCTGAAATGATGGTAGAATTAGAAACCCAAGCGAAACGATTCGATACCGATGTTCGTTTTGGCTTTATAAACAAAGTTGATTTCTCAGGTCCAATTCATAAATGTTGGACTGAAGAAGGACATGAAATACATGCGGAAACTGTTATCATATCAACAGGCGCTTCGGCGAAATACCTTGGTTTAGAAAGTGAACAAAAATACCTTTTAAATGGTGGTGGTGTTTCTGCTTGTGCGGTTTGTGATGGCTTCTTTTACCGCGGACAAGAAGTTGTAATTGTTGGAGCAGGTGATTCTGCTTGCGAGGAAGCTCATTATTTATCAAAGCTTTGTAACAAAGTAACGATGCTAGTTCGAAAAGAAGATTTTCGAGCTTCCAAAATTATGGCAGACAGAGTAAAGAAAACCGAAAACATTACCATTCTTTACAATACATCAACTGAAGAAGTTCTTGGTGATGGAAATGGCGTAACTGGAGCACTGGTAAAAAATAGCTCAACAGGTGAAACTGCCATAATTCCGTGTACTGGATTTTTCGTGGCAATTGGACATACACCTAACACTGATATTTTTAAAGGATTTATTGATTTAGATGAAACAGGTTACATTACGTATGCTCAACCAGGGACATCAAAAACAAATGTACCCGGAGTTTTTGTAGCTGGAGATGCAGCAGATAAAACATATAGGCAAGCGATTACTGCAGCTGGTACAGGATGTATGGCAGCGTTAGATGCAGAAAGATATTTAGCAGCATTGGAACATTAATAATTAAAAGTATGGAAAATCAAGAAAATCAAATGAATATAGAACTTTCTGAAGAAATTGCTTTAGGAGTTTATTCGAATCTAGCTATCATAACCCATTCGCCTGCAGAAATTGTTTGTGATTTCATTCAGATTATGCCAGGAATGCCCAAAGGTAAAGTACGATCAAGGGTAATCATGACCCCTGAAAATGCGAAGCGATTTCTTCAAGCATTAGCGGAAAACATTGAAAAATACGAGGAGAATATTGGACGAATTAACGAAAATAATTCGAATAATATGCCGCCAATGAATTTTGGCACACCTAGTACCATGGCATAAAAGCTATTGATATATTATCTAAAATCTTAAAAGCCAGCTAAAAATCTGGCTTTTTCTTTTTTACCTAAAATAATTCTGTTTTTTTGACGTTCATTTCAAAACCGCCTATGATAAAAAATTACACAACCCGAACCAAATCGATCAATATAAAAAGTAAAAAAAATAAACCGAGTAAATCCTCATTGGATTTTATTTTGGGGTATAGTGCATCGATGGATCTTATTTCGACTTCTCAATTATCTTTTGTTTTGAATAATAACTAATCTGTTTTATGGAAAATATACTCGAGGTTAGGAACCTTAGTAAACGATTTGGGAAAATCAATGCTGTAAATTCAATTTCATTTTCAGTTGAAAAAGGAAATGTATACGGATTACTTGGCCCAAATGGTAGTGGAAAATCAACAACACTAGGGATTTTACTATCAACGTTAAATCCAACTGAAGGAAGTTGGTCATGGTTTGGGCAACCTGGTACTCCCACTGATGTTCTAAAACGTATTGGTGCTATCATAGAACACCCCAATTTTTACACGTTTCTTTCAGCTGAAAAAAATCTCAAAATTGTCTGCGAAATTAAAAATGTTCCCTACGAACGAATAATTGAAGTTTTGCAACTTGTTGGCTTGGCTGAACGGAAAAATGATAAGTTTTCAACCTTTTCCCTAGGGATGAAACAACGACTTTCTATTGCTTCTGCCATGTTGAGTAATCCAGAAGTGCTTATTCTTGATGAACCCACCAATGGCCTTGATCCAGAGGGTATTATCCAAATAAGAGAAATTATTCGTTCTATTGCAGCCCAAGGAACCACAATTATACTTGCTAGTCATTTATTGGATGAGGTTGAAAAAGTTTGCAGTCATGTGATCATATTAAAAAAAGGAGTTTCCCTCTATTGCGGTAAAGTTTCAGCAATGACAGCAACCAAGGGTTATTTCATCCTACAATCTTCTAATATGACTGAATTAAAACACGAACTTGAAAAGATGCATGAATTTAGTGAAATCAAAACGGAAGACAATAAACTTATCGCTTCAATTGAGCAGGATATTGCAGCTGAAGAACTTAATAAACACTTACAAAGTAAAGGAGTTTACTTAAGTCATTTAATTAAACAAAAAGAATCGTTAGAAGAACAATTTTTAGAACTAGTAAAACAAAATCAATGAAAAGACTGATTCGAATTGAATGGCTGAAAAACTTCACCTATTTTCCAGTAATATTATTTTCCAGTATCTATTTTGGTTTAATAATCGGTTTTACGCTGATGTGCGCCCAAACAATACCTATTTTTGGGATTTCTATTAAATTGTTAGATCAAGGATTTTTGAACTTTCCACAAATATGGAATTTCCTCACCTACTTCGCCGGCCTACTAAAAATCTTTCTCGGACTGATTGTTATTTTCACAATTTCAAATGAATTTTCAAATAAGTTATTTAAACAAAACATCATTGATGGATTAAGCAGAAAGGAATTCTTATTTTCGAAAGTATTAACTATCACCTTATTGTCATTATTATCAACAGGAATTGTGGTATCAATGGGGTTGATATTAGGCTTTTCCTTTTCAAAGTCAACAGGACTGAATTTAATTTTTAAAGAAAGTTATTTTATTATAGGGTATTTTTTAAAATTGTTCTCGTTTTTAACTTTTTTGCTCTTTATCACAGTTCTATTAAAAAGAGTGGTATTTGTTTTCCTTACTTTCTTCATTTGGTGGGTAATCGAGATAATTTTAACAATTATTGAATACCAATCCAAAGTAATCGAAAAATTTGATGACTTAGGAAATAGAACCATCATTAATCCAGAATTAATCACAGATTATTTACCCTTAAATACAATGTCTAAACTTGTGGAAGAACCTTTTCAACGAATTCGACTTATAGAGTCAATGACTGGAGGAAAATATATTTTTGAAATCCCTTATCTTGCAGTAATAACTGCAATTGGATATTCATTACTATTTCTATATGGTACTTTTTACATTATGAAAAAGCGCGACTGGTAATTAGTTACTTGTTTTAGCGATAACAGAAATCAATGCCATCATCGAAATAAACAATTGGACTCCTGTCTCATCATCCAAGGTTGTTCCATCCTCATCAGGTGTTGAAATTTCAACCAGCATAAAATGAATCAAATCTGCTTGACCAGTATATTCTTCTAATAAATCTAAATTATCATCCTCAAAATACGTTTCTAAGATGGATAAAAACTCTTGTTCAAAAGATTCAATATCAGAAACTTCTACCTTATTTAAGGTGTATTCTGCATGATTATAAGCCTCCATTAACAGGCAGAAATAATAAATTAAAAGTCCTTCTAAATCAGGATTTTCATATTCAACAGCTGCTGAAAGGATATAATCAATTAATTCTGGTTGTGCAGTAGCATGCTTCTCACACAATTCTCCTAACCCATCATCATCTATGTTATCAACTATCTCGATTGCTGCATCGATTGAAGTAAAAGTAATTTGTTTCATTCTTATTTATTAATGTAATTAGGATAGGTGCATAAAATTCTTTTTTGCCAACAGCTCTTCTTCTGTTTCTCGATAATCAGGATCATCAACACAACAATCTACTGGGCAAACAGCCGCACATTGAGGCTCGTCATGAAACCCAACACACTCGGTACATTTATCATGGGCAATAAAATATACATCCATATTTACCGGCTCAAAGGAATGATCTGCAAGGATTTGATTTCCATCCAATGTTTCAATGATTCCTTTCAATGTGGTACCATCAGAATACTTCCACTCTGCTCCACCCTCATAAATTGCATTATTCGGACATTCGGGCTCGCAAGCACCGCAATTTATGCATTCATCCGTAATCGTAATTGCCATATCTCCAAATTTTGGTTACAAAGATACAAACGGATTATAGAAACTTTTGTTCGAATGCAGAAAAGTTTTGGTTTTATTATATTTTTTTGAGAGACTTCCAATAAGTCAATTTATCTTTGATGCATGAAAAGAGAACAAGTACTACAAGCAATTCAATCACTTCACGAACTATTTATCGCACTTGGCGATGAAAAATATGACACGTCAAAAACAAATCGTTTTACACAAATAGAATTTACAGATTTCTCTCTTTTAATTCAACAGCAAAAAAACCATAACGGTTGGTTTATTGAAGAAAATGTTAGAAAAGCATTGTTAGAATTGGGGAATATGATCCAAACTGACAAGATTAATGAATGGGTTGCTAATTATAGCTTCGCAAGTAATCCAAAACGAATTTTAATAATTATGGCTGGCAACCTGCCTTTGGTTGGGTTCCATGATTTATTGTGTGTTTTGTTATCGGGGAATAAAGCAATTGTAAAATTAAGTTCTGAAGACAAAACGCTACTACCAAAATTCATAGAATGGTTGGCAATAATCCATCCAATAATCAATGAAATTGTTTCGATTGAATACGGATTAATTAAAAATATTGAGGCAGTAATCGCCACGGGAAGTGATAATGCTAATTTACATTTTGAAAAATATTTTGGCCATGTCCCTAGATTATTCCGAAAAAACAGGACCTCAATTGCACTAATTACAGGATCGGAAACTAAAGAGGAGTTAGAATTACTTGGCTCAGATTTATTTAGTTATTTTGGAAAAGGTTGTCGTAATGTTACTTTTCTTCTCCTTCCATTAGAATTTAATCTCAATTTATTTTTTGAAGCTATTGTTCCCTACGGAGAAATTATAAATAATAAAAAATACGGAAACAACTACGATTATAACCGAGCAATACATTTATTAAATCAAGAGAATGTATTAGATAATAATTTTGTACTTCTTAAGGAGTCCAAGCAATTATTTTCACCTATTTCAATAATTCATTACCACAGATATCTGGATGACAATGAATTACAATCAATTTTAACTTTGAATAATGAGAATATTCAAGTAATTCTTGGTTCCAATTTCATTCCATTTGGAGATTCACAAAAGCCCTCATTAACCGATTATGCCGATGGTATTAATACTATGGCTTGGCTGGAAGGATTATTAGCGTAGAACGGTTACATGTCCAACTGAGGTAAGTTTTTTATCGTCCTGTTTCCGTTTGAATTTAATTTTCCATGTATAAACTCCGTCTGGAACTTTCATACCATTGTTGTATGTACCATCCCATCCTACATTTACATCATGACTTTCCCAAATGGTTTCTCCCCATCGATTAAAAATGTACATTTCAAAAGAAAATGGGTCATATCCTGAATAAAATATAGCTTGGAAGTTTTGATTAAATTCATCATTATCCGGTGTAAATGTATTTGGCACCCAGAAAATAACTTCTTCGTCTTCAACACAATCTGTAATCACTGTTACTAAAACGGTATCTGTACCTGTACAACCAGCATTTGTAGTTCCAACTACAATAAATTGAGTTTCTCCTATATTGGGTAAATATGGAACTCCATTTAGCAAGCCGTAATTCCATGAATAATTCACAGCTCCTGAACCTTCTAATGTTATTTGGTTTCCAACACACAGTGTTAAATCTGAACCTCCATCAACAATTGGATAATCTTCGATTGTAATAGTATATGAATCAGATCCTGGACACAAAGGACCTGGAGTTGCATAAGTAACTGTATAAACACCCGGTGTAGATGAAATTAAATCAATTGCTCCCGTTGTTGAATTTAAGGTTAGGCCTGGACCACTCGTAAATGTCCCACCTAAGGTTCCTGATACCTGAGCTGTTGGATTTGCATCATTTAAACAATATAAATCGTCTAAATAACTTAATGATGCAGTTTGAGGGCCTGTATAAGTACCTGAAATTGTGACTGGACAACCATTTGCATCTTCCACATCAAACGAATAAGCTCCAGTGGTCAGATTTCCAAGTATGATATTTCCTCCATTGCTCGTGGTACTATTAACTGCAGTTGCGGATGCTGGTGATATACTACCTGGAACTAAAGTGAAATTTGTTCCATTCAACTGTGCGGCTCCCCCACTTACAGTGGCAGTAACTGTACCATTCGCACAATTTTGGGTTTGTGTAGCTGTTACTTGTGGTAAATACTGAACTGCGATAGGTGTTCCCAATTCAAAACAGTCGGCAGCTGGTAAAATCACATAGCTATATATACCATCTACCAAACTATACATAGTAAGCGGAACTAAATAAACCGTATTATTGGTAAATGTACCAGCTGGAAAAGCATTAATTAGAGATAAATCATTCGGATCTGAGAAATTTGGCGTAATACCTACAACTCCTTGCAAACATGGATCATCAGGAATAGATAATCCGGTTGCTGTCGACATTGCGGGATTTAACGAAACAGAAGGAGGACAACTATAAACCAACCAAGCAATTCCTGGATCATAAATTGGCGCCAATGGATCATAATTGGGAGAAAGTGGATCGGTCGCTCCAATAATTTCATCTGGTGCAGTCCAGTTATTATTAGAAGTAATATCTACTTGATCTCCGTAACATAACATGGTTAAACTATTTGTATTACCGGATACAGAAGTAACGTAAGTACCTATCTCTGCAGGGCAGGTACATGATGGTGGAGAAGAATAATTCAATGTTGCAGAACATGAAGCGTCAGCCGAGAAAACAGCCGTTATAATACATGCCGCACCATTTGAATTTCCAGTGAAAGTATAATTTTGTGATGTTCCAAATGGAGCATTAAAAGTCTGTGTTCCACCACAAGAATTTGTTAGTGTTAAGGTTCCTGTTGTTGGCGCGTCTACATAGCTGATAGTACCTGTTAATGTATATTGATTTGTACTTCCATTGCATGCAGAAACAGTCCCGGTAAATCCTGTAAAATTACATACTGGTGCCACTATCGAACAATCTGTTGTTGCCGTTCCACTGTTGTTAGTAAAACTGATATTTGTGGCAGAGTTGGAAAAATTTGTAATTAACAAAACATAGACATCTCCCGGTTGAGCATTGGTAATAAAAGCAGTTTCTGAAGCCGAGCCACTAAAGCTACAATCAACAACAGCATTGGAAGTTGCTCCATTACCCATATTGTTACAATTTGCATTTGCATTTGCCAAATCAGCATAAGGACCATATAAAACATAGTCAATGTCTACTCCTGATGAATTGGTCATATCAATACCTAAACTACCTCCACTTGCAATTTGAAAATAAAACCATGCTGGATTTGGAGAAGAAAATAAACAATCGTAATTATTATTTGGGTAAGTAATTGAAGCGTCCGTTTGGTTCGTTCCCGCAGGATAGGTTATAGTTGTTCCTGTACAAAATGGATCCGTTACGCAACCAGTTGTTGCACAAGCCGCTGGAGCGTTAAAATTCTGCGATAAAGTACATGCTGCGTTCGCGCTAAAAGAAGCTGTAACAGTACATGTTGCTCCGTTTGCATTCAGATTTGGAAATGTGTAGGCTTGTGGAGAAGTAAAGGGTGCATTTACAACAAGATTCCCTCCACAAGGTGAGGAAATAGTTAATGTTCCTGTAGCTGGTGGGTTCGTGAATGATAATGAACCCGAAACGTTATACAAATTATTTGCACATGCCGTTGGTACAGCTGTTAGTGCTGTCATTGAACAGTTACAAGAAGCTGGTGCAGTGAAATTTTGCGTAAACGTACATGCAACATTTGCACTAAAAGTTGCGGTAACCGTACATGCTGCACCGTTAGCTGTTAAGCCTGACAAAGAATAAGCCTGAGGAGATGTGAAAGGAGCATTAAATGTTTGGGTTCCTCCACAGCTACTTGTAACAGTAAGAGAACCTGTAGCTGGCGCATTGGCAAAACTAATGTTACCATTCAACGAATACTGATTGGCTGAACACGCTGTGGGTGTTGCTGAAACTGCCGATATTGAACAGTTACAAGAAGCAGGAGCTGTAAAATTTTGAGTTAACGTACAAGACGGTGTAGCCGAAAATGTTGCTGTAACGGAACAAGCAGCTCCATTTGCATTTAATCCAGTTAAAGAATAAGTTTGAGGTGAGGTAAATGGTGCATTAAATGTTTGTGATCCACCACAGCTATTAGTAATTGTCAATGTACCTGTTGTAGGTGCATTTGTAAAAGTTATATTTCCATTCAACGTAAATAAACTATTCACACAAGATGTTGGTGTTGCTGTAATAGTTGAAATTGAACAGTTGCACGCAGCAGGAGCTGTATAATTTTGAGTTAATGTACAACTAGGAGTAGCAGAAAACGTTGCAGTAACAGTACATGCAGCACCATTAGCGGTTAATCCAGCAAAGTTATAAGCTTGAGGAGAGGTAAAAGGTGCATTAAACGTTTGAGTTCCACCACAAGAACCAGTTACCGTAAGTGTTCCTGTTGTTGGTGCATTCGTAAAAGCAATTGAACCACCTACCGAATAAGTTCCATTAGTACAGGCTGTTGGCACTGCCGAAACAGAGGTGATAGCGCAAGGGCTTACACAAGAAGTTGGTGCAGTATAGGCCTGACTGGTATTACAATTAGGAAAACCTGAAAATGTTGCAGTCACAGTACATGCCGCACCATTGGCCGTTAAACCAGGAAAACTATACGGTATATTAGTAAAAGGTGCATTAAATACTTGGGATCCTCCACAACTGTTTGTTATGGTTAGTGTACCCGAATTTGGGACAGAAATACCTGGGCCAGCTGTTACTGTTAAATTACCAGATAAAGTATATGTATTATTTGAACAGGCCGAAGGATTTGCTGTGATGTTTACACCGCATGTAAATGAACAATCTGCAGAGCCTGAGCCACCCGTTTGATTAAATGTTATCGTACCAGGTTGATTAGAATAATTGGTGAGTAATACCACATAGACTTGTCCAGCTTGCGCATTTGGAATGGAAGCAGGTTCAACAGCAGCTGTAGAATAACTACAATCTACCGCACTTCCGGAAGGAAATGGGTTTGCTCCAGTACAAGCTGCATTTATAGATGAAAATGGACCCCAAATAGCAAAATCAACATCAATTCCGGTTCCAGAAGTATTAACTTGACTTATATTAAAGTTCATAGAACCATTCGCATCGATCTCTAAATAATACCAAGATGGATTTGGTGTACTTCCTAAACAATCTACTGCGCCTAAATTTGTTACATTGGTGCTATTTTGAAAGTTATAAGTTGTTCCTGTGCAAAAAGGATCAGCTGTAATACATTGACTAAAATATGTATCAATAAATGAGCTAAAGACGAGAAAAAATATAAATTTCTTTATCATGGGATTTAAGTTGGGTTGAATTAATCCTCAAATTTGAACCAAAATTCTTTTTTAATTAAAGACTTATTGGCTTTTGCCCAATCTTTTGCAATAGATTTATTCTCCTCGTACGTTTTTAATTTATTGTACTTTGGAAAAGTTGTTGGAATTACTCCGTTTTCAAAGAAAGTTTTTAACTTTTCAGGTCTAACGACATATTCGCTGTAGTATTTACCTTCGGGCTTTGGTTTGGTGTGTGTTTGTGCTTTTATCTCCGATTTTGGAAGAACTTGAACAGATTTGTTCGAATTAACTTGTGCCGAAATCGAAAGGCTAACGAAAAATAAAATAGTGGTAAAAATTATTTTCATATATTAATATTTTTTAGTTATAGTTATTAAGCTGACGACGAATGTAATAAAAAGTTGTCTAATTTAAAAATAAAATTATTTTGACTGTAACATTTTCTTAATCGACTAAAATTATGAGTAGATTATTAATTCGTTCAGATTATGTATTTTTAAAATTATATTTTAAAAAATGAGCAGTAATATTCAATTCATAAGTTATTATTTACCTCCCAATACTCTGACGAACGAAGACTTATCGTTGATATTTAAGCAGAAGTCACAGCAAGAAATATTTACTATTTTTGGTGTTAGCAAACGACATGTTCGAAACACAAACCAAATTGGATCTGATTTAGCGTTTGAAGCTGCATTAAAATTGTTTAAAGAAAATCCAACTTTCAAAAAATCAACTATAGACTTTTTGATTTTTTGTACTGAAGGTCTCGATTATAAAGCACCAACAAGTGCCAGTGTTTTACATCATAAATTGGAATTAAATAAGAATTGCGGATGCATTGATATGCCAATGGGTTGTTCTGGCTTCATTTACGGACTAAGTCTAGCTGATGCAATGATACAAAGTGGAAATGCTGAAAATGTATTATTTCTTGTTTCTGATATCCCTACATCTGTAATACACTCAGAAGATTTTGAAATGAGAGGGATATTTGGTGATGCTGGAGTAGCAATTTTAGTTCAAAAAAGTCAACGTAAACAAATTGGAAAATTTGTTTTTGGAAATGATGGTTCCGGTGCCGAAAACTTAATCGTGGAAAGAGGATCAACACGCTCTCCTATTGATAAAGAATGGCTAGAAATGTATCAAAACGAACACCAGCAACTATCGCATGGAAGAATGTCTATGAACGGATTAGAAGTAGCCCGTTTTTCTCTTCAGCGCGTTCCTTCTTTATTAGTAGATACTTTGAATAAAAATAATTTAAATTTTGAGGAAATTGATTTGTTTGTTTTTCACCAAGCAAGTAAATTTATTTTAAATGCCTTGCAGCGCAAATGTAAAATCCCATCTGATAAGTTTTACACCTATTATGAAGAAATTGGAAATACTGTTTCATGTTCAATTCCAATTGCATTAAAACAGGCCGAATTAGAGGGTAAACTTAAAAAAGATATGAAAGTAATGCTATTAGGTTTTGGAGTAGGATACAGTTGGGGAGGAACAATAGTAACCTGGTAAAACAAAAAGAAAAATGACCGTTTTAAAAAAGATGTCCACTACCCTATCTGAACCAATTGAATATTGCGCAGAATGGGCTCCTGATAACTCTGTGAATAAATTGATTGGAAAGAAATTTCAAATTCAATTTACAGGTAATTTATTTTGTCAAGTTTGCACTAAAAAAACAAAAAAATTCTTTGGCGAAGGATTTTGTTATTCGTGTTTTATCTCCTCTTCGCAAGCTTCACCGTGTATCTTACGTCCCGAATTGTGCAAGGCTCATCTGGGTGAAGGAAGAGATTCAATTTGGGAAGAAAATCACCACAACCAACCACACATTGTTTACCTTGCTCAATCTGATTGCGTTAAAGTGGGCGTTACACGTTCAACTCAAGTCCCAACTAGGTGGATTGATCAAGGAGCAAGATCGGCTATCTTTTTTGCAGAAACAGCCAATAGATTTGAAGCCGGAGTGCTCGAGGTTACCCTAAAATCTTTTTTCTCCGATAAAACAAACTATAAAAAGATGCTCCAAAATGAAATTGATGAATCAATTGATTTAGTTGAAGAAAAATGGAATATGGCAGACAATTTACCACAGGATTTTCAATCATACATTTCTGAAAATGATTTTGTGACTGATTTAATTTACCCCGTAACACAATATCCAAGTACTCCAAAATTAATCAACCTAGAAAAAATCAATTTATTTGAAGGTGTAGTGACAGGAATCAAAGGCCAATATTTATTGTTTGAAAACGATTTTGCACTGAATATCAGACGACACACAGGGTTTGAAGTTGAATTTAGTTTTTAACCTGAGTTCGGTTATTCAGTAAATCTTCTAATTTCAGCTGAATTTGTTGACATCCAAAAGAATCGATTTTTAAACCATACCTTGCCTCATCAATCTTCGCAAAAGTAGAACGTACAATTTTTATTTTATCCTCAGAATTTAATTGGGCCTCCAATCTACTAATCTTTTCTAATCGAGATAAGGATTTTACTTCATGCTGATCTAGCTTACTTTCCATCCAATTATCCAAAGCCAAACAAACCGAATTAATATATTCTTCTGGTTCATTTATTTTTGTGGCTAATGAATCCAAATTAATTTCAAAAACAGTAAGCTCTACTTGTTTTTCTGTTAACGTCTCCGTAGTGTTTGATTGACTTTTTTCACTAAAATCATCTTCCGACTGAATGTTTGTTTTCGACTTTTTACTTCTTTTAAACACAAAGAATACTAAAGCTAAAATAGCCGAGGCGATTCCTCCCATTACTAAAATTTTTCTAGGACTTAAGAACTGTTTTTCATCTTCTTGGTTGATTTTTTTTGATGCTAATCGCAATGTTGCATCTTCTTTGGCTTTTGTTCTGTTGAAACCCGGTGTTCTTTCTATATTGAAGAAGATTGAATCTAAAGCCAATTCAATGTATTTTTCTGTTTCCAAATCAAAATAAGAGAACATAAAGTTAGGAATCATCAAGTTTCCCGGATCCAAAATTTGAATATTATATTCTATGGTTAACTTTCCCTCAGCACCTTTTTCAGTAAATTGAAAGTCTTCCTCAATTTTTGGATCTCCATATAATTGCATGCTAGAGGGTAATTTCAAATCGGGAATTTCGATACTATGTAAATTTCCATAACCTGAAAATGTGATGCTAATTGTGGCAACATCACCTTGTTTTTCAGCGTTTTTTTTCACATTACGCTCTATATTAATTTTACCGACTGTTCCTCGAAAAGTTACAGGAGCATCAGATGGCAATGATTTAACAGTAATGGATGCTGGTTCTGATGTAATTCGTTCTTGATCAAAAAAATGACCTAATGTTAATTGAAAAGGCTGAATTGAGAAGGTTCCGGCCTGAGCAGGAAAACTAATGCTCTTATCGTATGAAAATGAATAATACCGTTTATTTTGGAAATTTTTCAATTCCACGTTCGTTATTTCTGGATTTGGAATTTTATGTTTATCGGGCAAACCTTTTGAGGTGTATTCGCGGTAATCTTCAAATTTTTTCGGTTCAAACTGAGCAAAAACACGCGCTGTAATTGAGACCGGTTCTCCAACATAAACACTCGATTTGTTGGTTTCTATCAAGCCAAAAGCTGGCTTATTGGCTAACGATTTAGACATTAATGGATTAGCTGAGTTTGTTGCTTGGGGAATGTTTTTGACTTTTACAACAACTTTATTAGAAGTATAGCTTTTATTTCCTTTTCGAATCGTTGCAGGTCCTATGGTGAACTCTCCTTCTTTTTGAAAAGCACCACTTTCGCTGCGGTAATAAATTATGGAGTAGCCAGAATTTGAAATTTGTCTAGACATGCCATTCATCACACCCCCACCAGGAATAAATTCACTGGGATAGGTAATCTGAATATTCCCGTTAATAGTTGTTTTAACTATGACTTCAATCATTTCTCCTACTTTGGGTGCCGAATTATCAACAGAAACAGATAACACAAGCTGCTGTGCATTCAATAAAAAACACGCAAGCAAAAAACCAATAAATAGTGTTATGTTTTTCATTACCAATCTTTACCGGATCCTGATGATCCTTGGTCCTTGTTGTTTTGATTATTTATTTTCCTTTTAGTATCTGCTTCATTTTTAGATAATTTATCCAACATCCTATCAACCGCCCTTTTCGGAAGATTTCCTGTGTTAGAGTTTTTGTTCTCCTTCGGTTGCTCCGGTTTTTTCTTTTTATCAGAATTGGGAGGTGGTGGATTATTGTCTTGTTTCTTCTGATCGTTTTGAGCGTTTTTACGCAATGCTTCTGATAAATTATAACGTGTTTCCTGATCCGTTGGATTTTTTCTCAATGCTTTTTTATAGGATTCAATCGCTTCTTGATATTTTTTAGCTTTCATTTGGGAATTACCAAGATTATGATAATCATTAGAAGACACCTTTTTATTTTTATTGTTTTCAGTGAATGAATTAAAATGTTCAATTGATTTATCGAAATTTCCTGATTTGTAGGCAGCTTGACCTATTTCATTTGAAAAGTCTACAACATTTGGAGCCACCTTTTGTGCTTCCAAATATTGTTGATATGACTCTGAAAAATCACCCGATTGATAGGATTTTCTAGCTTCTTGTAATTTAACTTTCCAATCTTGACCAAAAGTTAAGAAAACACTAAAAAAAATGATAATCGTTAAAAATCTTTTATTTACCATGATTGTTTGTTTATCACTCGAGGAAGATTTAATAAAATTAAAAAACTAATCAAAGCAAAACCAACGGGGATTTGATACCACGATTCGCTAATTTCTATTTCCAAATTTCGGGAATTACCTTGCTTCATTTGGTTAATTTCTGTTAATACTTCAGCCACATTCGGGAATGCACTATTTGTTACGCTAGCACTTCCATTCAATTTACCGGCTAATTCCTTTATAAATGCAGCATTCAACTTACTAATTATCAATTCTCCTTGACTATTTTTCTTGTAACCTAATCCCGGTTTTTTAACATCAATTAGTATTGGAGCACCTTTTTCAGTTCCAATGCCCAAAATTGAGATTTCAATCTTTTTATCCTTTAAAACAGTAACCACAGAATCTGCTAATCCTTCGTGATCTTCTCCATCAGTAACCATCAATATTCCTTTGGATGATTTTAGTTTAGTAAACATTTTATCAGCTGTTGTTAAAGCTGCAGTTACATTTGTTCCTTGTGCCGAAACCATATTGGTTTCAATTTCTTGAATAAATAATTTAGCTGCGTGGTAATCATTCGTTAGGGGTAATTGGACAAAAGATGTTCCGGCAAAAACGCACATGCCAATTCTTTCTCCTTTTAACTGGTTCACAAACTGTGATAGCGCACGCTTCGCAACATCAAGTCGAGATGTATTTTCAATATCTCTCGCATTCATTGAATTAGAAATATCCAAACAAATGACCAATTCTAAATTATCCGCTTTTGTATTTTGTTTAATTTTTCCCAAAAGTGGATTTGCAAGTGCAAGAATGGTAAAACACACAACATTGCGAAAAAGAATAAATTTCAGCACTGTTTTATTAGTAGAAACTGGCTTGAAAAGCACACTATAAAACTGTGAATGAACATGTTCTGTCAGCATTGAATTTCTTCTTTTCAATGACCGAATCTGCAAAAAACCAAGAACTGGAATCACTAAAGCTAAAAAGAGATTTGCCGGATGTTCGAAAATCAACTGCTGACCTGATTTTGTAGCCGGATCAAAAAAACCAAAGGCAAATAGTGCGATAAAAACCAGAAATATAAACGCCAATTCATAAACTAACCAAATGATCGTAAAGCGCGAAATGTTATATGTAAATCGTTGATTATTCATTCGATCTAAATATTATTTTATCCACTGAAAAACTTAACAAAACCAATAATAAGCTCACATTTAGAAATCCATTAGGTGTCGCAGGAGGTGTTTTTTGAAATCTGCTTGATTGCTGTTTCTTTTTCTCCATTTTATCAATTTCAGAATAAATGGCAACCAAACTTTTTTCATCCGTTGCTCGAAAATACTTCCCACCTGTTATGGAGGCAATATTTTGTAACGTTTCTTCATCTATCTCAACTTTAAATGCTCGATTTACAACTCCAAAAGGCGTATTTTCAGGTATTATTGCTGATCCATTTGTTCCAACTCCAATGGTATAAACACGCACATTTTTTGCTTTCGCAAGATTAGCAGCAGTAATCGGATCAATTTCACCCGCATTATTACTTCCATCTGTCAGTAAAATAATCACTTTAGAAGGAAGGCTATCATTTCTTAAACGAGAAACAGCAGTTCCCAGGCCAACACCTATGGCGGTCATTTTGCCCATTTCATTTGGATTAACTTCGTCAATCTGTTTTTTTAATACCTCATAATCTAACGTCGCCGGGCAAGCAGTATATGCTTCCTGTGCATATGCAACGAGTCCAATCCGATCACCACTTCGATCATCTACAAATTTTTTGGCAACTTCCTTAGCTACCACCAATCTATTTGGAGTAAAATCAGTAGCCATCATGGAACCACTCACATCCATTGCCAGAATGATATCAATTCCATTTTTATATTCCGTTTCAGGAGTATTATAATTTTCCCAACTGAATGGCTTTGCTAGTGCTAAAATTAACAAGACAGCAGCCAAAACACGAAAAATAGATAAAACATTTCTTAGCTTTTTGACCCATTTTAATTCCACTTTTCGTTGTGTGCGCATGGAACCACTGAACTTAATTTCACCCGCTGAACTATTTTTAGATTTAAAGGAAAACCAATAGTAAATCGGAATAAATAGCAGTAATATCAACCAAATTGGCTGAAGAAACTCATACTCCCAAATCCGAATATTCCAATTAGTTAACACGTTTTATTTTACCTCCGTTTGTTGAATGCAATTTCTTGCTTGATTATCTAAATCCAATATATAATTTTCTACCATCAATGCTTGAGCGAATTTCACCATATCTGCATGCATTAGTACAAATTCAACTGAGTTTGTTAGTGCAATAGAAAGATTTTTTTGTTTCAATAATATCAACGTCTCCGCTGTTGTTTTTTCCAGTAGATTTAATTGAAAATGAGCCGAAAAATAGGACCTTAAAATAAACGATAATTCAACAAAATGATCTTTGTGCCTATCTGATTTCCACAATTGCAATTTTTCTAATTCATTTATTGCTAAAATGGCACGATCAGCTAAACTCATTTCAGTAGAATTTAACAATTGTGAACGTTTACGGACTCTTCGGACAAGGAAAAAGATAATCAGAAAAACAACTATCACAATTAAAATAACAATTCCATAAAATAATTTTTTCGATTCCTCTTTTATATTTTTTTCTGCTTCTGCAATATCAATAAATGTTTCTCGAATTTCATAGAGGTCTTTTCCTTGAATTTTTTTCTCAAGCTGGCACTCGATTAATAAACTATCCGTTTTAAAAAATTTCTTGTCAACCGTATAATTTATGGTTGAAAAAACTAAAACCCCACTATCCCAAATTACTGCTTTTGCAAGTCCGATCCATTGGATTGAATCACCTTGTTTCTTGGTACTATTGGACCAAGAAGAAATTTCAAATTTATCGTCTGCAAGATTATTACTTCCTGTATTATTTTTAAAGTAAATCGGCAAGGTGTCCCATTTATCAGAAATTTGAACTTGTGAATTTGCAGGAATTAAAATACTCAATGTTATTTCAAAAGGTTCTCCAACAAGTGCAGGACTCTTGGAAACAGAAATTTTTGACTGTTGCCCAAAAAGACAAGTACAAATCAGAAGCACTAAATGGGTTAGAAAAAACTTCATCGTTTTTTAAAAAATAAATAAAGTGGTTTCACAAAATCTTCGGCAGTTTTTAATAGAATATGATCAGAACCCATTTTACGCAATTCAAATTTCAATTTTTCGTAGCGGAATTGCACTTGTTTTGAAATGTATCGTCTAACCTCTGGTATGCTCGTATCCACCCAGTGAGTGGCTCCTGTTTCTGCATTTTGAAATTCAATGATTCCAACATTTGGAAAAGACTCTTCAAATGAATCAACAAGCTGAACACCAATCGTGTCGTGCTTTTTAGACATAAGTCTAAAGGCTTCCAAATAATTTGAATCATCAATAAAATCACTAATAACAAAAGAAATAGATCGTTTACGAATTCTTTCACGAACCTGTTTTAGACCTATGGAAATATCCGTTCCTTTACCTTCCGGCTTCAAGTAAAGCAATTGGTGTAAAATAAACAATGCCTGTTTGCGACCTTTGGACGGGGGAATGTATTTTTCAATTCTGTCAGAAACGAAAACAGCGCCAAATTGATCATTATTGGCAAGAGCAGAAAAAAGAATGACACCCATTACTTCCAATGCCAAATCTTTCTTTGTCTTATTTTTACTTCCAAAATCACTCGAGGCCGAAACATCAATAACAAACATCACTGTAAGTTCTCGTTCTTCTTCAAAAATTTTGATGTAAGGTTCTTTATAGCGAGCAGTAACATTCCAATCAATTGATCGAATATCATCACCAAATTGATATTGTCGAACTTCACTAAAAGCCATTCCTCTACCTTTGAAAGCAGTGTGATATTCACCCGAGAAAACATTCTCAGACAAACCTTTCGACTTAATTTCAATTTGACGAATTTTTTTTACAATATCAGCTGTTTCCACTTTTTCCAATCTTACTTATGGAACTTCCACACGAGCGATAATTCTTGAAACAACATCTGCATGTGAAATATTCTCTGCTTCCGCTTCGTAGGTTAGACCAATACGATGACGAATAACATCAGCAGCGATTGAACGCACATCTTCAGGTATAACGAAACCTCTACCATTTAAAAACGCAACAGCTTTTGCGGCAAGAGCCATGTTTATCCCGGCACGAGGTGATGCTCCGTAAGCAATCCACGTTTTCATTTCCGATAAACCGTATTCTGCAGGTTTTCTGGTGGCACAAACTAAATCTACGATGTATTGTTCAATTTTTTCATCAACATATACCTTACGAACCAAATCTCGTGCGCGTTGAATATCAAGTTGGGTCCAGATTTTAGCAACCTTCGGTAATCCACCTGGTTGAACATTGGAACGAATAATTAATTTCTCCTCTTCCTTTGTTGGATAATCTAGGACAATTTTTAACATAAATCGATCAACCTGAGCTTCTGGAAGTGGATAAGTTCCCTCTTGCTCTATCGGATTTTGAGTAGCAAGAACGATAAAAGGTTTCGGTAAAGAAAAGGTTTCGTCACCGAGTGTAACTTGTTTTTCTTGCATTGCTTCCAACAAGGAACTTTGAACCTTGGCTGGCGCACGATTAATTTCATCCGCTAAAACGAAATTGGCAAATACTGGTCCCTTTTTAACCGTAAATTCTTCCTTTTTCTGATTAAAAATCATAGTACCTGTTACATCAGCTGGGAGTAAATCAGGTGTAAATTGTATACGACTAAAGGATAGATCCAAGGTGTCTGATAGTGTTTTTACCGCTAGTGTTTTTGCTAAACCAGGAACACCTTCTAATAAGACATGCCCATCAGCCAATAAAGCAATTAACAAACGGTCAATCATTTGTTTTTGGCCCACTATCACACGTCCTACTTCATCCTTAACCTTTTGAATACCAATTACTTCAATTTGTATTTCTTCCGTTAGTTGTCGGATTGAATCTGCAGGATTTACAATCTCTTTTTGGTCTTCCATTTTACACATTTTAAACGATGCAAAAATGAGAAAGTTCGCAGGTGATATTTTAGTATCCGCTGTTAATTATTGTTAAGCATTAACATCCATTGTGTTTTGAAAATTGAGTAAATATTGTTTAATTTGTGAAAATATATGGAAAATAGAACCTGTCAAGAATGTGGTCATAAACTATCTGGAAGAAAAGACCAAAAATTTTGCAGTGATTATTGCAGAAATGGATTCAACAACAAATTAAACGAGGATGCCAATTCATCTGTGCGTAAAATAAATGCTATTTTGCGTAAAAACAGACGGATATTGGTAAAACTCAACCCAAATGGAAAGTCAACAGTTGATGCATTGAGGCTCGCGGACGAAGGATTTAATTTTCACTATATTACCAATACTTTTGTTACTCAATCAGGAAAAACTTATTTCTTTTGTTATGATTATGGATACCTGAAATTGGAGAGTGGCCAGTTTGTTTTGATTCAAAAACAAGACTATGTGAAGTAGTTAATTTTCATTGAGTCCAACAGAAAAATACAATCGACTTTTCCTAGTATCAATCGTTGTAAAAAGAGGTAATCCATCCTTATTTAATCGTGGATAATGAGGCGTTTGATTTTGGTATTTTCTGGGGAGAAAAGGTAAATCATGCAAAAAGCGATTTTGTAGACTATTTCTTATTTCCTCGCTATCTAGACCCAATTTAAGTTGAATATATTGAGCATTAGAAACCAAGAATTGAAGTTGACCATACCAAATGCCATGACTCGTTTTTCCATAAGGTAAAGTAGAAATATCTTTATATTTTTTCAATGGAAATCCAGGGATTGTTTTAGCCGAAACACCATTTGTTTCTCCAGTCCATAGGTAAATTCCTGTACCGAATTTCACTAACGAATCTTTATAATCAACCCGGAAAATACCTGTACGAAATCGATCAGTGGCAATTCCTGCAAAAGCATCATTTTCTAAAATCAGACTGATTTTTTTCAATTGTAATCCAAAAGCACCTGACCTCTGAGATGTGCCCGAATTGTCATTATACCAAATGGAAGAATAAGAAATAGCCCAATTATGCCTTGTTTGATGGGACATAGTAGAAAGTTGCCAATCAAAAAATTGATTTTCCCTACCAAAAAAGCAAACCAAACCTAACTCATTTTTATTTTCAAAAAATCGCTTTCTTTCACCATACGATTTATAATAATAAGTAAGAGATGCGGCTGAGTTCAACTGAACAAATTTAGATTGACAATAGGCATTTATTCTTAAGCCTACTCCTTTTTGATGTGAACCCACTTGATACAATATGGAAAGCTGTACTCCAGATTTAAGGCTGGCATAAAATTGGCCGTGGAGGTTACCGAAGAAAAATAAAAAAACGATTACAATTTTATTCACAGGAAAAACAAGTTTTTACTTGCTAAACATAAATGAAGCCAAAAAAGGCTTATTTACCTGCTATCTGATGTAATTTATCCGAATTAAGAATAATCACTTTTCTGGTTTGGGTTTCAATCAAGCCATCTTCCTTAAATTCTTTCAACAAGCGAATCAACGTTTCGGTTGCTGTTCCTACAAAATTAGCGAAGTCTTCTCGGGACAAATTAATAGGTTCTTCACCATAAATTTCCTGAAGTTGCAATAAGCACGAAGACAAGCGTTCACGTACAGATTTCTGGGCCATTTCCGTGATTGAAACAGCTCGATCGCCCAACTCCTTGGAAAGTCCTTTTATAATATCATTTCTAAATTCCGTATTAGAATCCATCATTTTAAAAAATTCCTCTTTGGAAATATAGCATAGTGCGCATTCTTCAATTGTTTCAGCAGAAACACGATAGGCATCACCGCTCAACATAGCTCTAAACCCAATGATTTCGCCTGGTTTTGCAATATGAATTATTTGTTCTTTCCCTTCGTCTCCTCGAGTAAAAACCTTTACTTTTCCATGATTTAAGCAATAAACACCTCTAGGATAAGATCCTTCAACAAATAAAAAATCGTTCTTCTTGTAATAAGAACAACCTCTGTTTTGTTCTAATTCACTCAATTCAATCGGATTCAATTTTTCTATTAATGAATGTGATTTAGCTGCACAATTAGAACAGGAAATACTCTTGTAGGACTTTATTAACATATTATGCAATAATTAGAATTAAAGGTAATATGATTTTCAACACGAATTCTTACATCTTTCACAGAATTTTGAACAAGTTACTCGTTTTGATCGATTTATTTTGGTTCTGGCTGTTGAAAAACAGCACTTTTAGAAATAGAGTAAGGTAACTGTTCTTTATAAAGATATTTCTTTTGAGTTGATTCATAAGGACGGTATACATAATAAACAAAATTATTGTTTACTCTTATTTTATCGACATATTTGAAAGCTAACTTCACTTTATTGGATATTTTACCCGTTGATATATCAATTAAACCAAGGTAAGAAAACCCATTCATTTCAAAAATAGCATATAGTGCACCAGTCACTTTGTCTTGAATAATTTGTTTTTTCCAACCACTTCGATTTGGATTATAATGATGGTATATCGGAACAGTTTTCAACGCCTCACCATAGGAAGAATAAATACATAATTGATCATGCGCATAATCAAAAATAAACAAAGAATCATTTCGATGAAACAAGGGAGCATATGCTTCTTGATAATAGAGTGATTGAGTAAAATAACTTGCACCGACCCAAACTTCTGCCTCAATTCCACTTTCAATCTCTTTATTTTTTGCCCACAATTTTGTTCGCACATCCATCCACTTGTATTCTGATTTATAGAGCTCCATCATAAACTCATCTTCAATATGCATTAATTTCCGATAGGAAGAATCGAGTTTATCAAAGGTAAAATAATCAAATGCAGGGTAAACTTCGTTAAAGTTATTGAGATACATTTTCATACGATTAGTATCAACAATTGGAGCAATATATTTGATAAAATAATCTTTTTCTATACTTGCTAAAAACAACGTTTTTTTTTGACTTACCAATGTAAAAATTTCATTTTCACACAAAACATGGGTGTTTCCTCTAAAATCGCGAATCAATTTTTGTGGTTTGTCATCAACAGGGAAAGTAGCTAAAATATCTTGTCCATCAAACAGTAGAACATCGCCTCCTTTTTTGAGTTGTTTTGGATAGGTTAACAGTATGATATTACCATCTTTTTGAATCTCAAAATCTGCAACACTGAGTTTATCCGATTGAAAAACGGTATCAGGTAAACCAGGTGCTTTGATAATCACCTCTTTTATTTCCTGTTGATCCGTTGACTTCATTAATACCTCAAAAAAAACAGAATCAGATTGAGTGAAGCGAATTCGATTACTCTGTATAATTTCTTGATAGACGAAATGAGTTGCTTTCAAACTTATTATAGATTCCATCTCAAAGCTTTGAAATGGAATCAAAATTATTCCTTTACTATTAGATGTAAGAACGAATGAAGTATCTTTTTTGGCTTGGGCACCTGAATTCCAAATATGAAAAGAAACCTGTACATTTTGGATGGATTCGCCTGATTTTTTATCAACGAAACGGTACTTAACTACTTGAGCAAACAAATAGGAATTAGCTAGAAAAAAAACAAAAAGAATAAATTTAAACATCTTAATCAATAGATGCAAAATGAACCAATTTCCACAATTACACTCTCAAACACCAACCATTTTCATCTGGAATTTTCCCAAGTTTGATGTCTTCCATGTGCGATTTTATTTTATTTGACAGGGTTCTTGTTTCAAAAGATGGTAATTCTAACCGTTCATCTCGGTAACCAATTATCGCAATTTGAGCAATTGTAGCAGCCGTTCCAGCGCCAAACGCATCTTCTAAAGTGCCATTTCTAGCAGCAGTAATAATTTCTTCAACAGAAACTTTTCTTTCCTCTACTTCTACCCCCCAACTTTTCGCCAATTCAAGAACAGAACGCTTCGTAATACCTCTTAAAATGGTATCAGAATCTTCTGAAGGTGTTATCAATTTTCCGCCAATTTGAAAAACGATGTTCATTGTACCTGATTCTTCAATGTATTTATGTTCAACTGCATCTGTCCAAATCAATTGGTGAAATCCTTCTAATTGACATTGTTTAGCCGGATACAAAGAAGCACCATAATTACCTGCAGCCTTCGCTCTTCCTACTCCACCCTTCGCTGCACGTGTGTAATGTTCTTCTATTTTTACTCGAACTGGTTCTGAATAATAGAAGCCAACAGGAGAGGTAATAATCATGAATTTATACGTCTCGGCTGGTTTAATCCCAACTAATTCGTCGGTTGCGAACATAAATGGACGTATGTATAAAGAATATCCTTCTTTGTTACTTACCCATGCTTTGTCAATTTCAACCAATTTTCTTACCGATGCAATGAATAAATCTTCAGGAACGGGAGGCATACACATACGTTCCGCAGATTCAATAAACCGCTTGGCATTCATATCTGGCCTAAAAATCATTATTTCATCTGCATCATTGCGATACGCTTTTAATCCTTCAAATATAGATTGACCATAATGAATAGCTGACATGGCAGGGTGCATTGGAATCGGCTGAAAAGGTATGATTTCACCTGCTTGCCATTGACCATCAGAATATTCCATAAGAAACATGTGATCAGAAAATATCTTACCAAAAGCAAGATTATCCCAATCTACTTCGCCTACATGCGATTGTTCAATTGGTTGAAAAGAAAATAAGGTATCAGAAAGTGACATTATCGAAAATTTGTTATGCGAATATAACCTAAATGATTGACGAGACAATAAAAAAACATAAATTATACTTGGGAACTTATTAACCACCCGTTGAGGTGAATATCATAGTTTCTGTCGGTACATTTATCGTTTAATCTTTCTTCGTTTTTTTTCCCGTTGAATAAGAGATAGTTCTCTACCTGTTTGTCCAGCAACAGATGTATTTTCGTCAGCTCGACGCAGCAAATAAGGCAAAACCTCCTTAACAGGGCCATATGGAACATATTTAGCAACATTATACCTATCGTGAGATAAATTAAATGAAATATGATCGCTCATACCTAACAACTGAGCAAAATAGAATCTATTATTTGAAGGATCGATATTGAATTTATCCATTAATTTGGTTAAATAAATAGAGCTTTCCTCATTGTGTGTTCCTGCGCACAAAGCAAATCTATGGTGGTTTTCAACAATGAAATCTAATGCTTCATTAAAATCAGTATCTGTTGCTAATTTATCCAATTGAATTGGTGATGGATAACCTTCTTTCACAGCTCGTAAACGTTCTTTTTCCATGTAGGCACCGCGTACTAATTTCACACCGTAAACTATTTCGTGATGTTCTGCAATTTCAAAACAACTTTTCAAGAAATCCAAACGATCCCACCGATACATTTGTAACGTATTGTACACAATTGCTTGATTCTTATTATATTGGAGCATCATTTCGAAAGCAATCTCATCAATCGCTTTTTGAATCCAAGACTCCTCAGCATCAATAAAAATGGGTAAATTGCATTCATAGGCTCTTTTGCAAATACGGTTTATTCGTTGTCCCACTTCCATGTATTCTAACTTTTCTTCGTCTGAAAGAGGTTTATCTGATGATACCTTCTCAAGTAAGGAGAAATCGGCTATTCCTGTAACTTTAAATACCGCAAATGGAATAAAAGGATCTTCAGCTCCGCGTTCAATAGTTTGAATTATTTCTTGTACTGTATGCTCCACTTGCTCAAAACTATTCTGTCCTTCCACAGAATAATCCAAAATTGTCCCAACACCAAATTCTCCCAATTTCTCAATAGTTGGAGTACATTCACCAACGGATTCTCCCCCACAGAACTGACTAAAAATAGTTGATTTAATTAACCCTTTAATTGGCAGATGTAGTTTCAAGGAAATTGGCATAAGGAACTTACCTATTTTCACAATGGCAGGAAAGGAGATAATTTTAAACAACCAATATGCCTTGCTTAACTGAGCGTTTGATTTGCTTTTAAAAGCAATTTCTGTATTATCGAAAGAAATCATTTTCCAAAATTAATCTGATTTTTCAAAACCAAGTCAAGTTGTGGCTGAATAAAGGAAAATAAATTACTTTTGTTTGTAACACAACTATTTTAGTAAACCACACCATGACATTTCAAACGTATAAAACGTATTTCGAATCTATTCTCAATTTTACAATTACCGCAGCGCCCTACAATTCTGAAGAATTTTTAACGTACACTAAACTCAATTACGCTCGACAAAATAGGTGGTTAAAAAAGGGAGTAATTAAAAATGATTCTATTGATGTTATTCTTGCTATAAGTAAACCTCAAGAATGGATTATTATTTCTGAGCCGTGGTGTGGAGATGCAGCTCAAATCATCCCATTCATCATAAAATTAGCTAGTTATAACTCTTTAATTGAAGTAAAAATTCAACTAAGAGATGAAGATTCGGAAATAGAAAATTATCTTACGGATGGCAAAAAAGCGATTCCAAAGCTAATTGTTCGAGAAAACAATATAGATCTTTTCAACTGGGGACCAAGACCTATTGGTGCTCAAGAACTAGTAAAGAATTTAGTAATTAAGCACACAGACTTTCACGAAATAAAAGAGCAACTCCAAAAATGGTATAACAAGGATGAAGGAATTTCCATCCAACAGGAGATAATTGAGTTATTAATCAGAAGTTAATTCATGAGCATGAAATTCTTTCGTCAAATCAATATATTCATTTGAATACAAACCCTTTTCATTGCGAATAATTAATTTATTCTTTTTCAGTTCTTTTGATTCGGTTGAAAAAACAGCTATAATTCGTATTAGTTGATTTAGTTTTCCTTCTACTTCAATTATTTCATCTAGAAACATTTGATTTTCTTTAAATACATTCTCCCATTGCGAGAAATTTTCAGCAGGTAAAATAATATAAACTAAACCGCCAATTTCTAGGCAAACTGAAAATTTTTTTACAAAATCACGCATGGTAGAAACGGTAATGTGCCTAGAGCTAGCCTGGCGTAATTCATTGTTCTCAAGCGATCCAAGAAAATAAGGAGGATTTGTAAAAATCAAATCGTATTTACGCTGAAAGTGAAAGGTAATAAAATCGTGTTTAATTACCCTTAATCGATAGGCAAATGGACTTTTTGAAAAATTTACTTCCATTAAATGACAGTTAACATCATCTATGTCTATTGCATCAATAAATAAATCAGGATGTTTTTGTGCAACCATCAATGATAACACTCCAGTACCAGAACCAATATCCAATGCGGATTTGGCTTTATTAAAAGTAATGAGCGATCCCAAAATCATTGCATCAGTACCAATCTTGAAAGATGCACCTTCTTGCTCTACTTGAAATTGTTTAAAAGAAAAAATAGTTGACAAATGTTATCTATATAGTTCTAGTAATCCTTCCGGGGTATCGATTTCAAGAATTTTTTCTTTTCGATTAACGTGTGTCACTAATCCTGGAATCAATGGAACCAACACTTCTTTTTCACCATCTAAAATTTGCAAAAGAGGATTTGACGGTAAATCAATGACTTGTTCAACAATCCCAATTTTCCCTTCTTTTTTATCAATAACACTAAAATTAATGATTTCATGGTCATAAAATTCGGTATCCCCTAATTCTGGCAGCATGGTCAACGGAAGATAAGCACGCTTTTTAACTAATTCCTTGGCTTTCGCTTCGGAATCAATTCCTTTAAGTTTAATCGTAGCTAAACCTTTAGGCATGAACTTTACATTCTCAATAACAAATGGAATTAGCTGACTATCTAATTCAATGTAAACTAGCTTTAGATCTGTATAATTACCTGCATCAGTAACGTCTAAAAACAACGAAACCTCACCTTTGAATCCGTGAAGTTTCGCAATATAGCCAAGATTGAAACAATCTTCTATGTACATTTAAAATAATATTATTCCTCAGTTGGAGCCTCTTCTGAAGCTTCTTCTGCAGCTGGAGTTTCCTCAACAACTGGAGTTTCCTCAACAACTGGAGTTTCCTCAACAACTGGAGTTTCTTCTACCACAGGTGCTTCTTCAACAACTGGTGCTTCTTCAACAACTGGTGCTTCTTCAACAACTGAAGCTTCTTCAACAGCAGGAGCTTCTTCAACAACTGGTGCTTCTTCTACAACTGGAGTTTCCTCAACAACTGGAGTTTCCTCAACAACTGGAGTTTCCTCAACAACTGGAGTTTCTTCAACCGCAGGAGCTTCTTCAACAACTGGAGCTTCTTCAGCAGCAGGTGCTTCTTCAACAACTAAATTTTTAGCCTCTAATTCTTTTGCTTTTGCAGCATTCGTTTCAGATTCTGCTTTCAATCGATCTGCCTTGTCTTGATCTGATTTTTTGGATAAATTATCAATTTTACCAGTGATTTTAGAATCTTTTTCAGCTAACCAAGCGTTGAATCTCTCCTCAACTTGTTCAGCATTCAATGCTCCTTTCTTCACTCCATTCAACAAGTGGTTTTTGAATAAAACACCTTTGTATGATAAAATTGCACGCGCCGTGTCTGACATTTCAGCACCATTTTGAACCCAACTTAATGTTTTTTCAAAATTAATATCGATAGTTGCAGGGTTTGTGTTTGGATTGTAAGTTCCTAATTTCTCAATAAACTTACCATCTCTTTTTGCACGGCTATCAGCTGCTACTAAATGAAAAAACGCTTTGTTTTTCTTACCGTGTCTTTGTAAACGAATTCTTGTTGCCATAGATTTTTACGTTGTGAGGTACGAAACCTCGATTCATAAACTAAATTTTAAGGGTGCAAAGATACTACAAAATACTTGAAAAGCAACAATTCCAGTAGTTTTTTAGATAAATCATATTTTACAGGATACAATTAAGCAATCAATTATTAAATTTATTACATTTGTTCAAGATTATGGCAGGAAGTGTAAATAAAGTTATTTTAATTGGAAATCTTGGTAAAGATCCGGAAATCCGTAGACTTGAAAGTGGCGTTATAGTAGCAAGTTTTACGTTAGCAACTTCTGAAACATATACAGACAAGTCTACTGGTGAAAGAAAAGAGATCACCGATTGGCACGACATCGTTATGTGGAGAGGTTTGGCTGAGGTTGCAGAGAAATACCTGAAAAAAGGAATGAAAATTTATTTAGAAGGAAAGCTCAAAAAGAAAAGCTGGCAAGACAAAGAAGGAAATGTACGCTATTCAACTGAAATAATTGCCGATGAAATGACTATTTTGTCTGCGAAAAACGAAAACACAACTAACTTTTCAAAACAAGATTTATATCCCTCTGAAGGAACTCCTACTCCACCCGCTCCACTCGGAAATTTAGAAAGTTCACCCGATGACATATTACCTTTTTAACCTATGTTAATTACAGAGCCTCCCAGTTTTATTTTTATAGATCAAGCAGAACCGTTGATTTTATTTGGCATTTCAAATTCTGTAGGCATTTACTTCTTTGTAATACTTGCATTGCTTTTTATTTCTGCAATGATGTCTGGTTCGGAATCAGCATTTTTCTCTTTAGGACCAAAAGAACTTGATCAACTAAAAGAGGATGAAAGTTCAAGTTCAAAACTCATTCAAAAATTATTGGATAAGCCGCGCGATTTATTAGCTACCATTTTAATTACCAATAATATGGTAAATGTTGGGGTCGTTATATTGAGTTCATTTATTTTGAATGAATTCTTCCCAACTTCTGCGGAAGTTAATCATTTACTTCGTTTTCTTTTAGATGTTATTGGGATCACTTTCGTTATTTTATTAACGGGAGAGGTTTTACCAAAGATATATGCAAACAAACATCCTTTATTGATAGCTAAATTAACTTCCAAACCACTTTTCTTTTTAAGTAAATTACCACCGATTTCATGGATTCGCATTGTATTAGTTAATGGCGGAGCATTGGTAAATAAACTCAATAAAAATGCGGCAATAAAAATAACTTCTGACGACTTAGAGCAAGCGTTGGCTTTGACCAAAGAAGAAAATGGGTCAATTGAAGAACATAAATTATTAGAGGGAATTGTACGATTTGGAAACACCGAAGCTTGTCAAATAATGAAATCTAGAATGGAAATATCCGCCATTGAGGAGAATGTTTCTAGTAAAGAATTACTTGCATTTATTTTGGAATCAGGCTATTCAAGAATTCCAATTTACAGTGAATCTTTGGATAATGTAATTGGAATTCTTTACATCAAGGATCTTTTACCATTTTTAAATCATCCCGATGAATTTGAATGGAAACAAATGGTGCGCAAACCCTTTTTTATTCCTGAAAATAAAAAAATTGACGATTTATTAAAGGAGTTTCAACAAATGAAAATGCACCTAGCAATCGTTGTGGATGAATATGGAGGAGCTTCTGGACTAGTAACATTAGAAGACATTTTAGAGGAAATTGTTGGTGATATTACAGATGAATTCGATGAAACGGAATTAGTCTACACCAAAGTAGATAATCACACGTATATTTTTGAAGGAAGAACTGCCTTGGTAGATTTTTACAAAGTTACGTCAATTGATTCAAAAGAATTTGAACAGTTGAAAGGTGAATCTGATACGCTTGGAGGTTTTTTAATTGAGCAAGCCGGGAGAATTTTAAAAAACAATGAATTTATTATTTGTAATCAGGTTAAAATGATCGTTGAATCTTCTGACAAAAGACGTATTAAAATGATCAAATGCATTCTTCCTCAATCCATTGAAAATGAATAAAAAATCTTTTAAAATAGTATTTCTTTTACTTCTCATAGCATGTTCGATTATCAGTTGTGATAATGAAATATCAATCCCTAAGCCTTCAACACATTTGATGGTGGATTTGCCGGAACATTCATATCAAAAATTTAGTGATTCTTCATATTTCTCATTTGAAATCCCTAAACTTTGGTCCGTGAGTAATGACCCTCAAAGAATTTATGATGCAGTCATTCGTGGTTATAGAAAGGATATGAAGGATAAGAGTGCTCTATCTTTCTTTATTGGAAAAAAAATAAACGGTGATATTCATATTCAGTATTACAAAATTGATACTACTAATACAGTAGCTAAATTGGTTAATGAAACTGGAGTTAAAATTGATGAGCATAAAATGAGGGCTCAACAAGTTACAACTAAAGATTTTATTTTTCGAGACAAAAAAGTTTATGGAACGTTATTTGAATTTGTTGGTAATTCAGCAGTTAATTTTGAGTTTCATTTGACAGATTCAGTTGATAATTTTGTTCGAACCGCTGTCATACTATACACGACACCTAATTACGACTCCCTTCAACCGACACTTAATTATATCAAAACAGACCTAGTTCATTTAATCAATACATTTGAATGGAAAAAACAGTAAAAACTGTTGTCCTAGCATTGGGAAGTAATTTAGGGAACCGATCTGAAACAATTAGCGAAGCAATTAACCGAATTCAAAATGAAATTGGAAACGTAACGGCTACAGCAGACTTAATCGAAACTGATCCATACGAAATGGAATCCTTAAATACTTTTTTAAATACATGTATTCTTGTTCAAACAAGTATATTGCCATTTGAACTTTTAAAAAAGCTACAAGAGATTGAAATCGATTTAGGAAGGCCTCAAAATTCAAAAGGAAAAAAAATCGCAAGAACCATTGATTTGGATATCATCTTCTATGATAATGAAGTAATCACCAATGAACAATTGACCATTCCTCACAAAGAATACCATTTACGCGATTTTGTTTTAAAACCTTTGCTTCAAATTGCACCCTATTATATTGACCCAGTTAAAAATCTAACAGTAAAACAGTTAATAAATTAAAAAAGTCAATGGTCAGTTTGGTTTACATTCAAATTGTTGTTAATTTTGGCCAAAATATAAAATTACGTTAATAGTAAGAATATGAGAAATACCACTTTAAAAATTACATCAATTGTTTTAACTACTACAATATTAAGTAGTTGTGATGTCCTTAAAGAGCTTGAATATAAAGTAACTCCTAACCCATTGGAGATGCATGGTGATTCAGTTCGAGTTAGAATTGATGTTAAAGTTCCGGAGAAAGGAATAAAAAAGAAAGTTGTAGCTGAAATTACACCAACACTTGGAAACCAAACATTGGAATCAATCAAAGTTGCAGGTGAGAAAATTCAAATTGGTGAAAAAACAATAGCTTACAAAGCTGGTGGTAAAGTATCTTACGACAAAACGTATGCTTATGATCCTAGTTTTGAAAGTACTGAATTGGTTATGACCTTAAAAGCATACAAAGGAGCTATCGGAACGAAAGAGAAAAAGAAAGAAACGATTGATTCTAAAAAATTGGCAGATGGAACAATCATTACTCCATTGTTAGTACAACCTGATTTTAGAGTTGTTTCATTAACTCAAGAATATGTTCAAACCAAGAGTTTCTCAACATCATTTACTATAAATTTTGACAGAGGTCGTTCTGAATTACGTCCAAATGAAATGAAAGATGCAGATGTAGTTGCTTTTAAAGAATGGTTGAAAACAAATTCAACTAATTCTAAAATTGCAATCAAAGAAATTTCAATTAATGGATTTGCTTGTCCTGATGGAGTTGAAGGGAAAAATGTTACTCTTTCAGATAGTCGTGTATCTACTGCCTCTAAGGCAATCGAAGCTTTATTGAAAGAGACTAAATATCCTAAACTTGATCTAAAGTTATTAGAAAAAACCAAAGGTTTAGGAGAAGATTTTGAAGGATTTCAATCTAAATTAAAAGAAAGTAAATTAGCTACAGAAGATCAAAGTATGATCGTTCGTATCATCAAAGAAACTTCTGATTTAGATTCTCGTGAGAAAAAAATCAAAGATATTTCAAAAGTATACAGTGAAATTGAAAAAGATATCTTTCCAAAATTGAGAAGAGCAGAAGTTGTTATTACTTATGATTTAGTAGGTTATTCAGACGAAGAATTAAAATCAATAAGTGCTTCTAATCCATCTTCATTGAAATTAGATGAATTAATTCAAGCTGCGACTTTAACAAATGATCTAAAAGCAAAACAAACGATTTATACCACAGCGTTAAATGTTAATTCATCAGATAAATTAGTATTGAATAATTTAGGTGTTGTTTTGTTCGAACAAGCTAAATACGATGAAGCAAGAACAAATTTTGAAAAATCAAGTAAAATTGATAACAGTTCAGAATTGAAAAACAATTTAGGTGCTGTTGCTGCTAAAAAAGGTGAGCATGATTTAGCTAGAAAATTATTTGATAAAAATAGTTTAACTGAAGCAAAACATAACTCTGGCTATTATTCCATCAAACGAGGAAAATATGCTGATGCTGTAGCGCAATTAAAAGGTTATCAATCGTATAATCTAGCTTTAGCACAATTATTAAATGGTAAATCAGAAGATGCCATCAAAACAATTGATGCTTCATCAACAAAAGAAACAGCAGATTCATATTATCTAAAAGCAATTGCAAATACAAGATTAAATAACGATGATGCAGCTCTTTTGAACTTGAAAAATGCATTGGCAAAGAATGGTGGATTGAAAGAAAAAGCATCTAAAGATAAAGAGTTTTTACGCTTTGCTACAAATTCTTCTTTTACTTCATTGATAAAATAATTGAATTAAATAATTGATGTAAAGACTATCTTCGGGTAGTCTTTTTTTTTATCTACCAATGAAAATACAATCATATCAAAGGGAAAAATTGAATCTCTATAATGAGAATCAAATCAATCTTGCAGAACATCAAGAAAAACTAACCGATTTCATAGGATTACCCTTTAAAAAAGCGAATTTTATCAAGCAAATAGAATTGAAAAAATCACAATTTTCATTTGCAGATAGGAAGCGAATTTGTAATGCTTTTACTGAACAATATTATGGTATTTTTACTTCTGAAAAAGTAATAAAGAATATTGAATCATTAGAATTCGAGAATACTTTCACGATTACAACAGGTCATCAATTAACGCTATTTGGTGGTCCTGCCTATTTCTTTTATAAAATAATCCATGCACTTTCATTATGCAATAAACTAAATGAGAGTAATCCCGAGTTCAACTTTGTACCCGTTTTTTGGATGGCTTCAGAAGATCACGATAAAGAAGAAGTAACAGAAACATCCATTTTTGGCAAGAAATTCCGATGGGAAACAAATTCCACAGGCGCAACAGGTCAATTTCCATTGAATGCTGAATTTGATAATTGCAAAGCAGAGTTCATTCGTTTATTTTCAGCTGCAGAATTTAGCGATATCGAACAAAAATTATCGAATTTCACCGGAGCAACTCTTGGAGATGGAATGTTTCAGTTTTTTAATTCCATTTTTCAAGATTATGGATTACTTATTTTAGACCCCAATAAAAGGAGCTTAAAAAAGGTATTGATTCCAGTATTTGAAAGAGAAATTAATGAATCAGTTACTTATAATGCCGTTACAGAAACTAATGAAGCACTTCAAGCTCATGGAATCAAGCCGCAAGCTCAAATTCAACCAATCAATTTCTTTTATTTACAAGCAGAACAAAGATCCAAAATACTTAAAACTGAAACTGGATTTTCCATTAATGACCTATCTTTTACGCGAGAAGAATTAATCAAAGAAATCAATCAGAATCCTGAATACCTCTCACCAAATGTTTTTCTTAGGCCATTGTATCAAGAACTTATACTACCCAATTTAGCTTATGTAGGTGGTCCTGGTGAATTAAGCTACTGGTTGCAACTAAAAGGAATATTTACTGCTTTTTCAGTTCCTTATCCTGTACTGGTTAATCGTGTTTCAATATTTCAAATTGATAAACAATTGCAAGAGAAAATAAACAAATTCAATTTTTCATTTTCAGACTTTACGAACTATACAAAAGAAGAACTTAGAAAGTTATTTTTAGCAGAAAATAAAGAAAAGATTGATTGGTCGAATACAGAAAATTCTATTTCATTAGCATTGCAGGAAGCTTCCTTGATTTTTGAAACGTATGCACCTTCAAATATGAAAATACTCGCGTCAGAATGGACAAACGTGCAAAAATCATTGGATCAGCTAAAACAAAAACTGGATAAGCAATTAAATATCAAACATACTATATCAATCAATCAACTTGAACAAATAAAAGAGAAGTTATTCCCAAATGGCACACCTCAGGAAAGGGTCTTTCACTTTTTTCATTTCTGTTCAGATGGCAACTTAAAAAAAATTGAATTGTTAGTGAACGACATTAATCCTTTTGAATCGAGTATATTACTAATTCAAGAATAACAAAAAAATTGTAATTTTACTAAAATTCTTTTTTGATTAATTGGTTTAATATACATAAGAACTTAAACCATTATTGAAGGTTATTTAAATATTAATTGATTACAGTAAACGATAATATGGTTGATTTTGATCCAAATGGTGTAGGTATTTCAAATGGGAATATATTTGGATTCCCAATAACCGAAAAAGAGGCTGATATTATTATTATCCCGGTTCCTTGGGATGCAACGGCATCATATGGAAAAGGAACGAGTAAAGGTCCTCAAGCCATTTTAGAAGCTTCTACTCAATTAGATTTTTATCACCCAAAATTGGATGATGCTTTTCGGACACGGGTCTTTTTAACTCCAATTTCCAAAGAATGGGAAACAATAAATGAAGAATTCTGTTTGCAATCGATTGATTATATACAACATTTAGAATCAGGAGCTTCTCATATCGAAGGTTTTGAATCGTTCTTGCAACAGATCAATAGCGCGCAACATGCTCTAAGGTCTAATCTCAAAGAAAGAGCTTTAGAATTAATTCAACAAAATAAAATTGTTGCAATTTTGGGAGGAGAACATTCAACTCCTTTAGGCCTTATTGAAGCTATCAACGAAAGTTATACTGATTTTGGCATTCTTCAAATTGATGCTCATGCCGATTTACGAGATGCTTATGAAAATTTTGAGCAATCTCATGCCAGTATAATGTTTAATGTTCTAAAACACTTTAGCAATCTATCCAAATTAGTTCAAGTCGGTATTCGTGATATATCACAATCAGAAATTGACCTTATAGAGTTAAATAATCACAGAATCAAAACTTTTTTTGATTGGGATTTGAAGGAAAAAAGCTTTAACGGAATTAGCTGGTCTACTCAAGTTGATGAAATTATTTCAGAATTACCTAAAAATGTTTATGTTAGCTTCGATATAGATGGTTTAATTCCCTCCTTATGTCCAAATACAGGTACGCCAGTTGCCGGTGGATTTCAATTAGAAGAAATCACATTTTTACTTTTTAAACTTGTGGAATCTGGAAAAAGAATTATTGGATTTGATCTTAATGAAGTTTCTCCAGGGGAATCGGGTGATTGGGATGCAAATGTTGGAGCCCGTGCATTGTGGAATCTTGTTTGTGCAACCGAAAAATCAAGAAGAGAAAATGCGTAATTTCTTTTCAAAACATACCCTGATACTTTTACTTTTTTCTTTTGGATTTGCACTAATTTGTAGTTATTTATTACTTGAGGAATTTACAGCTTACACTTTAACGGCAACAACTTTTTCTTACGCATGGTTACTACAAATGATCTTAATTCAACTATTAGGGTTTACTGAAAAAACAAAGAAAAAACTTTCAATAGCATCCTTTTTCATCAGTTTATTTACGCTATTAAATTTAAGTGTTGATATATTTTTAAGTTTTTGGAAATATGAATTAATACTCTTTATCGGACTTTTATTTTCTTATTGGCTAATTAAACTAAAATCTCACATTCATCAGCTTTATTTTCTGTTTTTACTTCTTTCTACAACAGGAGTTTTAACTTATATCGTTTTGATAATACATTACAATCAATTTAATGAGATGTATTTTTATTGGGCTAGAATACTGTTAATTGGATTGATTATCCTTTACTTCGCTACCGGACTTCAACGATTGTTCAAGAAAGTTCCATAAGCAAATAACCGTTGTTTCCAATATGTTGATTGGTTTATTTCGATAATACTAATTCCTAGGCTAGAACTCGCATGAATCATTTTAACTAATTCTCCTTTTTTCGAAATGACTAATCCAACATGAGAAATTCGACCATCATTTTTAAAAAAGACCAAATCTCCGCATTGAACATTAAATACATCTACTTTAGTTGATTTAGCATATTGATCTCCAGCTGTTCTTGGAATATTCAAGCCTTCATGCTTCATAACATACTGCGTAAATCCGCTGCAATCAAATCCTGAAGGATCCTCCCCTCCCCAATTATATTTAACACCCAATTGTTGTTTGGCATACTTAGCCAAATTAATTCGATTTTGAGTTAATCCTTTATAATCCGAAATGTCGCTACTTATTGAATTAGAGCCTTCAGTAAAGTTCACGCCCTCAAACCCAGAAAAAAAAGAATCAATTAATTGAGCATAGCCACTTGCATATTTCTTCAATTTAGTTTGATTTAATTCTGATAACCAATTCGATAAATCTTGTTTTAACCCATATAGCTCATACGAATGAGCCTCTAAAAATAGTTTTCCGTCAACGGTTTTTTTTATTTCAGTTAATAACTTAATTGCTTTATTTGGCTCGTCTAAATTACGTTTGAGCCAGTATATATTCGCACTTTTTTGTAGAGTGGATAACGCAAAATAATAAGTAGGTGCAATAAGCGATTTCGTTTCCTCTTTCACTCTGAGCTTCTTTGCTTTTCGATAAATTAAACCGTAATGACCTTGAAAATACAATTGCTCCAATTTATCACCCACAGGATGTTGAGCAAATAATAAATTCAAAAACAAGCTAAATAAAATCACAAGTCCTCCCTGTTTCATGTCTTAATTATTGTGTTCTTTTTAAAGATAGTCATTCAATGCAATCAAGCATAAAAAAAATCATGTTAAATGTACTATTTATGGATTTACGAATTGTTGGTTTTTAGTTAATAAAATTAGCCGTTAGGATTCGGAATTCATAGAAAAGAACAGTAATTTTATATTCAAATAATAACATGGGAAAAGTAATTGCAATTGCAAATCAAAAAGGTGGCGTAGGAAAAACAACTACTACTATAAATCTAGCGGGTTGTTTAGGTGTTTTGGAGTATAAAACACTTATTATTGATGCAGATCCGCAAGCAAATGCAACATCTGGTTTAGGTTTAGACCCAAATACCACCAGAAATATCTATGATTGCTTAGTCAACGATCAAGATCCAAAAGAGCTTATTGTTGAAACCACGAGTCCGAATTTATTTATTTTACCCTCAAACATTGATCTAGTTGGTGCTGAATTAGAAATGATCAACTTGCCAAATCGGGAAAAAATGCTTCGTTTGGCTATTGAAAAAATAAAAGACGATTTTGATTTTATACTGATTGACTGTTCCCCTTCTTTAGGATTAATAACTGTGAATGCTATAACAGCAGCTGATTCAGTAATGATTCCTGTTCAATGCGAGTTTTTTGCGTTGGAAGGATTGAGTAAGCTTTTAAATACTATCAAAATTATTCAGGGAAGACTGAATCCAGAATTAGAAATAGAAGGAATTTTATTGACCATGTATGATACCCGATTGCGTTTAGCGAATCAAGTAGTGGACGAAGTTAAAACTCATTTTCAAGAATTGGTTTTTGACACAATAATTCATCGTAATACAACGTTAAGTGAGGCCTCTAGTTATGGAAATACGATCGTGATGCATGATGCCGCTAGTAAAGGCTCAACCAATTACCTGAATTTTGCAAGGGAAATTCTTCAGAAAAATAACTTAACACGAATCGGTAACGACGATAAAAAAATTGAATTTGACCATGAGCTCTAATCCTAAAAAACGTCCGGCACTGGGAAAAGGACTTAGTGCACTTCTGGAAAACTCAAATACAGATATCACTTCAAAATCAAGTCATACTGGTTTAGTTGGTTCAATTTCCATGCTTGCTGTTTCAGATATTGAAGCAAATCCTTTTAATCCCAGAACTCATTTTGAGAAAGAAGCACTCATGGAATTGGCAGAATCGATAACTACTCACGGTATCATTCAACCATTAACCGTTCGGAAAATGGGTCGTGATAAATATCAATTAATTTCAGGAGAACGAAGATTTAGAGCTTGCCAAATCGCAGGAATCACTGAAGTTCCGGCGTATGTTCGCGTTGCCAATGATCAGGCTATGTTGGAAATGGCATTGGTTGAAAATATTCAACGCGAAAACTTAAATGCAATTGAAATAGCATTATCGTATGATCGCTTGATTCAAGAATGCAGCCTAACACAAGAACAACTTAGCCAGAAACTAGCCAAATCTCGTTCTGGAATCGCAAATTTTCTTCGTTTGTTAAAACTACCGGCAACCATTCAAGCTGGAGTTCGCGATGGTAAAATATCAATGGGACATGCTAGGGCATTGTTAAGTAGTGAAAATGAAGCAGAAATGCTGGAGAAATATCAACACATTCTTGATGCCAATCTTTCCGTGCGCGAAGTAGAAACATTGACCAAAAACTCTTCCAAGTCTCCCGTATTTCAACCAGTTGAAAAAATAGCACTTACAAAAAACCAAGCTGTTTTTAAAGATTTTCTATCTGATCGGTTATCTACTAAGGTTAACATTGTTAAATCTAAGACAGGTTCGGGAAAAATCTCACTTAACTTTAGCTCTGAAGCAGAGTTAAATCGTATTATTCAAACATTGAAAGGCTAATGCGTCTTGTTTTGTGTAGTTTTCTTTTTGTAGGAATGACCTTTTTTGGAGTCACCCAGAATTTACTTCCAAAGAAAAAAGAAAAAGACACTACGCAAACACACTCGGTTAAAAAAGCAGTTATTCTCTCTTCGTGTATTCCAGGAGCAGGCCAAATATACAATCATATCGCCATGCCTAAGGGTAAAAAAAGGGCGTATTGGAAAGTTCCTCTCATCTATACAAGCTTAGGTACAGCATCCTATTTTATTCTGAATAATCAAATCACTCAATCAAGTATAAAAACTGAATATAAGAACAGAATTGCGGGCAATATACTCAATCCTACCTGGGAACCTTATGATAATCAAGCCTTATTAACTTTACATAGACAATATTTAGATTGGAGAGATTTATCCATGTTGGCATTTTTTGCTTTATATGGTTTTCAAATTGCCGACGCTGGTGTCGAAGCTCATTTTGTCAAATTTGATATTTCAAGTGATATAAGTTTGCTAATAAAACCAAAAATGTTTCAATTGAATCATGTTGGCATGTCTTTGAACTTCAATTTTCATTAATTTAGTAATAAAATAACTATGAAAATCGCATTAATCGGTTACGGAAAAATGGGTAAAGCAATTGAAAAAATTGCCATAGAAAGAGGACATACCGTTGATGCAATTGTAAATAGTTCGAATACTATTGATCAAGTTGATCTTCTGAATTGTGATGTTGCTATTGAATTTTCTACTCCTGAATTAGCGACAAAACATATTATTCACTGTTTCAATAAACATATTCCAATAGTTGTTGGAACAACAGCATGGCATCACGAATTGGAAGCTATAAAAACCATTTGTGGCGAAGAAAACGGAAGCATGATATATGCCCCGAATTTTAGCTTAGGAGTAAATATTTTTTTTGAGTTAAATAAAAGACTTGCAGAATTAATGTCAGGAAACACTGGTTATTCAGCTGAAGTAATTGAGGTTCATCATCTTCAGAAATTAGATTCACCAAGTGGCACAGCAATAGAACTAGCTAAAGGTATAATCGCTTATAATGAAACATATAACGATTGGAAATCTGGTGAAGGTATAAAACCGGAAGTATCAGATTCTATCTTGCCAATAACAGCAATCAGGGAACCCGAAGTACCTGGTACACATACTGTCATTTACCAATCAGAAATTGATTCTATTCTAATGACCCATCAAGCACATAATCGAAAAGGGTTTGCACTAGGTGCTGTCGTTGCGGCTGAATGGATTTTCGGAAAAAAAGGTGTTTTTACCATGTCAAACGTTTTAAATTCATAACAAATTATGGCCTTTATTTATTTTTACAGTCTTATATTAATTCATCCTTATTTAGCTTGTTGGTGGATGTCTTTTCCAGCTGCAGGAAGAAAACCTTGGGAAGCATTGGTTCCTGGCTACAATTATTTTGTCGCCTTTAAAATAACATGCAATAAACCGTGGTGGTCTTTGTTATTGTTAGTTCCCGGAGTTCACTTAATCATGTTAGCAACAATAAACATCTCCTATTTTAGGAAATTTGGTTATTTCTCGCTTTCTGATACACTTCAAGGAATTATTTTCCCTTATTATTTAATGTATCAGATTGGTTCAAATGGTGATCCATGCGTGCCTGAAACGAATTGGGCAAGAGAAAAAGACCGAGATGCCCGCGCTTGGAGTGATCATTTAATATTGTTTTTGAGTTTTCCAGTTCTTGGTCATTTAATAACCTATATACTTGGTCTTTTCAAAAAAGAAAAAACAGGTGATAAAACGATGGTTAAAGAATGGGGAGACTCAATCTGGTTCGCTTTAATTGCGGCTGGAATAATTAGAACATACGTTTTTGAACCGTTTCAAATCCCAACAGGTTCCATGGAAAAGACATTATTAGTGGGTGACTTTCTCTTTGTGAATAAATTAGCCTACGGTTCAAAAGTTCCAGTTACTCCCCTCTCCTATCCATTGGTTCATAATACTGTTCCATGGGTAAACATTCGTTCCTATACTACATTAGAAAAAGGTTCTTATTTCCGATTACCAGGATATAGTGATGTGAACAGAAATGAAGTTGTCGTATTTAATTACCCTTCCGGAGACACTGCTATTTATGACCCAAGAATGCCTGATGGATTAATGGGACACGATTACCATGGTATTGTTAATGACGAAGCTAAATATTATTGGCAGGAAGAAAATGCTTCGGTTATCGCTGAAATTGCTCAAAAATATAAGTATAAATATGAATTTGAAGCACGTGATAAATTTATAGATTCACTAGGACAAGATTTCGTTAAAAATATAACCAAGTGGAAGGAGAAAGCTCGCAAAGGAATGGCAGATGGAATTACCTATTGTAGAGGAGGCGTTCCTGGAACAGAATTAAACTATATTGAGCATTTTGGTTTGGTTGATAGACCAGTTGATAAACGAGAAAATTACATCAAACGATGTGTTGCCGTTAAGAAAGATTGGATAGAAATAAAAAATTCGGTTCTTTATGTAAATGATAAAAAAGCCTTTGTTGCTGAAAATCAATGTTTACTTTACTTCGTGGATAAATCTACAGCAACTTTTCCTTCAGCAGAAGATATGTTTGAAAAATATGGATTAGAATCAGAAAGAGGTGATTATAAATCTCCAGAAATGATGGATTTTTCTGATCGAATGGAGTATTCGATTCAATTTTCTATTGATCCAAACAAAGATTTTTATTCATTTAATATTACTAATACGGAGAAAACACGAATTTTAAAGGATTACCCCAAAGCCGTTTTTACGATTGCCAAAGCAACTAAATCAACCAGTAAAAATAAGTTGGCTTTAGATAATTTACGCACTTTCCCAAATGATATTGGGGTTGATAACACTATAACTGATTTTCACCGCATTCAAATTCCGTATAGAGGAAAAGTTATCGATTTTAGAAAAGATAATATTGCATGGTACCGACGAATTATAACCGCCTATGAAGGTCATACCCTAGAGGAGAAAAAGGATGGAATCTATATCGATGGTAAAAAAACAAATACCTACACTATTGAAATGGATTATTATTGGTTAATGGGAGACAATCGTTACAATTCAGCCGATTCAAGAATTTGGGGATTTGTACCTGAAGATCATGTGGTTGGACGTGCCTCATTGGTATGGTTTTCCAAAAGCCCCTATTTAGGTGTTAGATGGGAAAGAATTTTGAAGTTAATCAATTAATGGATTATTTTCCTACAAGTTATTTCCCTTCTATTTTTTATTTCCAATTGCTTTCTGCTTCCAAATTTGCTTGTATTTGTGGTGGAGAAACATATATTAAGCAGACATTTAGAAATCGATGTGAAATTTTGACAGGTAATGGTGTTCAAACCTTATCAATCCCTGTTTCCAAGTCGGCTGGATCAAAATCAATAACAAACCAAATACATCCCGTTTACTCTGAAAACTGGCAGCAAGACCATTGGAAATCTATTGAAAGTGCCTATAAAAATGCACCCTATTTTGAATTTTATGATGAGGAAATAAAGGAGATCATCTTCACAAAACACGATTCATTACTGGAGTTAAACCAATCAATCATTCGATTTTTTGAAAAATGTTGGGATTTACCTCAAGTTTTTATCGAGGAGAATCTTGCAGCTAATATAAATCAAGCGGAATTTTTAGGTAGAACTTTTATTCACCCAAACTATATTCAAGTTTTTTCTAATCGTTTTCCTTTTCAAAGTAATCTAAGTGTTTTGGATTTGTTATTCTGCGAGGGACCAATGGGACGAAATTGGATCCTTTCAAAATGAGTTTAATTTATTACTTTTAACTATGGAATTGCTCAAAGAACTCATTTCAATTCAAGGATTATCTGGTGACGAAAGCCGAATAACAAACTATATCAAATCCTATTGCGAAAGGAATATGGAAAATTGGGTGTGTCAACCTGAAATAATTTACGAACCTGAAAAACATGATTGTTTAATTTTAGTTTTTGGAAAACCATCAATTTCAATCTATGCACATGTTGATACCATCGGGTATACCGTTGGATATGAAAACAATCTAATTCCTGTTGGTAGTCCTGTATACAGTGAATCAATGATCTTGGTTGGTGAAGATTCTCAAGGGAAGATTTCTACTGAAATCATGCTATTTGAATATCCCGATGGAGACAGCGAATTAAAATGTGTTTTTGATCGTCAAATAGAACCAGGAACCTTACTAAGTTTCAGTCCTAATTTTGTGGAAAATGATAGATATATTCAATCACCATACTTGGATAATCGATTGGGTGTATGTGTTGCCTTGCAAGTTGCTGAAACCATTGAAAATGGAGCAATTGTTTTTTCAACCTATGAAGAACACGGAGGGAATTCAGTCAGTTATTGTGCAAACAAACTGTATAAATTATATGGTTTAAATCAAGCATTAATTTCGGATATTACATGGGTAACCAATGGGGTTAAGCACGGTGGAGGAGTTGCCATTTCGTTACGGGACTCATTGATTCCACGTAGAGTTTTTTTAAATAAAATAATGACTTTGTGCACTGAAAATGGTGTTGAATATCAACTTGAAGTGGAGTCCAGTGGCGGAAGTGATGGTAGCACATTGCAGAAAAGTCATTTACCTATTGATTGGTGTTTTATAGGAGCCCCAGAAAATCATGTTCATACCAATAGAGAAACGGTTTATAAATCGGATATTGAAAGCATGATTAGTATCTATAAATTACTTATGGCAAAACTGTAAAAATGGAAAATCCAAATCATCCGCAACACTGTCAGTTGTATAAATACAATAAAGAATTTTATTTATTAAACAGAGAATCTCCTGTCTATTTTAAAGAACAATTTCATCAAAGTGAATTAGATGATGATTTTGTTTCTTGGTTGAATTTTCATGGATTAAAAGACAAAGAAAGTATTGAGACCTTGTGTAGGAACATAGGAATTGAAAAATTGAATATTGAAAATGTTTATTTTCCTTCCCGACGACCAAAAGTAGAAGAATATCCTACCTACATGTTTTTTAGTATAAAATCGGCATTGCCTTCTGGTTCAAATACAAAATTATTAATCCAAGAAAATATATCATTTATACTTGGCAAAAGTTACCTTATTTCTTTCCAACAACAATCTTCAGATCATTTCACCGATGTTCGTGATCGAATTGAAAATGCGCGAGGAAAAATACGAACCAAACATGCTGATTTTTTATTATTTCGACTACTTGAAGCAATAATTGATAATTATTTCGAGGTAATTGAGGATATCGCAGAAAAAATATCAGAGTTAGACACGATTATTTTAACTAGAAATGGTCAAAATGTGTTAAAAGAAATCGAAATCGAAAAAAGAAAATTAATTGAGTTACGAAAAATTGCTCAGCCCATGCGCGATATCACTTATCAGCTTCAGTCCGCGGATAGTAATTTAATTGAGACTAGTAATAAGTTGCATTTCAGAAATTTAAAAGATTCATGCTTAACTGTTTTGGATGAAATAGATGCGAATAAACAAATTTTAGATGGTATGGCTAATTTATATTATGCTGTTCAAGGTCAACGAATGAATGAAATAATGAAAGTATTAACCATTGTAAGTTCTATTTTCATTCCTCTAACATTTATAGTTGGAGTTTATGGAATGAATTTTGAAAATATGCCAGAACTAAAATACAAATATGGTTATTATACAGTTGTTGGATTAATGTTTCTTGTGGGTATACTCTTATTAAGTTACTTTATTAGACGTGGCTGGTTGAAACGTGATGTTTAAATTAGCGCTGACGTAAAAAATAGGGTTTCGCCGCTGAAAGTCCTTCTTTTCGAATTTGAAAATCACTAAATCGCAAATCTGGCTTATAATAATCTGTTGAAATTATTTGGGCATTACTTTTCAAAACTGACTGAAAATTAGCATAATTATTTTCTCTTGCTTCAATTGTTCCTGCATCCGTTCTAGATCGAATGATATACATATTGGAAAGGTCATTGATTTCTTTTTCAATTCCTTGGCTATTATTTCGAATAACAAAAGCGGTACTTTCTCCTCCTGGTTCGTCATAAACAAACATGATTCTTTTTTCTCCTAGCCGCAAGCTTTTCTTGTATATTTCATCATTATCGCCTTGTAATATAAAGATTACTTTCCCTATACACTCGGATAAAAGTGGCCAACCCTTTACAGTCAATCTTTCCTTAACGGAAGAAAAAGTTGCTTTTAAATCAAATGGAGTAAACACGTTTTCCTCATCGAAAACAGATTTAATTTCAGCATCTAATTTTCTGTAAGCAATACTATCCATTGGAATTGCTTTTTTAAAACCAATTAATCGCAAAAATTTGGACTCATTAGCAGCTGAACTTCCTTTTGCCTCAATATTTACGAAAAGTGGGGTATGATTTGGGTTATTGGTTGACCAATTTTTGAGCTCCGTTAATGCCTGAATTAACGTTAGATAGTTGGTTTCAAAGTCAACATCAGGAATATGAAGCACTTTGAATCCTGGTTTTTTCATGACTGGATCTTTCACTTTCACTCTTTGACCAGTTATAAATCTATTTAGTTTCCTTTTACGATATAATCCTCCCTTTGGATCATAATATACATCTAATTCAAATCCTCGAATAGCATAATCATTCAATTGTTTTTCTAGTGTAAGATGCCCATAGTCAAGTTGAATTGGATCATTGGAAGAACCTAATTGTTTTTTGAATTTTGTTAAAAATCGGATAACCTTTGGGTGTGGTAGTTTTTTATAACTATTGTGCGATGCCAAAACTCGAATATCATTCAACTGAAGTGTGGAATCCTGTCCTTTTACAAAACGGACTAAAAACAAGGTGGAAATAATAAAAATGAACTTAATTTTCATTTGGATTCAATGGGAATTGTGAAATAATCTTGTAGCGCGAACCTTGTTTCTCCATACAATATTTCCAAAAATCAGTTCGTTCAGTATCCAATATTTCTGCAGCAGAAATATTATCAACAACTATCCAGGCATTTTCTTTCAACTCTTCAATTAATTGCGAATAACCCCAACCAGCGTACCCCATGAAAAAACGAACCTTATTCTCATTTTCCTTATTTTCTAGAAGAATCTCCTGCAATTTAGAATAATTACCTCCAAAATATAGATTTTCCTTGATTAAAATAGACTCATCAACCCTTGAACCAAATTCATGAATATAAAATAAATGCTCTGTATCCACAGGACCTCCAACACTAACTTTTGCATTTGGAACGGGGAAAGAAGTATCAATACTTGTAAAATCTATTTCCAAATAATTAGTTAATACAAAACCAAATGCACCTTCTTTTGAATAATCGCATAAAATCACCACCGATCTAGTAAAATAACCATCCGCTAGAAAAGGATCAGACAAAAGTACGCTCCCCTTTTTGGGAAATCTGTTGTTTCGAAAGGCTAAATCCAACATTATTTATTTTTTAGATAATTCTGCTAAAACTATACCAGTAGCAACGGATGCATTTAATGACTCGGTTTGACCAATTCTGGGTATCGTTACTTGAACGTCCAAAACCTCGGCAACAGCTTTGCTAATGCCTTGACCCTCACTGCCGATAATTAATATACATGGATCATTGATTTCAATTTCAAAAACACTTTGCCCAGTTAACAATGTCCCAATTTTCAATCTAGAAGAATTTTTTAGCCATTGTGGCAAATCAACATAAAGAACTTGAACTCTAAAAATAGATCCCATACTAGATTGAATCACTTTTTGGTTATATATATCAACTGTATTTTTGGATGCAATAATTGTTGAAATACCAAACCAATCAGCTGTTCGAATCATTGTTCCAAAATTTCCAGGATCCTGAATCCCATCGCAACCTAAAACAATTTTGTTCTTCGAATTATCTTCCGAGCTATTTTCTAAAATCTGTAACACAGCTATCGAATGCTGAGGAGCCTGCTGAGAGGAAATTTTGGATAAATCACTTTCGGATATTTTCATCAAGGAATATGAACTCAATTCGATTGAATTCAACTCAGATTTCTCCGTAAGAAGTATTGAAATAATTTTATCGGGCGCCCACAACAAAGCTTCTTGAACCAATTTATCTCCTTCAACTATGAATTGGTTTTCAAGTTTACGAAATTTATTCATTTTCAATTTCTGAATTGTCTGCTGTATGTTTTTAGATGCGTAAATCAAAGCGAATTATTAGTATTTTTGTTCAAGTATGCTGATTAGGAATTGTAAACTTACCTATTTTTATTTTACGTTGTTATTACTCTTGGTTGGATGTAATCTATCTAAGAATGTTCCGAAGGGAAATTATTTACTAAAAAAGAATAAATTAACCCTAAGTTACTCGACTTACGATACTATAAACAAGAATAGTAATTCAATTGACATTAGCAATTTAATTAAAGAAAACAATGTCACAAAAGAAGAATTGCTTTCCTTAGTAAAACCACAACCGAATTATCGCACACTTGGTTTTCGTTTTAAATTATGGGCGTACAATCAAGTAGATTCAGCCAAAGTATCAAGAAAGAGAATTAGACTGAATAAAAAAATTGAGGCAAATAACGATAAAAAAAGAGCTAAGCAATTAGCGATAAATACGAAGCGTCTTCAACGGGCAAAGGATAAAGGATTTGAATATTATACGGAAAAAACGATTGACACTACCAATTCCCGTTTGTTTTTACGCGAATGGTTTAAATATAAATACGGGGAAAAGCCAGTCATTTTTGATAGTGTACCATTCAATAAATCGCAAGATCAAATAAAAAATTACTTAAAGAAAAAAGGATATTATTTTGCCCAGGTAAAGGCAAATGTTTCCTATAAAAAAGAAGCTCAAACACAATTTGAAATCACAACAGGACCTATGTTTAAAATAGATTCTATTTATTTTGACTTTACTGATAAAAACTACATTGCCGTTGTAAATCGGTTTATCTTATCTAGTAAAATAAAGGAAAAAGAGCATCCATTAATTGGTAAACCATTCGATAGTTTTTATTTAGACGAAATACGTTCGTTACTTGCCAAAAAAATGAGGGACGAAGGATTTTATTCGTTTACAAGTTCTAGTATTAGTTATAAAGCTGATACTTCCTTGAAAAACAATACTGTTATTTTAGGTATCAACATTGCAGATCGAATATTATCGAAGCAAGATGGAAATATAATTAGTACACCTTACAAGCAGTTTTCAGTACGAAAAACATTTTTCCATTTGTGTGATACGGTTCATGTTGAAAATTATAGTTTAAAAATAAAGGAATTAGGGATACAACCAAATGATGCTATTTTAGGTCAATTTGTGAATACCACAGAGAGTTACCGGTATGAGAAGATCTATATGTCAGGAAAACAGAAAAAAGATAAAAAAATTACTGACAAAGGGCGTGTTTTAAATCCTATTAGACATGCAACAGTTACCTATAACGGAAAAAAACCATCCATAAAGCCTAGTTTCTTAGAACTCCAAAATTATTTGGAAGAAACAAATCAATACAAGGAATACTACCAAGATAGATCCTATAAAAGTTTATTACAATTGGGATTATTTAGCTCAATTAAACCACATCTAGTTGAAATACCTGGCAAAAATCTGGTTGATGTTCATTATTACTTAATTCCAGCAGAGAAACAACTTGTGCGATTTGAACCTCGTTTCAAAAACTCCAATGGATTCTTGGGTTTATCAGCATCGGTCAATTACGTAAATAAGAATTTATTTCGAGGAGGAGAAAAATTAACTATCTCTTTTGGTGGTGGTTTTGAATCGCAACCAGCTGTATTTGATAGAACGGAAAGTGGGGATGTAATCCAAACTTCCAATCGAAGTTTTAACACCTTTGAAATTGGACCCTCTATAAAATTGGAAATACCCGGATTATTCCCTGTTCCAGTCACCAAATTATCCAAAAGGCAAAAGCCACAAACTGTAATAAATTCTGCCTATAACTTTCAAAAACGAGATATTTTTGATCGCGAAATATTTCAATTGAATTATTCGTGGCAATTTATTGAAGATAAATGGCAATTGATTCAATTTGGACTTCCTTTTGCCTCTTCCATTAAATATGTTCTCTTTAATCCAAGTGCTGATTTCGAAGCTAAGATAAATCAGTTAAATGATCCTTTTTTGAAAAACACGTATTCGAATCAATTTATATGGCAAGATTTCCGCATATTTTATGAGTTAAATAATACCAAACGAGACGAAGGAAAGAGAAAAAACAATGACGATATATATTTTAGTTCCTCCTTCGATTTAGCAGGAAACACACCGTGGATGTTTCGGGCAAATCAAGAATTAAATGACCAAAACCAATATAAAATATTTGGATTGGGTTATTCTCAATTTTTTCGAATAGACAATGAGTTTATTTATTCGCATAAATTCAACGTTAAAAGTAGTTTACACAATAGAATTCAAGCTGGGTATGGTTTGCCTTATGGCAATTCTAGCACTTCCCTGCCCTATGATTATAGTTTCTATGCCGGTGGTGCAAATGATAATAGAGGATGGAAAGCACGAAGTTTGGGTCCTGGATTATATAAATATTACTTGGATACTACTAGAACGCTCACACAAGTAGCTGATATACGATTAGGGATATCACTCGAATACCGTTTCAACATCACAAAAACATTTAAATCTTGTTTTTTCATGGATGCAGGAAATATTTGGACAAATAAAGCCGATCCTCAAAGGGTTGGAGGTAATTTCACTCCTGATTTTTATAAACAAATTGCTTTTGCCGCGGGAACTGGAATTCGAATTGACTTAAGTTTCTTTATAATACGATTTGATGTTGGGATTCCTATTTATAATCCAGTATTTCCAAAGGGTTCGCGCTGGATATTTGAAAATAGTACCAATTATATTAACGAAGGAATTCAATATTTTGATGGTGTAACAAATCTAACACCGGAACAAACTGCCACATACACTCTTGAAAAACTTCCTAAACGTTTTCCCCCAGCGATACATTTTGGATTAGGATTTCCTTTTTAAATCAGCGATTATTTATTGTAGTGAACGGATAAAATTGACCCGCTTCAAAATGAAACATGTGTAATCCTTCATCTGAAATCTTTAAAAAAGTATTTTGCGATAGCCACTCACCTAAATTAATATAGCGAGAAGATACACCAACTTGAATATCTAACGGTAAATGACGGTGTCCAAAAATAAAGCAATCAACAGGTTCTTTTTTAATAAATTCTTGACAAAAATGATAGAGTCGTTCATTTTCAATACCATTAAAAAGTGAATCTTCATTTCCAGTAGCCGCTCTACTCGATTTAGAAAAGTAACTTGCTATTCCAATTCCAAAATTTGGATGAATCCGTGCAAACAACCATTGACAAAATGAATTTCTAAAAATCTTTTTTAAGACCTTGTATTTAAAATCTCCGGGGCCAATTCCATCACCGTGCCCGATTAGGTATTTTTTACCAAAGAAATTCTTAGTGACCGTGTCAGCATGCAATTCAATCCCAAGTTCTTGAGGAAGATAATCAAACATCCACATATCATGATTCCCCTTAAACAAATGAACAATTATGCCTTGATCGGTGAGTTCAGCAATTTTACCTTGTAATCGAATAAATCCTTTCGGAATGGCATGACGGTATTCAAACCAGAAATCAAAAACATCACCTACTAAATAAATTTCGGCAGCATCTTTTTTTATGATATCTAGCCATTCGATAATTTTTTTTTCACGTTCTAAACTCTTTTCGTAGGAAGGAACTCCCAAGTGAAAATCGGAAGCTAAATAGATATTTTTCTTTTCAGACAAATTAAAAACCGTAAATTTTTTGTAGTTCGGTCTCCAAGGCGGCACCCCGTAAATTAGTATTGATAATTTTACCTTCCTTATCAATTAATATTGTCAACGGAATACTTTTAACGCCATATTTCTGTCCAACCTTACTCTGCCAGCCTCCTAAGTCGGAAACATGATTCGACCAAACTAATCCATCTTTTTCAATTGCACTCAACCATTTTGTCTTGTCACTATCCAATGATACACTCATAACGGTAAAACCTGCATCTTTATATTTAGCGTACGTTTTAACTACATTTGGATTTTCGGCTCTACAAGGCCCACACCAAGATGCCCAAAAATCAATTAACACAACCTTTCCTTTTAGATCTGAAAGTTTCATTTTACTTTTTCCATCTGTTTTTAACTCTTCAAAGTCAGGAGCTATTTTGCCTTTTGCCAACGGATTATCATCAATTAATTTCTTTCTAAATTGCAAATACCTTGTGTTTTCAGCTTGTACAGATGGACTTTCAGAAAATGCATTTATAACTTGAGTTACAATGAGTTGATAATTGTCAAAATCTTTATTGGGATCAATCATTTTTATCATCGGGTATAAAGCCGCTGAATTTTGATTCATCTGCACATAGGTTTGTTTGAATTGCTCAAATTCCATGTATCTCGGAGTAATTTCGTTATAGATCTCTTGTTGGCGCGCAGGATTGGTTTGGATTACTTTATTTGCTGAATCTAAAACGCGGAGCCAATTATTTTCTGCGCGTTGAAATTCCATTAATTGCTGAGATTCATCCGAATTTACGATGTTGCAGAACTTATCTAATTTATTTCCATCTCCATAAATTTTTATTTCTGAATTGTTTCGCAAAACCAATGGAATAAGTTGGCTATTTAATTTTACATAGTAATAATCAGCGCTTGGAAGTTTACCGATAAACTTAAATGACCCATTTTTTGATAATTCTGAGTCCATCAAATTCGTTGCATTGCCATTTTCTATTCTTACTAATTCAATCTTCTTAAAATCAGTATTTGCTATCGTCCCAGTTACAGAAATTTGGATTTCTGTTTGAGCCTTTACAGGAAATAAACCTAAAATTCCGATGAAGTATAATAGAATGTTCTTTTTCATTTGTTAAAGATTTTTTTCAGTTTGTTTTCTAATGCAATTCCGCGCAGTCCCCTAGCAATTATCTTGCCTTCTTTATTCAGAAGTACAGTATGTGGAATTGAGTTAAATCCATACAATTGCGTTAATGGCGTTTTCCATCCTTGAAGATCACTTCCGTGGTTTGGCCAAATTAATCCATCTTTTTGAATGGCTTCTTTCCATTTATCAGCTTTATCATCCAAAGAAACAGAGAATATCGTAAATCCTTCTGCTTTGTAATTATTATATAACCTGAGTAAATTTGGACTTTCCTGTCTACATGGCCCACACCAAGAGGCCCAAAAATCAACCAAAACATATTGACCCCTTAAGTCTGAAAGTTTAATTTCTGTTCCCTGTGGAGTTTTTAATGTAAAATCTGGCGCTTCCATTTTTCCTTCTTTCATCAATAAATCTTCTTGATAAATTCGATCAATTTGTGCTGTTTGTTGCTCAATCATTTCCACTCGAGGAGAATCTGGGTATTTTGATTTTAAATTAGCAACCACTTGTTGCATAAGTTTCAAATGAGACGGGTCCCAATCGTCCATTGATTGAATTGGAGCTAAGAAAGAGAACAACACTAAATTGAAATCAGATGTGCTATTTTGTTTTACCAACTCAACAGACTTTAAATCTAATTCTTTCATTATTTTGTCTAAAAAAGTCTGAGATTCTTCTTTAGAAATAGTTGGATTTTCTTTCCGTAATGCAGTTTGCTGTGATAAAAAATCATACTTCAATCGTGTAAACTCATTGGCTTGTTTTGCCCAAGAAACACCACTTATTTTAGGTTCAATATCAAATTTTTCAAAGGAAGTATTAATCTTTATTTTATCTTTTGGTGCCAAAACCAATTCAAGCACTTTGTTTTCATTTTCGAGGACCAACTGAAACGCGTCAAAATGTTCGATATGTCCAGCTAATCGAAAATCTCCATTACCATCAATCAAAACTTTAGCCAGTTCCTTTTGATTCCCTTCAGGATTGGTAATAACTAAAAACAATTTCTTATTTGCAGCACCTTTTATTGTTCCTGAAATTTCAAAGTTGTCTTTCATTGATTCTTCACTTTCATCAGACTCAGAACAAGAGAATCCAATGAATAATATCATCAAAAAAAATATTCTATTTACACGTATCATTCTTCTAATTTTGATCGTAAAAGTGAATTGGCTGATTTAGGATCCGCCTTTCCTTTGGACACCTTCATCAGTTGTCCCATAAAAAATCCCGTTAACTGCTTTTCCCCATTTTTGTATCTCTCCACTTCGGAAGGATTTTCATTAATTACTTGCTGAATAAATGCTAAGATCGCTCCTTCATCTGAATCTTGTACCAAATTAAATTTTTCAGCAATTTCAAGGGGAGATAATTCATTTGATAGCAGCATTTCAGGAAAAATACGTTGCGAGGCGATTGAATAAGAAACTTTCCCAGATTCGATCAATTCGATCAATTCTCCCAATCGAGCAACCTCAATAGGAAACGCTGAAATATCTACACCATTTTCATTTAAGTAGGATTTTACATCACCCATTATCCAATTGGCAGCTGCTTTGTAATTCTTAGTATATACCAACAATGATTCATAAAATAATGCAATTGCTTTATTATCAGTAAGATTACTAGCATCGTATTCTGTTAATCCAAATTGAGAAGTATATTTTTGAAAAAGTTCACGTGGTAAAGCAGGCATATCGCCCTTCACCAATTCAATTTGAGACTCGGTTACCCATAAAGGTTGTAAATCTGGCTCGGGAAAATAACGATAATCATTTGCCGCTTCCTTGGATCTCATTGAAATCGTAATTCCTTTTAATGCATCGAAACTTCGCGTTTCTTGAGAGAGTTCACCCCCATTTTCCAGTACTTCAATTTGTCGGATAATTTCAAACTCAATAGCCCGTTGAACATTCCGAATAGAATTCATGTTCTTTACTTCCACTTTGGTACCAAATTCCTCTTGACCAATTAAACGAACCGAAACATTCGCATCGCATCTCAACGATCCTTCTTCCATATTTCCATCACAAATATCAAGGTAACGAACCAATTTTCTTACCTCCGTTAAATATGAATAGGCATCCTGGGAAGAGCGCAAATCCGGCTCCGATACAATCTCTAATAATGGAACTCCGGCGCGATTCAAATCAACAAGTGTATCAAAAACATCCACATCGTGTATACTTTTTCCGGCATCCTCTTCCATGTGAATACGCGTAATACCAATGCTTTTTTCAGTTCCATTTTCGGATTTAATCCAAATTTGACCCCCTGTACAAATAGGCGTTTTATCCTGCGTAATTTGATACCCTTTGGGTAAATCAGGATAAAAATAGTTTTTACGTGCAAAATATTGTTTTTCAGCTATTTCACATCCACAAGCCAATCCTAATTTGATTGCGTATTCAATCGTTTTTTTATTCATTTTAGGCAAAGTACCCGGATGACCAAGCGTAATAGCACTCACATTTGAATTGGGTGAAGCACCATATTCATTCAGATCATTTGAGTATGCCTTCGATTTTGTGAGCATCTGAGCATGCACTTCCAAACCAATAACAACCTCGTATTTATCTCTAATAACTGATTCCATAAATTATATTCGAGAAATTAATTCACGCATAATTAACGTCATTTTAGGTTCTTGACGGCTTGCCACCTCAATTACATCCTGCACACTCACTTTTTGAATTTTACCCGGTACTCCTAAGTCTGTAATGATTGAAATGGCAAAACAAGGAATTTCCATGTGTCTTGCGACAATTACCTCAGGCACAGTAGACATACCAACTGCATCCGCACCAATATTGCGCACATACATATATTCAGCAGGAGTTTCAAGCGTTGGCCCGGTTAATCCAGCATAGGTTCCAACAGAAACTTTAATATTGTTTTCAGTAGCAATTGTTTTAGCTAATTCAATCATTGTTGGATCATATGGCTCACTCATATCTGGAAATCGTGGACCTAGTTCGTCAATATTTTTTCCAATTAACGGATTGCCTGGGAATAGATTAATATGGTCATCTTGGATCATAATTTCACCCACTTCAAAATCAGGATTTACACCTCCTGAAGCATTGGAAACAAATAAACGTTCAATACCTAATAATTTCATTACACGCACAGGAAATGTAACTTGCTGCAACGAATATCCTTCGTAGTAATGAAATCGGCCTTGCATAGCAACAACCTTTTTACCTCCTAATTCTCCAAAAATCAACTTTCCAGAATGACTTTCCACTGTTGATACCGGGAAATTGGGAATATCCTCGTAAGGGATCGTATCAATAATCTTAATTTCTTTAACTAATCCACCAAGTCCAGTCCCTAAAATGATTCCAATTGAAGGATTTACGCTCGTTTTAGAGGTAATATATGCTACAGATTCTTTAATTTTTTCCAACATAATTTTGTATTAATTTAATAAATTCAGTTTCATTTTCTATAGTGACTGAAATCGGCAAAAAGTACCATGGAAAAAGGTCCAACCCCCAAGATACAACGTTTCTTTTCAGACGCATGTAATCTTTAAAGGTAGTAACAATAACCTTATCAGACGATGCAAAGGTATCAAATTTTCGATGAATTTTTTCGATATCACCTAAGGTAAATTCATGGTGATCGGGAAAAGCCATGTGATCAACTAAAAAATCTCTTTCAAGGTAATGAATTAAATCAGTTGTTTCGGCAATTCCAGTTACCAAAAGCACGTTCTTTATTTGTGGAATTTTACTCGTGAAAGACACCCATTCTCCATAAATAATGCGTGAAAAGAAAATGGGTTTTTGGTATTTTTCCAGTGAATAAAGAATTGACTTTTTTGTTTCTTCTGCGATGTTCTCAGGACATTTGGTAACAATAATAGCATCCGCTCGCCTCACTCCATTTCGAGATTCTCTCAGGTTTCCAACGGGCAACATATAATCCAAGTAAAAAGGAGAATTAAAAGTAGTCAATACCAGTTGAAAGCCGGCTTTAGTCTGGCGGTGCTGAAATGCATCGTCCAATAAAATCAATTGTATGTTGGGATTAAGCCGCATTAATTGTTCAATGCCTTCGTTTCGATTTTCGGAAACAAAAACCGAAACATCCGAACCAAAAACACTTTTGAACATGAGGGGTTCATCTCCAACATCAACTGAAAATGAATCATTGGAAACTTCTAAAAATCCTTTGGTTTGCCTACCATATCCCCTACTTAACATGGCTGTATTCATTTGCCGTGAAAAAAGATGCGCTAAGTAAATTGCTACGGGTGATTTTCCGGTTCCTCCGGTTGATAGATTACCTATAACTATTGATTTAACAGGTACTTCTTTTGATTCAAGAATTCCTTTTTCATACAGAAAATTGCGGATCGCCGTAATACAATAGTAAAGAAACGACAAGGGAAAAAATATAAATCTAAATGTAGACACAAAACAAATATAGGTAATTTTCAAGAAGCAAATAGACAACTGTAAGTAACAAATTGTTTAAAAATAAACATTTGAATGCACTATTTTATATCATTTTATTCTGAAATTTGACTCATGAAATGCAAATTGCTTTTTATTTTTCTCTCTATATCCATTGGTCAAGGGTTTACACAATGTTTGCCAGGGGAAAAGGAATTAGTTATTGTTATTGAACCAGATTTATTTGTGAGTGAAATAAGCTGGGAATTTTTTCAAAACAATGTCCTTTTGAATACAGGAACATCGAATGGAGATAGTATTTGCTTTGATTCCACAGCTTGTATTGTATTTGTAATAAATGATGCTGGAAATGACGGATTGTGTTGCGCTTATGGAAACGGTTATTACGAACTTTTTGTAAACCAAGAAAAAATTGGAAATGGAGCCGTTTTTCAAGAAAGTGACACAACAAAATTTAATTGTCCTATTGTTGATGTAATTCCTGAAAATGATGGTGTTTTTATACCAACCGCCTTTAGTCCGAATGAAGTTGGTAATTCATTGAATAATCAATTCTCTGTTATTGTTGACGAAACGGTTCAATCTATTGATTTTTTTATCTACGATCGATGGGGTGAACAAATTTTTACTAGTGCAAATATTTACTTTTCATGGGATGGGAAATATAATAATGTTGATTGTTCCTCGGGGATTTATGCCTACCAGGCGTTAGTTATTTATGTAGACGGAACCAAAAAAATCAAAACTGGAAATATCTCATTATTCCGTTGAATGAAAAATTATCAAATTTGTTGATAAAAAAAATACAACCTTCTCTTTGTATGTATTAACTTTGCGCCCCGTAGTTACAATTTAGATTCATGTCCAATTCAACCAAATATGTTTTTGTAACCGGGGGAGTAACATCATCTCTGGGAAAAGGAATCATTTCAGCATCATTAGCCAAATTACTTCAAGCAAGGGGGTATTCGGTAACAATTCAAAAACTTGATCCCTATATCAATATTGATCCGGGTACACTAAATCCATATGAACACGGAGAGTGTTTTGTGACGGATGATGGCGCAGAAACAGATTTAGATTTGGGTCATTATGAACGTTTTTTAAATGTTCCAACTTCACAAGCAAATAATGTTACAACGGGTAGAATTTACCAAGCTGTTATTGAAAAAGAACGACGTGGTGAATTTTTAGGTAAAACGGTTCAAGTTATTCCACATATTACCGATGAAATCAAAGACCGTATTCAAGCCGTTTCCAAGGAAGGGAAATTTGATATTGTTATAACTGAAATTGGTGGAACGGTGGGTGATATTGAATCATTGCCCTATGTGGAATCTGTGCGACAAATGTTGTGGGAATTTGAAAACGATTGTATTGTTGTTCATTTAACCTTGGTTCCTTATTTAGCTGCCGCTGGTGAATTAAAAACAAAACCAACACAGCATTCTGTGAAACAAATGATGGAACTTGGTGTTCAACCAGACATTCTTTGTTGTAGAACAGAGCACGAATTAGACTTGAATTTACGCAGGAAAATTGCGAAATTTTGTAATGTTTCCATGAATGCGGTTATTGAATCGCGCGATGCGGAATCCATTTATGATGTTCCTTTGCTCATGCAATCGGAAGAATTAGACAAGGTGGTTTTAGAAAAATTGGGACTTCCAACAAAGTCTACACCAGATTTATCAAACTGGGCATCTTTTCTTAAACGATTAAAAAACCCTGTGAACGAGGTAACAATTGGTTTAATTGGAAAATATGTTGAATTAAAAGATTCGTATAAATCAATCAGTGAATCAATCATACATGCTGGAGTAGCGAATGAAACCCGAGTAAATGTAAAATGGATTCATTCTGAAAAATTGACGAAATCAAATATTTCCAAGGAATTAAGTGGTTTGGATGGTGTTCTTGTTGCGCCAGGTTTTGGTTCGCGTGGTATTTCTGGCAAAATAGAGGCGGTTCAATTTGCACGTGAGAATAACATTCCGTTTTTTGGGATTTGTTTAGGTATGCAATGTGCCGTTATCGAATTTGCACGAAATGTCTTGGGACTAGAGGAAGCACATACCACAGAGATTAATGAAACTACTAAACATCCTGTAATCAGCATGATGGAGGAACAAAAAACCATAGCTGATTTAGGTGGAACGATGCGTTTGGGGGCATACAAATGTCAACTTAAGCCAAAAACAAAAGCGTCCAACGCATACAATACGGATATTATCTCAGAAAGACATCGCCATCGTTTCGAATTCAATAATTCTTATTTGAAAGACTTTGAAGATGCAGGAATGATTGCAACAGGTAAAAATCCTGAAACTGGTTTAGTCGAAATCGTTGAAATTCCGGGTCATCCTTGGTTTGTGGGTACTCAGTTCCATCCTGAATACAAAAGTACGGTGGATAATCCTCACCCTATTTTCGTAGCTTTTATTCAAGCTACTTTACAACATAAAAAATAAATATAAATGGAAAGAAATACCGTTGTTGGAATCGTTTTACTTGGCTTATTATTAACCGTTTATACGATTGTAAATCAACCAACAGATGAAGAAATAAAGGTACAGCAGCAAAAAGAACTTGCAATTAAAAAGCAACAAGCAGAAGCAGCAAAAAAATCGGCACTAGCCAAAGAAAAAACTACAGCAAAAGAAACAATAAAAGATAGTACAGATACTATTCAAAAACCGATACTGAAGGCAGAAACGGTACGAATTGAAAGTGCGAAATTAGCAATCGATTTATCTACAAAAGGAGGACAAATTGATGCCGTTTACCTGAAAGAATTTAACTCTTACTCCACATTCTCATCGAAATTAAACGGAAAAACATCCGGAAATGATATAGGGTTGTGTTTGTTTAACAAAGGAGACCAAACAACAGGAATTCAAGTGATGGATGGAAACAAATCCATTTCAACCTCATCTTTGTTTTTCACTAAATCTACTGTTACACCGTCAAAAGTAATTTTAACAGCTAAAACACCAGCAGGAAATGAAGTTGTTCAAACGTATTCCATCAATAAAGATAGTTACACGATAGACTATTCCATTAAAATGATTGGTTTCAAAGGAAATACAGGTTCCAATGTACTTTTAAACTGGAACACAAATTACCTAAAAACAGAACGCTTATTGGACGAACAAAGACGCGTTTCAACCATCTGTTACAACCAGAAAAAAGAAGGATTTAGTTATTTGAGTGAAGCAAGCGATGATGCACTTGATGCTGAAGATGATTTAACGTGGATTGCCTACAAACAAAGTTATTTTTCATCGATTTTACGTCCTGAAAAACCGATTTTGAAAAATGGAAGTAAAATGGCGGTTCAAAATTATACAGAAACAGATCCTAAATTCCAGTCACACATCAAAAACTATAAATCAGCATTGGTTTTAGGGACAATTCAAGGTGGAGAAACAACATTTAATATGAATTGGTTTTTTGGGCCCAATGACTATGAAGTATTACAATCAATGGGGCAAGACTACGACATAATACTCAATTTCGGATGGGGTCTTTTCAGATGGATAAATATTTATGCCGTGCAACCGATATTTAGTTTGTTGGTTGATAATGGAATTAGTGTTGGTATTGCCATTTTATTACTGACATTAATTTTGAAATTGATTTTGATGCCGGTACAATGGAAAATGTTTACCTCATCGGTGAAAATGAAGATTTTAAAACCAGAAATTGATGAACTCACTGCGCGCTTCCCAAATAAAGAAGACGCTATGAAAAAACAAATGGAGATGATGAATCTCTATAAAGAATCAGGTGCAAGTCCATTGGCCGGTTGTGTTCCAATGCTCATTCAAATGCCCATTTTGTTAGCCGTGTTCCGTTTTTTCCCTGCAGCATTTGAGTTGAGACAACAATCGTTTTTGTGGGCTGAAGATTTATCTTCTTTTGATTCCATTCTTGATTTAAGTTTTAACATTCCACTTTATGGCGATCACGTCAGTTTGTTCACGCTATTAATGGCGGGAGTAACACTACTCTATACTTTCATGAACAGTGGAAATATGCAACAACCACAGCAGCCGGGAATGCCAAACATGAAAATTATCATGTACATATTTCCTTTTATGATGATATTCTTCTTTAATAATTACTCTTCTGGATTGAGTTATTATTACTTCATTTCTACGCTTTTCTCCATTTTAATCATGTTGGCCATAAAATACTTCTTTGTGGACGAAGAAAAATTAAAGCTTAAAATGGCTGACCGTAAAGCGAAAGCGGTAGCTAGTGGAGGTAAGGAAAAGAAAAAATCTCGTTTTCAAGAAAAACTAGAAGAGATGCAACGTAAGCAATTGGAAATGAACAAAAACAAGAAAAAATAGTTTATGAAATTTTTTATCGATACAGCAAACCTAGCTGAAATTAAGGAAGCGAATGACATGGGAATCCTAGATGGGGTTACGACCAATCCATCACTTATGGCGAAGGAAGGAATTACCGGAAAAGAAAATATTTTAGCGCATTATGTTGCCATTTGTAACATTGTCGATGGACCAGTGAGTGCGGAGGTTATTGCAACTGATTTTGAGGGAATGGTGCGCGAAGGAGAACAATTAGCGGCTTTGCATAAAAACATTGTGGTGAAAATTCCAATGATTCCTGAGGGGATCAAAGCAATAAAATATTTTAGTGGTAAAGGAATCCAAACCAATTGCACCTTGATTTTTTCAGCCGGACAAGCACTTTTAGCAGCAAAAGCTGGAGCAACATACATTTCTCCATTTTTAGGAAGATTGGACGATGTTTCTACTGATGGCATTGCGCTGATCGAACAAATAAGAACGATCTACGACAACTATTTGTTTGACACGGAAATTTTGGCGGCTTCTGTTCGTCATCCTATGCACATTATACATTGCGCGGAAATTGGTGCAGATGTAATGACCGGACCATTAAGTGCGATAAAAGCGTTAGCCAAACATCCTTTAACGGATTTAGGCTTGCAACAATTCTTGGCTGACCACGCTAAAGGAAATCAATAGGCATGTTATCTAAGGAAGAACGAAAAGAACGCAATGAAAAGTTCTGGTCGGCCTTCAAAGAGGTTATGCGCAGAACCCAGTCAACTGGAGGAAGGCGTGTAAATTGGGCAACCTACCCCACTCAAATTAAAGATGTGTACGTGAGGTTAATTTGCGATGGCAAACAAACTGCTATGTGCTTAGATCTTCAATTCAAAGACACCGGAGTGCGCTCAATTGTATGGGAGCAATTAGGAGAATTGAGGAGCATCATGGAAAAAACCATGACAACAAATGGCAATTGGATGGAAGAATACCATACTCCCGAAGGATTAATAATCAGTCGAATTTGTTGGGAATTGGAAGATGTAGATTTTCATCGAGAAGCGGATTGGCCTAAAATTCATACTTTTTTCAAACAACAACTCATTGAATTTGATTCTTTTTATCAAGAATTTAAAGATATTTTAATACTATTAGTTGAATAACCGTATTTTTGCTCTTATGAATAAGCTCGCTGTGTTACTTGTATTTAGTTTCATTTTATTGAATGGAATTTCTCAAAATATTTTATTATCTACTGATTTTCAACAGGGTATCCCAAGTGCCTACTCCATGGTAAATAATGATAATTTCACGCCGGATGCTTCCATGACTGATTTTTTAGGTCAAAATGCATGGATTGTATTACCCGATCCAGAAAATCCATCGGATACGGTTGCAGCTGCCACTTCATTTTTTGAGACAGCCGATTCAGCAGATCGATGGTTAATCACCCCTCCCCTTGCATTAGCATCATTTGGAAACTACCTTTCTTGGAATGCAAAATCACATGATCCTTCCTTTCCCGATGATTACTTGGTGCTTGTTTCCACCACAGACAATCAATTGGCCAGTTTCACGGATACGATTGGAAATATCGAACAAGAAAATTTTGAATGGACCAATCGCGAAGTGAATTTGAGTACATCAGGATACAATGATTCAACCATTTACGTGGCATTTGTTTTGAGAACATTTGATGGATTTAAATTGTATTTAGACGACATACAAGTGCGCAGCGAAGATCCGGTTGGAATCAACGAAACAGCAGCTCTTGATTTGGTTGTTTATCCCAATCCTACATCAGGAAGCGTACACGTGAGCTCGGATGCCATTGTAGAAAAAATACAGGTTTTCTCTGTAAACGGTCAATTATTAAAAACGGAGTTTCAATCCGAAATCAATTTAGCTGAATTGAACACAGGAAGCTACCTGCTTCAAATCACCACATCAAAAGGCATCACAAGCAGACGGGTAGCTAAAGTGGATTGATTTTAAAATCCGGAAAACTTTTAGGAAATTAAATCAGCTACCTAATTAGTTGACATCGGTTCAAGTTAGCTTAAAAACAACTTACAACGAAGCAGCATCCATGTTAAACATACACACATTAACACGACAATTTCACAACAAATTCGTTCGCCTATTGATCATTTGTAGAAATTATTTTTATCTTAGTAAATCCTTACTTCGTGAGGCTAAGCAAACAAATATATGTTAGCTTGAAGCGAGATTGTGGGGGTTATAAGTAAGTTAGCGGCAACTGTATGACGGACAATTCAACGGTTAAAGAGATTAACAAATAGACACTGAATGACTGTCCCTTTTGCTTCTTTTCGGCTGACTTTGACTGAATTTTTAAGTGTTGTGCTTTTCTATTTCGTTCAGTTTCGGGGGACAGTAATTCAGTGTCTTACGGACTTGGTTGACGGCTGGACAATCAATCACACGACAACAACTAACGTTCATAAAATCGTTTTACATTTACAACAACTTGACAAATAAAATATGCTGACAGAAATTAACCCAAAGTTACCAATGCGAGACAAAGCAGTAACGAAAGACTATTACTTAAACAAATTAGGGTTTCAACTATTTGGAGATAACGACTTTGACGGTTACTTAATGGTTCATAAGGACAATGTTCAAATACATTTTTTTGAGTTCAAAGACCTTGACCCAAAAGAAAACTACGGACAACTTTATATCAGAACAAACGACATTGATAAACTATACCAAACGCTTTTAGACAACAAAACTTTAATTCATCCAAACGGACATTTAGAAACAAAACCTTGGGGGCAGAGAGAATTTGCTTTACTTGACCCGGACAACAACTTATTGACTTTTGGGCAGAGCATAAAATGAAAAAAAACTTAGCTGATAGCGATAAGAACGGCAGCCGCTAACAACGGGTTTGCGATAGCGGGGGTTCCGTGCTTCGCGGACACATTTGTGCAAGGTGGAAGTTCAGTTCTCCGAAATGAAGCTTAGTGCTAATAAACCCCGCCATCGCAAACCCCCAAACCGTTATGCCTCATTGTAGGGTGACACAAAAAACAGACAAAAATTAAGAATGAAGAAAGCTATAATAATTGGGGCGACATCTGGAATAGGTAAAGGACTTGCA
>JBILYP010000039.1:0-21963 GCA_044377675.1 Crocinitomicaceae bacterium
TCAGTTATGAATCTAAATCGGTCTACTTCTAATCTTCAAAGTGCTGTTTATCAGTATACTTACAACGCAAAAAAGGCCTCCGGGGTCTGCTTGCAGAATGTGACCGACTACTCTCCCTTTGGCGTAGCCCTTGATGGGCGTACGATTGAGAGCGACTTTTACCGCCGAGGTTTCAACGGAATGGAAAAAGACGATGAAGTTAAAGGTAGTGGGAATAGTTATGATTTTGGGGCGAGGATGTATGATAGTAGAGTTGGGAGATGGTTGAGTCGAGATCCATTAGAGAATAAGTTACCAGACCAAACACCATATAACTACGCATTAAATTCACCTATTATGGTAAATGACCCTAACGGGGAATGGCCAAAAGTTAAAATTACAAGTGAAAGAACTGGATATACAATACAAAGATTATACGGTGTATCAGCAAGTACACTGCAAATTGATGTCCCAGCCGTAGTAGTTGCGACCTACAAAGCTGTTATTTATGATGTTGCCAAGGACGGAACTGAAACAGTTATGGGTTATTTCAATGTAACACGAGATGGCTGGTATTCTAGAGGTAAAGATGATAATGGAGTATATCAGTTACTAAATCGAGCATTCCGACCCGCCGACCCAGAGAAAAATTTGTACGGTGCAGAATGGCTTCCGAGTTATCCTTGCTGTGATATAGATGCATTTAGGTTGCAGCGTTTCGGAGAAAACGAATTACCTGCAAAACCTTTGGCCAACCAAACTCGTTTAGATGGCACACCCATAGACGATGCAAGACCTGACCCGAATGTTGCTACTGACGTTTTAATACATATAAGTGGAGTCTATGAAACTTATGCGGGTTGGGATAAACTTGGTGGTTCCTATGGTTGTTTCGGGTTCATACCAGCAGATGATATATACTCAACCCCTGAATTAGCTAAACAAGCTTCAGTCAACGATGTTTATGATGATGTCCCATCTAATGATGCCTGGGATAATGTCGCTAATTCTATAATTAATCTATTGGGTACTGCTGGAAAAATGCAAGTTTTAGTGGAGCCTAGGGATGAAAGCAAGAATTATGTTCCTACCGAAGTTTTTATTGAATAATTTAAAGCAATGAAGAAAAAAGCAAAAAAGCGCACAATTATAATGTGGATAGTTGGTTTATCAGGAGCGATTATGGGTGGTTTTTTTTCAATTCCCTACATTAATAATAAAACTGAGAATGATATCTATCGTATATTTTCTAATGGAACCGTTGTTTATTACTGGTTAATATTTAGTTTAATCGGTACGATATTGTTTTTATTCATTGCTTATGTGTTGATGAGTATTTTCAGTAATGGCAATACTAAAAAAGCTAAAAATTAGAAATTATGCACTGCCATCGTTGTCATACAAGGTAACTGCTATTCCTATGGTGGCTCTGGTGAACTTACTTCTGAACATGCTCAACTCATCGAACTTGGATTTGCTGAAGAGATTAATTTCGATGGAGAATCTTGGTACAAAAAAGATAAGGTATACAATTATCTAAATTATTTTTTTCAAGTTTATTTACTTCCTTTGCATTTACTAAAATCAGTTTAAAGCATGTAATTAGAAGCCTTGCCTGCTAAGGCAAGGCATTCAACACATCCTCAAAAACCTACAATCTCAGCTAGGGGTTCTTGGTTGTAGTTTCGTATTTGATCAAAGACCTTGTCTGCTTCTTTGTCAATGACATTTTGAGCCATTTTTACGTAGCGGAAAAACTCTTTGGAGTTTGCTGCGTGTCCCGAGATCTTGCGCACGATGTGCTCAGGCATGCCCAGAGAAAGCATGGTTGAAATGGCGGTTTTTCGCATGGTGTGTGTGCTGATGTGGTCGGATAATTTGTAATGTTTTTTCTTTTTAGGATCACGGTAAACAATCATTTGTTTGCCGTTTTTTTCGCGGGTTTTCACCATTTCAAAATCGTTTGGCAACATACGAGCCATCACTTTGAGTTTTTTGTTGAACCACTCCTGAGTCATTTCGGGTAGTAATTTTCCGTTTTTGCGTTTGTATTTGCGGACAATCGCTGCAGCGTAATCCGGTAGTTTAACACTCGTTACGGTGGCGGTTTTTTGCGATTTCACACGTATGTAGTAATCTTCGTTTATAATGGTTAAATTCTGGTAGGATAGATTTAACAAGTCTGAAACCCGCAAAGCAACGGTACAGCCCACCACAAAGGTATCACGTATTTTTTCCAGCTTTTTGAGCTTTATTTTCTTGTTAAACTCTTTGTTAAAAATGATGTAGTTCAGTTGTTCAACCGACAGTGCCACAATCGGAATTTCTTCTTTTGGTGTGTAGAATGAGCGGTGGTAAGAACCCACCGGAATGTGTTTGTCACTTTCCAAGTAGTTGAAAAACGCACGCAGCAGTTTCATCAACGAACCAACGTAGTTGTCGTAGAAGTCTTTCTCTTTGTAGAGAAATTTGGTGTATCCCATATAGAACTTTGCATAGTATTTCTTGGCTACTATTTTTTCTCGGTAAGAAAGGTTTTGATCGATGTAGATTTTAAACCGAAAAGAGCTGTGCGCTGCGAATTCTTTCAGCGAGCGCTCCAAGCATCGGTACATGCGTACCGAGCCAGAACCAATTCTTTGCCCGTTTTTCTTCGTTCTAATGCCATTTTCGGTTTCTTGAATCATATCATTCAACAAACCGAAAAATTGTTCCTCAGAGAGGACTTTACTCTTTTTTGAAATTTGCACCTGTGTTGCCATAACTTTTTCTCAAAACATACTTGAGAAAAAGCCATGGGGTTACTTGTCAAAAATAAATTTAATTATTTTAATATTGGAAAAATTGGAAATTATTTTTTTAACTTGTGGATGAAGGTTACCACAGATTAAATTTCTTTCACCAAAGGTCACTCCAATAATTTGTGAAAATTGTAAATTAGAAATATCTATTTTTTGAGCATAAATTTCTTCACGACCAAATAAATTTAGCCCTGATATTTTAACATTAATATAAGTTTTACTTTTTTTAATTTTACTCAACCTAATTGAATAATATGATTGCAGACTTATATCGTATAACAAAGGAATTTTATCCTTAATTTCTGAAGTATTTATAACTTGAAAGGAATACAAACTAATTATGGTATCATTTTTTATTTTATAACTACAAATAAAACAATAATCATTGTTAGGATAAAAAATAAGTAATTTATTTTTCGAAAATGAATCGAAGGAATTAATTATAATTATTCCAACGATAATGACAATTTTCATTTTTCTAATGTTATATTGTTAATATTTTTTTTAACCATTTCTTCTGAATTCCCCTTTGATATTTCAATAAATTTGACATATTTCGACATAATACCCTTGCTTTCATACGAATTATTTTTCCTGTTATGCTTCAATCCAAAATTATGAAAAGCTTCATGGGCTGTAACCCTTCCTTTTCTATATTCAGGGGTAACTCCTTCTTTTATGCCGAAATTTACTGAATAAAACTGAGATTCTGGGTCTAATAATTCTTCGTTAGATTGAATAACATTTTTTCCTATAGCTTGCATATCCGTATCTGCGAAATCCATGTCTAACTCTTGATTAATATTATTTGGATCAGGAGAGGAAATTACTCCATTTAATATTGGATCAGCTTTAATAAAATTTTCACCATCTTTCAATGTGAATCCCGGCTCAGAAATAACTTGAATTTTATATTTGACCTTTATTTCAAATACTTCATTACTTTCATCTACTATATATGCAGCTTCATTTGTTATTTTAAACTTTTTTAAACTACCATCTTTACGATATTTTATTTTAGTAATATAAATTGTATTTTCATTAGAAATCGCATTTGCTAAACCATTTTGGTATTCACACGAATTATAAAATTCTAAATCATGCACTGCATAAGTTCCCTGTGTAATTACTTGATAAATTTTCTCAAAAGTCAAAATACCAGATCTATTGTCCAAATCCAAAGTTAATTTTCCTTTTTCTAACCCTTCCAATTCAACATGGTCGATAACAATATTTTCACTATACGCATAAACTGAATTATGTGGATATCTCGCCGCCAACGGATCCACAGCAAAAAACCTTCCAACCCTAGGATCGTGCATGCGGTATTTATAATTTACGCTGTTTCCTTCCCCTTTAACCTCATCGTCATGTTCTTGTCCTTGGAAGGAGTATCTATACCCATCACGCTGCATCGTACGCCCATCAAGGGCTACGCCAAACGGAGAATAGTCGGTCACATTCTGCAAGCAGACCCCGGAGGCCTTTTTTGCGTTGTAAGTATACTGATAAACAGCACCTTGAAAATTCGATAAGGACCGATTTGGATTCATAAGATAACAAATATACGCAATAAAACAAGCTTTTTTTTAAGGGTAAACACCCATTTTTATAGGGGTTTATATGGGTTTTTGGAAAGCTCTGTTAGTTAGTTTAATCCATGTATTTTATTCTCCACTTTACGTTTTTGTTTCAATACTAACATCGTATAAAACTTATCCTATTTCCTCATTTACTTATTCATATAATTCCATCCAAATCAACTGGTTATTTGTCACAATTATTTGTATTTTTGTGACATGAAAGACTCTATTAACAAGCAAATTGAAAAAATTATTCATCAATCAAAAGAAGGTGCTATTTTTTTGACCTCCGACTTTAAGGATATTGGGACAACAACTGCAATAAGAAAATCCTTATCAAGATTTGTTCAATTGAGAATAATTGATCGAATGGGTAAAGGAATTTATGTTAAACCTAAACAGCACAAAATTTTTGGTAAAATACTTCCTTCTTTAGAAGAGGTCGCCTTAATCTTGGCAGAAAAGGAACATGTCAAAATAATGCCCACCGGACAATATGCATTGAATAAAGTTGGATTATCAAACCAAGTTCCCATGCAATTAATTTTCCTAACGAATGGAACCTTTAAAAAAATACAATTTGGAAAAACAGAATTGATATTTAAACCTACAACGAGCAAAAAATTAGCAATGATTGGTGAAATTACTAGTCTTTTATTTTTAGGACTAGAAGAACTGGACTTGGAAAAATTGACCGCACCTGAAATGGAAAAAATAAACGATCTACTTGAAAAAGAAGACCCTGAAATGTTAAAACATGATCTTCGCCTGACACCTTCAAGAGTAAGTGACTTCTTGAATAAATCATTTTTAAACTTAAAACTATGATTGGCTGGATAAAAAATTTAGACGAACAAGCAAGAAGAATTTCAATAACAGAAGCTTCAAGATTATCAGGAATAACCTCTAAGGCAATTGAAAAAGATTGGTGGGTGACACTTACTCTAAAAATCCTTTTTGAATCCAAATACGCCACCTATTTTGCATTTAAAGGCGGGACTTCTTTGAGCAAAGGATGGAGAATCATAAACCGGTTTTCAGAGGACATTGATATAGCATTGGATTCGGGGGCATTCGGAATTGGATTTAAAGAACAACCGTCTAAGAATTTTGTAGAACAACTGAGAAGGGCCGGATGTTCTTTTACAAGTAATGTACTTCTCAATGAATTAAAAAGTGATTTTGCTAAGTTTCAGATTACTCAAAACAATTTTTCAATTGAAGCTGAACAAGTTAAGAGTGATATACCTGATACAGATCCTCAGACAATCTACGTAAATTATAAATCACTATTTGATCCAAATCCGTATTTACCGGATAGAGTAAAAATTGAATTTAGTGTCCGATCAAAAATAGAGCCTTATGAAATAAGGGAAATGAGTTCATTATTAAACGAGTATTTTCCCAATCCGATATATGAAGAGGGCTTCATAAAAGTTTTAACGATCAAACCAGAACGAACGTTAATTGAAAAAATTCTTCTGCTACATGAGGAATATAATCGCAATGATATTTCTAAAATGAGAACCTACAGAATGTCTCGCCATTACTATGATCTGTATATGATTTATAGAAAATCTCCCTTTGGAGAAATACTTAAAAACACTGATTTTATTCAAGAAGTGATAAATCATAGGAAACTGTATTCAAGATTAAGAAACTTCAACTATAACTCACTTCAAATTGGTAAAATCTCTCTCATTCCTTCAATTGAAATGATTACAGCTCTGGAAAATGACTATCAGGAAATGAGCAATGAAATGATTTATGGAGAAAAACCTACATTTCAAGAGATACTTCAAGTGATTAAAGAAATTGAAGATGCTTTTAATCAGAATTGATTGTCTATCCGTTAGCTTATATTTCTTACTTAAATCAGCTGTTTTTAGTTGGTCAATATAGGATTATTTCAAGTGCTCATTATCAGTTTTTCCAATAATATCAATTGAATTATTTTAAAACATACATAGGACTATTAAATAACTTATCGTTATGAATATCGCCGTTATTCAAATATCCGTATTGAACCAATCGGTCAAGTATATTCATTCCTATTTCTGTATCGGATATGGTAGGGTAATTTTTAAAATAACCGAAAGTGTCAGAATGCCCTTTTTTTACTTTAAATTTCCATTTGTCTTTTTCATACTTTGCTGATACATACATTATATATTCTAATCTTTGCCCAGCTAAATCCAATTTGCGCGAGATTATCAAAACAATGGCCTTATCATAAGTTTTATTGAATAAGATAGGCTGGCAAATATAGGGCTCAAGTCTTGTGTGATATTTAAAGTTATACTCTTTACAGGTATCAATATAAAGCTGCACACTGTCTTTAAAGTGTACATTCTTTTTTTTTTCTAAAAAGGCTAAACTTTTGGCCAATAATTTACCATACCACTCCACTAGCGTATCAGTCTTAACTTGACCTTGTGGTGATTTTTTTGTATTTAGCGTTGTAAAAGCCACAATTAGCCAAAGAAAGGATATACTGAGAATTAAGATATTTACTATTTTCATTGACCTTGTGTATTTGGCTTCGGATTATCGCGCCTCGGAGCTACATACCCCGGTTCTATATCTAGTAGACTAAAAATAAACATATTGTCAGTTACATTATGACCATTTCTATTCCCTATAGCTCCTGTTGCTTTCGGCTGTCCTGCTCCACCAAGTATTTGTTGTCCATTAAATTCATCAATACCGTTTATTTGACCAAATTTACTTTTGCCATTTGGCATCCAAATAGGTGCTTGAGAAGATACAGCATCATTTGGATGGGAATATTGTACAGACCTAATACCATCTGGCGCATTAATATCACCTGGTTGATGTGGCGTGATATTATAAATTACTTCTATTATATACAGTGGATCGCCATTAGCATCTTTATAAGTTAAAAGTTGTTCTGCGAAACCTTCTGCATGAGCACCTCCTTGACTATGAGAGACTATTTTAATCGTTTCATTGGTCTCTAACTTAATCTCTCCATTTTGAACCATTGCATGAAACTGTTCAGCTTTTGCAACGCCATCTGCACTCCTTTCTGTAGCCTGCGATGTCCAACCTGATGAACCGCTTGTATACCATGCATTATTATCTCCAATTCTTTCCTTGAAAGTACCCGAAACGTCTGCCATTTCACCAAAAGTATTTTTATCTATACACCAATAGTTGAAAACATCACTATTGTAAATTCCATTTAATGCACCTTTTGACCCTGTTCTTAATTGGTCTTTATCTCTTTCCCATAACCTCAAACCTCCTATGAATATTACAAGTTTACCATCTGGGTCAACAGCACTAAGTGGGGTATTCATAGCGTAAGAATATGGAGAATCACCTGGAAACTTATAGGAGTATTTGTCTATTGAAGTTGTTCTTCCTATTCTAGTTTCACATATTCTATATCCTAAATCAATACTATTTCCATTACCCGTGATTTCAACTTCTTGTTCGTGTCCACCAAACCCATACCGATACCCCGTTTTTTGCATGCTTCGTCCGTCAAGCAACACGCCGAAAGGGCTGTAATCACTGGCACTTTGCATGCAGACCCCTGACGCCGTTTTATTACCGTAAGCATACTGATATGCAGGTAGTTGATGTTGAGTAGATTGCCTAAAATGCGTCATATTTCTACAAATATAAGTATAAAAACGGGCTTTTTTTCAGTGTAAACCCCTAATTGATAGGTGTTTTCGGGTTAAAAATCAAATAATAGGAGGAATATCTTTTTTAGAAATCGTATCGAATGTAATAGCTCTTGAACCATTTAGACCGATAACAACGAAGCATTTGAATTCATTATTTGTATACATTTTTTTTGAAAATGATATTTCTGAGTTTAATTCTTTAAAATCAAATCTTGATTCTTCATTCAGTTTATAGGATTTTCTGATGCTTTTCTGAATTATTTGAGTAGAAAACTTGTCAATCTGAATGGTATCCAAAACTTTACCATTTACAGAAACTTGGAGTTTCATCGTAAAGTCAGAGCTATTCTCGTAAATGATGATTAACTCATGTTTTCGTTCACAACCATATAGCACAATTGAACTATGAAGGACAAGTATGTATTTTTTTAAAATCATTTAATTTGAATTATTATTTTCAACTTCTTTTAATAATAAGAAAATTGGAAACTTTGGTAAGTCACCACGTTTTTTACGAGTTTCAATTGCATCTTAAAAATAACTATAAATTTGGAAATCAGCCAACAAGAATTAGAATACATTTACCAGATTTAAACTAGGATAGGAAATTACAAAGACAGAAAGAGGTTAAACAAACTCAATTTTATTCAACAACTCATTTTGCTAAACGTATTGTCATGTCAACGCTCGATTAAGTATTTAGTATTAAACTCAATCACCCCCAATTTTTGATAATAAACATTGTCTATACCGTTTGCATATCGTTCTGAAACAAACAATCCCTCTGCATATCCAATATCAAATAAATCATTTAAGTTTAGAAAATTAAAATTGTGATCCTTATTATTTTTGTAAATCAGACAAATCTTTTCTACGATAATTTCGCCATCATTTTGAAAAATTGAGACTGCTGTGAGTTTACGATTATTAAAATGATAAACTGCCTTTGGATTAAATGATGAATCAAATAATGTGATCTTATTCGTTAAATTAAATCCGCTATAACCACCATCAAAAAGTAAATACTTATTTTGGTTTTCAACTAATATTCCGTGTAAATCATGAAAGCCAATATTCTGTTCTGATGGAATATCATTAGTTATGTAGCAAACTAAAGAATTTTGAGAAAAATTAAGTCGCCTCAAATTTAGTCTCACATTTTTTAGTTGATTCAAATCAACATCATTTATTTCACTCCCAACATTTGTAACTCGTCTTTCTGCAGACCTCAGTATTTTCTCTACTGAATCCAATAGAACTGCGTTTTGTGCGTTGACCAAGGACGAAAAAATGAAATGCAAAAATATCAATACAGTCCATCTCATAAATTAATTATTAAAAGCAATTGGAATGGTTAGGCTAATTTTCAAATTTTTTGGAAAACCTTCAATTTCGATTTCTTCAGTTAACTTAATTATTTTGATCAATATCAAATGATTATCAATACAAATATATCCATTGTTTTCGTCTTTAATATAAAAGAGGTATACTCGGATGTCTTTTTTTGAAAATTGCCTTACTAAGTAGTAATAAGTTTTTTTTTCACTTTTGTTCTTTTTATAAACTTCGCATTTTAATGAATCTATACGATCAATTGTTTTTGGAACTTTAAATTTGAATTCATGTCCTTCATAGTTCATAGGGATAATATAGAATTTCAATAAATCATCTTCTTTAGCATTGAAATAATGGACAGTACAAAAGAATAAAATGAATACTACATATTTTTTAGCTATTTGGATTTTGATATAGTTATTCATATTTCTATGAAGATAATTATAAAAACAGGTAGTTTTAGTAAAAATAAAATAGAATTCATTCTCTTTCAATTTCAAATCTTACATAAACTAAAATTTGAGCATTTACCTTTTTTCCATTTTTGTAGCCCGGAGTAAATTTTGGCAAAGAAGAAACAACTCTTACAGTTTCAATCGTACATAAATCACACATTTCAGGTATTTTAATTAGTTCTATTGAGCCGATTTGACCATTTGTGTCGACAATACACGACAAAAACACCCTTTCACCTTCATTCATCCCATCTATCCATCGTAAATTATGAAAAACAAATTTGTTTACATCAACCACACTATCATTTACTATTAATTTTGGTTGAATGTCCAGCTCATCTGATTCGTAAAAATCAGTATTCAAAAGATATTGTCCATTTAAATTTAAGGAGCAAATAAGAATTGCAATGAAGATTATCGTTTTTCTAATCATATTTTTGATTTTAAGGTAAAGCAAAACGCCTTCTTGTTTTTTATACAACAAAGATTATTCCCTTGTGAGAAATATGCCTCAAATAAACTAACTTTTCCGCTGTGTATTTACTTTCCCTAATTGAAAATACAATTTTTTGATTCAAAATATAAGGTGTGTCCAATCTTTTTCTGATTTAGTTTTTCATGTGAAATCATTCTTCATTGTATACCCTAATGTTTTAGTGATGATTTATTGTGTTTTTTCAATGTTAACTGATAACAAACTTTTTTTTGTGAGTGATTTATTTCTGACATCGTGAATCGAATCGTTTCTGCATTCAAAAATTTAATAGTTCCACTAGAATTACAACTTTCCCATAACCAAGGCGTCAATTGTACATGAATTATATCTAATTCATTGGCATCCTGCAAAACATCCGGCCAATGGAGTTGGATAGTATCATTTATATAATTATGGAAAACTTTGAATTTAGTTCGATCAATATGGCTTTTGGATTGGAAACTAAAAAGTAGTCTGCCATCAAATTTTGTGAATAGCTTTCTGCAACTGGAATAGTTTTTAATTTCTATCATTAGCTGTTCTTTTTTGTCTGATAAATCTAGTTTTCGAGCGCAATTATCCATTTCAACCAATTGATACGTTCCTTTTTCTAGCTTTTGGGCATCCACTTCAAGAAACGAATTATTCAAAATGATAAAGAAAATTAAAAGTCTTTTCGTGTGCATTAGTACTAGGTTTACAAATTGTAAATTTATGAATCAATGGCAATTAAATTTTATGTAATCCAAATATTTGCTTCGATCTACTGTATCCTTGAAATTTAAAAATTGATTGGCGTATTCAGCATTCAACGGTTCAATGAATACCACGTTTAATGAGGGTCTTGAACTGGTTTGAAAAGGCAACTGAAGTACTTCTCCTTCACATTTTTAATGCTAAGAACCTTATTTTAGGTTTTTTTTCTTTTTGATGGTATACGATAATCATAATTATTTTCAATATCAATAACAGGATCTTTCCAATCCATAACCCCCTTTAAATCCTTATAAAAGTTAGATTTTTCTACCTCCGGGGTCACAAAGTAGGTAAAAGTCCCATTCCTTTTAGGTTTGGGACTTTTTTATTGGTTTTACTGAGTGAATTTATTATTATAAAAAGGAACTTAAGTTTCAGTATAACAGAATGTTAAGTTTTCGGTATAAGTTAGAACAATCGAAAAGGTTCAACTCATTTTCCAGGTAGTTTCGCAACCTCATTTCCATTCATGGTTTCTCGTACAATTTCTGCAATAAATGCAGCGAAAGCAGTAATATCTTGTTCCACACTTGCCTGCTCAAGAGCCTTCATATAGCTTGTTCTTGACTCTACTGGGATAATATTCCATGGATAACCTCCAGAGGCTAACATTACATTCATGAGAAACCTTCCCATTCGTCCATTCCCATCCATGTAAGGATGTATGTAAACGAAAATAAAGTGACCCAGAACTGCTCGTACAGATGCTTCCGTTTCCTGTGTAAGTAATTCGAAAAGAACAGGCATAGCATCTCTCATAGCATCTATATTGATCGGGACATGTTTTGAATTTCCAATATATACTTGGTGATTTCTATATCCAGCAAGATCTTTTGGTTGAAGTAAGCCAGCAGCAACACTTGGATCGAAGAGCTCTCTAAACCATTTACCATGATCTCTTTCCGCTTGAAAACCCGGATTAGCTCCCAGAAGGATTTTTTCAATACTTTCTTTTACTTGATTAAATGCCTGGTAATAACCTCGTGCAGCCATGGCATCACGCTGTTGTCTGTCCTCTTCATTCGATTTAGCATTCCATTCTCCACTGCTCACTCGTGCAATAAGTTCGGGACTTACTTTGTAACGTTCTATTGAAAGAGAATGAAACGCATCCGTGAGATAGAGATCATCTACTTTTTGCAAATAGGATTTAACATCAGGGCTAATTTCAGGAGCAGGAGGAAAAAGTTGAATGACCGTTTTTCTCATTTCTTGCCAGAGTAAACGGATACGAATTGTAGAAGGAGAGCGCTCTCTAATCGGTATGTTAATCTCACTATTTGATTCAAATGGATTGGCCTCGCGGATATCGTAATCAGCTTGTTTAAACGTTTCAATAATTTGGTCCGCGATCATTTCACGACCAATATTTCTAAAGGCTCCAGCTAATCTTCCAGCAAGTGTCGAATGTCCGTTTTCGAGCAAAACCGGCAAGACTTCGGACGCATCTCGAATCATGGATAATGCCGCTCGAACGTCCAAGGAGTGTGTTACATAAATTCGTGGACTGCAATATACAAGTGAGGACGGGAGGTCGTACATACGGATACCTTTTATTACACTAATTAAAGCATCACCGGGAATATCTGTTTTTAAATTAAATAAGGATGTTGCATGAGGCAGAGGGGTAGGGTTATTGTTGCCTTTTGGAGATTTTACGAGTAATTGTTCTGGAATAGAAGTATTTTGAACATGTTTGAGAAGAGATTGATCTGCTGCTAAACACCATTCTTTGCCGTATTTATGGTTTAAAAAAGCAGCGACAAAATCCCAATATGTGCTATACCAAGAAGTTGTTTCTCCTTCCGTCTCCAATGGATCAGAGGCAATATACCAACCTTTAGATACTTCCTTGATAAAACCATATTTTAGAAGAAGTTGACGATGCTTTACTGTTTTAAATGTATCAGTATATATAGCGATCATTTGTTTGTCCTGAATTTCTTTTAACGATTGCAGCGCATCCGCTAGTTTTTGATTCGGTTTCAATTTCGGTGAAGTATTAGTTTTTGGCATCGTTTAGTTATTAGTATATATAATTGTGGTATTGTTATTATATTTAATTGTGATAAAATTAGTATATTTAATTCAAATTCAGAAATTATTCGTTGAAATAAAGAATTTTGCGTGTTTTATTCTTTGTGTCAATCTGTTTAAAATCAATAGTTGTAATCCCCTCACCAAATCCCTATAAAATTAGATTTATCGACCTTTTGGTTAGATGAAGCTAACAGAGACGTGTGTCTTTTTTGTATTATGCATTTGAATTGTCACTTAGCTTTTGGGAACAGATTAGTCAGTTTACATTAACATTCAAAAAAAATCATTTAATTTCAAGAAAAAATACCCATGTAATAAGGGATCCAATAAGCCGGAGAAATAAGCAAAGACATTTCATAAGCACTGTCATAGAGTAGTCCACTAACTTGCATCAAAACACCAGGCTTTTTGTATGACATTGTCTCCGGATCATAAAGTTCTATATACCGAACCCTCATATTGTAATTGATGAAATAGAATAAAACCACGAAGAGTGAATAAGAGAGTAGGTATGCGAATGCGTGATAACGGGAATCTAAAGGAATTAAGAACATCATTGAAATACAGATCGTATTGATCAATGCGAGTAACATGACAGACTTGGGTTTTGTCATGGCCCTCCTACTGATGATTACATCTTCATCCGTTTTTATTTTTCTAAGTTGAAAATTATCTGAATAAGCCAAATAGAATGCAGCAATGCCCACAATAAATGTTGCGCTTGTCAAAGCAGGCAACACATTGCCGGCAATGAACTGATCAGCAATGAAAAAGGCAGGAACACAGAAAGCCGGGCCCTCAACAAAAGAGCGAAGGATTATCTCACTGGGCTTGGAAAGTTTACGGCCATACAAATAAGTGCTTCCTTTTCGGATATTACTTATGGTTAAAGCTGTTTCGATAAGCAGATGAAGTAAACTGCTGCTTAGAAAAATGACAAGGTAATTTATTCCGTAAAAAGTGATCAAAATCGACGTGATCAGCAGGATGTATATTAATACAATAAAATTGGCGTTACCATGAAATTTGGTTGTCTTTCTGACAGAAAACATATTCTTTTAACTATTTGCTAGCATTTTTAATTGGAACCAACTTTTGTTTTTCTTCATCCCAGAGGCTTAATCCGAGTAAATACCAAACTTCAGTTATCGAGATCTTTTTAAAATGAAATTCGTTATTGAGAGCTTCTTGTGCCTCATGAAGGCGATAAAAAGGGACTTGAGTATGCATGTGATGAGCGGTATGGTAAACCACATTTCCAATTAGCCACCTGAACCAAAAAGGAGATTGAAGATCAGTAGCTCCGTACATTGTTGCTTTTTTCCAATTCCATTCGGCATCAGGCCTCCAATAAGTATCTTCGAATTGATGTTGACCATAAAAAGTAAATGCTGCAATTCCATAGAACAATATTAAAGGAAGGAAATAAATAATAAAGATGGATGCAAAGCCAATTTTCGATATTATAAACCAAAATAATATAAGATATAAAATATTGTGTGTTATTACCGAAAAGATGGCTTTTTTATTGAAATTGGGATGGATCAATCGGCATGCTAAGCCATAATTGATCGATGGTACTATTATCAATCTTGAAAATCGTGATCGCATAAATCTATAAAAGGTTCGTTTTATCTTGGGTGCATTTTGAAATTCAGTGATTGTCATTGTCCAAACCTCGGGATTAAAGTCGCGTTTGTCAAGATTTCCAACATGCATATGATGGCTATTGTGGATAAATTTCCACATGGAATAAGGTATCATTATCCCAAACCCAAATACATTACCTGTAATATCGTTCAAATTGGCCGATCTAAAATAACTTTGGTGTCCGCAATCATGTTCTATTACGTAGCTTCTACACATGAAGGCTATGGTTATTGGCATAGAAATTACTAGAATCCAAAAACTTGAATTGAGAATGGAATAATAACTAAGTAAAATTCCAAAATACAGCATAACAATAGTTAAGATCAATTGACTTATTGAGTAATATGAATTCTGTTTTGTATAAGGTTGAAGGATCTTTATAGCTTTATCGAATTCTTCTGAGTTCATAGTGTGAAAAGTTAATATCTAAATAGGAATAAAAGTAATAAATAATGCTATATTACGCAGAGATCTTTAAATGTGTAGTACAATCCACGCTAAAATTGAATAAAAGTCAAAATAAAATTTATCTTTATACAGGTTCCGTTGAACTTCTATATAAGAATTGGATGGATGTTAATCTTGATGAACATGAACTTAACAGATTGTCATCTTTTCATAATGTACAAGACCGGAATACTTTTGTTGTATGCCGCTTTTACCTTAAAAAGTTAGCATCAGAATTTTTGGGTCTGTCCGACGACACTTTGAAAATAGGCTACGGAACTAATGGAAAACCCTTCATTGAAAATGAGAACATTTATTTTAATTGTTCTCATACAGAAGATAATTTTGTAATAGCGATAACAGCTCTCGGGAAAATAGGAATTGATATCGAATGTATAAATCGTTCAATAACAATTTCCAAACTCTCTAATTTGATTCTTTCAGATTGTGAACAAATTAGTTTATCGCAATATCTTGAAGATAAACGAAAAGAAATGTTTTTGAAAATATGGACAGTTAAGGAATCTTTTTTTAAAGGACTTGGAGGTGGATTGTCTTCACCATTGAAACATATTGAAGTGAAATTTAAAAATGATTCAGTGGTTGGAATTTTGAATACATTTGTAGGTGAATTTAATCTTGTAAACTGGCAAATTTTAATACCTGAACTGAAAAATGATCTAATTGGAGCAATTGCTATCAATTGTCGTTCGTTAAACATTGAATTGGTTAAACAATGTCTGACTGAAATAATTTCTTCTGAACTTGACTTAAAACATGATGAAATCTATCCTTTCTGAATTAGATCAAAAAATCTCCATACATCCGGATAAACTCCTGTATGGGTTTCTGGATATCAAAGGTGATATCAAAGAATCGTATACCTACCGTGAGTTTGATCGTCGTTCAAAAAATATCGCTGCACATATTTATAATAACTATCATCTAAAACAGGGAGACAGAGTTTTACTGGTGTATCCTCCTGGATTGGAAATGATCTGTTCATTCTTTGCTTGTGTGCGTTTGGGGTTAATTCCGGTCCCTGTTTATCCGCCTTCAGCGAATGGATTTGAAGCAGCCATAAGAAAAATGAAATTGATCGGTGATGATTGTGGCGCATATGCGATCTTAACGACCCGAACGTATCAATTATCGGTACAGATCAACTTGGGACGTATCAAAGTCGAAGGAAAGAGCGATTTGTGTCTTTTTGATAAAGTTAAATGGATTGCAACGGATGAAATCGGAAATGAGGATCCGCAATCCTTCGAAGAGGCATTTTCGGAAATTCTTTTTTTACAATATACATCAGGCTCAACAAGTGAACCAAAAGGTGTGATCATTACACACGATAACCTGCTGGATAATTGCAATAACGTCGTTGATCATACTCCCATAGGCGTTTCATGGTTGCCACAATACCATGACATGGGTTTGATCGGTTACTACATTTTCTTCGCATTAAAAGGAGGAACCACTTATGGTTTTTCGCCTACAGATTTTATTTTGAAACCAGCTCTTTGGCTAGAAACCATCACTAAGTATAAAGGAACAGCTACATCTGCTCCTAATTTTGCATTTGATTACTGCCTTCAGGAGGGAAAAATTAGTGATGAGGTACTCGAAACATTGGATCTCTCTTCGCTTCGCTTCGTAATGAATGCAGCTGAACCCGTAAAGCCTACTGTTTATTCATCATTCATTAAAAAATACAAGGCCTACGGGCTTCATCCTGAAGCTTCATTTACTGCATATGGTTTGGCCGAGAATACACTTGCAGTAAGCAATTATGGTAGAGCGATCCACTATTTTGATTCCCGATCATTAAAGGAAAGAAAGGCGGTAAAGCTGATTGGATCTTCTGGCTCTCAAGAAGGAATTGCCTTAATGAGTTGTGGAAAGACGCTGGGAGATACAGTTGTAAAGATCGTTAATATAGATAATGAACCCTATGAGCTGGATAACTGCAAAGTGGGGGAGATCTGGGTCAATGGTTCCAGTAAAGGAAAGGGATATTGGAACAGTCCGGGAAAAACGGAAGAAATATTTCACGCAACAATTGAAGGGGATGAAAGGCAGTGGCTGCGCACCGGTGATCTGGGGTTTGTTCTAGATGATGAACTATACGTTTGCGGAAGAATTAAGGATATGATAATCATTCGTGGTCAGAATTATTACCCTCAAGATGTTGAGTTCCTTTTTGAAGAAGATCCACATGTTCGTAAAGGATGTGTTTCGGCTTTTTCAGTTGAATCGAAAGACGGTACCAGACTTACGGTTGTTATTGGTATAAAGAACAAGCGTAATCTACCTAATTTTGAGCATTTAAATAACCGGGCTGTTAGTTTGTTGGGGATTCAGGTCGAACGAGCGATCGCAGTCTTGGCAAGAGATGTAGCGAAAACCAGTTCCGGAAAGATCCGAAGACAGGAAAACAAACGCATGTTCCAAGCAGGTGAATTTGAGGTGCTGTATGAATTCGGGGTAACCAATCAAACCAAAGACAATTCTTATCAACGACTCAACTCTAATGTCCAAATAGATGCCTTGTTCAACCTATATAGTTTGACAGGGAGTGAAACTTCCACCTTGGGTGATTCAGGATTGGATTCCATGAAACTGGCTGAATTTGCACATGATTTGAAGGAACTTATTGTACGATTCCGGTTTGAAGATCTGGCTGATGAAGTCGATTTGAGGATCCTTCAAAAAATAGCTGTTGCTGAATTGTACGATATTCTGTATGATCTCAGTATCACCAGTCGCATGGCTCGATTCAGGTTCAAACGTTCACTGGCAAGGATCAATGCGGAATATGGTGATATCGAACGAAAATTAATGATCCGGGATTCGTTGATGGAACAAAAGGCAGAAAAAAATGAACACTATTTAGGTATAGGTAGCGAAGGAAAGATCTTACTTACAGGCGGTACAGGATTTTTCGGTCCTTTCTTGATCAAAAGTCTGCTCGAACAACAGCATGATGATATCGTGGTTATTGTTCGTGCGAAAGACTCACACGCGGGATTTCAGCGCCTAAAAGAAGCTTTTTTAACCACTGGGTGTAGCGAGATTTTATTGAATGAATTTGTCACGAGAGTCTCTGTGGTAAGCGGTAGTTTGGATCGCCGTCATTTCGGTTTGAATGAACAAGACTGGGATCTTCTGTCGAAGAATATTCATACAATCTATCACAACGGAGCATTGGTGAATTATCTGCTGGATTACGAGGCTATGCGCGGAAGCAATGTGGAAGGAACCAATGAGGTAATACGTCTAGCAAAAAATCAACGACTAAAAATCCTAAATTACATTTCGACCACCTTTATTTTTGGATGGTCAACCAAGGATGTGCTTTATGAGACCGACTGCAATGAAGATATGGCCTTGCTAGATTTTGGATATAGCCAAAGCAAGTGGGTATCAGAGAAACTTGTTGAAAATGCCCGAAAAAAAGGTTTACCCGTAAGGGTCTTCAGGCCTGCCCTGATCTCGCCTTCGATTGACGGGAAAGGGTATAACTTTGATATTTCTATTCGCTTATTATCCTTTATGCTCAAATACGGGATTGGAACTTCTGCAAAGAACCAAGTAAGTTTTACTCCTGCTGATATTGGTGCAAATAATATTGTTGCTATTTCTTTAATCCCAGAAAGCATTAATCATACATTTCATGTGACCAGAGATGTGTTTTCAAGTATGCAGGATGTAACGGCCATACTTGGTCAATTAGCAGACAGGGAATTCAGGAATTATCCATTGAAGGAGTTCGTTCCGGAAGTTATCAGTCGTTGCAAAAAAGATGATCTCTTGTTTCCCTTGCTCAACTTCCTGGTTCGTTCGGTAGATAATATTAGTTCAATGGAGTTTAAACGCTATGACAACAGTAATTACCAAAAATTCAGGAAACTTTCCCCATTCGGCAAAGAAGATGATACTCTGGAGGCAGTTGTGAATGGGATCTATCAGTTCATGACCAATAATCATATTATAGAATCAGAAAAAAGTGAAAATGAAAAATAAAAATATCATTCCGAAGATCTCGGTCGTGGAAACCTTGCTCGATACAACTGAAATACTGAAGAGTCCCGTTGTAGTGTTCGAGAAATACAGAAAAAAACTTGGCCCGACCTTCCGTTTTCGATTTGGAATCAGAGATACGATCGTTACTGCTGATCCTGAATTACTGAAGCATGTCCTGAAAGACAATAACGACAATTATCACAAGTCACATATCCAGACAGAACGATTCGTTGAATTTCAGGGGATTGGGTTGACTAACAGTCATGGTGATTATTGGCTGCGTCAGCGGAAATTACTAAGTATGGGCTTTACGCGTGGACGTTTGGCGGAGATCCTACCCATCCAGTTGGAAGTGCTTCATGATTTCATGAAATCCTTTGACCAAACCGTACAGAAAGGAATTGTTGACATTCATGAGCAAATGGTAAAGTTCACACTTCTTTCGGTCGGGAAGTCACTTTTTGGTGAGAAGATGAAGGAAGAAGAACTGGAAAAATTTGCTTCTGCCATTGCCGATATCCAGCGATACATTGTGAAAAAAGTTGTTCAACCGTATCTCATGCCTTGGTTCTACCTCACCGGCCAGGACAAGAAATACCATAAGATCAGAGAAGAAGGGGATCAAATTATCATTGATTACATCGAGGAACGAAGAAAAAAACCGGGAGAAGGTAGTGATATTCTTGAATTGATCCTCTCGACACCATTCAAGGGTACACATGAATTCATGAGTGATGAGAAGGTAAAGGTCGAGATTTTACAGTTGCTTGTAGCCGGAAATGAAACATCCACCACTGCGGCCACGTGGACTATCTACATTATGGCGAAGCATCCAGAGTGTTTACAGAAGATTCGTCAAGAAATAAAGGAGATTTTTGGTGAGGAAGAAGTCAACTACACCAGATTACACAGTTTAAGATATACCATTGCAGTTCTGGATGAAGCAATGCGCATGTATCCTCCTTTCTGGATGATCGATCGTGAAGCCCAGGCTGCCGATGAGTTCAATGGGATGAAAATTTCAAAAGGGACAACAGTCATTCCTTATATCTATGGGGTGCATCACAATGCTGAATATTGGAAAGACCCTGAGAAATTCGATCCTTCCCGTTTTTTAGGAATAAGTGGTGATAAGATTCATCCGTTTGCACATATTCCATTTGGTGGTGGCCCAAGGGTTTGTATTGGTCAGAACATGGCCAAAATGCAGATATTATTGGTGATGAGTGCAATCGTTAGAGATTACGATTTTGAACTAACCGATAAAAAGGAAATTGGCTTACATGCCATGATGTTGCTTAAACCAGATGGACCGGTCAATATGAAGTTTCATCGGATCCGAAATTAGTGCACGGTTGGTTGTTTACCCATTTCTCCTCGATTTCTCGTTCAAGTTCAGGGGAGGTAGTATAGTTAACCTTGTAATGATCCCGTTTCAAGATCAGTTGCTGCTCGACTTGTTTTATCGGTAATACCCCTAACTCCAATTCATTATATATCCGATTTAAAGTAGTAATTGGTTCGGTTATAAGTTCTTTGAAAGTAAGTTCACATTGCTGTTCCGAAGGAATTTTTTTTCTGAAATAGTGATAATTTTCCTTCAGTTTGACATAGGAATTGATACAATAACGGTGAAGTTGCTCGTCTTTTACCTTTTGAAAACTAACCTCTTTCTGAATAACACTCCAGAAATACATGGTGGAATGATATACTGAAAGTGGTTCACGCTCAATGAAAACAAACTTAGCATTAGGGTACCTTTTCAAAAGGTGAATTGCTCGACCAGTATCACCAGGAGATTTGACGATAACCCTTTTACCACCTGAAGCAAATGATATTTTTCTTATTAGGAAATCGTAGTCATCTAGCCAGCCTTCCTTATCTTTTGGTCGTTTTAACCCAATCATGTGCCCGAACCAGTATTCATAACGCTTTGGGAAAATGTGGCCCCATGTATAACTGTGATCACTCAAACCTGCACACATCGCCGATTCCAGCTCACCGGGCAAATTCAGGTCCATGGTAACCCGTTGAAAGGAATAGGGGATCTTGAAAATCCTGCAGAATCCATTCATGTTAGGCTTCAACCATCGTTCAGTCAAGATGAAATTATCAATGAACAAGAATTGATACACGGAAGTAGTTGTGTGGTTAGAATTGGCTACTAAAAGCTCCTGTAAATGAGTTGTTCCGCTCCGCCAATGACCAAGAATAAAAACCGGATCCTCTTGTAGCTCATGTTTTCGGATCTTCCTTTCAAAGAGCAGCATTTCTGTTAAACGAAATGGTTCGAATAAAATGTACCGAAGCAAGAACAAGGTAAATACTGGTATTCTCCAAAAGTTTACACCACCGTTCTGAAAAGTGATCAATAGTAATTTCCCTATGGGATAAAAGGGAAGTTTTCTAAGTTTTGAATGCATTTTATTTAATCGAATAACAAATTTTTCTTACCACATGATCGTGTAAGCACGATTTAAAAGTAGGGATTCTTTCAAGATATTTACTTAATTTTATACAGCTTATTGAAAATTACTAGCTAGTATTTATACAATGATTGATTACAAATTCCTTCAGACTTCAGACAATGATTTTCAGCGGAAACTGCAGGAAAGGGTGAATGATTATTTCGCGAGGAACGAAATCGTCAGAAAAGCTGATATATCGATGCTCTGGAAGACTTTTTTTGCTGTTGGATTCTATGCCTTGGTCTATGTTGTGATCCTTTTCGGTTCGATTTCAAATCTGGGAGTTTATTTC
>JBILYP010000016.1:0-64788 GCA_044377675.1 Crocinitomicaceae bacterium
AGGACATAGAAAAAGCCAAGAAAATTTGGGGTAACTATCAAAAAAAGTAATTATGAAATCGAGTAAATTTGACATAGCGGAATATTTAGATGATGCAGAAATGATTAATGAGTATCTTAATACCGTTTTAGAGGAAGGCGACTCAAATGATATTCAAGTGGCACTAGGACACATAGCCAAAGCAATTGGAATGTCAAAAATTGCAGAACAAACTGGTATGAGTAGACCGAGTTTATATAAAGCCTTAGCTGAAAATGCAAAACCGCAGTTTGATACAATTTTGAAAGTTTTAAGAGCAATTGGAGGAAATATCAAGATGAAACCTTCAATTTAATTAACAACGCACCATAACACGCAGTAAGCAAAATGGCGCAACAATTACATTAGAGAGATAGCGCCACCTTCGCCTACTGCCAAAACGTTAGTAGTAATTGTAAGCAAGACAGCAGATAACAAGCAAAAAAATGACGAGACAACTATTTTTCTTCCTTTTAGTAATGTCAAGTTTGACAACATTTGGACAGGTTGATAAAACTTCAACATTGTACAAAACCATCAAAGAAAAAGACAGCCTTCTTTTTTATCTTGGGTTTAACAACTGCGACATCAAACAATTTGAAAATCTCGTAAGCGAGAATTTTGAATTCTATCACGACCAATCAGGAATTACCAATTCAAAAATAGAATTTATTTCTGGTATCAAAAACGGACTTTGCCAATTAGCATACAAGCCCAAAAGAGAATTAGCTGAAAATAAAATGGAAGTTTATCCATTAGAAAAAAATGGGATTTTGTATGGTGCTATTCAAACAGGTATTCATAACTTTTATGCAATTGAAAATGACAAATCAGAATATCTCACAAGTGTTGCAAAATTTACCCACGTTTGGATTTTAGAAAATGGGGGTTTTAAGTTATCAAAAGGTTTAAGCTACGACCATAAAGATTTTGAGAAGCCGTTTAATCAAGAACTTTTGTTTGTTGACAAAAACGAAACTGAAAGATGGTTAAAACTAAAACATATTCCAGCATTAGGTATTGGTTTTATTAAAGATGGTAAAATTGAACAAATAAGTGTTTTTGGAGAGTTACAGACAAACAAACCAGCACCAAAAAATACGATATGGAATGTTGCATCAATGACAAAGCCAATTTCAGCAATTGTTGCTTTAAAATTAATAAATTCAGAAAAATGGGATTTAGACGAACCTATTTATAAATATTATACCGACCCTGATGTTGCGAACGACCCAAGAGCAAAATTATTAACTACGAGAATAATTTTAAGCCATCAAACTGGTTTTTCTAATTGGCGAGGTAATAATACAGACGGAAAGCTATCTTTTGAATTTGAGCCTGGTACAAAATATCAATATTCGGGTGAAGGATACGAATACTTACGAAAAGCATTAGAAAAGAAGTTTAAAAAATCATTAGAACAGTTAGCAAGTGAATTGATTTTTAAACCTCTAAAAATGAAAGACACCAGATTTATTTGGGACGACGAAATTGACTCAACAAGATTTGCAAAGTGGCACAACGAAAAATGTGAAATTTATGAAACACAGATTAATACAACAGCCAATGCAGCAGACAATTTGCTAACAACTGTTGAAGACTATTCTAAATTTTTGGTTCATATATTAAATGGAGCTGGCTTATCTGACAAATTATATAGAGAGATGATAGCTGACCAAGTTAGAATTAATGATTACAAACATTTTGGCTTAGGTTGGTGGGTAGATGAAAGCATAAACGAGAACAAAGACTTCGCTCTTGTTCACGGTGGTGACGACATAGGTGTTCATACTATCACCTTTATTATTCCAAAAACCAAACAAGCACTCTTAATTTTTACAAACAGCGACAACGGAACAGAAGCCTTTGCAGAAGTAATTAAGAAATTTTTAGGAAAAGACGGAGAAGGAATATTAAAAATTGAAATGAAATAACAACTACTGCTAACACGGGTTTAGCTTCGCCGATTTTCAATTGTCAAAAGTGGCGGTTCAGTGCTACACAAACATATTTCACTTCGTGGCTGCTTCGCGGTGTGGTTAATCAAAGTTTGGTTCTCCGCATCAACATTTGTGGTAAAAATCCCCGCCTTCGCCAAGCCCGAAACCGATAAAATAGATTTACCTAAAGAAACAATAACACCACCTCTCAACCTCACTCCCCTACACTCAACCCAACGTATTTCAACTCTTTCCGCTTAGGTAGCGATTCATAGTGGAGAATTATTTCTTTTTTACCCGGTAAGAGGTTGCAATCATTTTCCGAATAACGAATTCCTTTTTGAGTAGAATAAATCCAAAAATGTTGAATGGGAACCTTTGCCTTTAGCTTTAAAATCAACGATTTATTCTTTCGATCAATTCTTGAAATCCGAATGGAGATGTCCTTTTTTTGAATTGATTTTGGTATCTCTTTTTCTATCCAAAAAATGCGGCTATGGATTTGAGTTCCTACTTGCCAACGAACCTCTAACCCATGAACAGCATTGGCAATAAAATAGCGACTTAACGTAGATTCCGTAAAAATAGATTGGCTTTCCAAATAGTGAAGTTGAATTGAATCTGTTTTCAGTTCGTTAATCAACCACTTATCTTTCATTTTTACAATTCCGTTGATGGTATAACGTACTTGCTGATTTTCAGGCATGTCAGAAGTAAGCAATAGATTGAAACCAGTTAAATCTTGTTCGCGCAATACGGTAATGGGTTGCATGACTTGCTTCATCCGATAATGCATGATTTTACGATTCCCAAGGTAATCTACACCGGACCATGTTGGACCTGGATAACAATCATTCAATTGCCAATAAATAGATCCCATACAACGCGGAGCATTCAAGCGATGAGCAGAAACAGCTTGTTCCATCGCCTCTCCCTGTAAGAGTTGTGAATAATAAACAAATTCCATAAAATTTTTAGGCTGGGGATAAGACTTCTTTATTTCTGAATGTATTTTCCCATTTCCCACATAGCTTTTCTGGTGTGTTTTTATCCCCAACGAATCTAAGTTCCAAGATTCCGGTGAGCCCAAGGCTAATAAAGTAGAATATTCAGGAAAACTCTGATACCCAAACTCAGCATTGAAACGACCAATATTATTGGAAAAATCAGCAATCGGATCATTACCATGCCACACTCCCCAATAATGTTGAGAACCATGATTATAGCGCTCTGGTGCCCCCCAATTACTCAACGGGGATGTATGAACATACGGGATATCTGTAAATGACTTTATCCAGTTGGGAATATTTTCTTGAAATAAAATCCGATACTCATTCGCAATTTGAATGGAATCTGAAACGGTTAAGCGATACTGCTTTTGTAAGCCCCAATTTTTCCATGCCACATCCACTTCATTATTGCCATTGAACAAAACTACTGAAGGATGAGATGCTAACCGTGGAATTTGATACTCCATTTCGGACTTTACATTGAGTAAAAACAACGAATCTGCCGGATACATGGCACAGGCAAACATTAAATCTTGCCACACCATAATTCCTTCCTCATCACAACGCGTCAGAAAATAATCACTCGGATAAATTCCTCCGCCCCATATGCGAACCATGTTCAACTGCTGTTCCTTAATAACCTGAATTTGATTTTCCCACACCGAATCACTTAGTTGACCGGTAAATACGGAAGGGGGAATTAGATTGGCTCCTTTGCAAAAAACTGGTTTGTCATTGAGTTGAATCACATAACTGGTGCCCCATTCATCTTCCTGCTGTATCAATTCGGATGATCTAACCCCAAAATGAATGTATCTTGTTTCAATTAGCAATCCGTTAGATGAAAAAACCTGAATGGTATCGTAGTAAATGTATGATTCTCTCCATCCTATCGGCCACCAAAGCTTGGGTTGAACAAGTGTGTTTATCCAATCCAAGAGCGTATCATTGGTTTTCATTTCAAAATCACCAAACAAACTACTTTTTATGGTAATTGGGTTTTCGATAGGTGAAAACAAAAAATGGTACGTCACTTCAGCATCTTCCCCATCATAAGTAGATTGAATAGAAAAATCTGTGAGGGAATTTAATTTTTGATACTTCCACGAAACAGGTTTTGTAAAGCCAATGGTATTCATTCGTGCGGTCCAATCCCAGCCAAATTGATATTGTGGCTTCCGCGTTAAATTCGCAACAGCAATGGGTTTAGAATCGTTGGGTGCAGGGTAATGAAAACGTTCTGTTTCAAACCGATTTTTGTGATACAAGACAGGAGGAGTAAAAACGGCTGTAATTGTGTTTTTTGAATTTGGCATCAAAACAACTTGAAATTGATATGGACGAAATGCATTTTCAGCCAACAGCACCAAGGAATCATTCCAATAAATGGATGCATAGGTATCAATTTCGGGTAAGTGGATATCGATCAGTTGGGGAGAATCATACTCGCTAGCTATCGTATCCGCAATTAATTTCCACTGATTTAATTCAACCCAATCAAATTTAAATTCATTATCTCGATAAAAAGGTAAAGGCAATTCACCGGTTTGAATTAACTTTTCCTGAATCGATCCATGGGTATGATAAGGCAACCACTCTTTTTTCAACGGGTGGAAAAAGCGCCATGAAAGTTCTTTTTGTCCTTTTGTACAGAAACTTAATAATAGAAATAAAAAAAGGATTCCTTTCAAACGTTTCATTACCAATTTCGATCGAAAGTAGAATCAACCATTTTATCTTCGCTACTTGTCTTTAGTGCGTAATTGAAACCAGCATAGACGGAATGAGAACCAATATTCCCTTCTTTATCAATGGCTAAAAAACAACATTGCAGGTTCGTTAAATCCTTGTGTTTAGCTAAAATTCGTTTTACCGCCTCTTCACAGGCTTTTTGTGGCGAATACCCATGGCGCATTAATTCAACCACCGTATGACTCCCTGCGATACGAATAATTGCTTCTCCTAACCCAGTGGCAGTGGCTGCTCCAACTTCATTATCTACAAAAAGACCGGCTCCAATAATGGGTGAATCCCCTACTCGACCATGTAATTTATAGGCCCATCCGCTGGTGGTACAAGCCCCACTCAAATCGCCCTTTTTATCCATAGCAATTAATCCAATGGTGTCATGGTTTTCATGGTTAATTCTAGGTTTAACAAATAAATCTTTATTTTCTTCACGCCATTTTTTCCAGTCTTTTTTCACTTCTGGCAAAGGAGTTTTTGCTGTTTCGAAGCCTTGTTCTAAGGCAAACTTTTTAGCCCCCTCACCCACAAGCATTACGTGTTGTGTTTTTTCCATTACGGCACGGGCAACTGAAATGGGATGAGCAATACCTTCTAAAAAAGCAACGGATCCACAACGCGATTGTTCATCCATAATACACGCGTCGAGGGTAACATGCCCATCACGATCCGGTCTTCCTCCAACACCAACACTTCTATTCGTTAAATCAGATTCTGTTACTCTCACACCCGCTTCCACAGCATCTAGCGCTTTTCCACCTTTGGATAAAATCTCCCACGCTGCCCGATTTGCCTCAAGTCCATGAATCCACGTGGATAACACAATAGGAGCATCCGTTTTTCCTTCAAACGATTTCTCAACAAATAATTGATTACCGAATACATTTCTTGTTAAGGTCAACACACCCGTTGCCAAACCCAATCGGAAAAAAGTTCTTCTTTTCATGTTCAATTCTTATTTAGATTCTTGTTTTGCTATCCACGACTGATATTCCTTAGCATTTTTAACATGTTCAACATCTGAAGCGGTGAAGTTGTGTTTTCCGGAATAATCAGGGGTTGCACACATGAAAATATAATTCACTTTAGCAGGATTCAATACAGCATCAACTACATCGGTTGGCGTAAAGCAAATAGGTCCAGGAGGCAATCCTTTGATTTTGTAGGTATTATACGCACAATCAATGTCGCGGTGCTTTTCCATGAGTCTTTGCGTTCCCTTCAATGCATCACCCCAACAAAATCGAAATGTAGGATCACTTTGTAATTTCATGTCTTTCTTCAAACGATTTAAATATAACGCTGAAATAATGGGCCATTCCTCTTTGTTTCTACTTTGCTCTGCGTAAACGATACTAGCCAATTTCACTGCATCAGCAGGAGTTTTTAGTCCTATTTGAACCAGTTTTTTTCTTTTATCAGCAGTCCAAAACGAATCAAATTTTTGTTTCATTTTTTTCACAAATTCCTTTTCATCGGTATCGAAATACATTTGGTATTCTCCTGGAATAAAGAGTGCACTCAATTCTTCTTTATTCCTAAACCCAAGTTTTTTGATGGTTTGAGGTTGTTGCAAATAATTGATTAATGATGAACTATCCAGTGCTAAACATTGATGAGCCATCGAAGCCATCTGATTGATATCCCGAAATTTATAGACCAACACTTTAACCAACACTTCATCGTTTCCTTGGCCATTTTTGTTCTTAACAAATCCAACAGCAAGGTCTTTCATTTTAGTTTTTGGCTTAATCCTATATTTGCCTGCAGCCAAGGTTTGATCTGTTAATCCGTTGGTTTTAGCTACATCAATAAAACCATCAATTTCTTCGATAATTTTTTTCTTTTTCAATTGCTCTGCTAATTGGGAGACAGTGGTCTTATTCTTAAGAAGTATCGTGATTTCCTTACTGTTATCGGTTTTGCTCATTCCTTCAAAAAATGAACAACTTGAAGTATTAAACAATAACCCAAGAAGAACTATATTAAAAAGGATTTTTACGCTTATTCTCATAACATTAATTGATAAATATATTCATCTTCGCGCTTACCATCTACTAAAAACCAATTGGCTCTTGTTCCAATTTTTAGGTAATTACATTTTTCAAAAAGCGATTGACTCGGTAAATTACTGGATTGAATTCCGCACGTTAAATGATGTAATTGTAGATATTCCTTGGCATATTGAGCTAATAAATTTAACGACTCAGCAGCAAATCCCTTTTTACGGTATTTTTCTTCTGCAATTAAAATCCCAACTGTACCAAAACCATTTTTGAAATCGATGTTGTAAATATCCACTGCGCCAATTGCATCAGAGGAACTTTTTTCTTGAATGATTAATCGCAGTTGACCGGATTCTCTCACAGCCCGTTGTTCCTCAATTAATTGATAAATTTCAAACATGGAAAGGGGTGCATCCGTATTGGTGAATTTCCAGTTTTCAGTATCATTCTCCCACAAATAAATGAGTGTAGAATCGCTGGGTTCTATTGCACGTAAATTAACTTTTTCTCCTTGCAGCACGTTGTAAATTTTCTATTCTTTCGTCAATATCTGCCTGCGTATACGACTTAATTCCTAACTGGGAATCGGATACATTGAAAGCAAAAATACTAGAAATAAGTTGATTCTTTTCAAGGTAAATCAGTAAATCAGGTAACATCAGATGATTTTGAACATCAAACAAATGTTTTATGGGTGTAAGGCAGGTATTTTTTCCATTGAAAATAACCGAATTTTCTTGAAATTCTTGCTTAACCTGTTCTAAATCAAAATACTGAGTTAACTCCACAAGCACAAATTCACCTTGTTTCCTTTGAAGTGATTGGAACACGCGATTGGCCTGTAAATTAAAATCAACTCCAGTCGCCTTCAAACTGAAATAAGAATCAGCAGTTGAAAAACCGATGTGAGGAGGAATTTGATTGGAGTGAATGATCCACAACATAGATGGATTAAAATCAGGGGGAACAACACCTATAGAATATCCGTTAAACTTATACGTGTAACTCATATTCACCCTTAAAAACAAATTTTGCCGGACCAATCAAGTAAATATCGCGAAAATCTCCTGTTTCAACTTGATCAAATTCAACGCTTAAATTTCCGCCCAAGGCTTTAACTGCAATGGAATTTTTACCTTGTAAGTCGTTTTTTAACCCATAGGCGATTGCTGCAGCAGTTATACCTGTACCACAAGCCAACGTTTCATTTTCCACTCCACGCTCATAGGTTCGAATGGCAATAGAATTTGAACTAAACTCTTCTATAAAATTGACATTAATACCTTGTTGTTTATACTTTTCAGAATAACGGATAGTAGATCCTTTCGAGTAAACATCTAACTGATCAATTGTTGACTCAAAAAGAACTAAATGAGGCGAACCCGTATTGATTTCATAAACAAGCGAATCATTTAAGTTTTCCGAAATTAAATCTTTCATTTTCAAACGAATACTATCACATTCTTCAACAAAAGCTTCATGTATACCATCAATTGCTTCAAAAGTTATATCTGGATATTTTTCGGTTAAATGGATAAAGAAAGCAACTGCACATCTCGCACCATTCCCACAAAAACTTTTTGATCCGTCAGGATTATAAAAATCCATATAAAAGTCACTCGAAGGATGTGCATTAATTTTAATTAATCCATCTGAGCCAATACCAAAATGGCGATCGCACAGAGTTTTTATTTGCTCAATGGATAAGAAATCAAAAGCACCAGATCGATTGTCAATCATGATAAAATCATTGCCCGCACCTTGATATTTAAAAAATGGAAGTTGCACTTTTTTTTGACAAAAATAGCAGTTTTTATGGTAATAGGTTGCTTAACATTCTTTAACACGAGTAACATAACAAGAAAAATGACTTTCTGTTATTATTGTAATTGAAATTTAAAAGCGTAAATTATGAAAACAACACTCATTAAACAATTAGCGCTGGGTATAATTGGCGGAATTATTCCCCTCTCAGCCTACCTTACATTTAACTATGTAACAGATGACACAAAACTTTCTGACAAAGTATTAGACGGAAATAGAATTGCAACTGCTCGGTTTGCCAGTATGCAGGGTACTCCTGTTGATTTCATTCAAGCCTCAGAAAACTCAATAAATTCGGTAGTTCACGTAACAACCAAAGTCGTTCAAACTTCATTTCAACGCGATATTTTCCAAGAATTCTTTTACGGTCCTGGTGCCGGAGGTAAGGAATATAAGCAATATGGTTCGGGATCCGGTTCGGGGGTTATTGTTTCATCAGAAGGATATATTGTTACGAACAACCACGTAATTGAAAACGCCAGTGAAATAGAGGTAATTCTCAACGACAATTCCAAATACACAGCCAAAATCGTTGGAACCGACCCATCAACGGATATCGCCATTTTGAAAGTTGAAGGGACTGGATTTCAACCCATTCCACTTGGTAACAGTGATGATTTGAAAATTGGTGAATGGGTGTTAGCCGTAGGTAATCCATTTAATTTAACATCAACAGTAACAGCCGGAATTGTTTCCGCTAAGGCAAGAAATATAAATTTATTATCTGACCGTTCTAAACAAGATGTCATTCCGATTGAATCATTCATTCAAACAGATGCTGCTGTGAACCCAGGAAATAGCGGTGGTGCATTGGTAAATACGAAAGGTGAATTGGTGGGAATAAACACGGCTATCGCATCGCAAACAGGTAGTTACTCGGGTTACTCCTTCGCTGTTCCTGTTAATCTAGTGGAAAAAGTAATGAGGGATTTAATTGATTACGGAGTAGTTCAAAGAGGCTATTTGGGAGTTCAAATCAATGATATAACGCAAGAAATTAAAACAAAAAATAATTTACCAAGCACCAAAGGGGTTTTTGTAACTAAAGTGGTTGAAGATGGAAGTGCTGACAAAGCAGGAATAAAAGATGGTGAAGTCATTTTGAAAATTGGAACAAAAGAAGTTAATTCTGTTGCGAGCTTGCAAGAGGAAATAGGAAAACGCAGACCTGGGGATAAAGTCAGTGTAACAATTCGAAATAAAAAAGGAGAGGAAGAAATTGTGGAGCTCGTATTACGCAACAAGGAAGGAGAAACGAAACTAATTTCAAAGGAGGAAGTGAGTAAACAAGTTGCCTTAGGTGCTTCATTTGTTGAATTAACGGATAAAGAAAAGAAAGAATTGAATATTAGCTCAGGAGTAAAAATCAAAAGTATACAAGCAGGAAAACTTAAAGCCATTGGATTAACTGAGGGAATGATTATCAGCAAAATAAACAACGAACCCGTGGAAACAGTTGAGCAATTAACAACCAAATTGAATGGTGTAAATCGAGGGGTTTTATTAGAGGTAATTACTGAATCTGGACAAAGGGAGTATAAGGGATTGGGACTATAACTAACAAAATGTACAAGTTTTCAACAATGGGCAAAATTGATCCGAAAAAGTAAAAATAAATTTTTGAAATCACATTTTTTGGTGTTACTTTGCCAACATATATCGTTATAGCTTAAATTTAAAATCCTTTTAAAAAGCATGAGACAACTAAAGATTACCAAATCGATTACCAATCGCGAAAGTCAGTCATTAGACAAATACTTACAAGATATTGGGCGTGAGGAGCTGATTACAGCAGAAGAAGAGGTCGAATTGGCCAGAAAAATTAAACAAGGTGATCAATCTGCTTTAGAGAAACTTACTCGAGCAAACCTACGTTTTGTTGTTTCTGTTGCAAAACAATACCAAAATCAAGGTTTAACGTTACCCGATTTAATTAATGAAGGTAATTTAGGTTTGATTAAGGCAGCACAAAAATTTGATGAAACGCGTGGATTCAAATTTATTTCTTACGCTGTTTGGTGGATTCGTCAATCGATTCTACAAGCATTAGCAGAACAAGCTCGAATTGTTCGTTTGCCTTTGAACCAAGTAGGTTCATTGAATAAAATCAATAAAGCTTTTTCTCGTTTAGAACAAGAATACGAAAGACCTCCATCTGCTGAAGAATTAGCTGAAGCTCTTGAGGTTCCTGAAGATAAAATCAAAGAAAGTTTGAATGTTTCAGGACGTCACGTTTCTATGGATGCTCCATTAACAACCAACGAAGATGGTGGCACGTTGATGGATGTCATGGCAAACAACGATGCACCAAAAACAGACCACATGTTAATGGCTGAATCTCTTCAGAAAGAAATTGAACGTTCATTGAGTACATTAACCGATAAAGAACGTGAAATCATTCGTTTATTTTTTGGTATTGGAATGAATCATGGCCTAACATTGGAAGAAATTGGTTCAAAATTCAATTTAACAAGAGAACGTGTTCGACAAATTAAAGAAAAAGCAATTCGTAGACTGAGACATACCTCTCGCAATAAATTGTTGAAATCTTATTTAGGATAATTTATAAATTCCTGTTGAAAAGGCTGCCAGTTTGGTAGCCTTTTTTTATTTTTGCCCCATCAATCAACAAAATAATTAGAATGGAAAATGGACAAGGGTATGAATTAGAGCTTAAATCACACATTGAACGTGAACGAGCTGCAGTGAAATTACAAAGTAAAGTAGGTGAACTTTTGTACGAAAAAGGAATTGAACTCGTGCTTTTCAGAAATCACTTGACTGATGTAACGATTTCAGAAATATTGAACTTACATGAATACGCGAAACAAGTGGTTAACAAGCCAATTGATGTATTCACCACATCTGAATTAGCTGCTGAAATTTCAACCATGGATATTGTACCGTCTAAATTAGACATTGGTAAACTAGCTTCTGAATGGTTGAACGAACAAGCATCTTTCACTTCTAAAAAAGATTTTTTAAATAAAAAGTTAGGTGGTTTCTCAAGCGCTTCAAGTGAAGCTGTTGAACCACGAGATGTTGTCTTGTATGGATTTGGAAGAATTGGCCGTCTTGCAGCTCGGGAATTAATAAAACAAGCTGGTAAAGGACAACAATTGAGACTACGTGCTATTGTAACTCGCGGTTGTTCCGATGCAGATATAATTAAACGTGCTGCCTTATTAAGAAATGATTCTGTTCATGGTGCTTTCAAAGGGTCTGTAATTGAAGATCTTGAAAATAAAACGTTAATCATTAACGGACAAATTGTTCAAATGATAGATGCATCAAATCCTGAAGATGCTGATTACACAAAACATGGCATAAAAAATGCGCTTGTGATAGATAATACAGGTGTTTTCACCAATAGAGAAGCATTATCAAGACATTTAAAAGCGAAAGGTGTTTCCAAAGTATTATTAACTGCCCCAGGAAAGGAAATTCCAAACGTAGTTTATGGAATTAACCAAGGTGAATTGGATATTGATAATGAGACAATCTACTCAGCTGCTTCTTGTACCACCAATGCAATTTCTCCTATCTTGAAAGTGGTGAATGATAAATATGGCGTAGTTAAAGGTCATATTGAAACTGTTCACGCATATACTAATGACCAAAACTTATTGGATAATATGCACAACAAGCCACGCAGAGGAAGATCTGCTGCAATTAATATGGTGATTACCTCAACAGGAGCAGGAAGTGCGGTAACAAAAGTAATTCCAGACTTAAAAGATAAATTGACTGCGAATGCTGTTCGTGTACCAACACCAAATGGTTCACTTGCTATCTTGAGTTTAGAATTAAAAGAAACCACTTCCATTGAAGCTGTTAATTTAGCTATACGCGAAGCCGCGTTAAATGGCGATTTGGTGAACCAAATTTATTATTCGGTTGATCCAGAGTTAGTTTCTAGCGATATTATTGGCAACACGTGTTGTTCAGTGTATGATTCGCATGCTACCATTGTTTCCAATGACGGTAAAAATGTTGTTTTATATGCCTGGTATGACAATGAATTTGGATATACAAAACAAGTTATTCGTTTGGCTAAATACGTTACCAAGGTACAACGATCTATCTATTATTAATCGTTATCATCTTATTTCAAAGGCTGTCTGATAAAGACGGCCTTTTTTGTTTATACTCATTACTTATACAATAAATTCAAAAGTTATAAAATTCAAACTCATGTAAGTAAACACTATAAATAATTCAATATGTTCGTACTTATTTCTTAGTATGAAAACAATTCAATTTAAAAGTTCAAATCCAAAAGAAAGTGCATTCACAGAGGAGCTAAAACGCAACGTTAGTGAATACTTTAGAGTAAATAATTTATCCAATAAAGGCAACTTTTGGTTATATCTGAAATCATTCATAATTATTGGGATTTATCTGGTTCCATGGGTGTTGATGATTACCTATCCAATGAATGGCTGGCTCGGATTAGCCCTATGTATTATTATGGGAATTGGCGAGGCAGGAGTTGGAATGTCGGTTATGCATGATGCGGCCCATGGTGCGTTGTCAAGAAAGAAATGGGTGAATTCTCTTTTTCAATCGAGTATGTATATTTTGGGGAGCAATATATTTAATTGGAAAATCCAGCACAATTTATATCACCATACCTACACAAATATTTTTGGATATGATCCAGACATTGGCACTAAGGTGGTTATCCGATTATGCGAACATGCAAAATTGAGAAAATACCATAGATATCAATACATTTATTCTTTTTTTCTATATGGTTTAATGACTTTATCAAAAATAATTTTGGACATTGTACAATTAAATGAATTTAATAAAAAGGGAATTACCAAACGACAACAGGCAAATCCCAAATCTGAATTAACTATTTTAATTGTCTCCAAGACACTTTATTTCTTCATCTTTTTAGGCATCCCGCTTTGGATAAGTCCGTTCAATTGGTGGCAGATTCTCATTGGATTCGGAATAATGCATATGACCGCTGGCATTATTATGAGTACTATTTTTCAAATGGCTCACGTGGTGGAGGGAGCGGAACAACCCCTACCCGATTCGAATCGAATAGTTCATCATGAGTGGTTGGTTCATCAATTGTTGAGCACAGCTGATTTTGCGCCGAATAATAGAATTTTAGGCTGGTATGTTGGTGGATTGAATTATCAAATTGAACATCATCTTTTCCCGAATATTTGTCACATTCACTATCGAAAACTTGCACCAATTGTTCAAACAACAGCTCTCAAATATGGGATAAAATACAATGTTAAACCGACATTAGCACACGCCTTTATTTCACATGTTAAGCGATTAAAGGAGCTGGGAAATTTAAACAGTATAAAACCAAAAAAAATAGCCCATTAAAGACCGATTTCTATCGGATAAAAGATTTGGAAGCTTTTGTTTTGTATTCCGCTTAGAATAAATCTTGTAATTCTTTTTTCAGGAATTCAACCGTAATTTCAGTGGGTAGTTGTCCGATTTCACCTACTAATTCAAAAATCTTGGTGGCTAAATCTGTACTCAATGCCGTTTCATTCATTTGATTTCCAGCTATATTAATGATTTTTATTGTCTCTTCTTTCGAATCTCTTAGCATTTTCCAACCTTGAGGTGAAACAAAAAGTTGTTGAGCTACATTGTGATCGTATTCGTCGCGAATTGTTTTTAATAATTCAGATTGCATTACTCGGGCAGGCAAACCAGGATTGTGCAAGCGCATGATTAAGCTATTTAAGTGAATGCGTTCCAAAAACAGAACAGCTCGCTGATAAGCTTCTACTCTATTGGGTAAAAAATACTCCTGTCTGCTTTTCCTTAACTCAATTTGCATATTTAATTTTTCACGGTCTGTTTCTCTTTTTAGCAAGTAGTATGCAGTTAAGATTACACCACCAGAAGAAAGTAACACAATTAAAGCAGTCAATAAAGCATCCATACAATTAATCAATTTAAGTTTACAAAAATACGAATTCAAACGCAAACTAGCGATTTCGTTTCATGATTGTCTTATAATTTATTTCGCATGACTTTTTTCTCGGATAAATATCATACCAACGACGAGTGTGATGCATCCGATAACTACAGGATACCACAGCCCAGCAAGCGGATCCTGAAATTTTAGCACTAATAATTCGGCAATAAGAGGCGTTAAACCACCAAATACACCGTTACCAATATGATAAGGCAACGACAAAGAAGTATATCGAATTTCTGGTGGAAACAATTCAACTAAAAATGCCGCAATTGGACCATAAACCATACAAACAAAAAGCAATTGAATAAAAATCAATAAACCTAATTGAACTAATTTCGGATTACTTAAATGAATTTGCTGCTTCACATCAACAGCATTTTTCCCTTTTTTGGATGATTCCAAAGACATGACTTCAACCCGTTTACAGCCATTCGTGTAGGACGTGTGATTGCTTACTTCAATAATACCACTTTCTTTTTGCACCTTAGTTGCCGTTTGAACATGATATTTTTCCGGGTTTTGCTCCCATGATTTCCAATCTGCCAAAGAACTCATTTGTTGGTAAATCGGGAAATAGCAACATACTGCCAAAGCCATTCCGCTTAACATCACTTTCTTTCTTCCGATTTTGTCCGATAATTTTGCAAAAACAATAAAAAAAGGAGTGGCCACTAATAAAACGGGGATAAGCAGAAACTGTACTTGACTTTCATTAATATGTAAGGTCTTAATTGCGAAGTTCATAGCGTAAAACTGACCAGTGTACCAAATAACACCTTGACCGGCTGCCGCACCAAAAAGAGCGATTAATACTAATTTTAAATTCCTCCATTTCGTAAAACTTTCTTTAAGCGGATTCTTAGAAGTCTTACCAGCTTGTTTCATCTGCTGAAAAATGGGTGACTCATCCATCTTAGTTCGAATAAAATAGGAAACAACTACCAAAATAATGGAAACTAAAAAAGGAATTCTCCAACCCCATTGCTCAAATTCACCCTCAGGCACTAGGTATTTGCATATTAGTATAACAGCGAGAGAAAGTAATAATCCAAATGTGGCTGTTGTTTGAATAAAGCTTGTGTAAAATCCTTTTTTTCCTTCTGGTGCATGTTCTGCAACATAAATGGCAGCACCTCCATACTCTCCACCCAAAGCCAAACCTTGAATTGCTCTTAAAGTAAATACAATGATTGGGGCAAATACACCAATTTGCTCATAAGAAGGTATCAAACCGATAGCAAAAGTGGAAAAACCCATTAAAACAAGTGTTAGAAGAAACGTGTATTTTCGTCCCATTAAATCACCTAATCGTCCAAAAACTAATGCTCCAAAAGGACGAATAACAAATCCAACTCCAAATGCTGCTAGTGTAGCTAAAAAAGCCGCAGTAGGATTCTCTTTAGGAAAAAACTGAGTAGCAATAATTGGTGCTAAACTTCCGAAAATATAGAAATCATACCATTCAATTACTGTCCCAAGGGAAGAAGCTGTAATAATTCCTCTTATCGATTTCTTTGCTAACATATTCTGAATTGATTTTTAAATCTACTACTATTTTTATTATTTAATGCAACGTTCCTTTTTTCTATCTTTGAACTAAGTTCGTTAAATCCATGAAAAACACGAAAATAAAACGATGAAAGTTAAGACAATCAATACGGTGATTATTTTAGCCATTATATCAATGGTAAGCATTTTAGTAATTCAGCTAATTTGGATTCGGAAAACGCAGTCGATGCAAAAGGAAAATTTGGCAATTCAAAAAAAACAGGTTGAATTAAACAAAGATCATTTCACGAACCAAACACTTTCATCATTACAAAATGTACGAAGAATTATCTCCAAACAAACGGCAGATAGTACCGATCAATATGGAACCGTTCAACAAATAAGTGATAATTATTTCTTAATTGAAATTAGCGAAGAACTCCAACTTTTTTACTTAGAAACTATACTAAAAAGAGAATTTTATCACAATAAAATCAATCAGGATTTTCAAGTTGGAATGTATGATTGTTTTTCAGAAAAAATGGTTTACAGTGATTTAATTTTATATAAGAACCAAGGTGCTTTTCAGTATGCTCCCAAATCGGTAAAAGTGATTTCTCCTCCTCTCGACAAAAAAATGGATGGGCATTATTTTACAATCTTTTTTCCAAATACTGATTTCAAACCAATTGTACTCGCATCAAGCACTTTTTCACCTTGGATATATGTGGTAGTAATTGCATTGTTGATATTAGTTTTTTTCTTGTTTACCATCAATGTAATTGTAAAACAAAAAAGACTTTCCGAGGTTAAAAATGATTTCATCAATAATATGACTCATGAACTAAAAACGCCTATTTCAACCATTGGTCTATCTGCTGAAATGCTTATGAGACCTGGCAGTGTCGAGGATGCTCAAAAAATACAGCGCTACGCTACTATCATTTATAAGGAAAACAAAAGATTGGAAAATCAGGTGGAGAAAGTATTAAATATTGCCAAACTAGATAAAGAACATATTGTATTGAAATTGGAGCAAATTGACATACATGAAATACTAAAAGACATTAAAGAAAATTTTGAATTCAGCCAAGAATTCAGAGGTGGAAAAATTCAAATTCAGACTCAAGCCGAAAACAGTGAAATAATAGGTGATTTAGTTCACATAACCAATGTGTTGTATAATTTAATTGAGAATGCTTCAAAATATTGTGATAAGGATCCATTGATAATAATTAGAACCCGCACGGATAAAAAGTTTTTCATTATTGAAATCGAGGATAACGGAATTGGAATTCAAAAGGAACATATTCCCCATCTATTTGAGAAATTCTATCGTGTTCCTACAGGGAATCTCCACAATGTGAAAGGTTTTGGATTAGGATTATATTACGTAAAACTAATTATAGAGGCGCATAAGGGAAAAATAGATGTACAAAGTAATATTTCAAAAGGAACCACCTTCACGTGTTATTTCCCGATTTAATAATTTTTCTCTCGTGAAAATCACTCAGGAAGTCCTGATTTTGTTAATATCTCTTGATAAATGAATAGCATGGATTACAATGCTTAAAAATCAAGTAATTACCTTTGTAAAAAATCACATCAATGAAAGTTTTTAATAACATACTGGAAACAATTGGGAATACTCCATTAGTCAGATTAAACAAAGTTGTTGCCGGAGTAAATGCAACTGTGTTAGCGAAGGTTGAAACGACTAATCCGGGCAACTCGGTTAAGGACCGTATGGCTTTAAAAATGGTTGAGGATGCTGAAAAAGCAGGATTACTAAAACCAGGTGGAACATTAATCGAAGGAACTTCTGGAAATACGGGAATGGGCTTAGCCTTAGCGTGCATTATCAAAGGATATAAATTGATTTGTGTTTTAAACGATAAACAATCTAAAGAAAAAATGGATATCCTTCGTGCTGTTGGCGCTGAAGTAGTTGTTTGTCCTACTGCTGTTGAACCAACTGACCCACGTTCGTATTATTCTGTTTCAAAAAGGCTTGCTACCGAAATTCCTAATTCATGGTATGTAAATCAATACGATAATCTTTCCAATCGTCAAGCGCACTATGAATCTACTGGTCCCGAAATATGGGAACAAACTGAAGGAAAAATAACCCATTTTGTGGTTGGTGTTGGAACTGGAGGTACTATTTCTGGGGTTGGGAAGTACTTGAAAGAAAAAAATCCGAATATAAAAATTTGGGGAATTGATACCTACGGATCAGTCTTTAAAAAATATAAAGAAACAGGCATTTTTGATGAAAATGAAATCTATCCATATATCACAGAGGGAATTGGTGAAGACATTCTTCCTGCCAATGTTGATTTTGATATTATTGATCTATTTGAAAAAGTAACGGATAAAGATGCCGCTGTATATACACGAAGATTAGCTCGCGAAGAAGGCATTTTTGTTGGGAATTCAGCAGGATCAGCCATTAAAGGATTGATACAATTGAAAGATCAATTAAAACCGGAAGATGTTGTTGTTGTGCTATTTCATGATCACGGAAGTCGCTACATTGGTAAAATATTCAATGATGATTGGATGCGTGAACGCGGATTTTTAGAAGAGGAAATGGTAACAGCATCTGATATTGTTTCAAAACATGCTGAAACACCGTTGGTAACTTTGTTTGCAGAAGAATTGGTTTCACATGCTATTGCCAAGATGCGCAAATTTGGAATTTCTCAAATACCTGTTCTAAAGGATGGTCATTTTGTTGGATCTATTGACGATTTGCATGTATATCAGACATTGGTAGATCAACCTGAATTAAGGGATACACCCATTTCGTCGATTATGAATGATCCTTTTCCAATTGTTCAGGAAAACACAACAGTTGATGATTTATGTAAATTAATCACTAAAAATTCTCCGGCTGTTTTGGTTGAACGTTCTAACGGTACTTTTCACATAGTAACAAGGCACGACGTCATTCAAGCAATGTCCTAATGGGAAATAGAATCTTCTTCGATCAGTTAGGAAGAAGTTGCGCGATTCCAGAAAAACCGAAACGTATAATTTCTCTGGTTCCTTCCCAAACTGAATTACTAGCCTATTTTGGCCTTGAAGATGAAGTTATAGGTATTACGAAATTTTGTATTTACCCCGAAGATTGGTTTAAGAAAAAAACACGAATCGGTGGAACAAAAAATCTAACTATTCAAAAGATTCTTGAGTTGAAACCGGATTTGATCATTGGGAACAAAGAGGAAAACACTATTGAAGATATTGAAGTACTAGAGAAACACTTTCCTGTTTGGTTGAGTGACGTAAATTCATTTGATGATGCTCTTGAAATGATTAATTGTTTGGGTGAAATAGTTCAAAAACAACAGATTGCTCAAGAGTTAATTTCACAAATACAAGCAAACTTCAATCTAATACAAACACCTACAAAAAAGCAAAAAGTACTTTATCTTATTTGGGATGACCCATTAATTGCAGTTGGCAGGAACACCTACATTAATTCTATCCTAGAAAAAATTGGATTTGAAAATTTCATAACTGAAGATCGGTATCCAATGATTGAAAATAATTTGGTTTCACAACCTGATATAATCTTTCTAAGCACGGAACCCTACCCCTTTAAGGCCGTTCATTTAGGTGATTTTCAAAAGAAATATCCACATTCAAAGATCATTTTAGTGGATGGGGAAATGTTTTCTTGGTATGGATCTAGAATGAGTGAAGCACCCGCTTATTTGCTAAGTTTAGTAACAAAATTAAGTAGCAATCACATTGACTAATTGAATAATTTCATCCAAGAAATTATACGATGGTTTCATTTCAATTTTAAAAACCATGCGTTGTTTTTTAGTTGCTGAATTTTGGGTAGCAACTAATGAAATTCTTTTTGTTTTTTCAATAAACTGAGTGGCAGCAGCCATGTTAGAATTGAACAAAAGAAACATTCTTAGCATCGGTGCATTATCCAGTTGAATTAACTTATTTAAATCTCCTTCTATTCCACCCAAATTTTGTGTTGTATAATAATTGATTTTTCTTGTTGGCACGGTTGTCAATAGATAAGAGTAATCATCGATTGCTCGTCCATTCAATGTTAATTCTCCAAGCTTAATTTCCGATTTATCCCCTTTAACAATTGATAAATCGTTACGCTCAATAAATTCATTGATTGCAAATGGTTCCGCTGTATTCAATAAAAGTTGGAATTGCGGAAAATAGGGTGGTTTTAGACCCAAATAATTGATTGATGCAGATTCGATGACTGGTTGATTCTTCCAACCAATGTCGACGTATTTTTTTACTTGTTCAGTTAATAAATCAATCCCATTTGATGGCAGCATCATGGATACATGAAATCCTTCAGGTTTAAGAAATTTTCGCGTTTGAACGGGTGACTGAATATAATTTAGCTCGCTTTCAATAATAAAGTCATTGTTTTGCAAACGCGCTACACCAAATAAATCAAGTGTTTTTGATTGAAAGGAAATAGATTCTTTCTTTGCCAAAAGTTTATTCCAACCAGATGAATTCTGAGTTTCAATATTTTTTTTAACTAATAGAAAGCTCTCCTTGTCACAACCAGAAACTAAAAATCCTTTTTGTTGAAATTCGAAGGCATTTTGTAAGGGTACTTCATTATTCTTATTTACAAAAAAGCCGTTTGACGCTAAAGAAAACACAGTTACAATTGCCCAATCTTTCGTTGTTTTCACCGGAAAGGTATACACCGGAAAATCCCAATCAACAGAAGAATAATTAACGGTAGAATTCGGATTTAAATTTATTTTTTCCTTTTTAAAAAACGCTGTTTTTCCAGACTTAATAACACGCTGAATCAAATCTTTTCCTATTTGTTTAGCGTCGATACGAATCAACAGTTCAGCATCAGCTGGAATAAAATATAGCGATTGATACTCTTTTTTAACTTGAGAGAATTCAATAAGTGAAAGGGTAGAAAAAGAGACTGTAAAAAGTAAAATTAACGAGGCTAGTAAAGCAAAAAAATACTTGGTTTTATTTTTCACTTACACTCTTCGTCATAGTACTCTTGAAATTCTTCGAATTTTTCGCGATTTTCTATAAGAGTTGGTAATGCTGCTATTGCTCTTTTCTGTAACACACAAGCATCAGCAGCTTTTTTATTTGAATTATAATATTTCAATAGTTCACATATTCCGGCAGCAAAAAACAATTCATCTGTTTCAGAAAAAACAAGTGAGTCTTTTCCAGCAATATATTTTGTCAATTCTAATTCTGCTTCTTTCAAAAGAACCTTAGCATTTGCATCCTTTAGATTAAAGAGACAAGCCACTTGTAAATATTTTACACAAATTGGATTTTTTGTTATTTTCAAATACTTACTAATTGAAGTATTTATTTTCGCATAATCCTTAATTTTTGTTTTTCCTTTAACAATAGCTGTATCGTTGGTTAAATTACTTAAAACAATCTCATCGTAATATTTGTATTGCATTTCATTTATAAAATCAGAAAATTTATCATCTGTTAAATTTTCAACGTCAGTGGGTACTTTATCCAAAAAACCATTATTATCGTATTTCAAGGCCTTGGATAAGGCACTTACTGCATCATTAAAAGCGGATTTATAAGGTTGATATTTGCTCATCGTAAAATCCAAATTTTCACCAGAAATTAAGTATAAACCTCTTGCCAACCAAATGTATGCAAATGGATCTTTGGAATACTTGTCATTTTCTACCATTTTCGAAGCCTTTTTCACTAACTTAATGTAACTATCAACATCTCCTCCTGTAAACAGTTGATTTAATTCATCATATTCAGCTAACTCGGTTACGAGTAAGAAACCTTTTCTTTCATACTTAATTGAAATAGGAACTAACTCTGATTTCTTCTTACCTTTTAGCAAAGAATCAACTACAGCCTTAGCTGTAATAGAAATATTAGTTGGGCCTCTTTTTTTGAACACTATCAAAATAGAATCATTTATCAAACCATCTGATTCTGAAGGTGTTTTAATATAAAATCCCTTATCCTTACCAAATTCCCAATCCTTGCCAAACTCCCCACCTATTTTCCATTTGACACTTTTAATTGTGCCGTTTTTTACAGCCATTAATTTTACGGCTGAACCGACTTCAACTAACCTTGGATTCGAAGCGTTGCTTCCATTTGGTTCTATTTCAAAACTAACGCTTGGTCTTTGAGAAAAAGCAAAACCAAACACCAAAAAAGAACTCATTAATGTTAAATATTTCATAATTAAAATTTAAAAAAAAAACAATACTTTTCAATAATAATGCCGAAGTTAAAAAAAAAATGGCAACTGGCTTTCGGAAGCATCCACTAAATGCGAACAATTGCGTGTGTATTACATTTTAAATTCTTGTCGTTGAGCCAGCGATCTACCCAACGTTACTTCATCTGCATATTGCAATTCGGAACCAACAGCAACTCCTCTTGACAATGTTGTTATCAAAATAGTATTACCGGAAATTTTTTTAAAGAGGTAGAAATTTGTCGTATCTCCCTCCATTGTTGGGCTTAGTGCAAAAATAACCTCCTTTACTTCTCCTTCGCTAATACGATCAACCAAAGAATCAATGTATAAATCAGACGGACCGATTCCATCCATGGGGGAAATTATACCGCCTAAAACATGATATAATCCCTTGAAGCTCTGTGTAGATTCTATAGCCATTACATCGCGAATATCTTCTACAACACAAATTATTGAGGTGTCACGCGCTGGATTTGAACAAATGGTACATCTTGGAGTATCTGAAATATTATTGCAGACTTCACATTCGTTGGTATTGATCTTTAATTCTATAATTGATTGTGAAAACGCTTCAATTTCTTCTCTGTCGCGTTTCAGTAGTTGCAAGGCCATACGTAAAGCCGTTCTTTTACCAATACCAGGCAAAGAAGATAACTGCTCCACCGCTCGGTCTAAGAATTTTGAGGGAAGACTCATTATCGTTCTACTTTCGCAGCGAGTAAATAAATGACGGCCATGCGAACAGCTACGCCATTTTCCACTTGGTTTAGAATTATACTTTGATCCGAATCAGCTACTTCACTTGAAATTTCCACACCACGATTGATTGGTCCAGGGTGCATTACAACAATTTTCTTACTCAAAGAATCCAAAATTTCTTTAGTCAAACCAAACATCATCGTATATTCTCTAATACTTGGGAAAAATCGAATATCTTGTCGCTCTAACTGAATGCGCAACATATTTGCTACATCACACCATTCTAAAGCTTCTCGTAAGTTGTGAGACACTAAAACTCCAAGTTCATGAATGTGTTTTGGGATCAATGTTGTTGGACCGCAAACCATTACTTCTGCCCCCAATTTTTGTAAGCAATAAATATTTGAAAGTGCAACCCGAGAATGAAGTATATCACCAACAATAACCACTTTTTTCCCTTCCACTGAACCTAATTCCTCTCGAATTGAATAAGCATCCAACAGCGCTTGAGTAGGATGTTCGTGGGTTCCGTCACCGGCATTTATCACTTTTGCTTTTATGCGTTGAGACAAATAATGGGCTGCCCCTGGGTTTGGATGACGCATTACCACCATGTCCACTTTCATGGAAAGAATATTATTGACCGTATCCAACAGTGTTTCCCCTTTTTTAACAGAACTTCCTGAAGAACTAAAATTCACAATATCAGCGGAAAGTCTTTTCTCGGCCAACTCAAATGAAAGTTTTGTGCGCGTTGAATTTTCAAAAAACAAGTTAGCAACAGTGATATCACGTAAAGAGGGAACTTTTTTTATTGGTCTATTAATTACCTGCTTAAAACTATCAGTAGTTTTAAAAATCAAATCGATATCCTCCTTTGTGAGGTCTCTAATTCCGGTTAAATGGTCTATACTGAGATTATTCATTCGATTCATTTGGCTTAAAAAGAAAAACTTGGTCCGCACCTTCTGTTGCTTTCCATTCTACAGATACTTTTTCAGAAATTAATGTGTCAACAGTATATCCAACATAATCCGCTTGAATGGGTAAATCACGCTGAAATCTGCGATCAATTAATGTTAACAATTCGACTTTACTTGGACGACCAAAAGCCATTAATGCATCCAAACCAGAGCGAATAGTACGCCCTGTATATAAGACATCATCTATCAAAACAACATTCTTATTTTCAATCACAAAATCAATATTTGTGACACTTGGAATCAATGGGCGCTCCCTACGTCTAAAGTCGTCTCGGTAAAAGGTAATATCCAAGTTTCCACAAAGTATGGAATGCTGCAAAATTGATTCTAGTTGAGCTTTTAAACGAGATAACACATGTATTCCTCTTGGCTGTAGACCAATTAAAACGGTTTTTTGGAAATCATTGTGAGTTTCGATTAATTGATAACATAGCCTTCTGATGGTTAAATCCACTTGCGTTTCATTCAGAATAACTTGTTTTTCCATTAAAAACAAAAGTACACTTTTTTTTTATTGTGTAAGATTTCTTGATAGAAAATATTCAGTCATTTTGGCAGTTAAACTACCGTTAAATGTGTCATAATTTACAACTTTCCAATTCTTTTTTGAGCTGGTTTACAATTTGAGGTATAAAAAACATTAAAATATATGTTATGGACTTTTCAAAATTCACCGACAAAACACAAGAAGCAATTCAGCAGGCACAACAATTAGCTGAAAATCAAAAACATCCAGCAATTGAAAACGCACATATTTTACAAGGAATTTTTAACGTTGATAAAGATGTAGTTCCCTATTTACTAGGTAAATTAAACATCAATACAAAGATGGTTGAGGCAGCCTTGGATAAAATCATTCAATCATTTCCAACCGTTACAGGTGGTCAATTGTATTTATCCAAATCGGCAAACTCTGTTTTGAGCCAAGCTATACAAGAAGCAGGAAAATGGCAGGATGAATATGTTTCTATTGAAATGATTCTATTGAGTATGGTAGATTCAAATGATATTATCGGAACACTTTTCAAAGACAACAATTTACGTAAAATCGAATTAAAACAAGCAATTATGGATTTAAGAAAAGGACAAAAAGTTACTTCATCTAGCCAAGAAGGAACGTATCAGTCATTAGAGAAGTACGCTAAAAATTTAAATGAACTTGCGCAGTCAGGTAAATTGGATCCAGTAATTGGGAGAGATGATGAAATAAGAAGGGTTTTACAAATCTTGACTCGACGAACAAAGAATAACCCCATCTTAATAGGCGAACCGGGCGTTGGTAAAACAGCAATTGCAGAAGGTCTGGCTCATAGAATAATTAGTGGTGACATCCCCGAAAACTTAAAAAATAAAATTGTGTACTCTCTGGATATGGGTTCACTTATTGCGGGAGCAAAATACAAAGGAGAATTTGAAGAACGTCTCAAATCAGTAGTAAAAGAAGTAATTGATGCCGAAGGTGAAATCATTCTATTTATTGATGAAATTCACACGCTAGTTGGTGCCGGTGGCGGAGGTGAAGGTGCAATGGATGCTGCCAATATATTAAAACCTGCTTTGGCGCGCGGTGAACTAAGAGCTGTGGGAGCAACAACCTTAAATGAATATCAAAAATACTTTGAAAAAGACAAGGCGCTTGTACGACGCTTTCAACCCGTACTGGTTGATGAACCAAGTACTGAAGATGCCATATCTATTTTGCGCGGGATAAAAGAAAAATACGAAAACCATCATAAAGTCCTCATAAAAGATGCGGCAATTATCGCTGCTGTGGAATTATCACAACGCTATATAACGGAACGACATTTACCGGACAAAGCCATCGATTTAATCGATGAAGCAGCCTCTAAACTTCGTATGGAAATCAATTCAAAACCCGAAGAATTGGATGAACTAGATCGAAAAATATTACAACTCGAGATTGAACGAGAAGCTTTAAAACGTGAAAACGATACAAAAAAACTCGAAAATGTAGAGAAAGAATTGGGGAATTTATCAGAAAAAAGGGATGCTTTTACTGCCAAATGGAAATCAGAAAGAGATGTTGTCGATTCCATTCAAAAAATCAAAGAAGATATTGAGAATTTCAAATTTGAAGCAGATCAAGCAGAACGATCCGGTGATTATGGGAAAGTGGCTGAGATTCGCTATGGAAAAATCAAGGAGGCAGAAGGATTATTAGAAAAATCTAAACTTAAACTAACTGAAATTCAGATTCATTCGAAAATGATTAAAGAGGAAGTGGACGCCGAAGAAATTGCCGAAGTAATTTCCAAATGGACAGGAATTCCCGTGCAAAAAATGATTGAAAGTGAAGTGTCAAAATTGCTTCGTTTAGAAGATGAATTAACGAAAAGAGTGGTTGGACAAGAGGAAGCAATAGAAGCATTAGCAGATGCAGTTAGACGTTCACGTGCTGGACTTCAAGATGCTAGAAGACCCATTGGCTCATTTATTTTTTTAGGTACAACGGGTGTTGGAAAAACAGAACTAGCAAAGGCTTTAGCAGATTTCCTGTTTAATGATGAGAATGCCATGACGCGTATTGACATGAGTGAATACCAAGAAAAACATTCTGTTAGTAGATTAGTGGGCGCACCTCCAGGATATATAGGATATGATGAAGGCGGACAACTTACCGAGGCCGTTAGAAGACGCCCCTACTCCATTATCTTATTAGATGAAATTGAAAAAGCTCATCCAGATGTTTTCAATGTTTTACTTCAAGTGTTGGATGATGGCAGATTAACGGATAACAAAGGAAGAACAGTTAATTTTAAGAACACCATTATCATTATGACATCCAATATGGGTTCGGCAATTATTCATGAACGCTTTGAAAATGTTCAGGATACTGATTTAGAAAAAGTTAGAGAAAAAACAAAATTTGAGGTGATGGAACTTTTGCGTCAAACAATCCGACCAGAATTTTTAAATCGAGTAGATGAACTAATTATGTTTATGCCTCTAACAAAAGAAAATGTAAGGCAGATTGTTGAAATTCAAATTAATAACCTTAAAAATTTGTTGCGCATAAAATCCATTAAACTTGTCGTAACACCAGATGCATTTGACTGGATTTCTGAAGCAGGTTATGATCCATTTTTTGGAGCAAGACCAGTAAAAAGAGTCATTCAAAAACAAGTTCTAAACGAATTATCGAAAGCATTATTGGCAGGAAAAGTTGATACGGAGCAAAATGTTGTGATGGATATATTTGACGGAAAGATTGTATTTCGCAAACCAGTATTGGCAGAGGAAGAGATTTAAATTCATTAACCTACAGGTGTGAACTTCAAAAACACGCATTAAGAAACTTTAAATCCCTAAAGAAAAATCTTTAGTTACCAACATTTTAGCAGAAGAATTTAACAAAAAAAATATTGTATAAACAATTTACATAACTTTATAACGAAGCATTTTGCAGTTATAAGTAATGAACAAGGAACAAATAGATAGTGCAAACGGTGACATACTTTTATTAAGTACTTCTGACCCTAAAAAAGCATTTCAAGAAGCCAAATTAATACTGGCTCAATGTGCTATTCTGGATTATCAAAAAGGAACTGCAGAAGCACTTAGGAACCTTGCTTTCTCCTCGCAATCTTTGGGTTTTCTACAAGAAGGGTATGAATTTGCTAAAGATGCTATTGTTCAATTCGAAAAGTTGGACGATAAAAAAAATCTAGCTCATGTATACAATACACTTGGTTTTATTTATGACCATTTAAATGAACAAGAAAATCGTTTAATCTCGAATTTAAAAAGCCGGGCATATTCTCATGAAATAAACGATTCAGAAGGATTGATTCGTTCCTTAAATAATACAGGCGATAATTTTATACAACTGGCAAATTATAAAGATGCGCTTCAGTCTTTTGAAGAGTGTATTGCGCTGATTCAACCGACGAATTATTTTATGTTCGCCGTAGTGTATTGTAATATAGGAGAAGTTCATTTTTTACAAAATCAACTTAGTAAAGCAATAGAAAATTTTAATCGAAGTCTAGAAAATGCGCGTCGAATAAAATCTTTTGCCATTGAAGCTACTGCATTACTACTCTTGTCCAAAGTTTACATTAAACAAGATAAAGATACAGATGCCATTTTTGCATTAAAAAAAGCGATTGATTTATTTGATAATGCTCAGAAAGAACAGGGAGACCTTATTTTCTTTACCGATAAAGATCAAGAAAACTCAATTTTAAAATCGTCGATAAACATCGAAATTGAAATCTATCAATTGTACTCTGAAATTTTAGAAAAAACAGGTGATTTGCCAACGGCGCTTTGGGCCATAAAAAAGAACAAAGCACTTGAAAAAATTCTAATCATTGAAAAGCATACAAAAGAATTTGAAACTGTTCATTTAAGGTATGAAATTACACAATTAGAAAAACTAGTAGCTGAACGAACTTCAGAGTTGGAAAGAACTTTTCTTGAACTACAAACGAAAGAAAATAACAACCGCTTAATAATTGAAAATGCAATTGATGCTGTTATTATATTTGATGAGCAAGGTAAAATAATTCAACACAATAAAAAAACAAGTGATTTTTTCTTCAAACCAAACGACCTTAAAAATTACACCTTAACGGATTTATTATATTTTGAAGATGGAACAAAACTCAAAGCGGTCATTGATAAGCTCTTCAATGTAAAAATTGATGATTTTGAATCCCTCAAGTTTGAAATGACTGACGAAACGGCAACAGAATATTTTCAAGTTGCTTTTACCCGGACAAAAATAGAAAACTCCTATCAGGGAATCGCATTCATTGGTAACGTATCACACTATAAGAAAGCGGAGAAGAAACGATTAATGGATCTTGAAATAGAAACGCGTATTAATCACTTCTCACAATTTATATTATCGAAGAATGACTATCGTGAATTGTTGTTTGAATTAGTGAGAATGTGTATTGAAGAACTTAAATTTTATACCACAACTATTTATTTAAAGGAAAACAACAGTGATGACCTTGTTCAGATTGTTAATCAACAAGCGGAAACCTATTCCAAACTTGATTCATTAAACAATATGAAAAGCGCGAATTATTTATTAACGTCCGACACTGCTGAATTCATCACTTCGAAGGAAATAAAATCACAACTTTCTATCCCTTTAAAAATTGCAGGAGAACTAATGGGTGTTATCAATTGTGGACATCATGAAGCTGATTTTTTTGATGAAAATCACATCCGTTTTTTAATGACCATCGCTCCACTTCTGGCAAACCGAGTTGATAAATTAAAAGAGCAAATTCAAAAAGAATTACTACAAAAGGAACTTTTTGAAATTAATCAAAAGCTGGAGCAAGAGGTAGATACACAAACCAAAAAGATCACTGAATTAACCCATAAATACCTTGAGCATGAAAAACTGTCATTATTGGCAGAATTAGCATCATCCATTTCACACGAGTTAAATACGCCTTTTGGTATTATAAAAAATGGCGCTATTGAAGTAAATAACACTATCATTAGCCTATTTCAAAGTATCGAAAATGGAAGTTACTCAAAAGAGATATTAGATTTTATTATTCAAATTGCTCAAAACAAATCAAATATTCCTTTTACTTCAGGAAGACAAAAACGAAGAGATTTGATAGATTTTTCAGATTTATTACTAACTAAAAATATCGACCCAACTAGTCTATCTGAATTAGCACATGGTTTCGTGAATGCTAAGTTCAGTATGAATGATATTTCAGAAATCGAATTTATTCTAAATTCAGGAAAACAACTTGATATTTTGAACAATATTTTCTTCTTACAAAAAACACTTTCTTTATCTAAAACAATTATTGAAACAAGCAATAGTGCTGCTTTAATAGTGAAAGAACTAACGAATATTGCAAAAGGATCTAAAGCGTTAGAAATTACAAAGATTAATCTACTCGATAATATTCACTCCGTTTTATCGGTTTACAAATATAATTTTGAAACTATTCCGATAAATATCGATGTAGCAAAAGATATCGAATTACTCGGTAGCGAAATTAATTTATTTCAACTTTGGAAAAACACATTTTTGTTAGCTAATTATAGTTTTGAGAATGTCGATAGTGAAAAATACATCCATATTAAAGCGTTAGAAAACGAAACAAGTATTCTTGTTGAATTTAGTTATAATGGAGAAGAAATAAATCCTGAATACCTTGAAAATTTAATGGACGTAACTCCCATTATTGATCCATCAAATAAGAATTTATTAAGTAAATTGAGCCTCATCAAAAAAATCACAACCGATCACAATGGGAAGCTCACTATCCAATCATCAAATCAAGTCACCTCAATATCTTTCGAATTACCTCGTTTGTTAAATAATTAACTTTTCTAAAATACTTTTGAAGTTATTATATATTGATGGGGATCGTTGACACTAACAATTTTAAGGGATACAAATCAAGGTGTCATAACTAGGTGAAAATCCGGACCAAACACCTAATGCTCCACCACTGATATTTGAAGGAACATTCACTGGGGTAGAAAATGGATTACCTGCTGAAAAAATCTGATTATACTTTTTCTCAAAAAATTGAAACTCTGCATTACCTAATTTAGATAGTTTTAGAACAATTGTATCTCCCATTTTATAATATCCCTTGTATTGATCAGGAACTGATGGGTCATTAAAACTCATTGGGTTTTCGTAAGCAAACTCAAATGTTAATCCATTAAAGAAACGATCGTTGAAAAATGGTCCAAATGGTTTAGTGAATCCAATATCAGAAATTCGTTTCACCTCCCATTTATACGCATCGCCAGCTTGTGGCGAATCTGATAATTTCATCCAAGCAAAACCATGTTCAGGTAAACCAGATTCCGGTTTCCAATATGATTCGTCAAAAGAAGTTGGTGAAAGAATGGTAGTTTGAGCGTTATATTCTTTTCCTTCATGCACCACTTTCAAAGAATATGTTTTTCCTACTTCCCCAATAATTTGATTTGAAATGTAAGCACACAAATGCAAATTAATAAGTTGCTCAACTGGAATACCAAAAAATGCTGCTGCAATTTCCTCTGTTCCTGGAGGTAAGTTATCTGAACATATTTCTAATAAGGTATCTGTTATTGTTCCATCTGAAACAATCACCGTTGCTCCTGTAATAAATCCATTGATATATGCATCTAGATTGGTTGGTGAATAAATATCATTTGTTGATGATAATAATACAATTGCGGGCGCCCCTGTTTCAATATTCCCATCAACCACCAATTGTTTTTTATACCCTGGTATCTCTATTTTAACTTCCTTCGTACAGGCAACAAAAAGACAAAAAATTGCAAAAAAGCTACTAAATAAAATCAATTTCATACTAAAACTATTAAAATTCAAAATTCCACGTAACACTAGGAATAACGGGAAATAATGTAACTTGCTTCACCGTAAGTTTAAAATCACCCGATAAAAAATCCCCGTCATTATCAACGAATAAAAAGAAAGGATTTGCTCGATTGTAAACGTTATAAACTGAGAATGACCAATTGTGTCTAAATCGTTTTTTTACCTCTATTTTGGCACCAGTTACAGCATCCGTTTTTGTTTTTGTTGGTTTGTCATACCAAGTTGCAGAAATATCTAATCGGTGATATGGAGCCATTCGGGTTGAATTACGGGCACCATAATTAAAGAGTAAATTTTGTTCTTGCACATACCAAGAGGTTGGTAACGTAAGTGTATTTCCTGTGGCATAAATAAATGCTGCACCGAACACCCAACGTTCGTTTAATTTGTAGGTTGCAACAATACTTAAGTCATGCCTCCTGTCGTATTTTGCAGGATATGGATTTCCCTCGTTTAAATCAGCAAAGCTACGTTCTGTTTTTGACCAGGTATAGCCCACCCAACCTGTTAATTTGCCAAAAGATCGTTTAATAAATAATTCAACTCCATAAGACCAACCTTTTCCAAAAACCAAAAGATTGTCCGTATTATCATTCACATTATCTCCTGGTAGAGCACCTTCTTTATATTCAATCAAATTATTCATTCCCTTGTAATATGCTTCAATAGAAGTCTCCCATTTGTCGTCATCGAAATTTTTGAAATAACCAATCGAACTTTGCCAACCGCTTTGTGGCTTTACTTTATCTGTTGTTGGATACCAAATATCTGTAGGTAAAGACACTGCACTCAACGATGTTAGATGCACATACTGATAATTGAAAGAATATCCTCCTTTGATAGAACTTTTGTCTGGCAACATCCAACGAAATGAAAAGCGCGGCTCAAATCCACCATAAAACTTTATTAAATCGCCCCTAGAATACTCAATAGTAGAATCTGGTGTTCCTATATCTCCCTTTATAAACCGTGTAAATGGCCCTACTTGCTGATACGTACTATAACGCAAGCCCACATTAAATTTCCAAGCATCATTTAAATCAAATTCATCCATTACATAAACAGCAGATTCGTGGGAATACAACTTTTGAGCAAGCCCCGTATCAAAGACAACACTATCAGACTCGGCTGAAATACTGGATGGAGTGAAGGTGTGAAAAATATAATCGGCACCCCATTTAATTTTGTGTTTTGTATTTGGATAATATGAAAAATCAACCTTGGCACCAAGATCGCGAACTCCAGAATTTAGGGAAAAACGAAATTGATCTTGGCTTGATCCAAATTGAAACATATAATCAGTGAATGTAGTTGTTACATTCATAAATAGTTTAGGATTGAACAAATGATTCCACCGTAATGCAGCAATCCCATTACCCCAAGGCATTTTTACGTTGAAATTATCAGCATTATTTCCGAAAGAAAATACATCTTTCCCATAATATCCACTTAAAAATATTCGATCTTTTTTTGTTATTTTATAATTCAGTTTTATGTTGAAGTCATAAAAGAAATAACTGGTCCCGGCAAAAGGTGAAGTATCTGGAATAGCAGCCTTCATAAGAACATCAATATATGTTCGTCGTCCTGAAATGATGAAAGATCCTTTATCTTTTTTTAAAGGTCCTTCAACAGTAATCCTTGAAGAAATTGCACCAATCCCTCCTTTAACCTTGAATTCCTTATTATTCCCCTCATTCATATTAACCTCAAGCACAGAAGACATTCTCCCACCATAATTCGCAGGCATTCCACCTTTGATTAAGTTAACCCCTTTTACGGCGTCAGCATTAAACACGGAGAAAAAACCGAATAGATGAGCAGCATTATAAACCACAGCCTCATCAACTAAAACTAAATTTTGATCAGGACCACCTCCCCTAACATAAAAACCTTGTCCACCTTCTGATACGGAGGATACACCAGGAAGTAATTGAATTGTTTTGATTACATCTACTTCTCCCATGAATGCGGGTAATGTTTTTATTTGTTCCATTTCAAGCTCCATTTGACCAAGCTTGGCGGAATTTACATTCTCCCCTTTTTTCGCGTTGATTTCTACCTCATTTAAATCATTTACTGAGGAACCTAATTCAATGTTAAGAGTGATATCTTTCGTTAAATCAATTTCCTTTGTTACTGTTAAAAATGAAGAGTAGCGATACTCAACGATATACTTACCTATGGGTAGAGTCAGTGAATAAAAGCCATATGTATTAGTTATTGCACCTTGTTTGGTTAATGGAATAAATGCTTTGGCACCAATTAGAGCCTCACCACTATTGGCGTCAGTAATATAGCCACTAATAGATGCTTTTTGAGATAAAAAAGGGAAAGTAATAGCTAGGAAAAAGAAAAAAACAAGTCGATTTGCCATAATTTTTGAAATAGAGAACCCAAAGATAACAACAAGACTAGCGCGAATAAGTTTTTATACGTTAAATAAAAATAAAAAAGCAACCGGTTAGGCTGCTTTTTAGTTTACATATCTTCATCGTCGTCGTCAATATCTTCTTGCTCTAATTCACGTCTTAACTTTAATAGATTTAAGTCGTCGTCATCATCGTCATCAAAGTCGTCAAATCTTGGTTTTGATTTAAATCCGACAGGTTTCACTTTTTTAATACCGCCATCAGTATCCCAATCAGACTTACCTTTTTTGTCTTTTTCTTTCGACTTTTTCCGTACTTCCGAGTTTATAGGAAATTCTACTGAACTATCACTAGTTGATACTACTGGTGGTCTTGGGGCAGTTTCCTCTCTTCTAGGCTCAGAATTGAATGATCGATTGGTTTGTTCTCTTGGGGCACGATTATCTGGCCTTGGGTCAGCTTCTTTAACAGCACAAGATCTACCGTTAAATACTTTTCCATCCAACGCATTTACAGCGGCTTCCCCTTCTTCTCTAGAAGACATTTCAATGAAAGCAAAACCTCTTGATTTACCCGTCTCACGATCTAAAGCAACGGTTGCTTTATTTACTTTACCAAATCGCTCGAATTCTTGTCTGAGCTGATCACTGGATACACCGAAATCCAGTTTAGCAACGAAAATGTTCATCATGAATTACAAATACTCTTAAAGTGAAAATAAAATGATTTATTAGCGAATATACTACAAAAAAGTAAATTCCAAAAAATATTTGAAAAATATACAAAATGTTTCTTAAAATATGAAAGATTTTTCAATTAAGCACAATTATGCGATTACACCTAGTACTTCTGCCATTTTAGCACCTATTTGAGCTGGTGAATCCACAACATGAATTCCACACGCTCTCATGATGCGTTTTTTTGCTTCCGCTGTGTCATCTTCACCACCAACAATTGCACCTGCATGACCCATAGTTCTTCCTTTTGGAGCAGTTTCACCTGCAATAAAACCAACTACTGGCTTCGTTCCATTATCTTTTACCCATTGCGCCGCTATAGCCTCTAGGTTTCCACCAATTTCACCTATCATAATTATCCCTTCTGTTTCGGGATCATTCATCAACAATTCAACTGCCTCTTTGGTTGTTGTTCCAATAATTGGATCTCCACCAATACCAATAGCAGTTGTTATTCCTAATCCGGCTTTTGCAACTTGATCCGCTGCTTCATAGGTCAAAGTACCTGATTTTGAAACAATTCCAATTTTACCTTTTTTGAAAACAAATCCTGGCATAATTCCCACTTTTGCTTCACCAGCAGTAATAATCCCTGGACAATTGGGACCTATCAATCTACAATCATACGCTTTAATGTATTCTTTTACTGCGATCATATCCTTAACAGGAATACCTTCTGTAATACAAACAATTACTTTTATCCCAGCATTAGCAGCCTCCATAATTGCATCAGCAGCAAAAGCTGGCGGCACAAAAATAATAGAAACATCAGATCCTGTTTTTTCAACAGCTTCTGCCACAGTATTGAAAACGGGTCTATCTAAATGAAGTGATCCTCCTTTACCAGGAGTTACTCCACCAACAACATTGGTTCCGTATTCTATCATTTGTCCGGCATGAAAAGTACCTTCACTACCTGTGTAACCTTGTACAATTACTTTGGAATCCTTGTTAACTAAAATCGACATTTTTATAAATTAAATTATTGTGTTCAAAAATAATGAATCTCTAACGAAAAGGAAACAAATTTCGTTACTATTTTTTTATTCATTTCCAAATTTCTCGATAACTTGCTGGGTAACTCCCGTGTTTGAAAACCCTCCATCATGGAAAAGGTTTTGCATAGTCACATATCTCGTAAGATCTGAAAACATAGAAACACAGTAGTCTGCACAAGCAATTGCAGGGGCATTGCCAAGCGGTGACATTTGCTCAGAAAAATTAATGAATTCAGTAAACCCTTTTATTCCTTGTCCCGCAGTTGTAGGTGTGGGTGATTGCGAAATCGTATTTACACGCACTTTGTTTTTTATACCATAATGGTAACCAAAAGATCGAGAAATAGACTCCAACAATGATTTTGCATCAGCCATGTCATTATAATCAGGAAAAATTCGTTGAGCAGCAATATACGTTAATGCAACAACTGAACCCCATTCATTTATCGCTTCATGCTTATATAATGTGGACAATGTTTTATGCAAGGAAATAGCAGATACATCCATTGTTTGGTTATAATACTGGTAATTACTCTCGGTGTAATGTTTCCCTTTTCGAACATTTGGTGACATTCCAATTGAGTGAAGCACAAAATCAATTTTCCCACCTAATATTTCCATAGCTTTCACTACCAAGTTCTCTAAATCTTCTAAACTTGTTGCATCAGCTGGTATTATTTGACTATTTGTTTTTTCAGCTAATCCGTTGATTTCTCCCATTCGCATTGCGATAGGTGCATTTGTAAGAACAAAAACAGCTCCCTCTTCATGGGCTCTTTCTGCTACTTTCCAAGCAATTGATTGATCGTTCAAAGCACCAAATATTATTCCGCGTTTTCCTTTTAATAAATTATTTGCCATGTTTAGATATTTTAAACAAATGTAATTATTTCCAAGGAAAAGAAACCTTTCATTAAGCGAAGTAATTAACATTATTATGGTTACTAAAAAGGAACAAATAAATCCAATCAATTTTTATACTTTTGTTAAAATCAATTTTCATGTTGAAAATAGGCCTTTTCGGTGCTGGACATTTAGGAAAAATACATCTTCAATTGCTCCTTGAGCTAGAATCTATGTATGAGCTGGTGGGGTTTTTTGATCCGGATGATCAGAATGCATTCATTGCTGTTGAAAAATTTGGACTTACCCGTTTCGAGACTCCGGAAGAGTTGATGCACCTCGTTGATTGCATTGATATTGTTACGCCGACATTAAATCACTTTGAAATAGCTCGTGTAGCGATAAGGCTGGGAAAACATATATTTATTGAAAAACCAATAACGGAAACTCTTGAAGAAGGTGAAATATTAGTAGCTCTTGCTTCAGAAGGAAGAACAAAAATTCAAGTGGGTCACGTTGAGCGATTCAATCCATCTTTTATTGCTGCAAAATCATACTTAAAAAACCCGATGTTTATTGAAACACATCGATTGGCACAATTTAATCCAAGAGGAACTGATGTTCCCGTTGTGTTAGATTTGATGATACATGACATTGATATTATTCTAAGTGTTGTTCGTTCGCGCGTGAGAAAAGTATCTGCTTCGGGTGTTGCCGTGGTAAGTGACTCACACGATATTGCAAATGCTCGATTAGAATTTGAAAACGGTTGTGTTGCCAATTTGACTGCGTCACGAATATCGATGAAAAATATGCGTAAATCACGTTTTTTTCAACGCGACGCATACGTTAGTGTAGATTTCCTTCAGAAAGAGCTTGAAGTTGTTGAAATGGAGGACATTATGGGTGAACCAGATGATTTTGATATTGTTTTTGATCCTGGCAAAGGAAAAACCAAGAAGAAAATCCTATTCAACAAACCTGATTTAGCTCCAACCAATGCTATTAAGGAAGAATTAATTTCTTTTTATCATTCTATCACTGATGATACAACTCCTGTGGTTTCTGGTGAAGATGGACTCAAAGCACTAGAGATTGCTTATTTAATAATTGAAAGATTAAAAAAGACGGATTGAAACATACAATACTCTACAAAAACATACGTTAAAATTCAGAATGAGATTAATTTTTGGCATTTCTTTACTTGTTTTTTCTTTCACTAGTTGTGTGAAAAATAATCCTGACCCTGCTTGGCTTGAAGTTACACAATGGACGTTACAATCTAACACTGCGCTTTCAGGTAATGAGGGAGAGTTGACCCAAAATTTTTCTGACGCATGGGTTTATATTGATGATGAGATTGTTGGGGTATTTGAAGTGCCATTTAAAATTCCTATTTTAAAGTCTGGAGCATGTAACATTAAAATTTTTCCAACGGTTCGCAACAATGGAATAGCAGCAACCAAAAAGATTTATCCCTTTATGGAAGTTTATGAGGTTAATGCAACATTAGTTCAAAATCAAACCCTTACATTAAATCCGACAACCAAATACAACTCATTTAGTCAATTTTGGATTGAAGATTTTGAAGACCCGTTAAATGTTAAAATCACTGTTGATCAAAATACTTCTGCCATAAAATCAACGCCAACGACAAATACGAATCTTCAATCGTTCAATGGGAATTTTTACGGTATTTTAAATTTAACCACTACGGACTCATCCTGGATTGCATCAACACAAGAGCAATTATATATTGCAAAAGGAAAAGAAGCTTACTTGGAAATTGATTACCACACAACCAATTCAATTATAACTGGATTAATTTATGTAAAACCTGATAATTCTACCGTCAATAATATTCATATCTCAGTTCAAGCCCAAGATGAAACGAATGTTACATGGAAAAAAATATACATTGATATTAAGGAACTTATTGGCTACGCGCCTAATGGTTCAAACTTTTTACAATCGTTTATCGCTACTTTGGATGAAGGAAAATCAGCGAGTGAAATTCGAATTGATAATATCAAGGTAGTTTATTTTAATTAGTGAAATGAATACAAAATGGTGGGGATGGTTGAGTATTTTTTCTGACTGGACTACAGCCTTCTTTTCTTGGTTTCTATTTTACTTTTTCCGAAAAATAATTATTGAAGAAGTTGCATTTAAAACAGATCAAGCATTTATGCTCGGATTAGTTTTTATTCCATTTTGTTGGATTTTATTGTATTACTTACAAGGAAGTTATCACGAAATTAAAAGAATGTATCGCCTAAAATCAATAGGATTAACCGTTAGTGCATCTATAATTGGCAATACAATTATCTTTTTTGTTTTGATTCTAGATGATGATGTTAAAGATTACACCTCATATTATATCTCCGCTGCATTACTGATTGGAATTCATTTTATATTGACAATAATTCCTAGATTAATAATTGCAAGTATAATTGTTCAGCAACTATCGTTGAAAGGTAAAGGGTTTCGAACACTGCTGGTTGGTGGAGGAGAAAAAGCTGTTGATTTATACAATGAACTAAATCAATTACCAAAAAGAATTAATCATTTTGTAGGATTTGTTAATTTGAATGGAATTGATAAACAATTAGAATCACAATTAGCTTATTTAGGGCATGCAGATCAAATTGAATGGGCCATAAAAAACCATGATATTGAAGAGGTAATTATTGCATTAGAAAGCACGGAGCACGATAAGTTGAAAGCCTTAATTGGTAAAATTGAAAATGGCAATACCCGAATAAAAATTTTACCGGATATGTATGACATTGTTTCTGGAAGTTTACGGATCAACAATATTTTCGGTGCGTTACTAATTGAAATTAACCCGGAAATCATGCCTTTTTGGCAACAAGCGGTAAAACGATTGATGGACTTCATTTTATCTTTCTTTGCATTTTTACTCTGTATTCCATTGTACATTGTTTCCGCTGTATTAGTAAAATTGTCATCACCTGGTAGCATCTTTTATTTACAGGAAAGAATTGGATTAAATGGGAAACCTTTTAATATCATAAAATTCCGAACTATGTATGAAAACTCGGAAAAAACAGGCCCTCAACTATCCTCTGAAACAGACATTCGAATAACTCCCATTGGTCGTTTTATGCGTAAAACAAGGTTGGATGAATTTCCTCAATTTATTAATGTTATCAAAGGCGAAATGTCATTGGTTGGGCCAAGACCCGAACGTCAATTTTATATCGATCAAATTGCCCAAATAAACCCTCAGTTTTTACATTTAACCAAAGTTCGTCCAGGAATTACCTCATGGGGACAAGTGAAATTTGGGTATGCTGAAAATGTGGAGCAAATGCTTCTACGAATGAAATATGATCTTGTTTATATAAAAAATAGAAGCTTGGCACTTGATATAAAAATACTTTTTCATACGGTTTTGATTGTATTAAAAGCAAAAGGAAAATAACTAAAATAATAATCCCTCCACAAAAGCACCAATTTGCTTCTCTGCATCTACGAAATGTAATTCGAGAATCCAATGATTTGTTTTTCCTTTTGGAGAGATTTCTTTTAAAACTGTTTGATTATCTGGATGGATATAGTATTTGAAATTTCCTTTTTCTAATTTCTCATGTGGATATTTACCGATAAGATGTCCAGCAATTTCACCTCCAAATTCCCACCCTTTCTTTGTTGCTTCCTCGCTAGCCAAATAAAACACCTCACGAGCGTTTATATCAGGCAAATCCTGAATTTGATTTTTCAAAGAAATAAAGGAAGTTTCAATATCGTTTTTTAATTTCAATTTTGTTGGATCATCCCCAATTACATATGTTTTTCCAAAATCAGCCTCCCATTCTTCAAAAACAGGTCCTAAATCCAAAAATAAAATATCATCTGTTTGTATAATTAAATCGGGAGGATCCTCTTTATATGGAAACATGGTGTTTTTACCTGCTCGAACAATGCGTTTATGCCAAAATGTTTCGACACCAAGTTTCAATTTTGCTAATTTTAAAATTTCTTCAGAAACTTGAGACTCACTTTTTCCAGCACAAATAATCTGTTGTTGTTCAATTTCATGAAATAAAACCAAGGCTTTTTCTTCCGCCTCTTGTAATTTTCCCCAACTTGTACTTTCTTGCATTACTTGGCTTGAAATGTTATTGAAACGCGTTGCTTTTCTGAATAACCATTTATTGATAATTCAAGAGTCTCTGTATTAAATCCTTTTGATGATTTCGTATTTACATACATTTTAACTAAAACAGATTTTCTAGGTTCAATAGTTTTTGAAGAAATTTCAAACGTCACATTTTCTGAACTTTTCACTAAGTCAATTACTTCAACTGATTTATCCGATGTGTTTTCAATTAAAAAATACGCCCCAACTTGCTGCCCTTGTTTAATTTGACCAGCATCAAAAGTAGATTTTGGTGCTACAAGCGGAAATTGATTTTCAAAAGAAATAAAACTTGATGCTTCAATTTCAATTCTTCGCTCAATTGCTGCTTCATATGAATAAATTGATTTTGGCAGATCCTTTGGATTATCGCTCGTTGTTTGATCTGCTTTGTATTCTCCAAAAGGTGCATATTCTAAAATAATTCGTGGGCCAACTGTAGATTTATTTTCTAAAAAAGGAACAAAAACTCCATTTTGATAATGCATTAAATGATTCACAATTGAATTGATTCTTCGCTTGGTCAAATTTACATTATAATCTGTTGGTGCTAATGGACTGGCAAATCCTTTTAACACGATTTTCACTTTTCCTCCTTGATTTAACTCTGCTAAAACAACTCTTGAAAAGCTATCTAGATCTTGTATCCCTTTATCTACTTTTTCAGAAAAAAAGCCTTGAATTCTATCCGCTCGGTCAGTCTGTGTTGGCATTAAATCTGTATTCACTTTAATATATTTTGGAACTAATTCTTTATAGTCCGCATAAGCTTCTAAATAATTTAATGGAGTAACTGTGTCCCATGTTTTAATTGTTGGCTCATCATTGTGAAAATACAATTGAACAGGAAAACGTTCTTTCAATCTCGTTTTACTTGTAATTAAAGTTGTATCAATTATTGCCGGAAGAGGTTGAGAAAATGCATAAAAAATATCTGAGCAACAAGTTGGATTTTTCACTGAGTTACTTCCAATTCGGTTACTAGCAAAATAAATGGTATCTGATTGTGATAAATAATAAATATCATTAGCCGGACCATTTATAGGCCAACCTACGTTGATTGGTTTTTGAAATTCACCCTTACTCAATTCGCTGTAAAAGATATCGTGACCACCAAACCCAAATTCCCAAGTGGATGAAAAATACAAACGATTGGTTTTATTATCCCACCATGGGGTAATATCATTATCCAATGTATTCAAAGAAGTTATTGGAGTTGCTGCAGCAAACTGATTATTTGAATTTAAGCGTTCTGAGTAATACAAATCCAATCCTCCTTTTGAGTTTTCTCGATCGGACGAAAAAAACAAGACCTCTTTTCCATTAAGCATTCCAATAGATGGCATCGTGGTATTGGCGCTAATATCATTAATTCCAGATTCTAAGGGTTGACCTAATGACCATTTTCCATTAGAATAGTTGGAAAACCAGATTTGACACTTATAACTGAAATCCAAATCTTCGCAAACGCTGAAATAATAGGTTTTACCATCCATTGAAAATGTTCCATTCCCCCTACTTTTATTTTCAATAATCAATGAATCTAGCAATTCGTTGGGTTGAAAAACACCTTCTTTAATCTCAGAAAAATACAACTTGGTTTTATAAATGGGAGTCAGGACTTCTTCCTTAACATTCATGGAATCAGCTCTTAGCGAAGAAAAAATCAATTTACCATCCTTAATGGCATGAGGAAACTCAGCATTACTGGTATTAACTTCTGGAGGTAGAATTTTAAGATCATTAAGTATTGAATCTTTGCTATTGTTTATTGCCCATTCGCACGAAGATATTTCTTGAACCGCTTTTAGATACAAATAGCCTTCTACTTCTTTTTGATATGTTTTTTTGGCCAATTTAAATGTTTCTCTTGCCTTGGAATACTGCTGATTCTGTTTTTGCATTAAACCCAGGTAAAGTAAACTAAAGGGATATTTCTTGGCTTTTTCGCGTTGATACACTTTACCATAGTAAAATTCCGCGTTGCGATAATCTTTGTATGCCCGATGTGTTTCGGCGTATTTCCATAATAAGTCTATATTGGAAGAATCTGACTCTAGGGCCAATTTATAATATTCGAGCGCGTAAAAATAATCTCCTTTCTTATATTGCTCATCCGCAAATTTGACATATTTCTTAACTAAATTTTGCCCTGCTGAGGAAAATGATAAAAGAACGAGAAAGAAAATTATATAAAATCTGGACATACCCTATGAAGAATTTTCTTCGGTTTAAACATTCTAATTATATAGCGAGCAGCGAACTCAAATCCTCCGCGCATGCGACTTGCAGGAACTAATTTAGAATAATTTATATCGTAACTTATTCCTACAAACAAATCATTATAGTCCATTCCCAAGCTTAAAAATGAAGCATCTACTCCCCTATTCCAACCACCAATATACAGGGCTTGGTATTTTTTGGGAGTATCTAACAAGTAATATTTAAAGGAAGAACCAACTACTAGTTCGCGGTAAACTCCTTGTTGCGAATATTGAATACTTGGTACTACATCCCATTTTGGATTCAATTGAAAAGTTCCTTTTACAAAACTTGTGAATCGAATATCTCTTTTTATTACATCGAAATAAAATCCTTGATTGGGTTGATTTAAATTATACGCACCAATCCCGGAAGTAATTTTAAACCGATCTCTTTTTTTCCATTCATGCATTACACCAAGCCCTATAGAAACATTTGATTTACTATCTGATTGGTAATTTTCATTGGTAGGTAAAGTGGGATCAAAAACGTACCCGTTATATTGATTATCAAAATAGAGTTTATTCCAATTCAATTGACGGTGATTCAATCCTCCATTAAGTCCAAAGCGAAGTACATGAGAACTGTCTTTCACTAAATTTTGCTGGTAGGATAAATTAACCTGAGCTTCAATCGTCTTGAATTTTCCATCACCTGCTTGATCGTGAAAAAATAAAACACCTATACCAATGTTTTTTTTACGCATATCCACAGAAGCGGAAAAGGTGGAGAATGGAATTGTAACACTTTTCCATTGATTGCGGTAATTTGAAATAAATCGATAATCTCCATCAAAATGACCCGCATGCGCAGGATTTTGAAATAATTGATTATCATTAAATTGCGACCAATGCACATCTTGAGAAAGTGAAACATTACACAATCCAATTAAAACACTAATAAGATATAATTTACTGAATTTCACAACTTATTTTTTAAAGTTCTTCTTCCTTTTTTTCAGCAAGAAACCATGAACTAACAAAGGCCGTGAACGTACCGAATAAACCTACTCCTGCTGTCATTAAAAGAGAAGCTATTAATCTACCCTCTGTAGTTACAGGAAACTTATCACCATATCCAACCGTTGTAACTGTTACATAGGCCCACCAAATAGCATCTTCCGCTGTTTTTATGTTACTATTTGGATCTGTTTCAACTTGTAAAATTGCAAGTGCGGAAAAAATCACAAGCAAAATAGCAATAATAGAAATTGATGTAAAAGCACCTTGTACTTTATTAGCAAAAATATGGTTTAATAAATTCTTGGTAGAGCGAAATGCTTTTAAAACGCGTAGTAATCTCAACAGCCTAAGTGAACGCCCGGCCCTTAAATAGTCTATTGTTGGTATACTTGATAGTAAGTCAACCCAACCCCAACGCATAAATTTTAATTTATTTTCAGCGTTTTTAAAGCGAATTAGAAACTCAATGAAAAAGAATATACAAACGAAGTTGTCTATATAGTTTAGTAACCTTGATGTTTCACTTGGCAATTCAATTAAAGTATCTATTACCAATGCTCCCAATACATATATTGACAACACCAATACAAGCATATTTAACAAGCCAAAATTGTTTTCTTTATTTATCTTACTTTCCAAATATGCTGAATTTTAATACAATCAGTTTTCTTTTTACTAGAATATTATCTATTCATTATGAATTAAATTCAATAATACTCACTATATAGAAACAAGTTATGTAAAAGTTATTTAACGTAAATCTACTAATTTTCGTTCAATTAAAGAAATCCGTTAAAATCACTTTTTGCGTTTCGCTGAAAACTCGATAATGATACCCAATGTAGGTTGAACGATACCTGATGTATTATCAATTTTCTTCAATAAGTATCTAGAAGGATCATTTGGATCAACCACTGGATTTCCTCCTGCATCGGTAACTGCTAAATAAATTGGAGCTACTTTTGTTTTGTATCCGTAGACGTTTTGAATGTCCAAATAGAAATTCAAAGAGAACTTTTTAAGGTAAAACTTCTTGTCAACACGCATATTCAACTGATGGAAATTTCCTTCTCGCTCCGTATTTAATAAATTATAATTTGGAAAGGCAAAACCGTTAATGTTCCAGTTTTGAATAAGGCTTGAATTTGCTACATCAACTGGTGTATAAGGTGACCCACCTGAAAATAACCATCTGAAACCAATCTCCCATCCATTCTTAAATCGTTTACCTCCGGTTAATGAAACAATGTGGCGACTATCCCAAGAAGTTGGAACAAAGTTACCATCCTTGTCCTTGAATTCAGAGCGAACAAAAGTATAAGCTAAAACAGCGTAGAATCCTTTGTAGAGTTTCTGTTGGTACAAAAACTCTGCTCCAAAAGTTCTACCCGTTGAAATAGATTTAATTTCTTCATTTCCTACAACGCCAAAATCAGATCCAACATTTGCTAAAGATAGAGAGTCCTTCACAGAGAAAGGATATCGGCTATAGTTTTTATAGAATCCTTCCAATGTAAATCTGGAGTTCGTTTTCGTTAAGTATTCTGTACCCAAAACAAAATGTTCAGCACGAATGTATTTTACCTCGTTTAGTTTATTCGCTAATTCACCAGCGGCATTTCGGTAACCCAAAATTGTGTAAGATGGTAATTGGTGATATCTTGCAATATTTCCATTGATCGCCCATTGCTCCGTTAATCTGTAACTTACTGATAAACTTGGAGATAATTGATCCAATGGATTACTCATGCTTTTGGAATAATTCGAGAAATCAGTTCGTAAGCCAAGTGACACATTCATTTTCTCCTTAAAAAGTGCCTTACTTAGTTGAGAAAAGAGGGCAAATTTACTCATGTAAACATTGGATTTATAATTGATTTCAACCGGCTGACCTTGAATTGTAATGTTGTTATATGTCGAGTTAAAATAACGTGCATATTCATAAGCTAAACCAGTATTAAATCTCCAACCATTTTTGGTGTAAGTATGTTCAAAACGAAATTTATTTTCTGCTTCAAAAGATTTGTAGTCCAACAATAAGTTTTCAGGTGTTTCAATCAGATTTTTATAGCGATAGGCACTATTATTCAACATGTTTCTACTTAAAACAATGTTTTGAAAAGAGTTTTTTGATGAGTGCTGCCAATTCATTCCAACGGTATAATTCCATTGGTTTTGGATAGGAAGGTTGTTGAGAACATAATTATTGTATTCAAGTCTTGAGGTATCTGTAACTGATTCATTCACCTTTTGATTTAACTTAAAAACATCAACAGCACCCAAACCAACGAAAGTAACTTTATTTCTTTTATTCACTTTTACATTGACTTTATATTGAAAATCATTGTAAGCAGGAAGTATAGGTAACTGAAGGGCTGCAAATAAGAATTGGAGGTAAGATCTGCGCGCAGATAATATAAAATCTACTTTTTTACCAATTGGACCATCTAATGTTAAGGCCGCATCACTTGATCCCAAAGCAAAATTTGTAATTAATGCGTCCGGATTACCATCTTTTTGCTTAAACGACAGTACAGAACTCAATCCGTTTGCTCTATTCGATGGAAATGCACCCGAATAAAAATCCACCTCCCGAATAAAGTTCACATTCAATAAACCAACTGGTCCACCACTACTTCCCTGAGTAGCAAAGTGATTGATGTTTGGTACTTCTATTCCATCTAAATAAAATTTATTTTCACCTGGCGATCCTCCTCGAATAATGATGTCGTTTCGAAAAGTTGCCCTAGAAGCAACACCGGGCAATGCAGCAATAACTTTACTCACGTCTCTTCCCGCACCAGGAAGACGCTCTATTTCAGTAGAGTTTAGTGTTTTTAATGAATTGGGAGATTCAGATTTAGTGGTGAATTGTTTCGCAATAATAACAATCTCTTCCTTGTCCTGAATGAAATCTTCCATTTGAAATTCTATAGTAGCTGTTCGTGAATTGGTTACCGATATTTCATTGATTACCAAATCTTTGAATCCAGAAGCCACAGCCTTAAAAGAATATACACCTGGAGCAAGTCCCGTTAGTTCAAAATCACCATTTTCATTCGTCAACGTTCCCTTTTGTTGATCAATAATTTGAACTTTTGCTAACTCAATAGGTAAACCATTTACTGCTTGAACTACTTTACCTTTTACAACTCCCGTTTGACTAAAAGCAATAGCGGGTAATAAAAGTGCTACAAATAACAAAAAACGCATAACTGAATAATTTAATAACTTAGTGACTAATGAACTTCATAAACAAAGAAAATCGGTTTTTGTTTGGTCATTTAAGTTTTATTGGTTGACCAATCCGATTCGAGAAGGTGTAGGTAAATTTAGCCCCAACAAAAACTATTTGTGAAGAATAATGAACCCACGCTAAAAAAATAAAGAAGCTTCCAGCGACACCTGCAGAACCAAGTGTAAATACATTCAATAAATAGTATTTAATAATTAACTGGCCAACATAGAGTAGTATTGAAGTAACTATAGCTCCCATTGAAGCTACTTTCCACATTACACGGGCATTGTGCAAAAATTTGAATATAAGCATGAAAATCAGGTAATTCAAAAGAATTGATAGGGCATGATCAAGGATTGGTAAAATCATATTTAGAAAGGAGGAGTTCTCATTAAAGAAATAATGCATCAATGTAAAACTGAAAGAATGGAATAAATAAACGATCAAAAAAATGGAGGCAAAAACAGCTAAAAAAAGAAAGGAAAGTAATTTTTCAAACACATTCACTTTAATAGCCTTTTTACCTTTTAACTTAATCTTTTGGATATTAAAAAATTCATTAATACTATTTTTAAGGGAGTGCAAAAATCCTGAACTCGCAAAAAGAATCACTATAAAACCTATTAATTCCATGAAGATACTTCCTTGATCTAGGTTGTAACTACTTACAATATTCAAAATTTCATCCACATTAGTTAAACCAACCTTTTCAACTAAGAAATTATTTATTACTTTCAAAATCAATTCTTCACCCAAGTACCTTCCTAAAAGCGAAACGCATAAAAACAGGAGCGGAAACAAGGAAAAAAGCGCATAATATGCTAAGGCAGCACCATGAAAAAAAGCCTTTTCCTCCAAAAAACCAAGAATGGTTTCTTTTGCAAGCGTGTACGTGAAAACCGCTTTCGTTTTTATTTTAGTTAGTAATAACAAGATGTCCTCCTTTTTGGATTGGTTGATTGGAATACAAGACAAAAACTCTTGAACCTACAACACATCTGTTTTCATAAAAAGAACCTCTAAAAAGTGAATCTACCTTTTCAATAAGCAATCCATCCGCATCTTCAATTTTATATTGATTGGGTCTAAAAGTCAACAAGTTACCATTTAATTCAAAGCGATTCCACGGTCCAAAAAGTTCCGCTTCTTCTTTGTTTTTCGGGTTAAAATAGATTTCTGTCGGCTTTCGTTTTTTTGAAATACGTCCATTTTTGAGATGAATTATTGAATCTGAAACAGATAATAAATCCATTCCATCATGCGAAACCAAAACAAGCGTACAGTTAGTTTCTTGATTAATTTTCAATAAATACCGTTGTAATTTAGATTTCAGTAACTCGTCCAAATGGGCAAAAGGCTCATCAAGGAGTAAAACAGCAGGTTTAGTAGCCAATGCACGTGCAATTGCCAAGCGTTGTTGCTCTCCACCAGATAAGGTAATGGCTTTTTGGTCAATCACTTTATTTAGTCCTAGAATCCGAATTAGTTTGTTTACCCAAGAATCTCGTTTATCAAAAGCCAAGTGTGATGCTTTCACGTGGATATTTTCGTATGCGGTAAGGTATAAATCTAGCGCAAACTGTTGTTCCACTAACTGAACAAATGGATATCCTGGAATTAATAATTGATTCGCTGGTGGTAAAACCTTTCCTTCATAGAAAACATCACCTACTTGAGGCGTAAGTTTACCTGCTAAAACAGCCAATAAACTGGATTTACCGGCTCCGCTTTTTCCAACAACTCCAAGTATTTCTCCAGATGCAATGGATAAATTCACCGTTTTTAAAACAGGCCTTGAAAACTCAAGCGATATATTTTTCAGTTCAATCACACGGTGAAATTACGGAAGAAGTCAATCTAAAATTTGAAAGAGTTAACAAGTCATCAACCATGTAATGTAAATAACCTGAAATTATACTTTTTTTAGTACAATTGTTGCAATATGCCCACCAAAACCAAAGGTATTACTCATAGCAAATTCCATTTTTTTATCCTCGCATTTACCCAATGGAAAATGAAAAGAGTCAGCAAATTCCGGAATAATCTCAGTCGTATTAATTGTTGGTGGTACTTTTTGTTCCTTCAATGCCAATACGGTTGCAATTGCCTCAATAGCACCTGCAGCGCCCAACAAATGACCGGTCATAGATTTGGTAGCAGAAATAGCTAGCGTTTTTCGTTCTCCAAAAACACGTTTAGCTGCTATCAATTCAGACATATCTCCAAGCGGTGTTGACGTTGCATGCATGTTTATATGATCAATTTGGTCTGCATGAATTCCGGCTTCTCTCAATGCTTCGTTCATTCCAAGAACGGCACCATCACCTTCAGGATGTGTTCCTGTTAAATGATATGCATCTGCTGCCATTCCTCCACCAACTACTTCTGCATAAATTTTAGCTCCTCGTTTTATGGCGTGTTCATATTCTTCCAAAATCAATGCCCCTGCTCCTTCTCCCATTACAAAACCATCACGTGAAACATCAAATGGTCTAGAAGCTGTTTCTGGACTATCGTTTAGGGTGGAAAGTGCTTTAGCAGAAGAGAATCCACCAATTGCCGATTCGTTTATGGCAGCCTCTGAACCTCCAGTAACTACAATATCTGCTTTATCCCATTTAATGTAATTGAATGCTTCAATGATAGCCGTAGTTGATGTGGCACAAGCAGAAACGGGACAAAAATTTACGCCCCGAAATCCATATTTTATTGAAATCCAACCCGATGCAATATCAACTAAAATACGTGGAATGAAAAATGGGGTGAAGCGGGGGGTTCCATCTCCTTGACAAAACTCCATCATTTGATCTTGAAACGTTTGAATTCCGCCATTTCCCGAACCCCAAATCACTCCGACACGGTCCTTGTTGATCGTTGATAAATCCAATTTTGAATCCTGGATAGCTTCCTCCGCAGTTATTAATGCGTATTGAGAAAAAGGGTCGATTTTTTTAAATTCCTTTGGTTCAAAAAAAGGTTTGGCATCAAAATCTTTTAATTCACAAGCAAAATGCACCTTGTGCTTGGATGAATCAAATTTTGTTATTGGAGCAGCACCGCTTTTACCGGCTAATAAATTGTTCCAAAAATCTTCAACATTATTTCCAATTGGTGTCAAGGCACCCAAACCTGTTACAACAACTCTTCTCATATTATAAAAATCCTAATTCTAATTTAGCTTCTTCGCTCATCATATCTTTGTCCCAAGAGGGATCAAAAACAATGTTCACCTTACAAGATGCAACATTTTCCACCGTAGCCACCTTGTCTTCAACCTCTTTCGGAAGTGATTCAGCAACGGGGCAATTTGGAGATGTTAGCGTCATTTCAATTTGCACATGATTTTCCTTGTCTATTTTCACTTCGTAAATCAAGCCCAGTTCATATATATCAACCGGAATTTCCGGATCATAAATTGATTTTAGCATTGTCACAATCTTATCTTCTATTTCATTCATATTAAACTCGTTTAATCGCATCCATTTTCATTCGATTCACCATACTCAATAGCCCGTTAGCACGAGTAGGCGACAAATGTTCTTTTAAACCTATTTCGTCAATGAAAAACAAATTTGCCGAAGCAATGTTTTCTGGAGATTCATTATTTAAAACACGAATTAATAAGGCAATAATTCCTTTTGTGATAATTGCATCAGCATCGGCACTAAACGATAATTTGTTATCAAGATATTCTGAATCGAGCCAAACACGCGACTGACAGCCTTCAATAATGCGCTCAGGCGTTTTTTTATCCTCTGCAATTCTTGGTAATTCCTTTCCTAAGTCGATGATATATTCATATTTATCCATCCAATCGTCAAAAACGATAAATTCATCAATAATTTCTTGTTGTTTTTCTTGAATTGACATAGTACAAAATTAATCAAAAGGATTGAGCCTCACCTTAAATTATAATTAACTTCTACAAGAGTTGCCCCTTTTCCATATTTTTGAGCGTTTGCATCCCTCGCTGATACTCCAGTATATTTTTTCAGGGCAACACGAACTTCATTTTTTAAAACACCCTCACCCACTCCATGAATCACAACAAATCTTCTGCAATTGCGAGAAAGCATGCGCTGAACGAACGTATCCAAGTACCTGATTTGGCATTGCAGAATTTCATAATTAGATAGGCGACTAAAATGATCAATTAGTTCTTCTATGTGCAAATCAATTTCCGGATCTTCTTGCGGTTCTTTGGATTTTTGTTTAATCGGAGTGGAATCTTTGTATACAATTTCGGTAGAATATTCTTCGCTGTAAATTTTCACAAGTGCATGGCTATAAACAACGAGCTCAATACCTGATTCATTTTCAACCAAATACCGGTTCCCTGCCAGGACAGATTTTATAACACCATAACCAGACTCATGTAAAAAGCGTACTTTCTCATTTAATAAAAACACCATAATCAAAAACACTAGTATCGATTTGAGCGATGAAATAAATCGGAAGAATAAAAGAGGAGATCCAGATAACTAAAATGATTCCTTTTAACCAAAACGGAGCATCTATGGTCATTGGAGTTATTAAAATAGAGTTTACTTCTTGAGCGACTAATTTGTCAGCATCATCCCCTTCGTCCATATCCTTGAATTTTTTGAGCGTTTTTGAGCTATCTAGAATAATTTCTTTAATTTGGGAATATTCTTGATTGGTTAAATCGTTATAATCTTTCGTGAAATTAATATTCTCTTTCTTCAAACTTTTGCGAATGATATAATTCTTTTGCATGTTTTGAACCCGAAAACCCATAAAAAAGCCAAAGGCCGTCAAATACCAATTTTCAAGATATAAACCCAATACTATCAAAATCATGGAGGAGGTAAAGGAAAAAATCAACAAGAATAAATCAGAATTTTTTCGCAAGAGAAGTTTAAAAAGTTGTCCACCATCCAAGGGGTCTAGCGGAAGTAAATTGATTATGTTCAATGCCAAAAACAAAATGGCTATTAGAAAGAAATTGGCATCAAAATTCACTTGACACAGATAAAGAAACAAAATACCAAAAACCATTCCCGGAAAAGGACCAGCACCAACAACCAGCAAACTTTCAAACTGAGAATATTGTTTCTTTTTGCCTTGCACAAAAGCCCCCATTAAAGGAACGAAAAGCATTTTTACATTTTCATACTTAAACAATTTCATCAACAGAAAATGTCCCAACTCATGGAGAAACAATACAAGTACCAGCATCAATACGAATGAAATCTTTTCTTCAAAAATCAGCATGAAAGTTCCTATAAATAAAAGTATGGAAAACACCGTCTTTAGCCAATTAGTCGTTTCTTTATTCTCTGATAAAATTGGTTTTGGTGGAAAGAAGCTGTTTTCGTGGGACTCAATCATAGTGCAACAAAGGTAAGATTTTGATTCTAAGTATTTGAGTATGCAGAAAAGAAGTTTTGGCCATTTCATTGTTAAGTTGGCATATTATTTGTAAATTCGAAGTCAAAATTTAATTTATGAAAACACTAAAATCACTTGTACTAGGATTCGTTTTATTGAGTTCTACGCTTAGCTTTGGTCAGAAAACAGCTGAAGAGCGCGCAACCAATCAAACAATGCGAATGAAAACTGAGTTATCGCTAACTGATGATCAAACATCAAAAGTTAAAGAAATAAACTTAGGGATAATGCAGAAAAATGAAAGAGTAACTGCAGATAACACGATTCCAGAAACTCAGAAAAACGAGATTCTAAAGTCGAACAATGAAGCTAGAATGTCGATGTTGAAAAATGTGTTAACCTCTGAACAATACACCAAATTGGAATTAACTATCGCTCAGAAAAAAATTGAGCGCATGAAAAAAAGAGAAAAAGTAAACGGAAAAATTAAAGATTCGAACAAGAAAGATTAATTTCTACTTTTCAATATTGAAAGTCCTAATTGAGAAATCGATTAGGACTTTTTTGTTGGGGGTTGATCCAAAATTAGACCACTAATACTTGACCAACTTTTAAATTCAACTGATTATTTATTACCAAAACCTCATCAATCCCTGAAACCAACTATGTAGTTTTAGTTGGTTGTAGAATTTTTTCTCTTTTTAATTCAACCAGTTAGCTCATTTTTATATTCACAAGCTTTATGGATTTATAATTTAATGAATTTATCTTGAAATAGGAGCGAACCGTCTTTAACACCTTGAATTAAATATAAACCATTTTCAAAACGCTGTACATCAACAGTTAATGCAGAGCCATTTGAATAGCTTGAATGCATCAACTTACCTTGCAAGTTAAATATTTGCAAATTAAAGGCATTTGAATTGGTTGAAATACTCAACTCATTTTTAACAGGATTAGGCCACAATTTAACAAACGATTTTTCGATTTCGATTTCACTAACTTGGACTGTATTACCTCCGTTAACGATAAGGGCCCCACCAATACCTTCAACTACACCATTAGTTGAATTTACATCAATAATAAAATGAACAATTGTATCAAAGTTTGGAGCGGAGATTTGATAATCGAAAGTATCAATTTGATTGGCACTAATTGTTCCTAAGTAAATAGAATCCTGTATTGCAGTGAAACCTCCGCTAATATAAAATTTACCGTAAACGTCATTAATATCTGTTTGACCAATGTTTCTGACCACAGCCTTTATGTTTTTAGTTTCTCCTTGTGAAAAACTACTTTGACTTATGATTCCAAGATCAATAAGATGAGGCTCAATTGGAATATTTTCTAACTCTAAATTATAGAAAGAAAGAGAATCATATAAGTCCAAACTAGTTGTAATTACATCATTTCCGAAAAAAACAATTGAATCAACAATACTTACATCTGTACTATCGATTACATATGCACTGAAAAAATTATAAAGTCCATTTCTTTTTTGCTGATTTTCTTCTATCCCACCAATTACAATATTCTCAGTCAGATAATCTCCATTACCCGTATTTACATGATATTGTGATGCGGAAGCTAATAAACTAGAAGAAACGATGTAATATTCTTTATTCAAAATTGAATCTAATTGATATAATTGCAACATTGAACTAAAAGCATCAACTCGATTGCTATTTTGAACAAAGTCAAGTGTAAGTTGAAGTTGATTATTATAGTCAGTAATTTTAGTATTTAATTCCACCATAGAAATAGGTTCAAAATTATTATCCGGAATTGTATTCAACATGGGCGTGAATGTTTGACCTGAAGCAAGATTATTTTCTACAGTTAGCGTTCGTAATCTAAAAGCTCCTTTTGATATTGACTTTGCTAAATAAGCGTATTTTAATATTTGAGCTGCGGTGCCTAATGATTTTAAAACAGTTGCATATCCAATTCCAACTCCTGTAAACGCACAAATTGTGGCCATGGAATTAAGAAAAGATTGGCTATTTTCCGCCGATTGTGCGATATAATTAAAATTGACCATCTGTGACATAGCGGCAGAATCTAATGATTCAGTATTGGTAATATTATCTTGCGCTGTCGTTATAGCCGTATTAAATGTCGAAGTTGTAAAGCCATCAGTTAAATTGGTATTCGCTGGATTTAAATTAGATTTTGTTTTATCAATATAATATTCTTCGAATAATGCTTTTGAAAAAATTTCAACGATAACATCTTTGACAAATTCTTTTGCTTCATCAACAATTAAATCACTAGCAGATGTGGTTAGTCCTTTTTTCTCAGCAGCCTTCATAATTACTGTCGTAATAGCCTTTAGTGAAGCTTCTACTTGTTGTCTTAAACTAGCATCATTGATGTATGCACAAGATTTTGAAATTAAAAAGTTTACATTGTTTTTTATTTGATCTAGATTTGATTGTATCAATGCTTTTTGTGCATTTGATAATAAATTAGAAACATAAGAATCTGAATTAAGCTTAGATTTACCATAAACATCAGCATAAACAGCCTTAAAGAAATCAAAAGTTGCAGAAACAGTATTGGATGATAATTCGCAAGCCTCATTACCATATTTTTTCATTACTTCAATAAAAATTACAGCCCGAGCTAACGCTTCAAGTTGACCATCTGGATCAGTAGGACCTAAATGTTTAAGTTGATTGACAGCGTTAATTAATACTTGATGATCATACCCGCTGAAATTACCAGGTAGGTTTACAAAATCCCAAAAGTAGTTCATTTGTGCAGAAAACGATCCCATTGTTGGTAAAGAATCCCGAACTTGTTCATACAAATTCTTGGATAAGTTAACATTTATGTTAGATGGAACTACATTTTCAATGATACAGGAAAAAGTATCAATATTGTCATAATAATATGCCTCTAATTTAATAGGATTTGAAGTAGCAGGAACTGGAAAACTGAAGGTTCCAGAAACATTTGTTATTGCTGAATCCAAATAAGTTGAGGTCCACATGTCACGTATATAAACTTTTGCATTTTGCAATGGAAAATGTGCTATTGTACCTAATAAATAACCCACACTTGTATTATTAACCGTTCCTGAAATAGAGCTTGATGCCATTTCAACGATACCAGTACTTGTTGCCAACCAAATATGACCATCAGGAGCTTGAGAAATTCCGTTTATACTATTGCTCGGTAATCCAGTATTTATTAACTGATAAGAAGAGGAGTTCGTTAAGGGTAGATTTGTATTATAAATTAATAAACCTGCTGTTGTTCCAATATATACATCTGATCCAACCGAATAAATAGCTTGATTGTTCACTGACGCGCCTGCCGGAAAAAGTGAGTTTGTTTCATTAACCATAGTCCATGTATTGAATGTCAAATCATAAACCGCAATCCCGCCTGAAAATAATCCTACAAATACTTTATTATTCTTAAAATGAATGGATCTTACAATTGTTGATGCAGAAGTATTCGTAAAAGGTATAAGCGAATTGGAAATATCAATATTTCCTAGGTGATTTCCTAAGTTATCATATTTGGCAATGTAACCATAATTACAAACCCCTGAAGTATTACAGGCTCTTTCAACCCCAACCCAAAATTCGCTACTTCCATTAGACCCTACAGCATAACATTTTCGATCATTGGCAAAAGTACCTGAAGGTAATCCATTCAAAATGGAACTTACATTACCATTAGAAATTATATTGATTCCCCCTCCACTTACAACACCTCCAGTGGTGTTTGGAGCGTGAACAGCAATAATATCTCCATTATCCATTCTTGTAAGTGACGTTGTGAACCTTGAAACTAGTCCATCAATTGATCCATAATGAGTTCTAACATAAGTAGAATCCAAAAAGTCGACACCACCATTAATTGCGTCGGTACCTGTGCTGCCACTTTGCGCAACCCAAATACCTCCATTTGGATTTGGGGTAATATATCTAAAGCTTTGTGTTGTAAAAGTCGTCGCAGGCTCCCATACATTTCCATTGAATCGATACAATTTCTGACCATTGGTTCCAGCCCAAACATCACCGTTAACATCTACTGCAACAGTTCTGAAGAAATTACTGGTAAAAACACCTCCAGTTGAGGTCATATCATAGATATTAGAGACAGATAACTGACTAAAAAGAGAAATCGAAAAATGAACTACTATAACAGTGAGTATAGATTTTAGATAATTATTTTGCATTATTAATTGTTTGAGTCATAAAATTACTCTTTTATTTCATTTCTGTTTAATTAAATAAAAAATTACAATTTTAATACATCGCTGAATTCAAGCCACAAATTTGCTTCCACTAAAAAAGGAAATCGTCCAAGTTTTATTCGTTCAGTAAAACCAGATATTACCATTCCATTATACGAATCCTTCTTGGTAGAACTATCACCACTCTACCACAATTAAAACGGGAGTTTTTGGCGCTGATATGCAGGTTTCATTGGTTAATGATGGCTCGGTCACGATAAGTATTGATTCGAAGAATCGGGAGTGAGATTAAACTTTCAACAAGAACAAAAGTGATAAAAATAAATTGCTATATTTACCTTTGTAATTAATTGAAAACATAAATGATTGTAGATTATAGTTGAGTTGAAAAAACCATTGATTCACTAAATTAATAGGAATCTTGTTTTAGAGTTTTTTAAATTTTTATCTATCATCAGTAAATTACCTAAACATAAACACTAAAAATGAAAAACAAATCATTATTTATAAATGAAATTTTCCTATTTCTTATTCTTTTAAAGGTCAATATTCTATTTTCTCAAGTAACTGATATTGAAAATAATAAATACGGAACAATTGAAATAGGCAAAACCATTTGGATGTCAAAAAATTTAAATGTAAGCAAATTTAATAATGGTGATAAAATTTTTGAGGCTAAATCAATTGAAGATTGGGAAAAAGCTATGAACGATAGCATTCCTGCCTATTGTTACTATGATTTCAATAAAAAATTTGGAAAAAAATATGGGAAATTGTATAATGGATTTGCCATTAGAGATAAACGAGGACTTGCACCAGAAGGTTGGCATATATCAGACAGTGTTGATTGGGTTGAAATTTTAAACAACAACAGCTTGGATAAGGTATCTAAGCTATTAATTATTCAACTCGGTGGAACTCATGATCCTTTTGGCGGAAGTTGGGGTATGGGCGAAACAAGTATTTTTTGGTTAGGTGACAAGAAAAATAGTAAATTAGAATATGATTTATCACTTATTTTCCCCTCTGATATTGAAGAGACTTTTGATCGGAGACATATTTACCACCCTCAATCAATACGTTGCGTAAAAAATAAAAAATAAGTTTAGATCGATTGTGACCTTACTCTAAAATCCAAATGATATCGCTTATTGCAAAACTAATTCTATTTCAATATTTCAAGCAGACAAAAAAGCCATTGAAGAATATGAAAAATTTAATAAAATACAACAAATAACATCCGATTTTGACCAAGAAATCATTCGTTGGTTAAAAAAATAATCCCCTACTTCACCAACTTCCTGTACTTGATTCGTTTCGGACCTGTATCTCCCAAGCGTTTTTTGCGGTTTTCTTCGTATTCAGAATAGCTACCTTCAAACCAATATACTTGAGAATCGCCTTCAAAAGCTAAAATATGTGTACAAATACGGTCCAAGAACCAACGGTCGTGAGATACAACAACAGCACAACCCGCAAAATCTTGAATTCCTTCTTCCAAAGCTCTCAAAGTATTTACATCAATATCATTTGTTGGCTCATCCAGTAAAAGTACATTTGCTTCTGTTTTCAAAGTCATTGCCAAATGTAAACGGTTTCGCTCTCCTCCCGATAATATTCCCACTTTCTTGTTTTGATCGGATCCATTGAAATTGAATTTAGAAAGATAGGCCCGAGAAATAATTTTCTGATTACCTACTTCTATATATTCCAATCCATCGGAAACAACGTCATATACCGTTTTATCTGGATTAATATCTTTATGGGTTTGATCTACATAACCGATTTTTACCGTTTCACCTATTGAAAAAGTTCCAGCATCAGCATCCAATTGTCCCATAATCATTTTAAAGATGGTTGTTTTGCCCGCACCGTTTGGACCTATTATACCTACAATTCCTGCTGGAGGCAATTTGAAATTCAAATTATCGTATAACAATTTATCTCCAAATGCTTTTGCCACGTTTTCTGCGTCAATTACATTCATTCCCAAGCGTGGACCATTCGGAATTGGAAGCTCCAATCGTGCTTCTTTTTCTTTCGAATCCTCCGCCATCATTTTATCGTAATTCGTGAGACGTGCTTTACTTTTCGCTTGTCGCGCTTTAGGATTCATGCGCACCCATTCCAATTCTCGCGCAAGCATTTTTTGACGCTTAGATTCCGATTTTTCTTCCTCTTTTAATCGATTGCCTTTTTGCTCCAACCATGATGAGTAATTTCCTTTCCAAGGAATACCTTCTCCTCGATCTAATTCTAAAATCCATCCAGCTACATTATCCAAGAAATAACGGTCGTGGGTTACAGCAATGACTGTGCCTTTATATTGTTGTAAGTGTTGCTCCAACCAATCAATCGATTCAGTATCTAAGTGGTTGGTAGGTTCATCCAATAATAAAATATCCGGGTTTTGTAACAACAAGCGACATAATGCCACACGGCGTTTTTCACCTCCTGAGAGAGTTCCAATCAATTGATCGTCTGGTGGACAACGCAAAGCATCCATCGCTCGTTCGAGTTTTGTATCTAATTCCCAGGCATCCAAAGCATCAATTTTGTCTTGAACTTCCCCCTGACGAGCAATCAACTTATCCATTTTATCTGGGTCATTCAAAATTTCTTCATCCATGAATGCATTGTTGATTTCCTCGTATTCTTTTAACACATCAACGGTTTCTTGAGCACCTTCCATCACGACATCCTTCACTGTTTTATCAGCATCTAGCTCAGGTTCTTGGGGCAAATAACCAACCGTATATCCAGGAGAAAAAACAACATCTCCCTGATATGACTGATCCAAGCCAGCGATGATTTTCATAACGGTCGATTTACCTGAACCATTCAAACCAATGATTCCGATTTTTGCTCCATAATAGAATGATAAGTAAATGTTTTTTATAATTTGTTTTCCTTGGGGTGTTTGCTTCGAAACCCCCACCATTGAAAATATAATCTTTTTATCGTCTGACATTTTTCTAGTTTTTATGCAAAATTAAGCATTTAATCGATTTCTTTTTCATTTGAGTCTGTTGGTATAATGCTTATCTTTGCAATCTATTTGAAAATTATTATGGCACTAAAATGTGGAATTGTCGGCTTGCCGAATGTAGGAAAATCAACATTGTTCAATTGCTTATCGAATGCAAAAGCGCAATCTGCTAATTTTCCATTTTGTACAATTGAACCCAATATCGGAACTATTTCTGTTCCTGATCCGCGGTTGGAAAAACTTGAATCTTTAGTAAATCCAGAACGTGTGGTCCCAACAACTATGGAGATTGTTGATATTGCCGGTTTGGTAAAAGGAGCATCCAAGGGAGAAGGATTAGGTAATCAGTTCTTAGCAAATATTCGTGAAACAGATGCCATTTTGCATGTGTTACGTTGTTTCGACGATGGAAACATCATTCACGTAGATGGTCGTGTTGACCCCGTTAGTGACAAAGAAATTATTGATATTGAACTGCAACTTAAAGATTTGGAAACAATCGAAAAAAAAATAAGCAGTTTGTCCAGAGTGATCAAATCTGGGGATAAAGACGCAGTTAAAGAAAATGAACTGTCCTTCAAAATTAAAGAAGGATTAGAAAAAGGGCTTTCGGTTCGTGGGTTAGATTTTACAGAGGAAGAATTCGAAATCATTCAAAAATTCCAATTGATAACTTCTAAACCTGTAATGTACGTTTGTAATGTGGATGAGGCATCCGTAAAAACTGGAAATCACCATGTGGATGCAGTTCGGAAAGCAGTGGAGCACGAAAAAGCAGAAGTTTTGGTTATTGGAGCAAAAATTGAAGCTGATATCACAGAATTGGAAACCTACGATGAACGTCAATTGTTTTTGGATGAATTAGGACTTGAAGAACCAGGAGTGAATCGTTTGATTCGTTCTGCTTATTACCTATTGAATCTACAAACCTATTTCACTGCTGGTGTTAAAGAAGTACGCGCATGGACCATCAGAAAAGGAATGACAGCACCTCAAGCGGCGGGAGTAATTCATTCCGATTTTGAAAAAGGATTTATTCGCGCTGAAGTAATGAAATACAACGATTTTGTAACACTAGGAACAGAAGTAGCTGTAAAAGAGGCTGGAAAATTTAAGGTAGAAGGAAAAGAATATGTGGTCGAAGATGGAGATCTAATGCATTTTAGATTTAACGTTTAAAAGAACAAAAAACTTAAAAATGATTAAAGCAAATAACCCCCAATTAGTTTCATGGGTTGAAATTCCTGAAGGATCGGATTTTCCTATTCAGAATTTACCTTTTGGGATTTTTAAAACGAGTTATTCAGATGCCCGTGTTGGAGTAAGAATCGGAAATCACATCCTTGACTTGACAGTGGTTCATAATTTAGGCTACTTAAGTAATTTACCTTTTGCACTAACTGATTTTTCTTCCTGCTTTCTGAATGAAATGATGAAAAAAGGAAAGGTTGCCTGCCGTGATTTACGTAATCGAATTTCGGAATTATTGCAAGTAGATAACTTTGAAATGCAAGAAAAGGCCGATCAGGTGTTAATTCCGGAAGAGGACGTTATCATGCAAATGCCTGTACAAATTGGAGATTACACGGATTTCTATTCAAGTAAAGAACATGCGACCAATGTTGGAATGATGTTTCGTGACCCTGAAAATGCTTTGTTGCCCAATTGGTTATGGATTCCGGTAGGTTATCACGGAAGAGCTAGTTCGGTTATTTTATCAGGACAAGACATTCATCGTCCAAAAGGACAAATCAAACCAGATCCAAACGCTGACCCCATATTTGCACCATCGCGACAAGTAGATTTTGAATTAGAAATGGCATTTGTTACCTTCAATGGAAAACCACTTGGAGATTCAATTTCGACCAGTGAAGCAGAAGATTTTATTTTCGGAATGTGTTTATTCAATGATTGGTCTGCACGCGACATTCAAGCCTGGGAATATGTGCCGCTAGGACCATTTTTGGCGAAAAACTTTGCTTCTTCACTTTCCCCATGGATTGTGACATTAGATGCATTGGAACCATTTGCTGTGGAAACAGGAAGCCAAAATCCAGAAGTACTTTCCTATCTTAAATTTGAAGGAAAAAAATCATACGATATTCATCTTGAAGTAGGATTACAGCCTGAAAACGAAGTAGAAACGACTATTTGCAATTCTAATTTCAAATATATGTATTGGAATATGGCACAGCAATTAGCACATCATACAGTGAACGGTTGTAACGTACGTTGTGGTGATCTTATGGGTTCTGGAACAATTTCGGGGGCTACACCAGACAGTTATGGGTCTATGTTAGAATTAGCGTGGAGAGGAACGAAACCACTAACGCTGAAAGATGGTTCAGAACGAAAGTTTATTGCTGATAATGATACAGTAATTATGCGCGGTCATTGCGAAGCCAATGGAGTTCGAATTGGTTTTGGAGAAGTTTCAGCAAAAATATTACCTGCTAAATAATTGTAATCGTGTCAAAAGAATATCCGGAAATTGATTTGGTTCAGGAGCGAAAAGAAATTCTAAACGCTTTCAAAGGACTGATGAGAGCAATGAAGGATAGAAGTCGTGAAGAAACTCGACTGATCCGGAAGGCATTTGATATGGCGCTAGAAGCACATAAAGATATCCGAAGAAAATCGGGAGAACCCTATATTTACCATCCAATTGCTGTAGCAAGAATTTGCGCCGAAGAAATGGATTTGGATGCTACGGCTGTGGCATGTGCCTTGTTGCATGACACTGTGGAAGATACGTATATCACCCTCCAAGATATCGAAGATTCATTTGGAAAAAAAGTACGAAGAGTAATCGATGGTTTAACAAAAATTCCAGAAGTTTTTGATGAAAATGCATCAGTTCAGGCAGAGAATTTCCGAAAAATGATTCTTACTATATCGGATGATTTCCGAGTAGTTTTAGTAAAATTGGCAGATCGCTTACACAATATGCGAACGCTAGGCAGTATGCGACCGGACAAACAATTAAAAATTGCATCTGAAACCAAATTTTTATACGCCCCATTGGCTCATCGCTTGGGTTTGTATGCCGTGAAAATCGAATTGGATGATTTATCCATGCTCTACTGCGAGCCGGAAGCCTATCTAAAAATTGAATCAAGCTTAAAAAGTTCGAAAGATGTTAGAAATAGGTTCATTAGACGATTTGTAACTCCAATTAGGGAAACATTGCTCCATGAAGGATATATATTTGAGATAAAAGCTAGAACAAAATCCATTTCCTCCATATGGAAAAAAATGCAAGACCAAGACATTCCATTTGAAGAAGTGTATGATATTTTTGCTGTTCGAATCATTGTTGAAACTCCTGTTGAGCTTGAAAAACCAGATTGTTGGAGGATTTACAGCTTAGTTACCGATTTTTATCAACCGAGCCCGGAACGCCTACGTGATTGGATATCAACACCAAGAGCTAATGGTTACGAATCCCTGCACACAACAGTAATGTCTCCACAAGGAAAATGGGTAGAAGTTCAAATTCGTTCTAAACGAATGGATGAAATAGCAGAAAAAGGTTTTGCAGCTCATTATCGATATAAAGAGTCTAAAAATGACGACAACAAATTCGATCGGTGGATTACAGAAATACGTGATTTATTGGAAAGTGCAGATTCAAATGCCCTTGATTTTGTCAATGAATTTAAATCCAATTTGTTCAATGATGAAATTTATATTTTTACACCAAAAGGGGAATTACGCGTCTTACCAGTTGGATCAACAGTCGTAGATTTTGCGTTTGATATTCACACTGATATTGGAAATAAATGCATTGGAGCGAAAGTAAATAACCGATTAGTACCTTTAAGTTATCAATTGCAAAATGGTGATCAATTAGAAATAATTACATCTAACAAGCAAAAACCTTCAGAGGATTGGTTGCGATTTGTTGTTTCAGCTCGAGCAAAGCAAAAAATTAAATCCTCTTTAAACGAAGAACGGAAAATTATTGCGCAAGATGGCAAAGAAATATTAACTCGAAAATTCAAACAACACAACCTTAAATTTAATTCCGAGAACATTACTTTTCTAACGCATTACTTTGGTGTTCAAAGTGCAACTGAATTGTATTTCCGCATAGCTAAAGGGAAAATAGATCTTTCCAAATTACGGGATATTGATGAATCAAATGGAATTCTTCAAAAGAAAGTAACGAAAATCACCAATAAAAAAATCGACCAGGAAGAAACAACTTTTGTAAACAGTAAAGAAGATACGTTAATCATTGGAGATGATTTCAATGGCTTTGATTATAAAATAGCGCAATGTTGTAACCCAATTCCCGGGGATAAGGTATTTGGGTTCATTTCCATTTCTGATGGGATTAAAATTCATCGATTCAATTGTCCCAATGCGGAAAACATGATGTCTAAAATGGCGTATCGTTGCCTCAAAGCACAATGGAAATCTGAGAAACTGATTGAACGTGAAGCAGCTATAAAGATTATGGGAATTGACCAAATAGGTTTGGTAAACAAATTGACAGAAATTATCTCCAAGGAGAATAACGTAAACATGAAAAGCATTGCTTTTGATACGGAAGATGGTATTTTTGAAGGTAAAATTCGTGTAATGGTATATGATACCGAGCATTTAGAATTATTGATGCAAAAATTTGAACAAGTAGAGGGAGTTCAAAATGTTTCTCGGTGGGACAATCAAGAGAAAAAAGAGTGATAATCAATTAAACCCCATAGGCTCGGGATTCCACCTACACTTTCGTTTCGGTCGATAAATAATCGCGAGCCTATGGGGTAAATTAACGGTTTATAATGGTGTCAACCATGTATAATTGCAACATAATTTTACGAACCGTAACCGTATTGTTTTGTGGATCAATTAAATGCACAAAATAAAATCCATTGAAATGGATAATCCAAACACATTTAAACCCATAGGTGCGGGATTAATCCCGACCCTATGGGTAAAATAATCACAAATCAATAATGGTTTCAACCATTTATCATTGCAACACGATCTTCCGAACCGTAACCGTATTGTTTTGCGGATCAATTAAATGCACAAAATAAAATCCATTGAAATGGATAATCCAAACACATTTAAATATTTAGGGGCGGATTTAAATCCGCCCCTAAATAAAAATAATATCAACAAATGGTGTCAACCATGTATAATTGCAACACAATTTTACGAACCGTAACCGCGTTGTTTTCCGAATCAATTAAATGCACAAAATGAAATCCATTGAAATGGATAATCCAAACACATTTAAATATTTAGGGGCGGATTTAAATCCGCCCCTAAATGATAAATAATATCAACAAATGGTTTTAACCATGTATAATTGCAACACAATTTCACGAACCGTCACCGTATTGTTTTGCGGATCGATTAAATG